>JAZRVO010000027.1:0-108267 GCA_045599185.1 Treponemataceae bacterium | reverse complement strand
CTACATTGCCTCTGCTGATTTTATGACAAGAAATACTACCCGCCGTGTAGAAGTTGCCGCTCCAATTTACGATGAAAAAATCAGAAACAGAATCCTGCACATTTTCAACACAGTTATGAATGATGATGAAAAAGGAAAAGTCCAGTGCAACAACGGGGTATATGAAGACAGGAACACTTTGCTGACAGACAAAAAAAACCTGAATTCTCAAGAGCTGTTCTACGAAGAAGCTTATAAAAAAATAACAGACTATAACGGGGAAAAGAAATGGAAGAAAAATTAAGAGTCGGGATTTTAACAAGCGGCGGCGACTGTCAGGCGCTTAATGCGGCTATGCGCGGTTTGGTTTTTGCTTTATATGAACAAAATCCGAACACCGAAATTATCGGAATCGAAAATGGGTACGAAGGTCTGGTAAACGGCAGTTCGTGGCGGCTTTCAAAAGATGATTTTGAAAACATTCTGTCACTTGGCGGAACGATATTAGGTTCTTCAAGAATGTCTTTTAAGCACATAAACGACCCGGACGAAAACGGAAATGAAAAAATTCCTGCAATGATAGAAAATTACAAAAATATGGGTTTGGATTGTCTGGTTGTGCTTGGCGGCAACGGTTCGCAAAAAACGGCTAAGCTTTTAAGCGAAAAAGGGCTGAATATTGTAACTTTGCCCAAAACCATTGATAACGACGTTGCGGCAACAGACTTAACATTTGGTTATGCAAGCGCCCTGGAAGTTGCTTCTGAAACAATTGAAAACATAAAAACTACAGCCGCAAGTCATTCAAGAATTTTCATAGTTGAAATAATGGGTCACAAAACCGGGCATCTTACTTTAAACGCAGGCATTGCAGGCGGCGCAGACGTAATATTAATTCCCGAAATTCCTTTTGAAATTCTTTCAATTGTGGAAAAAATAAACAAAAACGAAAACGAAGGAAGAGGTTTTTCTATAATTGCGGTTGCAGAAGGTGCAAAATCTAAACAGGACATGCTTCTTTCAAAAAAAGAGTACAAGGCAAAAATGGGAAATAAGTCTATTTCGTTACAGCTTGCTGCACAGCTGCGAATGATTTGCTGCAAAGAAGTAAGGGTTTCAATACCGGGGCACATTCAAAGGGGTGGTTCACCCTGTCCGCAAGACCGAATTATAGCAACACGCATGGGGGCGGCCGCAGCCGGGTATATTTTGCAGAAAAAATTCGGGGTAATGGCTGCCTTAAAAAACGAAGAAATCGTTCCGGTGGAATTAAGTCAGGTTGCAGGCATTACAAAGTATGTTGATGTTGAATGCGACACGATAAAACAGGCAAAAGCACTGGGCATCTGTTTTGGAGACTAGGCTTGTGCCTTTTAATTACCTGTTATTTCCGATTGTCTATGCACAAGGTCTAGTTTTGAATGGCAAAACTAGACCTTGTGCAGTCTGCTACTAAATTGTGCTTCCCGACTGTCTCTAATTTCCGCTTGCGTGGGCGGCAGCTGGACAGTTTGTGCGGGCGCGAAGCTATAAAATCCGGCATTGCCGTAGCCCGCGCACAGTGAAGAAAAATATCTAAAAAAAGATGCAGGACTCTTTTTGGAGTAAACGATTATATTTAATTGTTGATTTAGCGATTCTGATATAGAATGGAAGCATTATGTCTCGACAATTTTTGAAAATCGACAACACTCGCAAACAAACTGAAGAGAGTATGAAGGAAGAAGAGAGTATGAAGGAAGCAAACTTACTTTTACGTTATGGGTCAGCGTCTTTCATTGGTACAATCGCAATATTCCTTATTGCATTAAACCTGACAATGACCTTCTCAAAAAAACCTGTTAACATGGTTTACAACCAGTCAATGCAGGTAACAAACAACATTATTTCAAATAATGTTAAAGACTGGTTTAACGGCAAAATGAATGCGGTTGATATGTATCTTGGTTCTATTATGGATGAATCTGAGGACTATCAAGAACAGATTTTAAGTTACTTAATCTCAAAACCAATTCCGGAAGGTTTTGAATATATGATGATTGCCTGGGACAGAGAAGTATCCCAGCACCCAGGTACATACAATACCCAATCAAATGGTAAAGAAAATGCCATGGAACTATGCTACAACGCAACATCTGACATTTCGGACAAAGAATATTATTTGGCACATCGCAAAGGTGAAAAATACTTTATTGAAGATCCCCGTAAATTAAATACAGGTGTATTCGCAATGCCTTTGATGACTTCTTTCAAATATTATGATATTGAAACGGGAAAAGAAGAATCAGGCGTACTTGTAGGATTCCTTTCTATTGAAGCCCTTAACAACCTGAATATTCCATTATTCAATACAGGTTCTGTATTTATAGTAGATTCTGTTTCTGGTAATGCGGTTGTTGGCGAACCAATTGAAGATTTAACAAAATACAGATACTACAAAAGCGATTTGCAGGTTCAAAATAAAACTTTTGAAATCACTACATCTATCCAATACGTGGAAGTAAATAGTCTTATCACATTAGTAGCAAATATTCTTGCAGCGGTTTTAATTCCTACAGCAATAATTCTCACAGTTCTTATTATTATAATGCTTAATAAACTGATTAATTATGCAGGCAACGTAAAAAAGAATATGGACGACCTTGTTAACGGTGATAAGGACTTAACAAAGCGTCTTCCTGTAAACAGAAAAGACGCCATCACGGATATTATGTCTTCTTGCAACAGCTTTATTGATGTAATTCACGCAACTGTAAAGTCTATCAACAATTCAAAAAATAAGGTTGCAGAAAACTACAAACTGTTGAACGAAAACGTTAATCAAAGTAAAGCCTCTCTTTCTTCTATTGTAGAAGAAATGAACAATGTGAATAACGCATCTGAAGTTCAGCAAAAGTCTGTTGAATCAACTTCTTCAGCTGCAGCCCAAATTTCATCAAACATCGATTCCTTGAATAAAATGGTTGAAGCACAGGGCGCAGCAATTACAGAAGCATCCGCATCTATAGAAGAGATGCTTGGCAATATTAGTGCTGTTACAAAATCTGTGCAGCATATGTCTGAAGCATTCAACAACCTTTCTTCTACAACAAAGGTTGGTATCAGCAAAAACGAAAATGTAAACAAACTTCTTGAAAATGTTGTTGAAAGTTCAACAGCTCTTATGGAAGCAAATAAAATTATTCAAAATATTGCTTCGCAAACAAACTTGTTGGCTATGAACGCAGCTATTGAAGCGGCACATGCAGGCAATGCAGGTATGGGCTTTGCAGTTGTTGCTGACGAAATCCGAAAGCTGGCAGAAGATTCGGCAGTGCAGTCTAAAAAAATTGGCGACGAACTTAAAGATGTTGCATCACAGATTGGTAATCTTGTACAAGAAGCTTCGCTTTCAACAGAAGCATTTAATGTGGTTGGAAATGAAATTGATACAACTTATCAGCTGGTAGAAAACATCTCAAGCGCAATGAACGAACAGCAAGAAGGTTCAAAGCAGGTACTTGAAGCTTTAAGTGATATGAATCACACAACTTCAGAAGTTCGCAGTGCTTCAAATGAAATGAGTAACGGCTCAAACGTTATTCTTCAGACAGTAAGTGCTTTGGAAGAAGCCAACCGTGTTATGAAGGAAGAATTTGCAAGCATCGGAACGTGCGTTGAACAGATGAAAGCGTCTACAGAAGCTTTGGAGTCCACAAACACCGAGCTTAACCACAATATTAAAGAAATTGAAGAAAATGTAGGCAGCTTTAGAATATAAGCGCTATTGAGCTCCTAATTACGTTTATTTTTGTATGGCGACCCGCGAATTTTTTTCAAGGGTCGCCATACTATTTTAAATGCAACCAACAGTTGGCTAATGAATAATGTTTCCTTTTCTTATGATGTAAAAACTATAGTAAAAAATAAAAGAAATTCAATAGAACCTATTTATAGTCCTGGAAGGGAATAATTTATGAAAAAAAAAGCTACTAGCGATTATAATTCTTTCGATGTTCGTTTTGTTATCAGCATTTGGTGTTTATTGGCAAACTGAGTTGAAAGAACAGTTTGTATCAGATTCTAGTATTCAATTAGTTGAGTATAACTATGGATTAGACTTTGATTATACAGGGGTTGGTTTAGATTGGTATATAATACGTAATTCTGAATGGCCTCAAGATATAATCAATCCTTATTGTTTCCCTTGGGTAGAGAATGCAAAAGATAGTGGAATAGGAGAATGGATAGAATTTGATTTATCTTCTCCACAATCCATAGCATATATTCTAAATGGTTTTGTTGATGGAAACAGAATACATTTATACAAGGCAAACAGCCGAATAAAAGAAGCAGAATTTACAGGATGGACCGAAAACGGCAAAGAAATAAAACAGAATGTTCATTTTGAAGATTTTGTATATTTTAAAACAGTACAATTTGCTGAACCAGTAACAAAATTTCGCATTACAATCAAAGAAACATATCCAGGTGAGAAGTGGCAAGATACTGCTATTTCTGATGTGATGTTCCCTGTCTTCAAAAAGCAACAGGCACAAAAAAAGCCCCGGAACTTTTGTTTCGGGGCTTTTATATTGCGGAAAATTACAAACTATTTGATTGCTTTTTTAAGTTCTTCCAGCTTGTTCAGTTTTTCCCATGCAAATTCGCTTCGGCCAAAGTGCCCATAAGCGGCTGTTGCCTGATAAACTGGTTTCTTCAAATCAAGCGTTTTAATAATTCCGGCCGGTGAACAGTCAAAAACTTCGGTTACTGCTTTAGAAATTGCAGCTTCTTCAACTTTGCCAGTGCCGAATGTATCAACCATTACAGAAACAGGGTACGGAACGCCAATTGCATAGGCAAGTTGAACTTCGCAGCGTTCTGCAAAACCGGCGGCTACAACGTGCTTTGCAATGTAGCGTGCCATGTATGCGGCCGAACGGTCTACTTTAGAAGGGTCTTTGCCGCTAAATGCGCCGCCGCCGTGACGCCCCATTCCGCCGTATGTATCAACGATAATTTTGCGGCCTGTCAAACCTGTGTCGCCAAATGGTCCGCCTACTACAAAGCGGCCGGTTGGGTTAATGTAAAATTTGGTTGATTCATCAACAAGTCCTGTTGGTTCAAGAACCGGCATGATGATTTTGTTGATTACTGTATCTTTAATTTCGTCGTAGCCAACTTCCGGGTGATGCTGATGCGAAACGACAACAGTATCAATGCGTACCGGTTTGTGGCCGTCGTATTCAATTGTTACCTGACTTTTTGCATCCGGGCGCAGCCAGTTAATTGTGCCGTTTTTGCGCAGTTCAGTTGCCTTGCGCAAAATGTTGTGCGAATACATAATCGGTGCAGGCATAAGTTCCGGAGTTTCTGAACAAGCAAAACCAAACATCATGCCCTGATCGCCGGCACCCTGCTGACCTTCAAATTCCTTTAAGCCGGTACCAACAACGCCCTGGTTAATATCAGGCGACTGTGAGTGAATCATGTTCAAAACTGCCATTGAATTGCAGTCCAGACCGTAATCGCTGTTTGTGTAGCCAATTTCGCCTGCAATTTTGCGTGCAATAGACTGAACGTCAACGTAAGTGTTGGTTGTAATTTCACCGCCAACCATTACAAGTGCAGTTGAAGCAAATGTTTCACATGCTACGTGACTTTCCGGATCATCGCGAAGACAGGCATCAAGCACTGCATCAGAAATCTGGTCACACAGTTTGTCCGGGTGGCCTTCACCAACTGATTCTGAGGTAAAAAGATATTTGCCTTTACTCATAAAAAACTCCTTGGTTTTGTTTGAGGTTGAAGTAAAAAATCAAAAAATGCTGTAAATTTATTCATTTTTTACTTTTTTTGGGACTAACATTGGAAGATTTTTATCCAGCAAGTTAGTTACTTCACAAAACCGATGTTTTATAATATAATAATTAGCATAATTAGTTACAAGCCTAGCATTTGAAGGTTTGTAAAAACTTGTAGAGTCTTATTTGGAGAAAGTATGGCCTTATACAAAAATTATTTGAAAACACAGAAAAAATGCAAAGTTACTTTTGAACTTTCTGCAGAAGCTGCAAACGGTGCAGCAAACGTTTGGTTGGCAGGGGATTTTAACAGTTGGAGCAGCCTTGACACACCAATGAAGAAAAATAAGGACGGCAGTTTTTCGGTAACATTAACCCTTGAAGCCGGAAACGAATATCAGTTCCGTTATTTGCTTGACGGCAAAAAATGGGAAAACGACTGGAATGCCGACAAATACATTCCAGCACCTTTTTCTAACACAGACAATTCTGTAGTTATCGTTTAAGTGTAACCTTTCTGAATAAGATATAAGCCGGAGCATTCAGGGTGTTCCGGCTATTTTTTTTACTCTTTCCGTTTTTAATTTTACATTTACCAACGAAAAAGCCTCCCTTCCGGGAGGCTTCAGTTTTGCACTTTAAGCTTAACCGCTCACCTGTTCAGCAGGCAAATACTTAAGCTTTTTGCCATTTTTTTTCAAACCGCAGTTATTTTTCCACGTCATAACAGCTGATGTGCAAGTCCCTAAGCTGGGCTTCGTCAACTTCAGCAGGACATTCGTCCATTGGTGATGCTGCAAGGTTGTTTTTAGGGAATGCAATTACTTCGTGAATTGATTCTTCGTGGCGCATAAGCATGATAAGGCGGTCAAGGCCAGGGGCAATACCACCATGTGGCGGCGCACCGTATTTGAACGCTGTTACCAAAAAGCCGAAAGCCTTTTCTGCACGTTCGCGGCTGTAACCGACAATTTCAAAAATGCGTTCCTGCAATGCAGGATCGTTAATACGCATAGAACCAGAAGCAAGTTCGTAACCGTTAAGAACCAAATCGTAAAGGTCTCCCTTTACTTCGCCAGGGTTCGATTCCAGTGTATCCCAGTATTTTTTCTGCGGAAGAGTAAACATGTGGTGTTCTGTTTCCCAGTGGTTTTCGTCTTCGTTCCATGCAAAATACGGAAAGTCAATAATCCATGCAAAATGGAATTCGTCAGCAGGGTTGAAAAGATTCAGGTCTTTGCCAAGCTGCTTGCGTACTGCACCAAGTGCAACACAGGCAAGCTGCCATTTTTCATCGCTTACAAAAAGCAGAAGGTCGTTCTTTTCGGCGCCAAGCCTGCTGCAAATTTCAGCTTCCTTACCGGCATAAAACTTGCTGATTCCGCCTTCAAAATTACCTTCAGCGTTTACCTTCATCCATGCAAGACCTTTTGCCTTGTATGTTTTTGCAACGGCTTCCAGCTGTTCAACCATTTTGCGGCTGTATTTGTCGGCAACATTTTTTACAACCAGTGCCTTGCATCCGCTTCTTTTGTGGCGCGGCAAATCTTTGCTTGCGTTGGCAGCACCAGCCTTAAATGCGGCAAAATCACTTAAATCGGCCATAAAGGCTGCGTCCTGCATTTTAAGGTCAAAACGCAAATCAGGCTTGTCGCTTCCGTAAAGATCAAAAGCATCTTCCCAAGTAAGGCGGTCAAAAGTTGCAGGCAAATCGTAATTCAATGTTTTTTTGAAAATATGCTGCATCATGCCTTCAGTGGTGGCAAGCACTTCTTCACGATTGGTAAAAGACATTTCCATATCAATCTGGGTAAATTCAGGCTGGCGGTCACCGCGTGCATCTTCGTCGCGGTAACAGCGTGCAATCTGAAAATATTTGTCGAAACCAGAAACCATTAAAAGCTGCTTGTAAAGCTGCGGTGACTGCGGCAGTGAATAGAACTTGCCAGGGTGAACGCGGCTTGGAACAAGGTAGTCACGTGCGCCTTCCGGCGTAGACTTGATGAAAGTTGGCGTTTCAATTTCCAAAAAGCCTTTTGAAGTTAAATATTCACGTGTTGCGTAAGTAACCTGACTGCGCAGAATGATATTTTTCTGCATCGGGTCACGGCGAAGGTCAAGGTAGCGGTATTTTAAGCGCAAATCTTCGTTTGGCAGAACAATAGTACCGTCTTTCTGGCGTACTTCTTCAATACTGAAAGGCAGTTCCTGTGAAGTCGTAAAGATTTCAATATCAGTAGCTTCAAGTTCAATTTCGCCGGTTGCCATATTTTTATTAACATCTTTATCAGCACGGGCAGCAACCACACCTTCAACTGCAATACAATATTCGCTTTTTAACGACGAAGCAATTTTTTTAACTTCATCACTTGCCTTGTCGCCAACCATAATCTGGGTAATGCCGTAACGGTCGCGAAGCATAATAAAGGTAAGTCCGCCTAAATCGCGGGCACGGCTTACCCAACCATTTAATACAACTGTTTTTCCAACGTCAGCCTTGCATAATTCGCCGCAAGTGACGGTTCGTTTAGTAGAATTCATAATTTTGCATTTTAGCAATTACGGGCACGCTTTTCAACTGGAATGCAAAATGCTATTTTTAAGTGCGCATAAATTAAATGGTCGAATGTCGAGTTTTTATGAAATGCCTAAAAACAGCCTTTCGACAGTCCCTGCCACGAAAAAAAGACTTGAGCATGCGCACGGCGTATTTTTTTTCGTGTCCGTGCCTGTCTGCGGCTGTTTTTTATCACAATTAATAGATTGCTTTTTGCCTTTTATATAAAACTTGAAATTGAACCTAAATTTTTAAAGGTGGTTTTGAATGAAAAAGTTTATTGCGGTTTTGGTTCTGTTTGCTGCGGCACTTGCGGTTTTTGCAGACGATTTTGAAAAAGTTGACCGCGTTTATAATGCGATGAGCGTTCGATTTAAAAACGAAGTTTCAATTGCAGACCGGGTTGAGTTTGCAGGCGATTTGCTTGAAGTGCTTGCCGAAGAAAAAAAGTTCAACCCGAATGACGAAAGCCTTTATTTTTTAATTGATAAAACCCACAAGGCTTCCAAAAACTATAAGCCGGCAGACCTTGTTCTGCTTGAAAAAAATGATCTGTTTTTTCTTAACAAAAACGGAATGTACATAAGGCGCGAAGCTTACGAAGCCCTTAAACTTATGGCAAAAGCTGCCCAAAAAGACGGCATCACTTTGCTTGTCAGTTCGGTTTACCGTTCCTACGAATATCAGGATAACCTTTTTAATTACTGGGTAAGGGTTGACGGCCTTGAAGAAGCCGAACGCGAAAGCGCCCGGCCGGGCACAAGCCAGCATCAGCTGGGCACTGCAATCGATTTCGGTTCAATAAGCGACGATTTTGACAGAACGGAAATGGGTCAGTGGGTTTACAAAAATGCGGCAAGTTTCGGCTGGTCGCTGTCTTTTCCCAAAGGCTACGAAGACGTTACCGGGTACAGGTGGGAATGCTGGCATTTCAGGTATCTGGGTAAAAAAGCCTGCGATTTTCAGAAGAAGTATTTTAACAACGTGCAGCAGTTTATGCTTGAATACATAGACGAATGGAAACGCACCGAAAACTGACCAGCTATTTTTGCAGGAATTACAGCGGCTGCGGAATTTTTCAGCGCAGCCGCAATTTATAAAAAGCCTAGCGGCTTATCCACAGTTCAAACCGCCTGTTAGACTGGGCAACCACGGCTTCCGGCAGTTTCAAATACTGTTCGGGAATAATGCTTTTGGCGTTTTCTACAATATAATTGTAGTTAAAATTGCTGGTAAAACGCCTTACCCCGTGTTCCCGTGCCTGCATTGGCGAATATTCATCAAGGGGAAAAACTGCAATTTCGGCAAAGCCGCGCTTGTAATGGGTAACAAGCGGAATGACAGCCGGGTCTCTGTAACTGGTAATGCCGGTTTTCAGGTCTTTCTGCAAGCTGAAACTTAAAAGCGCACCAATAAGGCGCATTCCTTCGCTTTGTGCAGAAATTAAATTACCAAGTGAATAGGCTACCAGCGTTTTGCGCCCGTCACTTGCGTCAAATTCTTCAACCGTTTGCAAAACATGGGGATGAGTGCCGATTATCACGTCTGCCCCCCATTCGGACATTTTGTGCGCCAAATCACGCTGGGTGTCGTCCGGCTCGGTTTCATATTCGCTGCCCCAGTGCACCGAAACTACCACAAAATCAGATTCGGCACGGGCTTTTTGCAGATATTCTTCTATTAAATTTTCATCGCTTATACGCAGCAGGCGCAATGCAGAACCGGGTTCAAGGTCTAGCCCGTTCAGCGAATCGCAGATTGCGACAAAGGCAATTTTTATGCCGTTCCGTTCAATGCTGCGCACTTTAAGCCGGTCTTCGTCGCCCAAAAAAGCGCCGCTTACAACAAAATCGGCAAAATCAGCACGGCTTTTCCAGTAAGCCAAACTGTCTTTAAGTCCCTGATCGCCTTTATCAAGCATGTGGTTGTTTGCAACGGAAAAAATATTGAACCCGGCATCAAGCAGAAAATCGCCCAAATCGGCAGGAGAGGCAAAACGCGGGTAAGTTGAAGGCGAAAAAGTTGAAGTAATTAAAGTTTCCTGATTTATAAAGGCAAAATCGGCAGAAGCAGAAAAAGGCACAAGGTATTTGTACGCTTCGTAAAAATCATAAGACGGCTGGCTTTTGCTGAAATATTCGGCGGTCTGTTCAAAATAACGGGAAACTTTTAGCCCGGCATTTTCCGCACTTTCTGCATTTTCGCCGGAAGTGTTTTCCCCTTCCTTTTTCTGAAGATTCTGCATGAACAGTTCTTTTTTTGCGTTTTCTGCTTCTTTTGCCGCAGAATGTGCCCGGCTGGCAGCCTGAAGATAAATGGGTTCGTGAATAAGGTTATCGCCGACGGCAATAAAACTGGCAGAAACCGTACCGGCGCTTGTGCCCTGTTCCGCGTGGGCAAGCAGGGTTAAATCGCCGCCCTGACCGGATTCGGCATTTTTTTTATCAGCCTCGCCGTAAGGAACAATCATCGGGTCGGCCAGTTCTTTCTTGTTTTTTTTGCGTGCGGCCGAATCCGTCATTCCGCAGGAAAAAAATGAAAATGCGCAAAAAATAATGGCGGCGGCAATTATAAAAAAATGTATCTGCTGTTTTCGATTTTTTTCAAGTCTCACAAGGTTCGCCTTTTTGCGCTACGGTTCAACGGGCAAAAAAAATTGCCAGAAAACTGGTTGAACGCGAATGCAATTTTCTTAAAAACCAGCATTTACCCGCACCGGCGGCAGCAATTCTGTTAGTTTAGGCTGGTTCACTTATTTTTCGGCAAATTTTTGCAATTTTTTTAATGCACTGCACTTTCACTTGAAAAACAAAAAAACCAAAAAAACTGCAAGCCGTGTTTGCGCTTTACACGCCGCGGCGCAACAGAATAAAATGTGCCATGTTTTTTAAATCTTCAACCCATTTTTGCCCGGAAGAAATTATTTTTGTGCCAACACAGGCCTGCAACCTGCACTGCGCCCACTGTTTTGTGCCAAACAACGCCCAAAAACTGAATATCGAAAAAGCCCAAACCTTTTTGCGCGATGCGGCAGGCGACAAAATCAGCCGGGTAGGTTTTTCCGGCGGCGAACCTTTTTTAAATGCCGAATTTTTGTGCCAGATTGTAAAAACCGCGGTTGAATGCGACTGTGTTTTTGACCGTCTTATGACAAACGCCGTTTGGTGGCAAAGCGAAGACGAATTAAAAAAAACCCTTCAAAAACTGTACAATTCCGGTTTTGATGGTACTTTTGGCGTCAGCTTCGACTTTTTTCACGGCAAAAACAGCCCCAAAGTGGCCGCCTTTATAAAAAACGTTGAAGAAATATGGCAAAACCGCAACATGGTTAGTCTTGTGCTGGTTTACAAAACTTTGCCCGGCACACAAGGCGCACAAAAACCGGCGCAAAATGCACCAAATTTAATGGAAGAAAACCAGCAGACACTGGCACTTTTAACGGAGCTTTCCGGCCTTTTGGACACAACGCCATTTTTTAAGGATTCGCCTGAAAAGGCGCAGGCAAACTGTCCGTCATTCCCACAAGAACTGCGCTACGGCGAAAAACTGGAAAACGGCTTTGACGACGGCCGTGAATTTGATTCAATTTTGATTGAAAAAATTGCATTTATTGATGAAAATCCGCAAAACCCGGACAACTGGCAAAGCAGCGAATGGTTTAGCGAAGATTTTTGCGAAGGACCGGGCAACGTGTATTATGTGCACGCCAACGGCGATGTTGCAGCCTGCTGCGGCTATGCAAACGAAGAAAGCAAACTTATTTTAGGCAATTTGAACCAGATGAGTTTTGAAGAAATAAAAAAAGCAGGCGAACAGTCGCTGAAAAACGGCTTTTTGAAAACCGTTTATAAAACCGGTCTTTTAAAAACAGCACTTAAAATGCAAAAAAACGGCCACAAGTTTCCGGGCAATGGAAAAACCCGCGACAACTGCCTGTTTTGCCGTTACCTGTGTAAAAACTGCGGCAATTAGCAGTTCTTTTTACCGGGTTCAGTTCAGCGTCTTATTCAGCAGTAAAAAAGCAAATAAAAAACTTACCAGTCCGTTTTTTTACTGCCGTTTTACGCAGACCTTTCGTCAAAATATTCCTGCAAACATTCGCTGTAAGCTTTCAGTTCGTCAGGTTCTTCCATGTTAAAGCCAAAAAACAGGCAAACTTCGTCCATGAACTGGGAATAAACCATTTCGCCGCTGTGATAATTTGCCAGCTGGTTTGCAAAAGCTACAACCATTACCAGCTTTTCAAATTCTTCCGGCGCGGCAAAAGGTGAATGGTGATAGCGTATTGTCGAAACAAGGCCGTCAGGGAAATTCCATTTTTTTGCAATAAGCGAACCTAAAACTTCGTGGTTTGCGCCTGCTGCCAGCTGTTCAATTATTTGAATTGGTATTTGCTTTTCCTTTGTTACGCTTTCAAGCCGTTTAATTTGCGTTGTATGCACATTGGTAAAAATTACCTTGCCAATGTCGTGCAGCAAACCGCTTATGTAGCACTGAGAAATCAGTTCCTTTTCTTTAGGGTAAAAGTTTCTGGCAATGTACTGGGCGTAAAACGCCACTCTGAACGAATGCTGCCATATTTTCTTCTGTTCCGGCGTTTTGTCACCCAAAACGCTCATCGTGCCGAGGGAATATATTAAATTGTGCAGTTCGTACAAACCGACGATTTTTACGGCATCAAGCACGTTGTGGCAAGGGTTTGCCGTTCTAAAAGCCGCAGAATTAACCAGTTTCAGCAAATCGGCAGTAAGTGCCACGTCATTCTGAATGTAATCGGCAATTTCTGACATTTCAACGTCCGGTTTTTCCAGAAGTTCGTTAAGCTTTACAATGCTTTCCGGGAAAGAAGACAATTCCGTAATTACCTGACTGATTTCATCGGAAACTTTCTCAAAATCCTGAGAAAGTTTATCAGCAAAAGGGAGCTCTACCCTCACAATGGTCTCCTGACCTTCAACAAGAACCTGATAGGAATCTTCGGTAAGACCAACTTTTTTCAGCATAAGAATCATCAAAAGCAAACCCAATCCGGCACCTTCCGTTTCGTCAACCAGATTGTTCATTGCTTCCTGCATTGTGCTGTAAATTTGGGCGCGGCAAATGCGGTCGTGAATGCGCTTGTATTCAAAAAAACTCAGTTCGCTGTTGTTTCTAACTTCAAGTTTTATTTTGCCGTTTTTGGCAAGAAAAGAAACCTTGATATAAAGCCCGGCATCACGCTGCAAGCGCAGGTAATGGTTTATATCAGCCAAAGTGTCTTCTTTAAATGTTTCCATGCCTTTTTCGTAGTCGGCAGGGTCATTAATGTTCAGTTTTTTTTCTTTAAAGTAAACGCGTTTTGTATTGGCTTTTTTGGCATTGGCAGTCAGTTCGTTAAGACAGTAAACCAGATAATCCGTCATGTGATTTTGACCAACCGCATCTAAAAAACAGGCTAAAATCTCGTTCATGTAAACTTCCATTTCGTGCGGAAGAACATAAGTTGTAAGTGCCAGCGGTACACCTGCTTTTGCGGCTTTTTGAACTTTTTCTTTATCAACAACAAGTTGTTTTTGTTCTGCCATAATAAATGAATTTTACCATAGGAAAACAAAAAAAACAAATTGTTTTTCTTGTCAAAACGCCCGATTGCCGTAAAATTGGGGCGAACAAAAAAAATGCTAGTGTTGGCACAAATGCTCTTTTTGTTTATCATGTAAGAAGTATGACTGTGTTTTCTTTAGGCGAATTTTTTGTGCTTTTGCTGCTTTTGCCGGTTGTTTTGCGCCCGCTTTTGCACAAGGCAGGCACAACAGACAGAATTTCCATTTTTGCCCCCTTTGCTTTTTTCATTTCGGTTCTTCTGGTTTTTGCCGACGGGCTTTCCGTAGAAACAATAAGCATCTGCGCCATTTCGTTTTTTATATTTTTCTTCAACATTCGTGCCCTTGTGCGCTGCTTTCAACGGCTGCCGGTTGACCTTTTTTCTGCCGGTGCAAAAATTGCCTGCTTTTTAGGTTTTGTCCTAATCTGCGCAACCGGTCATTTTGTTTTTAAAAAATACCCTTTCAAGGACATTTACAGAATAAACAAATCCAACCTGGCATACGTAAGCCAGCAGAAACAGCTTTACAGCGGCAGTTTTGAAAAAGGTTTTGTACCGCGCGACAGAAAACAGAAAACCAGTGCAGAATTTTATACTTTCAAGTTTGAAGGCAAGCCCCAACGGCCTGAACCCGTGCAGAAATTTGAAATTAAAACTGCATTTGAAGGCCTTTTAAAAAAACAGCCGGAAAACGAACAGGCTGAAAACACAGCGGAAACTGCGGCCAAAATTGACGGAAATGCGGAAATTGCAGAAACTGCCCAAAACGCAAACCTAACTGCCAGTGCCGAAGCCGTGACGATGCAAACAGAAACTGCACCGGCGGCAGGAAACGGCACAAATTCAGCTGCCGCGGAAAATGGAGAAAACACCAAAGAAGCGGCCGAAACCGAACAGAAAATAATAATTTATCTGCCAGACGTTTTTACTTACGTGCAGGAAAACAGCATAACCATAAAGGCACTGGCCGCTAAAGGCTACGCTGTAATTAGTGCCGATTTTTTTGACCAGAACCGGCCTTACTTTAACGACTGGCATAACGGCAATTTTGTCCGTTCATTTTATGCGCGCTATCTTGCCGCATACCAACCGGAAGATTTTGACCGGCAGTATTTTACCGTGCTTAAAACCCATGAACTTTATGCGATTGTCAGTTATTTGAAAGAGCAGAACCTTGCAGATAAAATTGCCTGCGTTGTTGCCGACGGAGAAGCGGCACAGGCAGCGCAAAATTACAATAAACTTACGCAGAGCAGTCTGCCAGTTTTCGCGTTAAACGAAAACATTCCGGGATACGTGCCGGGAATGGGCAATCTGGCACTTTTGCAGTCGGCAGTTTACTACCATATTCAGCAGTCGCCAACGGACGGCTGGACACAGGCGCAGATTATTGCCCAGCGCGTACAGAAATTTATTGAAAAACAGGAACTTAAATGATTTTAGACAGCGAAAAAACCGAAGAAAACCGAAAACTTAAACAAGTTTCTTACATTAAACAAAAACTTTTGCCGTTAACGCTTTTTTTTGCCGTAATAGGTTTAGACCAGCTTTCAAAACTGCTGGTTGTTAAAAACATACCTTACGGCACAGTAGGCGCAGCATTTTTCGGCGACTTTCTGCAAATCATTCACGAAAGCAACCTTGGCGCAGCATTCAGTATTGGCAGCAATTTTTCCAGCATCGGGCGGCTTTTTTCAATGTGCATAATACCGCTTTTGGTGCTTTCTGCAATTTTTGTGGTATACTTTGTAAACAAAGACTTTACTTTTGCCCAGCGCTGGTGCATAACCGGGCTTTTGGGCGGCGGTTTTGGCAATTTAATTGACCGTTTTTTCAGACCAACCGGCGTTGTAGATTTTATTGACGTAAAATTTTACGGTCTATTCGGACTTAACCGGTGGCCAACTTTCAATATTGCCGATTCTGCAATTTTAATTTGCGCTTTCCTAATGGTAATTTTTATTTTGAAAGATTCTTTCAAAGATTCAAATAAAAAAGAGGTTAAATAATGTCGAAAAAAACCAACACAGTTATTTTTGTTATCGTCGGCACAATCGTAAACGTAATTCTGTCCATGATTTTTGCCGTTGCTTTCAGCCTGCTGGCATTGTCAATTATGCCGGAAGATTTTGGCGCAACTTTTTCTGTTGTGACATTTACTTTTTTTGCCGGTGCAATTTTGGGCATGTTTCTGTACCAGAAAATTGCAAACTTCGTATTTGAAAAATTCAATCTGGAAGACAAATTAGACCCGATTTTCACTTCCAGAAAATTCAAGAAAAAGAAGAACTACGATTAAGTGCCTTTTTTGCTGTTCGCTTAAAAACGGAACAACCTGAACGGAAAATATTAGAAAACTTAAAAAAAAAGCCTGAACTTTGCAGACCGTAAACACGTGGCAAACAAAGTTCAGGCTTTTTTATGCACAGGCAAAATCGTAAACGCTGCCCTGTGCATAAACTGCATCAATAACCGTCGGACATTGCACGGTTCTGGTCTTTCTGGCACAGTTCGGCGTAAACCAGACTGCGCATTTTAAGCATGTCTTTTCTTTCCTGTGGAAACGGCACGTAACGCCAGAAAACGCTTCTAACTTCCTTATCAAGGCGCATCATTCCTTCTGATTCCTTGGTCATCCACAAAATGTAATCGCGGATAAAGTAATCCTTTACGTCGCCTTTAAGTTTCTGCTGGTCAAACCACTGGTAATACATACCGGTAAGCCCTTCTTCCATCCAGTAAACCGAAGCTTTTTCCTTTGCAACCTGCCAGCGCAAGTCGGCACAGGCGGTAATAACTGCAATTTGCAGGCTTTTTGGGTACATAGGAACGGCAATGCGGCCGCGGCTGGAAACTTTGTTGTATTTGTCGAAAGGTTCCCAGCAAAAGCCCATTTCGCCGTAAGTTGGAATAAGCGCAACATAAGGAACAATGCGGTTGGCATTATTTTTGTGCATGCGGACAAAAACACCCGGGTCGATGGATTCAACCCACGCCATCATGTCAATTACGTTTTCCCTGAAACCAGTTCCGCGCGGCGTACAGTGGTAATAGTCGCGGCTGAAAATCGGAAAGTGGTTGCCTTTGCGGCCAACCGTCATTTTTGCCATCTGGCGAATTGTTTCAATTTCAGCAACAATATCAGCAGTGCTTGTACCGGCATTTGCATTTGCGGCTAAAATCTTTTCTTTAAGCGAATTGTTTTCTTCGCTTGCATTTTCATAATCGCGAATGTTCTGCGTAATTTCTTTATCGAATTTCAAAAGCTCGCGCATTTTGTCTGTAATTTCGTTAAAAAGGCGTTTCTGGTCATCGCGCAAAGGGCCGCCCAAATTGCCAAACGGGCCGCCAAGTTCCGTATGGTCACAAATCTGGTCTACTCTTGAACGCAGTTCAGCTTCCAGAAGTCCGCGCTTGTTTACAGTCTGCTTCAAATAGTTTTCGGCAGTAGTTTTTTTACCTTCGGCCTTGCTTTGCAGCTGCATTAAACGCTGTACATCGCCGTCGTTTTTGCGCGTAGGGCGGGCTTCGTCCGTTGCAGAAAGGGTCATTTTACCAAGCGCAATATTTGCAATCCATTCGTCTACATAGTAAACAGGTTCGCCGCTCGGGTTGTCTTCAATTACGGTAGAAAAAAGCTGTTTCTGGTCCGGCGTAAAAAGCGAAGGTAAAACCAGCCCGTAGCGAACCAGATATTTTTTAGGCAGCGGCAAACTTGGCTGTGCCAGTTTTGGACCTAAAGTTTTTAAGAATTCGTAGTAAATGCTGTAAAGCTGCTGTCTGAAAACAGTACGATCCTGGGGATTGTCTGTTTTGAGGAACTTGCTTAAAGTTGCGTGCAGGCGGTTGGCAATATCACCTTCGCCGGAAAGTGCAGTTTTATAGTAAGTCGGGTCGTCAAAAACCTTATGGCCTTCGTCGTTAAAGAACTTGGTAATAGGCTTAAAGTTCGTAACGGTTAAGTCAACTTTTGCCGCAGTTCCTTCGCTACCAGAATCGCCGCCGAAATCAAAATCATCTTCTGGAAAGTTTGGGTCTATAGGCGTTGTACTATTATCAATTGAAGGAGTTGTAGAAGATTCGGTGTCTTGCAAAAGTGCTAAAATATCCGGGTCAAGATCATTGGTATCCATATTTCATCCTCGTAAAAAAAGTATTTAAATTTTAAGGTAACAAAAGCCATCTGTCAACAAAGCAAATGTGTTTTTGCATTTATTTTGTAAAATTGAATTTTTAAACAGCTTAAATGCCGAATTTTTGAATAAAAAAAAGAAAATCAGCTTTTGGGCAAGCGCAGGCTGACTTGCTCAAAAAAGCTTTTGCGCACACAAACAATAGTTGGATACAAAGCAGGCAGCAAAAGCATAGATTACAAAGCAGGTTCGGACTGCCTATTACCATTCGGGCTGATTATTTTTGGTTTTGTTTTGAAAAAATGCATCCGCAGTAATCCTGCCGGTAAAGTCCGTATTCGGCCGAAAGTTCCAGCGAACGCTTGAAACCGTTTTTTTTCTTGAAATCGGCAAAAAGATATTTTGCGGCATTTTCACCGTATTCGCGTTCAAGTTCGTTCTGGCAAAATACCCCGGCACAGTTTATTTTTTCAGCATCTTTGTGGGGGCTTATACTTAGGGTGGTTGTAAAAAAATTGTAGCCGCCATTCTGGGCGTATTGGGCGCATTTTTGCATGCGGATTGTGTAGCAAACCCGGCACCGTTCGCCTTTTTCGCTTAGGGCGGCGTAACCGGGCACTTTTTCAACTGCGGAATAAAATTCGGCAGGATTATAAGTTTCTTCTATTATAACAGGCGCATTTTTCCCCATAAAGTCTGCAACAAAACGCTTCAATTCGTCGCGGCGGCGGCAATATTCTTCCTGTGGAAAAATGTTGGGATTGTAGAACAAAATGGAAATGTCAAAAAAAATGGCAAGCTGTTCAAGGCAGGCACTTGAACAAGGACCGCAGCAGGCGTGCAGCAGAAGTTTCGGCTTAGCGCCGTTTTTTTCAGCAAGGCTTTTTGCTTCTTCAAGCTGAACCAGATAATTTTTGTAATAAACCGAAAGTGCCGAACTCATTGATTTTTCCTTTTGCGCCCGATTGTTGAAAGAGAAAAGAATTGTTTATACAATGTCGCAAATGAAAAAAATTAACAAGAAGATTTCCGTTTTTTTACAGGTTCTGTTTCCGCTGCTTTTGTGTTCCTGCGTAAGCATTCAGCAAAATGCCGTTTATTTAGACCAGTTTAAGCCGGTTGTGGCAGCAGAAGGAACAAAAAGCATTGTTGCCATTCAGGTTTCTGACGCACACTTTAGCAAGGAACGCCCGATTTTTGACTGCATGGTTCGTATGGTAAACGGCCTTACCCCTGACATCATTTTTTTTACCGGCGATCAGGCTACTTCGGACAAAAGTGTTGAAATTATGCAGCATTATATGGAAGGAATAAGTGTGAATTGCCCTAAACTGGCAATTTTTGGCAACTGGGATTTGTCGCAAAACATTCCATTGGACAGGTATGACAAAGCACTGAAAAATGCCGGCGTGCAGCTGCTGAAAAACGAAGCCTTTGCCTTTGAAAAAGACGGCATGAAGATGAATATTTACGGTCTTGACGATTTGCTGTTTGGCAACCCTGATTTTGGCGGTTTTGAACGGCAGAAAGACGCAGCAAACGTGGTTCTGGCACATTGTCCGCCGCTTTTTGACCAGCTGAATCACGGCGAAACGGTTCCGGCAATGATGATAAGCGGCCACACTCATGGCGGCCAATTTACTTTTTTTGGCAATGCCATTTATTTTCCCGAAGGAACCGGTGAATATTACGCCGGCTCTTACAAAAACGGCAGCGACACTTTGTATGTAAGTACCGGGCTTGGCAACAGTTCCTACGACATCCGCAACGTGCCGCCCCAAATTGACTTAATAACCTTTATTTTTGACAGCAACAACAATTTTATAGAAGCCCAAACACAGGCCATAAAAGTTCGCTAAAGCAAAGGCTCGCTGCAAAAAAAAACTTCGCTCGTGCCGAGTTTTTGCAAAGCAGAAACTCGGCCTCGTGCCTACGCCAGTGGGAATTAGAGAAAAATCAAGCAGCACGAGCCGGTTACAGAAACTTGCCGAGTTTTTGCAAGGCAGAAACTCGGCCTCGTGCCTACGCCAGTGGGAATTAGAGAAAAATCAAGCAGCACGAGCCGCGCGCATAGCGTTCAATACGGCTATTACCATTACGCCAACGTCGCCAAACACGGCCGCCCAAAGCGGTGCAAAGCCCAGCGCGCCCAAAACCATTATCAGCACTTTTACGCCAAGAGAAAAACTTAAGTTCTGGTAAACAATTTTCATTGTTCGCTTGGAAACTTTTACGGATTCAGCCAGTTTTTCAGGATTGTCGTCCATCAAAACCAAATCGGCGGCTTCAATTGCGGCATCGCTGCCAAGTGCGCCCATTGCAACGCCAATGTCTGCACGGCTTAAAACCGGCGCATCGTTTATTCCGTCGCCAACAAATGCCAGTTTGCCCTTGCTTTTTGCATTTTCTTTTTGCGCCAAAAGTTTTTCTACCCATTCAACTTTGTTTTGCGGTAAAAGTTCTGCCTTAAAATCGTCTATGCCAATTTGCTTTGCAACGGCGGCGGCAACTTTCTGTGAATCGCCTGTAAGCATAAGGGTTTGCTTTACGCCAACTTCTTTAAGCATTTTCATTGCGTTCGGTGTCTGTTCCTTAATCTGGTCGCTGATAAGCACAAAACCCAGATATTTGCCGTTTTGGGCAACGTAAACGATTGTTCCAGCCGCCTGTTCTTCGTCATTTTCAATTTGAATGCCGTTTGCCAGCATTAAGGTCGCGTTTCCGCAAAGTACGTTTTTGCCGTCTATAATGGCACTAACACCTTTACCGGCAACTTCGCTCAAACTGTCTATGCGGCTTGTGTCCGGTGTTGTACCGCACGCCGAAACCAGCGATTTTGCAATCGGGTGGGTCGAACGGCTTTCCGCAAGGGCGGCAAGTTCCAAAAGTTCATTCTGGCTTGTGCCATTTTTGGGAACGATTTGGGTAACGGCAAAAATGCCTTTTGTTAAAGTGCCGGTTTTGTCAAAAACAGCGGTTTCAAGTTTTGCAAGCGATTCAACGTAGCAGCCGCCCTTTATTAAAATGCCTTTGGTAGAAGCGCAGCCGATGCCTGCAAAAAATGTTAGCGGAATGGAAATTACAAGTGCGCACGGGCATGAAACAACAAGGAAAACCAGCGCACGGTTAAGCCAGGTTGCCCAGCTTTGGGCAAAAAACAGCGGCGGCAAAACGGCAACCAGAATTGCGGCGCAAACTACAACCGGCGTGTAATACCTGGCAAAGCGGCGAATAAAAGATTCGCTTTGGGCTTTTTTGCTGCTGGCGTTTTCTACCATTTCAAGTATTTTGCTGGCGGTGCTTTCTGCAAAGACCTTTGTTACGCGAATTTTCAGCAGGGCGTTCTGGTTTATGCTGGCCGAAAGCACAGCGTCGCCGGTTTGCACGCTGCGCGGCATTGATTCGCCGGTCAGGGCACTTGTGTCAATCGTGCTTGTGCCTTCCGTAATTACGCCGTCAAGGGGCACTTTTTCACCGGGGCGAACTATGATGATTTCGCCGATTTTAACTTCGCCTGGTGCAACGGTTTGCAAAACGCCGTCGCGTTCTACATTTGCGCTGTCTGGGCGAATGTCCATAAGTGCGCTGATTGACCTGCGCGATTTTCCGACGGCGTAATCTTCAAAAAATTCGCCGATTTTTGCAAAAAGCATTACAAAAACGGCTTCAGGGTATTCGCCCAAAAAGAATGCGCCGATTGTGGCGATTGACATTAAGAAATTTTCGTCAAAAACTTCGCCGTGCAGAATGTTTTCAAAGGCTTCGCGAAGAATGTCATAACCGATTACAAGATAAGGAATTAAAAACAGCACAATTTGCACAGGCTTGGTCAGCTGAATGTTTTTGGTAACAAGCATTACCGCACCAAGCAGAACTGCGCTGGCAATGCAGCGGGCTACCGTAATTTTCTGTTCCCTGCCAAAAACGCCTTCTTCTTCCGAATGGTGATGGCCACAACCGCAGCCGCAGCCGCAATCATCATCGTCGTCATCATCGCAGCAAGAACAGCAGCCTTCTTCACGGTCGCCGTGTTTATGTTCGTGTCCGTTAGATTCGTGTTCACCGCTATGAGCGTGTGCATGTTCTGTATTTTTTTCTTTTTCGTCGTCATCATCGTGACAGCATTTGCAAGCCATAATTTTTCCCCTTCTTCAAACTGCAAAGACAGTTTTTAATAGTTTTATAAAATTTCAGCATTCGGGCTGCTGAAATTTATTTTGAACGCAAAGCGTTTTTCATTCTGACAAATGGTCCATGCCCTGATCGATAATTGTAACCACATGGTCGTCGGCAAGGCTGTAATACATGGTTTTTCCGTCGCGCCGGAATTTTACCAGTTTGCTCTGTTTTAATATTTTCAGCTGGTGCGAAACTGCCGACTGGTTCATTTTCAGCAATTCTGCCAGCGAAGAAACGTTAAGTTCCGATTCGCGAAGTGAATACAAGATTTTTATGCGTGTCGTATCGCCAAAAATCTTGAACAAATCTGCCAAATCGTACATCAGTTCTTCGTCCGGCAGCATTTCAGCAATTTCTGCAAGCCGCGGATTGATTAATTCGCTGAACTGGTTTTCTTCCATGCTTTACTTCCTTTTATATGAACAGTTGTTCATATAAATAAAACTACATTCATTCAAGTGTTTTGTCAAGGCTTGTGCTATTCTATTATCTCTACTCGTATATCATCTATGCACAAGGCACAGTTTTGCCTTGCAAAACTGCGAGGGCTATCTGATTTTGCCGGTGCTACTCTATTGTCTCGAACAATATAATTGAGGCAGATTCCGAAACGAGTTCGGAATGACAAAAATGTTCGGAAAGACGAAGCATAATTGGGATAACAAAAAAAATGATTGGAATGATAAATCTTTTCGCTTTTTTGCTTGTGAATAAAGCGATTAAATGGTGTAATGTCTTTACAAAACTAAAAAAGAGGTAAAAATGAAAAAATTATTTTTAATTTCAATGCTGGCACTGCTGGGCGTTTGCGTTTTTGCGCAAAACCTTAAGCTTATTGATTTAGGCGGCGAAGGCGAATCTTATCTGTTTTTCAATGACGAAGAACTTTATCTTGTACTTCCCTATGTTGGCGAATACGCAAAGCTGGACAGAAAAGCCCTGAACTACGACAAAGACGGCTTCCTGAAATTCAACTACAAAGACAAAAGCCTGCTTATTATAGACGGCGACCGCATGCGGCAGTATTTTACGGATTTTCAGAATGACGGCGAAAACAAATACGACGATTCAAATGACGGTTTTCATAACTACAACATAAAAAATATTTCTGCCTCGTCTTCTTTCAGCGAAACCATAAAAGGCAGAAAAATTTCATACACGCCGGACAATCTGGGCAAATGCTTTTACATAGGCTGCAAATGTCACCCTTACTGGTGGAACTACGCGCATATTCCGTGGGTTGAAGGCGTTGCGGGCAACGGAACCGGCGAAAGCGTTACGATTGAATATGAAAAAGATGTTTGCGGCATTTCAATTTTGAACGGCTACACAGATATTAATAATATGAAACTTTTTAAAGAAAACGCCAGAATTAAGACCATTCTTATTGAAGACTGTGTTTCCGGCAAATCGCAAACTGTGGAACTAGAAGACAAAGTTTATTTTTATTATGTACCCGTGGAAAACACAACCAAAATCAGGCTGACAATTAAAGACGTTTATCCCGGAACAAAATATCAGGACACCTGCCTTTCCGCCGTCATCGACCACACTTATCAATTCAACGGGAACAATCATTATGATTATTTTTTAAGAAAAACAAAAAATTTGCATCTTGAACCAGCTGAAACGGTTCTTGAAGACTATTTTGTAAAAGAAATCGACTTGTTTGAAAGCAAATATCCTAAAAACTAAACTCTGCTGGCAGACAAAAAAAGCCCCTGTTTTTGCAACGGGGGCTTTGGTTTATTCAAAAATTGTGATTAAACCGTAAACTGACCTACATCGTTCTGGATTCGGTCAATCACGTCGTCTACCCGGCGCACAACCTCGCGCAAAGTCTGGGTTGTTTCGTTAATTTTTTTAGCACCGGCAGACATTTCTACCATGCTGCTTTTCATAATCAGTGCTTCTTCCTGCAAAATGCCCATTTCGTCAAGAATTGCCTTGCTTCCAATTGTCATTTCGGCAGAAGCACCGCGAACTTCGCTGGAACTGTCATTCATCGTATGCAAAGCCTGTCCTATCTGCTTAGAACCAACGGTCTGTTCTGCCATGGCACCTTTAATCTGCTGAACAAGCTGGTCGGTTGCTTCAATGCGGTCGGTAACACTGCTGAATGCATCACGCGAGGCAATTGAGGCCTGTACTACACTGGCAATTGAATCTTTAATATTGCTAAGCTGGTCACCAATTGTTTTAGACTGGTGAGAAGAAGTTTCTGAAAGTTTGCGGATTTCGTCTGCAACAACGCTGAACCCTTTACCGGCTTCGCCGGCGTGTGCCGCTTCAATAGCCGCATTCATTGCAAGCAGGTTTGTCTGCGCCGCAATGTTGCTTATTGCTTCGTTTGCTGTTTGCAGCATCTGCGACTGGCTTTCAATCTGCCTGATTTTTACGTTAACGTCGTCCTGTTTTGCAATTCCGTTTTGCGTAGCTTCCATTAAATAGCGGAAAGATTCAGCCATTTTTTCAACCGAGATATCAACGGAAGCAATATTGCCCATCATCTGTTCAACAGCGGCACTGGCTTCGTTTACGCAGGCAAACTGGCCTTCAATCATTCTTTCAAGGGAAGAAATGTTGGAAGTAATTTCTGTCATTGTGCCAGAAGTTTCGGTAACGGAAGCAGCCTGATTGGTAATCTGCCGGCCAACGCTTTCAAGACTTGCAATAATTTCCGTAACAGAACTGGTGCTTTCCAGCATTGCATTTTGCAGCGATGCCCCCGAATCTTTCAGCACGGCAGAAGAACTTTTAAGGGAAGCAACAATGCCCTGAAGTTTTTCAGTAAAAAGGTTAAAACTGCTGGCCACGTGTCCAACTTCATCGTGGGAACGTATTTTAATGCGCTGGGTTAAATCTGCATTGCCTTGGGCAATAGTTTCTACCGCGCGGTTTACCATTGCCAGCGGTTTTAAAAGCTGCGAAACAACCAGCATTAAAACAGCGGTTGCAATAACAACCCAGAACGGTATTGAAGTATAGGCACTTAAACGGATTGAACGCATGCCTTTTAAAAATTCACCCTTGTAGCCGCATGCAACAATCGTCCAGTCCGTGTTGCCTCCAACAGGCATGTAGGCAACAAGCTGTTCACTTTCGCCTTCCTTGCTTACCACGGTGCATTCGCGGTAACCGGTGTTGCCCTTGCAGGCATCGTTCAGCAAATCTGCAAAATCGCCGGTCATAATGCTTGGCAAATTTACACCGCCAAGCACCAGAGACTGATTTTCGTGGCCGACAACCGTACCCGTGTTCATGCTTAAAACAAAAGGAGTTTGAGTGCCAACGGGAATTTTAGAAACAATATTGCAAATGGCATCGCCGTTCTTTATTTCTGCAAGAATACCGATGATTTCATTTTTGTGATTGTAAACCGGAACGGAATAAACGATGAAAAGCTGATTAAAAAACGGGTTAAGTTCCGGATCCTGAATGAATTTTTTGCCGCTTATCGAAGCCTTAAAAAAAGGCTCGTTTGAAATATCGCTAACACTATTTTCGTCCATAACGCTTGCGCCGTCGCGCCCAACAAAAGTAATGGACATACAATTTTCATCGTTTTCGGCTAAAGGCAGAAGGAACTGAACCTTGTCCCAGGCTGACACGAACGGATCTCGAATCATGTCAATCTGTGCAAGTTTTTCCAGCATCAGCAGTTCGGAATCGTTGCGTGCGTTAATTTCTGCACTGGCCGAATTAACGATGCTTGTTAAAAAGTTCTGCGCCGCCTGATGCATTCTTGCATTCGCAACGTTGTAGCAGGATAAAGTGCCGACAACCTGCGCAATGATAAGAACAGACAGGGCAGAAATAAGGATTTTTACCCTCACGCTGTTTACGCTAAATTTCATAAAAACTCTCCAATTTCAAAGAAATTATTCTTCCATGCATTTTCCGCGTGAATAAACAGTTTTTTACTGAATTATCTTTTAAATTTGAAAACTTTATGAAAATTAACGTTAATAGTATATCCTCCTCTCCATTCAAAAAGCAAGTTTTCCATAAATAATTTTACAGGCCGAATGTCGGTTTTATACAAAATGGCGAAAGACATTTATTAAAGACATTTATTAATTGTGATAAAAACAGCCGCAGACAGGCACGGACACGAAAAAAAAATACGCCGTGCACATGCACAAGTCTTTTTTTTCGTGGCAGGGACTGCCGAAAGGCTGTTTTGGGGACATTTCATAAAAACGCAACTTGCTGGCTGAAAAAAAACAAAGTGTTTTTGCCATTTAAAAGCAGCGGGCGTGGCCGTGGTAATATTTGACGATATAAGGAAACGGTTTTATTATTAAAAGAAGCGGAATATAAGGAGAAATGGTAAAAACTGATGAAAAAGGTTCGGTTTTTATCAGCTTCAAGTTTGCGTTGCAAGCTTGTAAAATAACTGCACATTTTCAATTCACTTGGAATGTGCCTAAAAAGCCAGACCGTAAACTTAGGTTTTCAGCAGGCTTTTTACAGGAGTTTCAGATGTTTTTAGATAATATTCGAATTAAGCCCAAATTAATTTTAAGTTTTGCTGTAATAGCAGTTGTTTTTTGGCTGGTTGCAAGTTTTACCTGCATTGCACTTGCACAAGTAACCCAGCGCTTTTTAGATACATCAGAATTAACTGTAAAAATTACAAACCTGCCTTCGGAACTGGAAATAAGCGTAAAAGACCTGCTCATTCTGGTGCGCGACACAAGCATAAACGGCATTCAGGGCAAGGCAAACTACACAGCCAGCATGCAGCAGCTTAAAGAACTGCGCAGCACAAGCGAAGATCTTCTGAAAGAAATAGAAATTCTCTGCACCGATTCAGCCAGCCAGAAAGCCTTAACAGAAACCAGAAATCATTTGAACAAGCTTTTTGAAACCACTGAACGGCTGTCGATATCTTCTCAGGCATCGGTAACAGGCCAGCAGACATTAAGACTTTATGCCGAAGTTACCCAGCTTGGAGAACAGACTGACGAAATCATCAGCAACCTTGAAACAGCACTTATTGCAAAGGCAAAATCCGTAAACGACATCACTTCCAGTGGCGCACACAAATCAATTGTAACAACCAGCATTCTGGCACTCTGCGTAACGGTAGTGGCAATTCTTGTGGGTTTTGTTGTTTCTTTAACAATTTCCCAGCCGTTAACTTCTTTCTTAAAAGCCATGAACGGCCTTTCTGCCGGCAACCTGCTGATGGATGACATTACGGAAGACGAAAAGGCAAGAATAAAGAACAGAAAAGACGAAATTGGAGAACTCGGTCTTGCACTGGAACATTTCAGGGTGGCAGTTACAGACATTTTGAACACAATTTCTACCGCAAGCGCACAGGTTGCAAGCGGCAGTAAAGAAATCAGCATGACAAGCCAGAATGTTTCCAGCGGTGCAAGCCAGCAGGCAGCTTCAACTGAAGAAATTTCTTCTACAATGGAAGAAATGGCATCTAACATTCGCCAGAACGCAGACAACGCAATGGCAACTGCAAGCATTGCTGATAAAACCGTGGAATCCAGTACAAAAGGCGGCGAATCCGTTCGCAAAACCGTAGCCGCAATGAAAGACATTGCTTCAAAAATTGTAATTATTGAAGACATTGCTTCCCAGACAAACCTGCTGGCATTAAACGCCGCAATTGAAGCAGCCCGCGCCGGTGATGCAGGCCGCGGCTTTGCAGTTGTTGCAAGCGAAGTTAGAAAACTTGCCGAAAGAAGCCAGATTGCTGCTGCCGAAATAAGTGAACTTTCTAAAAACAGCGTGGCTGTTGCAGAAGAAAGCGGCGAACTTATATCTTCCATTGTTCCAGACATTCAGAAAACGGCAGAACTTATTGAAGAAATTTCCAGCGCAAGCAACGAACAGAATGTTGGCGCACAGCAAATTAACAAGGCAATTATGCAGATGGACAGCGTTACCCAGCAGAATGCGTCTGTTTCCGAAGAACTTGCTTCTATGGCGGAAGAACTTAGCACACAGGCGGCAATTTTGCAGAACAGTCTGGCGTTCTTTAAGTTTGACGCAAGCCAGAAAAATAAAAAACCGCAGAAAATGCTGCCGCCTGCCCAAAGCAAGAAAGCACCGGCACCAGCAGCTGTTGTGGCAAGTGCAGGAGCTGCAAAACCTGCCGCAAGTGCCGCGTTCAGCCAGCCGGTACAGCACGCGTCGCCGGTTACAACTATTTTCAGCGAACCAGCCCCGGAAGATTTTGACGATTCTGCATACGATGAACCGATGCAGCCGACAATCAGCGTAAGCGATTTTGGCAACGCATCTTCCGGCGAATACCGTCCTTCGGTTGCTTCAAACATTTCCGACAGCGATTTTGAAGAATTTTAGAACGTATTAACAGGTTAAAAACGCCGCAAGCAAGGATCACAGTACGCTGCCTAAAACGAAAGCTTCGCCGTTTTTAATTGGCTTTGTTTTTAACGTTCAGCTAAAAAACTGAACAAAAAAAAAGCTTCTGACATTTGCCAGAAGCTTTTTTATTGCCTAAAACCGTTTAATTTTTCAGTTTTCAGGCATTTTTGCAAAAACTTTTACGTTTCAGCAGATAACACCCTTGGTAGAAGGAATTGCATTTGGTGCACGTTCGTCAATTGTAACGGCAGCACGGATTGCCCGGCCGCAAGCCTTGAAAAGCCCTTCCATTTTGTGATGGTCACTTCTGCCCCGAATCGTGTCCAGATGCAGGTTGCATTTTGCACCGCTTGCAAAACCCTGCCAGAAATCTTCAAAAGTGTCGGTCTGGAAAGTTGTTGCAGCAATATTCTGCCAGCCAGCACCGGCCGGAATGCCGCCGCTAAGGGGAATATTGCTTAAATCGGCATTGCACACGCAGAACGGGCGGCCGCCGAAATCAACGGCAGCCTGGCACAAAGCTTCGTCCATTGGATAAATGAAAAAACCGGCACGCAAAATGCCCTTGCGGCTGCCCAAAGCCTGGTCAAAAGCCTGACCAAGGGCAATTCCGGTGTCTTCAATCAGGTGATGCTGGTCAACATCCAAATCGCCCTTTAAGCTGCCGCTTAAATCAAACATGCCGTGCTTGCAAAAAGCCGTAAGCATGTGACGCAAAAAACCAATCGGGCATTCAACATTGCAAACACCTGTGCCGTCAAGATTCAGTTCAAGGCTAATTTGGGTTTCGCCTGTAATGCGTTCAATTTTTGCAGTACGTGCCATACAAAACTCCTTACGGCATAACCTTTCTAAGCTGATATTCAAGAATATCCGTTGCACCAAGTTCCTTCAGTTTTGGCAAAAGAACCGGCACTTCGCTTTTGGTAACTGCAATTTTTACGGCGTAACCGTTATTGCCAAAAAGCGGGCTTACGGTTGGGCTGCGCATTGCAGGAATGCCTTTTACAAGTGCATCGAATTTTTCGTTTGCAACGTTCATTTCAAGCATAACCTTGTCCCGGGCGTCCAGAACGGCTTCAAAAAGCATTTTAAGTTCCATAATTTTCTGGCGTTTTTCCGGGTTTGCCATTGCTTCTTTAGAAGCATACATGCGTGTTGAAGAAGTCATCAAAGTATCAACAATCTTTAAGCGGTTTGCCTTAAGCGAAGAACCTGTAGAAGTATTGTCAATCAAAATCTGAGCAATTGAATCAGGCGTGTCCTGAACGAAACCTTCGCTTGTTCCCCATGTTCTGAAAATAGTGCCGTCAATTTTCTTTTCATCAACCCACTTCTTGCTCAAACCCTGATATTCGGTTGCAATGGTAACAGGCTTTTTCAAAAGTGCGTCATAATCTACAGATTCCGGCACGGCGGCAACAATGCGCACGCCGTCAAAGCCCAGATCCATAATTTCTTCAACTTTATCTTCAACGCCATTTTCGTAAACCCAGTCCTTGCCGCTAAAGCCAACGTCGGCCTTGTTGTTTGCCAGCAGCATGCTGGTAATCTGCGGTTTTACAACCTGAAAAGCCAAATCTTTCTGATTGGTGGTTGGAAAATAAGTGCGGTCCGGCAGATAAATAGAAATACCAACATCGCTCAAAAGTTCATAAACCGATTCGTAAATACGGCCCTTTGCCAGCAGAATTTTTAATTTATCCATAAAATCTCCTAAAATTGCGCACTGATGAATTGTAAAAAACCGGCAGCACGCATTAAATAATTACAATTTGACAGTTCAGGCCTGCAAAAAAAAACCGCCAACCTTAAACGGGTCAGCGGTCTTCTATTTAAAAGCCTTTCACTTGCATTCCCGTTTATGCAGAAAAATTGAGAAAATGGTGATGCAAGTGGTGTACTGAAAATTTCATTTGTTTTTAGTAAAAACAAAATGCCCCGTTTTGTCAAGGTGTTGAAAAAACAGCAGAAACAGCCACATCTTGAAACGCATTACTTTCTTCTATAATATGTAATTATCATGAAAACTTCACAAACTACAATGTCAACTCTGCGCGAAGTACCCGCAGAGGCTGTGATTGCCAGCCATCAGCTGATGTTACGCGCTGGCGTAATGAGAAAATTGGGCAACGGTCTTTTTGTTTATTTGCCTTTTGGCTTGCGTGCTTTTCGCAAGGTAGAAAATATTATTCGCCAAGAAATGGACGCCATTGGTGCCCTTGAATACAAACAGCCGGTTGTTGTACCCGGCGACATCTGGAAAGAATCTGGCCGCTGGGAAACCATGGGCGACGGAATGCTTAAAGCCAGAAACCGCCTTGACCAGGATCTGGTTGTAAGCCCTACCGCAGAAGAAGCCTTTACCGCTGTAATCCGCGACGAACTTAATTCGTACAAGCAGCTTCCAATCGTGGCTTACCAGATTAATACAAAGTTCCGCGACGAAATCCGTCCGCGTTACGGCGTAATGCGCGGCCGCGAATTCACAATGAAAGACGCATATTCTTTCCACGCAACCCAGGAAAGCCTTGACGAAACTTACGACAAATTTGCAATTGCCTACCGCAAGGTATTCAAGCGCCTTGGTCTTAAGGTTATTCCGGTACGTGCAGACAGCGGCGCAATGGGCGGCAACGGTTCCGAAGAATTTATGGTAGAAAGCGTAATCGGCGACGATACACTCATTCTGTGTCCCAAATGCGGCTATTCTGCAAATACAGAAAAAGCAGCATGTCAGCCTGACGTTGCAACCGACAAAAACGGCAATCCGCTGGTAGAAACAAGCCTGCCGATTGAAAAAGTTGCCTGCGCCGGTGTAGAAACCATTGCACAGATGGAAGAATTCTTCAAAATGAGCGCCAAACAGTTTATTAAGGTGCTTATTTACAAAGTATACAACAGCGAACTTGACCTTTCTGCTGCACCGGGCGGAAACACCTTTAAAAAAGTAAGCGGCGGCGAAGGCGTTCCGCATTATCCAGAATCATTCTTTGCAGTTGCAATACGCGGCGACCTTGACGTAAACGAAGCAAAACTTGCCAGCGTTTTAAAAGCAAGCGAAGTTGAACTTGCCTGCGAAGATGACGTAATTGCCTACAGCGGCGCACCGCACGGCTTTGTAGGTCCTGTTGGCTTAACAAAACTGCCGCTTCTGGCAGACGAAAGCGTAATGGTACAGAAAGACGGCAAATGGGTAGCAAACCTGCACGATACAGTTACCGGCGGCGGCGTTGCCGATTTTGACAACCTGCACGTAGAACCTGGCCGCGATTTCGTTCCGTTTATGGCTGCCGACGTGCGTACAGTTGTTGCCGGCGACAAATGCTGCAACTGCGGCGCAGAATATTACAGCACCAAAGGCAACGAACTTGGTCACATCTTCAAGCTTGGTTACAAATATACAAAATCAATGAACGTAACATTCCTTGACGAAAACGGAAAACAGCAGATTCCTACGATGGGATGTTACGGCATTGGCGTAGACCGCGCCCTTGCTTCTATTATTGAAGAACACCACGACGACAACGGAATTATCTGGCCAATGTCTGTTGCACCTTACCAGGTGGCAGTTGTGCCGGTTAAATACGCCGGTGCAATGAAAGAAGCCGCAGACAAAATCTACGACGAACTTACAAAAGCCGGTGCAGAAGTTCTGCTTGACGACCGTGACGAACGCCCTGGCGTTAAATTCAAGGACATCGACCTTTTAGGCATTCCGCTTCGCATTGTTGTAGGCGAAAAGAACCTGCCTAACGTTGAGTTTAAGAACCGCAAGACAGGCGACATGCAGCTTGTTCCGGCAGAGGAAGCTGGTGCAAAAGCCAAAGCCTTTGTTGATGCAGAACTTGCCGCACTGAACGGCTGATTCTAAATATTGAAAACCAAAAAGGGCTGTCCGAAACAGTGGGCAGCCCTTTTGTTTTGCAGATAAAATGTCTTTAATTCATTTATAAAAGATGTCGAAAAGTAATTACAGTTTTACAATTTTTTGAAAAAGAGGAAACATGAAAAAACTTATCAGATTTTTTACAATTTCTACAATTTTTATGCTTTTTTCGGGCTTTGTTTTTGCAATACCCGGCATAATGGATTTTCTGCCTACAAACAGCGGTTCTTACGTTTATTACCGCGACTATACCTACCCTACCGAAACCTACATCGGTTTTTTGCTTTACGACCAGAACACTTACGCACTTCGCTATGTTTCGCCAAAAGCAGAAAACAGCGCAAAGTCTATCTGCCTGTACGTTACCGTTGACCCTGCAAAAAGCGGCATTGAACTGACCGGCGAACACATCGAAGGCGAGTTTGGCCCTGCTGACGTGGAAACACTTAACTACCTTCATGACCTTTTGTACGAACTTAGTGCGCGGCGAAAGGAACTGAACGGCAGAAACTTTGGCGCAGGCGTAAAAAGCATTGAAACCTATCCCCAGTTTGGCGGCGAAGTTTCAATGGAATATGCCGCATTCGTTCCGTTTTTTAACCTTTGCAGCATAAACAGCACAGCCCAAAACAGCGTTTTTGTGCCTGTTACGGCAAACGGCAAACCCGGCGAAAACACCAAAAAGCTGTTCACCCTTGCATACATTGGCGCACTTGCAAACGACGCAGACACAAGCTTTACCGATTTTAGCGGCGTACCCGATTTTCCGGTCGTTAAACATGGCAGCGGCGAAAAAATAAAGGCACCGCTTTTTAAGCAGACCCAGAATCTGGACGGTTTTTCATTCAAAATAGACAAAAACTGGCAGGCAGCAGGCGAAAACACCTGGACTTTAGGCGAACAGAGCATTCTGAACGTTTTTTCAATTCAGTTTGCCCAGCCTTCAATCGGACAGGCGGATTTTGTAATGTCCGTAATGCTTTGCCCGGAAAAAAACATTTACCCGGATTTTGACCAGCTTGAAACGAAGCGCGGCTCAAACTTCCTTCAGTTTTCGCTGCCAACCTATTCTACGGAAACAGGGAAAATCGTGCGCAATTTAACCGGGCTTTTTAACCTTAACGAAAAGGAAATTGAAGTTATCAGCATTGCCGTTGACGAAGTTGTATATCAGGCAAACCGCAAGTATTTTGATTCAATCATCAGTTCCGGCCAGTGCAAAAAATGAGTAGAATTGTAAAAATTTTTATGGGCGGCGATGTCTGCTACGACAAGGGAATGCAGGCCATTACTAAAGGGCTGCCCCGGTTTTTGGAACAGAACCCGTGCGATTTTGTAATTTATAACGGTGAAAATGCCAGCGGCGGCAACGGTTTGTTGCCCGACGATGCAGAACAGATTTTTGCCGCCGGTGCAGACGTTATTACCGGCGGCAACCACATTTTTGAAAAGCGCGATTCCTACGACTTTTTAGCCAGCGAACCACGTGTTCTTCGGCCGCACAATTATCCTTCTGGATTTTCGTTTTTTTTTGCAAATGCGGTAGAAACACCCGGCCGCGGCTTTGGCTTTTTTAAGAAAGACGGCGTAAATTATGCTGTTCTTAACATACAGGGGCGCAAGGCCATGACGCCTTTGGACGACCCTTTTGCATGTGCCGCAAACGCCGCCTTGCAAGCAGAAGAACAGGACGCAATAATGTTTGTAGACTTTCACGCAGAAGCCAACGACGAAAAAGAAGCCCTTGCGCTGTTTATGGACGGAAAAATTTGCGCCCTTTGCGGCACCCACACCCACGTGCAAACTGCCGACCAGCGCATTTTGCCAAACGGTACTGCCTACATTACCGACCTTGGCATGACGGGCGTTGCAGATTCTGCCATTGGCAGTAACCCGGAAATTGTAATACAGCGCAACCTTAAACAGGTTTTGTACAAAATGGAAAGTGCAGAAGGTGATTTGTACCTGCAGGGCGTATTGATTTGCGTAGACACGGAAACGAAAAAAGCCGTAAGCATTGAAAGAATAAATTACAAAGTAGAAAACGCCTAGGATTTTATAAAGCCCTATTGTGCAAAAAAAAATACCGCAGTTTACAGACTCTGCGGTATTTTTTTTATTTTAAGGTTTCCGTAAAAAAATCCGGCCTTTTTCTTTGCTTTTTGCAATATTTCTGATTAGCCTTCAGCGGGGTTGCATACAAACTAACTTTCAGAAAAAAGGTACGCAGTTTTTGCGCAGGCAAAAAACTGGGAGCTTTTGCATATACCAAACAACAATTAAAGATAAAACAAGCAGCAAAAGCACGGATTCCGTGCGCAGCCGCCGAAGGCCAACTAGTTTGGAACGATCACAATCGTTCTGAATGGCTGTTGTTATTCGGAATGAAAAATTTCAAAACCCAATATTTAGGCTGATTACCTGAAATTTTCGCGGCGTAATGGCGTACCAATCCATACACCTTCGCTGCCTAAATAATCCTGTTTTTCGCCGTCAATTAAAAACTGCACCGCTTCAACAGTAGGAAAACTTGTGGCCGTATAAATAATTTGGGTTAACTGCCCCATATAGCCTTCAACCCCGTACTTGTTCCACTGAAACTGGTCGTTAAAACTTAAATAGGCAATTTTGTTTTTAACCGTGGCACTTTGCAGAACCGTTCCCTGCGGAATAAGGGAAATGAAGCCTTTTTTGTCTTCTTCGGCATTTGGTCCCATAAGCAGGTTGCGCAAAGTTGCCGTAAGCGGCGAATTGGTTTTGGCAATGCTTCGGGCGCATTCCTTGCGTATCAAAGTGCCGCTGCTGTCGATGTAAACGAAAAACACTTTTGTGTTCATCAGTTCAATTGGTTTTTCTTCTTCAATTTGAGCCGGGTGACCTGCATTTGCAGCCGGGTTTTCTGCCTGTTCGGGGGCGGCGTTTGGTGCAACGCCCGGCTGTTCGTTAAGCACAACGGAAGAACTGGCAGGCGGAACGACAACGCCGGGCTGCTTCATCTGTTCGTCAAAATCCGGGTAGTCCACAACCTTGGTAAGGTCTTCGGCCGGGGCAACTTCTACTTCAAAGGGGCTGAAATTTGGCACGCTTGGCTGAACGGGTGCAGGATTTTGAGCAAAAATATCATCTTTGGACACCGGCGCATTGTCTTTGGGGGCTGGCGGATTATTTTTTTCATTTTTAGGCTTTGTAGTTTCTGTTTCTTCGCCAAAAACAGCTTCAACAAAATGGGTTCTTTCTAAAACTTCTTTTATGCGCCCAATATTCATTGCAAAAATTGAAAAAACAAGGGCAACAGCAATAATAAAAAACAGAATTACAGTAGAATTATTTTTTTGAGGCATACTCTGACTTTATCGGCTTTTTTTGAAAATTGCCACATACTTGCAGGGAAATTTAACGCAACAAAAACGCCACAGGGCTAGGAATCTTACAGGACTGGCTACTACGTAAGCAAACTACGGGTTTTGCGTGCCGGGCGTAGTTTACCAGAAAAAAAAATTCACATTTGTAAAACTTTATATATTGTTCCGCGTTTAAATAATTCTAATCATCATGTTTAAATAATACTAATTATTGGGGTTAAATAACAGCTGGCATTTAAGCCCAATATATCACGCAATTAACAACCAAACCTTTCGCCGGGGCGGCTGCATTTTCTTTTTTTTACAAGCAGTTTTACCGTGTACAACTTCTGCCAAACCGCATAAATTCAATTAAAGAAAACAACCATTTGCAAAAAGATAGGGTTTTACTATATATTGTTAGTTATGATTACGCTGCACGGAATCTCCGTTTCGCCGGGCATTGCAAATGCGCAAGTGTTCGTCATTCCCGACCAAGAAGAAAACACCATAAACACAGGCTCAATTAGTCCCAGTCAAATTGAACAGCAATGGTCTGATTTTTTGCAGGCAGTAGAACAAGTTAAAAACGACATTCAAAGTTTAAACAACCCGGACAATGCAGAACAGTGCCAGATTTTTGAAAGCTACAGTTTAATGCTTAACGATTCTGTTTTTATTGACCAGATTAAGCAGAAACACAGTTCTTCACTTCTGCACATTGAAAATGTTGTCTATACCGAATACAAAACCATGGCCGACACCCTGCGCCTTAGCGGTGACGAATATTTAAGCCAGCGCGCCGACGACATTTGTGATGTTTTCAGCCGTGTTATAAACGTGCTGCAGGGCTGCAAAAGGTTCGATTTTGAAGACATTCCCCAGAACAGCGTAATTGTTGCAAAAAACATTCTGCCAACGGACGCTTTCATTCTGGACAAAAAAAAGCCGGCTGCCCTTTTGCTGCAGGAAGGCAGTAACCGCGGACACTTGGCAATTTTAACGCGCAACTACGGCGTACCGGCGGTTTTTGGAATAAGCAGGCTTTGCAAAACCGTAAAAACCGGTCAGAACGTTATTGTAGACGCGGCACAGGCAGCAGTTTTTGTTGAACCGGACGAGCAGACCGTTGAAATTTACACGGGCAAAATTCAAAGCCAGCAAATATCCAATTCAGAATTAGATTCGTTTATTGAAAAGCACGCAAAAACCAAAGACGGCACAAGTTTTGGCATTTATGCAAACATAAGCACAGTTGAAGAAGCCCAGACAGCCGCAGAACAGGGTGCAGCCGGTATCGGTCTTTTCCGCACGGAATTTCTTTTTATGAGGCAGGACAGGCTGCTTACCGAAGACGAACAGTTTGAAGCATATAAAAAAGTCCTTCAGGTTATGCAGGGTAAACCGGTCGTTATACGCACCCTCGATTCCGGCGCAGACAAGCACACCGCCGCCGACAGCATTACCAGTGCCGACGAAAAAAACCCCCTCCTTGGTCTCAGGGCAATCCGTCTGTGTCTTTCCAACGTAGAACTTTTTAAAATTCAGCTTAGGGCTTTGTACCGCGCCAGCGTTTTTGGCAACCTTAAAATTGAATTTCCGTTAATATGCTGCAAGGAAGAACTGGACAAGGCTTTGGATATTGTTGAACAGGTTAAAGCCGAACTTAAAAAGCAGAAAATTGCGTTTAACCCAAACGTGCCTTTAGGCATAATGGTAGAAACCGCTTCTGCCGCATTAAGTGCAGATTTCCTTGCAAAATACGTTGATTTCTTTTCTATTGGAACTAACGATTTGGTTCAGTATTCGCTTGGAATAGACCGAGACAACCCGGGCGTTGCACCGCTTTTTGACGAGTTCAACCCGGCCATTCTTCGCATGATAAGCTTTGTTTCCGAAAGTGCAAAAAAAGCAAAAATTGATTTAAGCGTTTGCGGCGAAATGGCTTCTTCTGCTGAAGGAATAATTATTCTTGCAGGCCTTGGTATTCGCGATTTTAGCATGGGTGCAAAACACATAAGCAAAACCAAAAGGCTTTTGTCGCGCTTTACCGTAAAGGAACTGGAAAACGCCGCAAAGGACGTTCAGTTTTTTGAACAGGGTTCCAAAATTAAAGAAAACTTGAATCAGTTTTTGACAAAATAAATTTATATCCGCGTTATCAGTTTCCAAAATATTTTTTGGATTTCGCCTTTCATCTAAAAGGAAAATATGAGAAAAGAAGACAATTTAATAGAAGAAAATTTGCAGAATTCAGATTTTTCAGCTGAAGGAACAGACGAACAGAACCAGTCACCTTTTGATACCGAAAAAACTTACCACAATTTGCCAAGAATTGTTATCGCCGGTCGCCCGAATGTAGGAAAATCTACCCTGTTTAACCGCCTTTTGCAGAAACGCCGCGCAATTACAGACCCGACACCCGGCGTTACCCGCGACCCTATTGAAGAAAACTGCTTTATAAAAGGCTACCCGGTAAGCATTATGGACACCGGTGGCTTTAAACTGGACAGGGAAATAGGCACGATGGAAGCGGTTCTTGACGAGCTTGTTGTTGAAAAAAGCCTTGCTTCCCTTAAAGAATGTGACCTTATTCTGCTTTTGCTTGAAGCCGGACAGATTACCGGCGAAGATGAAGAGTTTATTTCCCTTTTGCGGCCTTACTGGCACAAGGTTGTTGCAGCCGTTAACAAAACCGAAGGCGGCCGCCGCGAAGAAGAAGCCTACAATTTTTACCAGTACGGGTTTGAAGAATTATTTTTCATCAGTGCCGAACACGGTGACCGCATTGACGAATTAAGCGAAGCCCTTGTTAATCGGCTGGATTTTAGCCGCGTGGAAGAAGGCGAGCCGGAAACAAAAATCCGCATTGCTATTGTGGGCAAACCGAACACCGGTAAAAGCACCCTTGCCAACCGTCTTACCCACAGCCAGGCTTCAATTGTAAGCGACTACGCCGGTACAACCCGCGACGTTGTAGAGGGCGATTTCGAATACAAAGGCACAAAATTCCATATTCTGGACACAGCCGGAATAAGGCGCAAAAGCAAGGTTCACGAAGACGTTGAATACTATTCCGTAAACCGCGCCATAAAATCCCTTGATGAAGCCGATTTGGTTTTTCACATGATTGACGCGCAGGAAGGCCTTGCCGAACAGGACAAGAAAATTGTAAACCTTGCCTGCGAACGCGGTTTGGGCGTAATTTTTGTCTTAAACAAATGGGATACTCAGGAACAGGACAGGGCAACTTTTAGAAAAACCAAGGAATACATGAACATTATGTTCGGCCAGATGTCGTATGCGCCGGTTGTGGCACTTTCGGCATTGCAGGGAAAAGGCATAAAAGACCTTTTGAACAACGCACTTGAAGTTTACGGCCAGCTTACGCGAAAAATGGATACCGGCCCGCTGAACACAGCCCTTAAAGACTGGGTTAACGCATATCCGCCGCCAGCAACGAGAGGCGGCCGTTTTAAGGTGCGTTACATTGTACAGACCAGCACAAAACCTGTTAATTTCCTTCTGTTCTGTACGCGCCCGGAAGTTGTTCCCCAGACTTACATGACTTTCCTTAAAAACCGCATCAGAAGTGATTTGGGCTACGACAAAATTCCAGTTCAGCTGGAACTTAAGGCAAGTCGCAAAACGTGGGAAGATTACAGGCAGGACAGGGATTCCGGTCCAAGGTCCCGGTAAAAGGGCGGCAGCCTTTGCACAAAAGGGGCGTATATGGCTTCATATTCAATTGGCGAAGTTGAAAAATTAACCGGCGTAAAAGCCCATACTTTGCGCTATTGGGAAGAAAATATTGCGTTTTTAAGCCCCAAAAAAGACGGTTTCGGGCACAGAATATATTCCAAAAAAGACGTGGAACTGATTTTGCGCCTGAAATTTTTAATTTTGCAGCAGGGCTTTAGCATTGAAAAAGCCGCGGGGCAAGTTCTGGCCGAAAAAACTGACAATTCAAAACTGCAAGTGCAGCAGGAACTTAACACAATTAAAGCCGAACTTTTAGAATTGTATAAAATTTATTTGCAGCAGCAGAAAACAGGCGCGGCAAATAAAAATATCCCACCAACCTTACAGAACGACGGACAGCAAAATGACAGATAATCAAAATCAGCCTTTTTACGCAAAAATCGTAGAAAAAAAAGCCAATGCTTCAAAAAGCAGAAGGCACACTTCAAAAGCGAAAGCTGTTCAGGATTTGACGGACGATAAGCTTGAAAATACTGAAAAAACAGAAAAATCGCATTTCCCCGGCCAAAAACGTGAACAGAATGAGGAAAGAGCCTATAAGTTTTTAAAGCAGCAGTCTGTATTCGGGCGGCTTGCACCAGAAGACTGGCAGATTTTGTGCAATTTTGACCAGATTGTACAGAACTGCCGCCCGTTAAACAGCAAACAGTTGCAGGAACTACCCTACGACATAAGGAACCTTTCGCACCAGCTTACCGACGAACGCAGTGCGCGTCGCCTTGGCTATATGAACAGCCAGACCGAATTAAGCGCGTACATCCGCTATTTCTGCTGGTGGAATTTGTACCGGCTTTGTTCGGTTTTTTGCGCCCTTAGCGAAGATTTTTTTGCCGGCCTTGAAGACGGTGAAGCAATTCTGGATATTGGGTCAGGACCGTTAACCGTGCCAATCGCCCTGTGGCTCAGCTGCCCCAAACTGCGCTGTAAAAAACTTACCGTTTATGTAATGGACAATTCGGCTTCGGCACTTGCCGCCGGTGAAGAACTTTTTTTAAGCATTGCGGCAAAAACTTTAAGCCAGAACAACGGGGAAAATGCTGAACCGTGGAATATTGTTCGCATTAAAGGTGATTTTGGTACGGAAGTGCGGAAACCTGTTGCCGCGGTTTTTGCCGCCAACATGTTCAACGAACTTTTGCAGAATTCCCAGCGAACGCCGGACGAAGACGCAAAACGCCACTTGCATACAATTTTGGACTATGCAAAGCCGGATGCTGCAATTTTTGTTGCAGAACCAGCCGGGCCGCGCACCGGGCGTTTTATTTCGCTTTTGCGCGACGGACTTTTGCGCAAAGGTTTTACCGTTGCAGCCCCGTGCCCCCACAGCGAAACCTGCCCGATGCCGGGCATTAAAAATCAGAAATACTGCCACTTTGTTCTGGACGGCGAAAACGCCCCTGAAAAATTGCAGAAACTTTCTGACAATGCGTCGCTTGGCAAAGACCGGGCTTCTATAAGTTTTGTTGCAGCCTTTAAAAATGCCGCTGCCACTGCACAAAGCGAAGAAAAAACGGGCAGCCTGAAACTGCGAATCTGTTCCGATGTGATTAAACTGCCGCAAAACCAGTTTGGACGCTATGCCTGTTGCAATCAGGGGCTTGCGCTAATTGAAGGAAAAAGCGTTTTTGCACTTGGTTCCGGCGACTGCATAAGTTTAAGCATTACGCAAAACCAGACAGACACTTTGCACCGTGACGCAAAAACGGGCGCAAAATGCATTCCGCTGCTGACAGAAAAAACAGCAAAGCCCGGTCAGCAGCCAACACGTGGCAAACCGCAGAACAAGCCCCGCGGTAAAACCGGCACAGGCATAAAAACAGGTACAAAAGAACAGAAACCGTACAAAGAATATTAAGCCTGAAAAAGCAAGCCTTAAACGCATAAAAAAAGCGCACAAATATTAAAGAAACTTAAAAATCTTCAATATTTGTGCGCTTTTTTTTATTTTTGCCGTTTTAGCAACAACCAAAACTTAGCGGTAAAGTTCCTTTATTTCTTTTGCGTAAAGCGGTACTAAACGATGGCGCATAACTTCCTGTTTTGCGCTAAGTTCCCTGCCAACCGCAAAAGGTTCTGCCAGCAGTGCAAATTTGTTAATTCGTTCATACATTTTAAAGCCGCTTTTTGCGCTAATCAGTTCCTTAATTTGGTCTTCAATCAGCCTGTTAATTTCCGGGCTTGCCAGCAGTTCTTTATAGCTAGAATAATTTATGCCGTTTTCTTTTGCATAATCTTTAATTTCTTCCTGATCCGGCACAACAAGGGCAACAAGATAACGCTGGTCAATGCCGTTCTGGTCCTGACCAAGCACAACGGCCTGACTGATGTACTGGGATTCTGCCATGCGCATTTCAATTGGCAGCGGTTCAATGTTTTCTCCGCCGCGAAGAACAATTGTGTCCTTTTTGCGGCCGCGCAAAGTAATTTCGCCATTGATGGTAAGCATACCAATATCGCCGGTATCAAACCAGCCGTCCTTATCAATAACCTTGGCAGTTAATTCCGGCTTGTTGTAGTAGCCTTTCATAACAATGCCGCCGCGAACCTGCAAAGAACCCTTTACGCCGGGTGGCAGAACATTGCCGTTGTCGTCAACAATGCGGGCTTCTACGCCGCGCAAAGGTTTGCCTACAGTGCCAAAAATTGGGTTTGGCATTGGGCGAACGGAAATAACAGGCGCAGTTTCAGTCAAGCCGTAGCCTTCAACAACTTCAACCCCAACAGCCCAGAAAAAGTTATCAACTGCCGGTGGCAAAGCACCGCCACCGCTAACACCGGCCTTAAACGCATTGCCCAGTTTTGACTGAATTTTCTTAAAAACAAGAATGCCGCCAAGTTTGTTCAGCGGCCACAAAAGCAGCCACGGAATAATAAGAGTTATAAACAGTACCGGTTTGTTCTGCTTAACAAAAACGGCAGTTTTATTGAACAGAATGCGGTCAATCTGGCTGAAAAGAATGCCGATGCGCACAAAAAACTTGAACATTACAAGGGTAATGCCGCCGGCCTTGCGCATTGCACGCAAAATGCCTTCGTACAAAGCTTCAAAAACCCTTGGAACGCCAGGCATAAGCTGCGGATTAATTTTCTGAAAATCGGGCAAAAGCACGCTGCCAATTGGTTTTGAATAGCAGGAAGCAGCGGCCGAAATTAAGATAACGTATTCAACAAGACGCTGGAAAGCGTGCCATACGGGAAGAACGCACAAAGCCTTGTCGCCGGGGTGAAGAATAATGCGTTCCGGCAATTCGTCAAGCTGAGTTAAAAAATTGCCGTGACTTAAAATTACGCCTTTTGGTTCGCCGGTTGTGCCGCTGGTAAAAATAATGGTTGCAGTGTCGTCCCATTTACCGGCTGCAAGTTCGTTTTCAACTTTCTGCGGATTTTCGCTGCGGAAAACTTTACCAAGCTGGCAGATTTTTTCAAAAGTAAAGCACTCAACGCCGCAGTCGGCAGAAAACTGCTGCTCGGCGGCAGGCACTTCTTCAATGCAGATAAGCTGCTTTAAGCCCGGCAGCTGCTGGCGAAGGCCAAGGATTTTTTTAACCTGTGCCTGGTTTTCTGCAACAACGGTTTCGCAGCCTGCAAAACTTAAAATGTAGGCAAGGTCTTTTTCCGTGGCATCGCAGCCACGCGGTACGTCGGCAGCACCAATTGCCATAATGCCCATGCTTGCAAACGACCATTCCTTGCGGTCATCGGCAATAAGGCCAACGTGGTCACCGCGCTTTACGCCAACAGAAAGCAGGCCTGCGCCAAAATCAAGGGCATTCTGGTAGTAATCTTTGTATAAGGTAGGCTTAAACTCGCCGTTTTCGTCTTTTGAATATTGTGAAGCAATTTCAGGATGTTCCAAAGCAATACGCTGAAGCAACTTTGGTAAGGTTTGATCCATTTTTAACCTCGGTAAAATTATGTTCTTCAAAATGACAAAATATCACGCGCTGTCACTTTGACGTAGAATTTAATTATATATGCAACTTTTCATTTCCGCAAGTGTCGCAATTTTATAGTAAAAACCAGGTTGAAAAAATGAAAAAATCTCTAATTTTCACTGCAATGGTTTGGTACTTTTAAAGTTTTTAGACTTTTTAATATTTTCTTGCCATATAATTTTTGACATTTTATACTGTAATAATGAAAATATTACGATTCCATTTATTCTGTCTTGTATTACTGTTTTCATCATTTTTGGCATTTGCCAGCGACCCGATTACCGGCGAATGGAAATTCAATTACGGCGATGACCTGATCTACAAAAACATTTCATTCAACGATTCCGGCTGGCAAACCGTTACGCCCCAGTGCCAGATTGAAACCGGCGAAAACCACTGGCTGTGGCTGAGAAAAACCATAAGCCTGCCTGCGGACAAACGGGGAAAGCGGCTTTATTTCAATCCGGGCCAGACGGAAGCGGCCGCAGAATATTATGTAAACGGCATACTGGTTTATACCCGCGGCGCTTTTCCGCCATATAACCACGTTGCATACAACAAAAGCAACGTAATTACAATTGACGAAGACCTTACAAAAACCGGCGAAATTTCAATCGCCTGCCGCATTTACTGCCCGCAAACATTCGTTACCGTTCGCGCGCCGTCTTTTTGCAGCCAGCAAACGGCAGTTTCCATAAATTTCTTAAAAAACGTGCTGAACATTCAGCTTTATTCAATATTTGCAGCCTTAAGCCTGTTTATCGGCTTTTATTCACTTGCCCAGTATTTGGGCAACAAAAAGGCTTATTACTATTTAATGTACGCACTTTCTACCATTTTCGTTTCCGTTTACTTTTACGAAATGGGCACGGAAAGTGAAATTCTTCCAATCAGCATTCTGCGCCCTATCGCGCGCACCTGCCTTCCGGTTTCGCTGCTGTTTCTGCTAATGTTCCTTAAAACATACACAACCGGCAAGGTAAACAAAATTATGCGCGCCACAATTTACGCAATAGACGTGCTTATTGGAATTGCCTACATTTTAACCGTAAATAATTCCCATATGGCCGTTACGGTATTCAACATTTGTCTTTTGCCGGCAGTTGTTACTTTGATTTACGGCCTTATTCTGCTTGTAAAGGCTTTAAGACGGAACGAAAAGGAAATTGTGCCGATTCTTGTTGGAATTGCCGCTTCTTTTGGACTTGCCGGCCACGACATAATTGTGCAGGTAAGCGGAAAAGATACCTTTGTGTGGCTGCAAGGCTATGCTTTCTTTATTCTTGACATTTCGATTTTTGTTGCCCTTGCAATGCGTGCAGCCCGTACCCAGCGAGAATTTGAAAAACTTATTGACCAAACCGCAAGCCAGCACGAAAAATTAAGCACAATTTTTGAAAATGCAAAAAGCCTTGCAGGCGATACTTCAAAAATTGCCGCTAACTTGAACGAATCAGTTATTCAGCTTTCCGCCGGTTCAGAAAAAACCATTGCAGATTCCAAAGGCATTGCCGGGGCAATCAACCAGCAGAAAAGCACCCTTAACGACGCAGCAAACGTAATCAGCAGTCTGGTAGATTCGCTTATTTCTTCCCAGAAAGAACTTCAAAACGAAGCCGAAAGCATAAGCCAAAGCGCAACCCGCACCTTTGAACTTATCCACAGTTTGGACGAAGTAAACAAGGGCATTAACGGGGCCGCAATTTTTGCCCAGCAGCTGAACGGAATTTCCAATGCAGGCGTAGAAAACATGCAGAAACTTTCTACTTCAATGCAGAAAGTGCAGGAATCTTCGCAGGAAATTTTGAAAATTACCGGCGTGCTTGACGATTTTGCAGAACGTACCAACCTTCTGGCAATGAATGCTTCAATTGAAGCTGCCCACGCTGGCGAAGCAGGCAAAGGCTTTAGCGTTGTTGCAAACGAAATTAAAAACCTTGCCAGTGCAAGCAGCCAGCAGTCGTCTAAAATTGCCGAAATTGTTACCGAAGTTGCCCAGGCCATTGGCGAAGGCGTTGGTTTGTGCAAGCTGGTTAACAGTTCCCTTACCAAAATTAAGGAAGAATCTAACGTAACGGCAGAACAGGTTAAAAATTCAGCTGAACAGATGAGCGAAAAACAGCAGGAAGGCTATAAAATTGCCGAAGAATCTAAAACCGTGGCTGGCTATGCAAACCAGATGCGCCAAAGTGCCCAAAACCAGACCGAATATTCTGAAAAAGTAAAGGACGGTATGCAGGCTTTAAGGCAGGTTTCGGCAACGGTTGAAGAAGCAGCGGATTCTATTTACAAAAGCAACGAGGCTTTGTCTCTTCAGGTTGAACAGCTAAAAGGTTTGGCCGCTTCGGCAGAAAAAACCGCCGACCAGCTGACCCTTATGATGAAATAAAGTTTTTTTTCTGTTTTATTTTAAAAAAGGTGAAAAAAACGAAAAAGCAGCCGATTTTTTTCACCTTTTTTTTGTGCCTGCACCTGCTACCACGCCACCATCCTTCAAAAGAAGCCGCATTTTATAACTTTTTCAGCATTTAGGTGCAAGGCTGAAATATAACCGCTTTTTGCCTTAAAGAAAAACCTAAAATATGCTAAACTGCAAAAATGTTAAGTTACCGTCACGCATTTCACGCCGGCAACCATGCCGATATTTTGAAACACGCAGCTTTATGCCTTATTCTGCAAAGCCTGCAAAAAAAAGACAAACCCTTTACTTTGATTGATACCCACGCAGGCGCAGGCCTTTACCAGCTGGACAGCGAATGGGCACTTAAAACAGGTGAAAACCAGAAAGGCATTATCCGCCTTTTGGATGCCTACAGAAAAAATCCGGCTTCCTTTCCGCCGGAAATGGAAAAATACATCAGCATTTGTCAGGATTTTTACAGGCAGAACAGCTATGCAGGTTCGCCCGTTATTATGCAGAAACATTTACGAAGCGGCGACAGGCTTGTTCTTTTGGAAATGCACAACAACGAAGTAGAAATTTTACGCAATAATATGGAAGAAACTGGCGCAAATGCCACGATTCTTCATCAGAATTCTTTTGAAGCAATAAAGGCAATTACGCCGCCGCAGGTTAAGCGCGGCCTGCTTTTAATGGATCCAAGCTACGAAATCGACAGCGATTACACCAATGTACTCAGCGCACTGGAACTTGCCCACAAGCGGTGGAACGTGGGCATTTTGTGCCTGTGGTATCCGCTTTTAAAGCACCGGCAGACAGAACTTTCCATGCTGAAAAGCGGGCTGCGCGAAATTGCTGCAGAAAGTCAGAGCAATTTTGTACAGGCGGAACTTTTGATAGAAAGCCCTGAAAACGAAACCGGCCTTTATGGCAGCGGCATGGCGGTAATCAATGCACCATGGCACTTTAACGAAGAAATGGCGAATATTCTGCCATTTTTAGGCGAAATGCTTGCCGACAAAAACCAGATAAATATTAACGAAACTTTCAACCTTATTGCAGATATTTATTAGTCTACAGTCCATAAATATTGTAAAACAATAGGAATTATAAAATCATTGGAATTTATAAGTGAAAAATAGAAGTTTCTTAACCGAAACTTTTATTGACACTGAAAATTTATACCTTTATCATGGAATATGTATGAAGACCTTTAGTTTACGCTGGAAAATAACTATTCCGGCAGCAATTTTGTTAGTTATAAGTATCGTCCTTTTAACAGGCCGTGTTTCTTCTGTTTTTTCTGCCAGTTACCGAGAAGTAGCTATTGACTATGTAGAAAGTCAGGGTTTTGACTACGCCCTGGAAATTCAGAATACAATTACAAGCTATGAGCACATTGTTAACGGCGTTACAAGTTCTTTTAAAAGCGTACTTAACTGCGGCGTTCGCAACCGCAACATTCTTAACCGTATGCTTTCCTATTATCTTACAACTTTTCCACAAAACAAACAGATTAACGGGCTTAAAGCTCTTTGGGTTATGATGGAACCGGATTCTTTGGGAAACGATGCAGAATTTGCATATACGCAGGGCGATGAATACGGCCGATACACGCCTATGTTCTATATAGAAAACCCGGAAACACCCGAATATACATCATTTGAAAGAGAAAAAAACGAAGATTATTACAGCCTTCCTAAAAATTCCAAAAAAGTAACGTTTCTTGAACCTTACCTTTACGATGATTACCTGACCACCAGTATTTGTGCCCCAATAACCGACGGAAAAAACAATGTTATTGGTGTTTGCGGCGTAGACATTAACGCAGACTTTATCGGTGCAACCTTTAACGATGCCGACCTTCTGGACGGTACTTCAATTACGGTTACAACCGCCGAAGGCACAATTATTTATTCCCACGCAACGGAAACAATTGGCCAGAACGTAAACCTTTTATGGCAAAAAACAAATCCGTCGGGCATTGAAAACATAAAGACAGCCATGAATCAGGACAGTCCCGTACAAAAGCAAATTAACATAAACGGCGAAAAAATCCTGAATATTTGCGTGCCTGTTGAAATTGGTTTTTACCAGCCTGCAAAATGGTGTCTCTGCATCAACGTTCCTACAAAATCGCTGAACAAGCCGGTTGTAAGATGCATCAACCAGACAATCATTTTAGGTGTTATCTGTCTTGCAGCACTTATGATGTTCCTTTTCGTAATACTTAACAAATTCAGTATCGTGCCTGTCATTCAGCTTGCAAAAATTTCAGAAACACTTGCACAGGGCGACTACACCTACGAATTCCCAAACGAAAGCTTGCAGAAAAATGACGAAATTGGACAGACGACCCGTGCCTTTAAAAGCATGATTGACGAAACAAAAGGCATGTTAAGCGGAATAAAGGAAATTAACCGCAAGCTTTCCACAAGCGGCGGCCAGCTTAGCCAGAGTGCCAGCGATACAAAAGCCCAGACACAGGCGCTGGCATCAAACCTTTCCAAGGTTGTTTCTGTTACCAACGAACAGAGCAATCAGGTTGAAATGACAAGTCAGGAACTTAAATCAATTCTTGACAACATCAGAAAATTTGAAGAAACCATTGAAGCCCAGATTGACAGCGTTGACCAGTCTTCAAGCGCAACGCAGGAAATGGTAGCAACAATTGCTTCGGTAAACTCTACCGTAAACACCTTAAGTACCCAGTACAAGCAGTTAATGACGGCTTCTCACAGCGGCCTTGAAAAGCAGGAAGAAGTTGAAAGCGCAATTACCAAAATTGTTGAACTTGCAGAAAACCTGACAGCAACCAATACAATTATTGAAGAAATTGCAAACCAGACCAACATGCTTGCAATGAACGCCGCAATTGAAGCAGCCCACGCCGGTGATTCTGGTAAGGGTTTTGCCGTTGTTGCAGAAGAAATCAGAAAACTTGCAGAAGATTCTACTGAACAGACAGCCCAGATTAAGGAACAGGTTCAGCAGATGGATTCTGGCGTAGCTTCAATTGTACAGGCAAACCTTGCTTCAAAATCTTCATTTGACGACATCGTTTCGCTTATCAGCAACATTGAAAGCCTTCTGTCGCAGGTAAACATGTCCGTAACGGAAGAATCTGCGGCAAGCAAGGAAGTTTTGAACGGATTAAGCCGTATTTCTGAAATGAACCAGGAAATTAACAGCGCAACCCAGAGCATCAGTTCTTCCAGCTCAAGCATTGCCAAAACCGTAGAAAAACTTAAGGACATCAGCACTGTTGTAAACACAAGCATTACTGAAATGGGTAAAGAAATTGAAACCATTGAAGGCGCTGCGTTAACCGTTGCCGATATTACAGACGAAACAACCAATCACATCGACATGATGAACAAAAAAATGTCGCGTTTTAAGATTGAAGCATAAAGCTAAAAATAATGCACATTTTTTATGCCAATGTTGAATTTTTAGAAGATTCCCAGAATTTCAATGCTTTTTTGCCGCTGGTAAGCAGCGAGCGGCAAAAAAGTGCCACTGGCTATAAACATCAAAAAGATAAAGCCCGGTCTTTGGGAGCCGGGCTTTTGTTAAATTACGGCATTTCAAAACTTTATCCGCAAGTTCCACAGCCGGTTCAACTGGCTTTCCTTCCGCAAAAAAAACCAGTCATTAAAGATTACAGTTCAATTTGCGCAAATCTTTCTCACGCAGGCATTTACGCCGCCTGTGCCGTAAGCAGTGCCGACATTGGCATAGACATTGAACGGGTGCGTAAAGTTAGCGAAGCCCTTATGAACAAATGCTGCACAAAAGAAGAGCTTGCATTTTTAACCCGCCTTGACGAAACTGAACGCAACAGGCGCTTTTGCCGGATATGGACGCGCAAAGAAAGCTACGTAAAAGCCACCGGCGAAGGGCTATTGATAGACCTTTCGCTGGTAAATGTTATTGCAGACGACGGTTTTATTTACAAAAACGGCCAGAAAACCAGCTTTTACTGCCAGACTCTTGACGGAATCGACGGTTATTTTCTTTCAATCTGCGAAAAACAGGAAAAGGCCGACTTTGAACCGGCGGATTTATCACAAATCATTCAAAAAATCGACCTTTACCAAACTTTCAGAAAGTAATCTGCGCCCAAACCGGCAAATGGTCAGAAAAACCTTCGCCTTTAAAGGCAAAGTAACGCTTGGGTTCGCCATTCTTGTCCAGCATGCCACCGTCGGTAATAACTGAAAAATCAGAAAAAAACGCACCGTCCAAACCTGTGCCACCAGTGTCGGCCATAAAGATATTGTCAATTTTAGACCATTCGCCCTGATAGCAGTAACTGCCGGGTGCAGACAATTCTGCAGAATCAGCAAAAACCAGCCACGGCGAAACCAGTTCGATTTTTGTGTTTTTGCCCTGCAGGGCAACATTGCCGGGTAAAGTGCCGGGGCTAAATTCTTCAATGCTGCGGTTAAAGTCGCCTGCAACCAGCACGCAGGGCATTTTGCCCAAATGCGTTTCAAACTGCGCCATAATTTTTTCAATTTGGCGGGCAAGAATATATTCCTGACCGAACCGTATGAATTCACTTTCGCTGTCACTGCCCTTTTTGGATTTCCAGTGCACGGCAAAAACCACCAGTTCGGTTTTTGGGTGTTCAATTTGCACCTGCAAAAGCGGCCGGGTTGAAGTTTTGTTAATTTTGCCGTTAGTTGCAAACGTAAACTGATGGGTTTTCATGCTTTTTATGGGATATTTTGACAGAACCGCGCAGCCGAAAGCGCCGTTTTCTTCCTTTGCAAAACAGGCGAATTTATACGGCGTAGAAACCGGCAGAAAATTAAACAAATCTTCAATAATCCGGCTGTTTTCAATTTCCTGCAAGAACAGAACATCGACGGCATGCCTGTTTATAACGGCGGCTAGATTTTCCAGCCGGGCAACGTAGCGCACTTCGTTCCAGTATTTGCTTTTTGCGCCAAATTCGTCATACTCGCAGCCGTCATAAACGCTGTCAAAAAAACACTGGGCGTTGTAGGACATTACCGCAAGGGTTTTGCCATTTTTCTGTTTTTCCGCGTTTTTATAGGCCAGCAGCCCAAGCACCAAAACCAGCAAAATTGCAATACATGTTATTTGTTTTTTCATAAGTACCTCTTAAAGGCTTTAATACGAAAAAAAATATTTTTTTTGCAATTTTGAATGAAAAAAATAAAAAATTACAAAAGATTTTAAAAGACAGGCACTGAAGACAAAAAAACACCGGCACAAATTGAACATTTATAACCGGCGTTTCCGTTTTTGAAAAAATTATATGAACAGGTCAAAATCGAGTTTTGCGTAAAAGGCCAAAAGACATTTATTAATTGTGCTAAAAACAGCCGCAGACAGGCACTGCCACGAAAAAAACTCGTCACGACTGAAGGTTAAACGCTTTTTTTCGTGGAGGGGACTGTCGAAAGGCTGTTTTTTGGACATTCCATATAAACTCGACATTCGGCCTAAATATTTTACGTTTCCGTTAATTTTACACGTTGAATTTGAAGAAAATTACGTCACCGTCCTGAACGATGTATTCCTTGCCTTCAATGCGGTATTTGCCGGCGGCCTTAATTTCTGCTTCGCTGCCGTACTTAACCAAATCATCAAAAGCATAGGTTTCGGCTTTAATAAAGCCTTTTTCAAAGTCGGTGTGAATAACGCCGGCAGCTTTTGGCGCAGTGTCGCCGGCATGAATTGTCCAAGCGCGGCATTCATCTTCGCCTGCCGTAAGGAAAGTGCGCAAGCCCATTAAGTGGTATGCGGCGCGTGCCAAAACGGCCAAACCGCTTTCTTTAAGGCCAAGCTCGCCTAAAAATTCCAGACGTTCTTCTGCGCTGCCCATTTCGGCAAGTTCCGCTTCAAATTTGCCGCAAATTACCACCACGTCAGAACCTTCTTCGGCAGCAATTTTTTTAACGGTTTCAATGTACTTGTTGCCGTTGCGAATGCCGTCTTCGTCAACGTTGCAAACGTACATCTGCGGTTTCATCGTAATAAGGTGACAGTCGTAAACAGCTTCTTTTTCGTCATCGGTAAGTTCTGCCTGACGGGCACTTTTTCCGTTTTCCAAAAGCGGCTTAATTTTGTCCAGCGCACCAAGAACAACGGCGGCTTTTTTCTGTTCGTCTTTGCCCATAACGCGGCTTGCGCGCTGTGCTTTTTCAATGCGCTTGTTAACCGTGTCCAAATCGGCAAAGGCAAGTTCCATGTTGATTGTTTCAATATCGTCGGCAGGGTCAATTTTGTTGTTTACGTGCACAATGTCGGCGTTTTCAAAACAGCGCACAACATGGGCAATAACGCCAACTTCGCGAATGTTTGCCAGAAACTGGTTGCCCAAACCTTCGCCTTTTGAAGCGCCTTTTACCAAGCCGGCGATGTCTACAAATTCAACTGTTGCAGGCACTTTGCGTTTTGTTGCAAATTTTTCAGCCAGATAGTCAAGGCGCGAATCCGGCAAGTCGACAATGCCCACGTTAGGGTTGATTGTACAGAATGGATAGTTGGCGGCTTCTGCCGGTGCAGACGTTAATGCTGAAAAAATAGTTGACTTTCCAACGTTAGGCAAGCCTACGATACCACAATTTATAGCCATAAAAGTTCCTTTTTCAATTTTATTTGGGTTTTTATTATAGTGAAAAAATTAAAGAGTTTCTACATGGATTTTATTCTGAATTTTTTAAGCAAAAATGGCTGGTAAATTTTAGATAAAATTTCGACTTGAAAGCAATTTGTTAAAGTTTTATACTAAAGAAACTTAAGCAAGACTAAACTTTTTAGCTGTCACTGACATATAAATGCAAAAAGCTATAAAACGGAGGAAAATTATGGCATTTAATCTTGACATGTACCCTGTAATTTACTTTGCACAGTACAATTCAGCAAAAAAAACTTGGGAAGAAAAATGGATTGAAGTCGACAATATTCCATATGACGAACTTATGAAAATGAGCGAAGAAGACCGGGCTGCCGTTTATGCAAAACGCAACCAGTTTGGACTGCCATGCGTAAGCTACACCAGCCAGTATGGATACGGCTGTTTTGAAGGCATGAAAGCTTTCTCTACAAAAGACGGCGGCATCAGCATTTTCCGCCCGGACTGCAATGGTGAACGTTTTTACAATTCAATGAAAGGCCTTAAATGTGAACCTTTCCCAGTTGACATGTACGTAAAGGCTTCTGTTGAATTTGTACGCCGCAACGCAGAACTTGGTTATGTTCCTGCATACGACCCGGAATGGGAAAAAGACAACTACGCAACTGCAAGCAGTGTTTACATGCGTCCGTTTATGAACAGTGAAGGCGCGATCGGCGTTGGCTGTTCTAAAGAACCTTACGTTATCATTTGTGCAACAACCGTTTCTACATATTTTAAAGGCGGCAACACAAAGGCAACAACAACCAACCGCATTCGTGCAACACCACACGGAACAGGCTGGATTAAAGCTGCTTCTAACTACGTAATTTCGGCACTTGCAAAAAAAGAAGCTGAAGAAGCCGGATTTATGGAAGTAGTTTTCCTTGATGCTGACGACCACAAATATATTCAGGAAGGTTCAAGCTGCAATATTTTCTTTGTAATGCAGGACGGAACTTTGGTAACACCGGAACTTGGCGATACAATTTTGCCTGGCATTACACGCCGCAGCGTTATTCAGCTTGCAAAAGAAAACGGCTACAAAGTTGAAGAACGCAAAATTGACATTGCAGAAGTTATGTCCAGCGCAATTGAATGTTTTGTTACAGGTACAGCCGCAGGCATTACGCCAATTGAAAGCGTAACGCACGAAGGCAAGGAACGCGTTTTTAACGACCGCAAGCCAGGTCCGGTTGGTGCAAAATTGCAGCAGATTCTTAAAGGTGGCCAGTACGGTTCAATTGCCGACAGCCACAACTGGAACAAAAAAGTTAAATAACATTTGTGCATTTTAACTTAAGTTTTAAATAACAAAAAAAATGCAGCTGGCATTTACCGGCTGCATTTTTTTATGCCCAAATATGTTTTTTTTGAATGCTTTAAAGGTTTGCCACTTGCCGGAGCGTGCAGAAATACTGCAAGCCCGGCAACGAGGAAAAACCGTACCGGCATTTTCTGTGTTTTCAGTAAAAAGTCGCCTGCAACTTGATGACGGTGATTTGGCTATTTTTTATAAACCACAAAAAAAGCCCCGGATTTTTACCCGGGGCTTTGCGTTTGTTACAGGTTAAAACCTGCTACAAACTTATGCTTTCTGCAAGCGTGCTTCCAAATCGTTCAAGCAGTCTGCAAGTTCTTTTGGAAGGTGTGTACCAAATTTGGTGTAGTGGTTTTCACGAATGTCTTTGCATTCTTTCAGCCAGCCTTCTTTGTCAACAGATGTGATTGCAGGAATCTGTTTCTTGTAAACATCTGCGAGACCTTCGAGGTTGAGGGCACCTTCTTTTGGCATGTAACCGATAGCTGTTTCAACACAGTTGTCAACGTTGTTACAGCGGTCGAAAATCCAAGCCAAAACGCGTGAGTTGTCGCCGTAACCAGGCCACATGAATCCGCCAGGAAGTTCTGCGTTGTTTTCGTCCTTGCGGAACCAGTTAACGTAGAAGATTTTTGGCAGTTTGTCCTGATCTTTTGCAGCTTTACCAACGTTTACCCAGTGCTGGAAGTAGTCGCCCATGTTGTAACCACAGAATGGGAGAATAGCAAATGGGTCGCGGCGGATTTTACCAACTTCTGCAGCGTTGATTGTAGAAGCAGCTGTAATTTCTGAACCTACGATTGAACCCAAGAATACACCGTGGTTCCAGTTGCGAGACTGGTGTACCAGCGGAACTGTTGAAGGACGGCGTCCACCGAAAAGGATTGCAGAAATCGGAACACCTTTTGGATCTTCCCATTCTGGTGCGATACATGGACACTGTTTTGCAGGTGCTGTAAAGCGTGCGTTCGGGTGAGCCATTTCTTCGCCTTTTGGTGCCTTGTCTTTTGGAAGAGCATCACGTGTGTTGCCTTTCCAGTCAACCAGTTTGCCAGATGCAGGGTAACCGATACCTTCCCACCAAACGTCTCCGTCTTCTGTAAGAGCACAGTTTGTAAAAATTGTGTTCTTTTCTGCTGAAATAAGAGCGTTTTTGTTTGATTCTGCTGATGTACCAGGTGCAACACCGAAGAAACCAGCTTCTGGGTTGATAGCGTACAAACGGCCATCTTCGCCATATTTCATCCATGCAATATCGTCACCGATTGTTTCAACTTTCCAACCTGGGATTGTAGGAATAAGCATAGCCAGGTTAGTTTTACCACAAGCTGACGGGAAAGCACCTGTAACGTATTTAACTTCGCCTTTAGGGTTAGTAAGTTTCAGGATAAGCATGTGTTCTGCAAGCCAGCCTTCTTTGCGAGCCAATACAGTTGCAATGCGAAGAGCGAAACATTTTTTACCAAGAAGAGCATTTCCGCCGTAACCTGAACCGTAAGACCAGATGAGTCCTTCGTCTGGGAACTGAGAAATGTATTTGTGTTCAACATCTGCACAAGGCCAGATTCCGTTGTCTTTTTCACCATTGTTAAGTGGTTTACCAACTGAGTGCAAACATGGAACGAATTCGCCGTCTGTTCCGAGAAGGTCGAGAACTTTAGAACCGGCACGTGTCATGATGTCCATGTTAAGAACAACGTATTCAGAGTCTGTAACTTCGATACCGTTTTTAGAAATTGGCGAACCGAGTGGACCCATGCAGAAAGGAATAACGTACATTGTGCGGCCGTGCATACAGCCTTTGTACAAACCTTTCATTGTTGCTTTCAATTCAACAGGATCAATCCAGTGGTTGGTTGGACCTGCATCTTCTTCTTTTACAGAAGAAATAAAAGTACGTGCTTCAACACGTGCTACGTCACTTGGAAGTGAGCGGAAAAGGAAGCTGTTTTCTTTCTTTTTGAGAGGAATAGCAAGACCAGCATCAACACATTTCTGCATCAAGCGATCGTATTCAGCAGTAGATCCATCGCAAACGTAAACATCATCTGGTTCACACATAGCGATACATTCTTCAACCCAAGCTTTGATTTTTGGGTGTTTGATGTCTTCAACTTTCATCAAAAACTCCTTCTATGCCTGCGCAATTGCAGGAATTTATGCCGAGTTACCGGCTACTTTCAAATGTTTTTAGTGTCGTTTGACTGAACATTCTTGAAAAATATAACTTTTTTTGGCAAATAAAACAAGTACGGCGCGAACTTTTAAACGCCATGCATTAAAGTCATTCCCCGTCAATTTCTGCAAAAATCAGCCGTCCGTAGGTTCTACCAGCCCCAAACTGCATCTTACCGCCTTCAAAATGCACATTGCCTTTAAAACCGTTGCCTAATTTTTACCACCGGCTAAAATGAAAACATAAAACGGAGGCAGCATGACAAACGAAAAGAAAGGCTTAAACGGCAACCAGCTGAAACTTATTGCTATTGCCGCAATGACTTTAGACCACTTAATCTGCGTAATTTTTCCAAATTTTCCCAAAACATGGTGGATAATTTGCCTGCACGTAATAGGACGCATCGCGGCACCGACATTCTGGTTTATGGTGGCCGAAGGCTATTATTACACCAAAAACCTAAAGGCATATATTCTTCGTCTGGGAATTTTTGCAGTAATTTCCCACTTTGCGTACAATTTCGCGTTCGGCATTCCATTCGTGCCTTTTAAAACTACGGTTTTTAACCAGACCAGCGTAATATGGGCGCTTTTTATCGGCGTAATTGTGCTTGCCTTAACAGACAAGCGCCGCTTTGCACTTAAACACTGGCAGGCTGCGGTCATCGTCTGGTGCGGTGCAATTCTGGCCTTTTGTGCCGACTGGAGCAGCATTGCCATTCTTGCAATACTGGACATTTACTTCAACCGCGGCAATTTGAACAAGCAGGTTTTCAACATGATGAAATGGGTCCTGCTTTATGCAATCGTTTATTTTCTGTTTATTGATAAAGTTTACGGAATCGTTCAGCTGGGCGTAATACTGGTTTGGCCGCTTATGGCAAATTACAACGGCCAGCGCGGCAAGTGGAAAGGCATGAAATGGTTTTTCTACGTTTACTATCCGCTGCATCTTGTTGCGTGCGGAATAATACGCATTGCGCTGCACGGCAACACCGGCGTATTAATCGGCGCATAAACGGACTTTGCTTTTTTAACCCCAAGTTTTGAGTTTTTCAAAAAAAACTGAAAACAAAAAAACGCCTGACTTGTTGAAGGTAAGAATTTGAACCGGCAGAAAGTCAGGCGTTTTATAAATTCGTTTAACATATAAAATTCAATTTGCGGCAAACTTGCAAACTGAACGGAACTAATAATTCTGCTTTTTCCAGTCTGCAACACGCTGTTCCAGCGTTGGTATTTCTATGTTTTCAGTCTGTTTCAGCGAATCTGCAAGATAAGGCACCAGAACCTGGCTTTTAATGTCTTCCCAGGCAGCTGGCAGAATGTTTGGCGGCGTCAAATATTCTGCGGTTGGCAAATGCCCGTACAGAAGCGGATAGAAAACAGGAAAATATTTTTCGTTTACGCTTTTAACAGCCGAAAAACCGCCTGCAATACCAAACGTGCAGATAGTCATTTTCATTTTTTCGCTGCGTTCCAAAAGCTGTTTCTGGTTTTCTTCATTGCAAAGCCAAAGCACAAAAGCTTCAGCGCCATCCCTGTTTCTGGTCTTGCGGTGAATGCCCAGATAAATCAGCTTGTCAGCCATGGCAATGCGGTTGCTTTTTTCAATCCACCGGAAATCCACATTCTGCAAAAGGTCCTGAGGCAGGGTAAAAAGTTCATCACTTTTGCTGTAAGTAAACAGGCACTTGTCAGAATTAACCAGCTTGTAAACCGGGTAACAAAGGTTCGCAAACTGAAAATCACTTTCCTGCCCTACCGAACCATTGTTGTCAACCGACCATTCTTTCAGATAATCAATGCTGCCCTGCAAAACCAGTTCGTTATAACTGAAAAGGTTGTCACTTTCGGTGTAGTCCGCACCAAAAAGCTTGGAAACAACATAGGCAAAGTCGCTGTCCCAAACCGGGGCAAAACCCATTGCAGTAAAAGCGCCTTTCTTGTTCTTTTTGTTAAATGCTTTTGAAGTTTCCTTAATTTCTTCTAGGGAAATGGTAAAGTCACTTTTTACGTAGTCTGCATTGCCGGCAGAAAAGGCCAGAAGCGGCAAATTGAAACTTACGGGCAAAAGGTACTGATGGTCGTTAACGTTTCCAAGTTCCAGAAGCTGGGGATAAAAATCTTTTTTTGAAAGTTTTTCTTCGCTGAAAACAAAATCAAGGGGCAGAAAATTTTTGCGCACCATTTCGTTTTTAAGCCACGGACCAATTACAATGTCCGGCGAATTTTCACCGGCACTTGCGAAAGAACCAACCGAGCTTTCTCGATATTCAACAATTACTTTATAAGTATCCTGACTGGAATTAAAAAGTTCCGCGTAGCTTAAAAGAATACTCTGGTCTGTCCAGATTACTACGGGCTTGGAAGGTTTGCTTGAGTAAATAAAAAACAATATGCCCGCCAGAACTAATGGCAGGCATATTATTGGTATATAAATTTTACGAAATTTTAAGCTCATGCCCTATTATGCCAATTCTTCGGCGGCTTTGTAAATAGAAGCATAAACCTGTTCAATAATACCTTCGTCAAGGCTTGAAAAAGCAACGCGCAGGTGGCCGTCGTCAATGGCAACAGTACCAATTCCGTACTCGTTAAGCAGTCTCTGGCGCAGTGCTTCGGCACTAACACCCTTACATTCAAAACTCATAAAGTAACCAGAGTTAAATGGCATTGCTTCAAGAACGGCGTGGCCTTTTCTTGCATCAACAAAATCGCGGACAATTTTGTAGCGTTTTGCAAGTGTTTTGCGGAATGCCATTTTTTCAGCTTCGTATTCCGGGTTTGCAGCAGCTTTAAGCATAATTGACTGAGCCGGTGTTGAACAGCATGAAACAGAAGAACGGATAACACCCATAAGTTTTTTATTAAGTGCATCGTACTGATCTGCGGTAAAACCCTTGCCACCAAATGTTAAAAAGCCGGTGCGCAAGCCCCATGCAAAATCTTCTTTTGTAGGTCCGTCAATTTTTGCAGCAAAAATATTTTCGTGTGCATCGCAAAGGGCGGCAAACAAAGATTCCGGTGCAATGTCTTCTTCGTAGTTCAAGCCGAAATATGCATCGTCGCACCAAACCATGATTAAAGCGCCCTTGTCGGCATACTTTTTAAGAATGTCTACAATTGCCTTCTGTTCAGTTTTGGTTGGCGAATAGCCTGAAGGATTCTGAGGAAAGTTCAAAAGAATGCGGATTTTGCCGCATTTTGCTTCTTCAGCAACGGCTTTTTCAAAAGCTTCGCAGTTAAAACCGGTTTTTGTAAAAAGCGTAAACGATTTTAATGTTGCGTTGCGGCGTGCTTCAACAATCAGGCTGTAGTTGTCCCACGAAGGGTTTGCAGCCAAAAGACTGTCGCCTTCTGCCAGAAAAAGGTCAGAAAGATAAGAAATACCGGCGGTTAAGCCCGGTACAACAGCCGGAAGAGAAAAGGTTTTATCCTTCAGTGAAGGGTTTTTTGCAATAATCTGTTCTTTCCAGAAATTACGGAAATCAGGATTACCAGCAGTCGGTGCGTATGCAACGGCTTCTGTTGATGTGAGAGTGGTAAACTCTTTCTGTACTGACGGAACAATAGCCGGTTTACCGTTAAAAACAGACATGCCAATTGTGGCATTTGCTGTTTTCCCTAACTTTTTTGCTTCTGCACCTTGCGCAATAATCCCCTTTGGGAAAAAAAGGCGCTGACCTAAGTCAGAAAGCATTTTGCCTGGAACAGTTTCAGCTAAAATGCTGTTCAATTCTTGTGCTAATGGGTTAATCATGTGCATAATAATACAGATTTTTGTATTTTTATGCAATATTGCAACCGGTTGCCAGAAATTCAAATATTTGCCGCAAGCAAAATGCGTTCTGCCCCAGCCTTTACCAACTTTAAAATATTAAAAAAATCACCGCAAAATTCTGGTTACGGTCAGTTTGCACAAAGCAGGCCTGTTCAGCGGTGCCAGACAAAAAAACACTAAATTGAACCTTTTAAGTATTTTTGGTAAAATTCACACAGTTGCGTATAGTTGCAGTGCGGTTTACCGGCGGCACGGTTTTTGTTCCGCAATTCTGCACGTTATATCATAGAAGAAAATACAGCACAAAGAGGTTTTTTTTGGATAATTCTGATATTTTTGAAAAATGCCGGCAAACGGTAGAAGCCTGCCGTGCCGAAGCCGCCAAGCGCGTAATCGGCCAGACTGAAATTATTGACGGCATTCTGATGGCGATGATTGCAGGCGGTCACGTTCTGCTGGAAGGCGTGCCGGGTTTGGCAAAAACACTGGCAGTAAAAACCTTTGCCGACATGTCAGCCCTCGATTTTAAGCGCATTCAGTTTACGCCGGACCTTTTGCCGGCAGACGTTAGCGGTACGCTGGTTTATGAACAGGCGAAAGGCACTTTTGCAGTGCGCCGCGGGCCGGTTTTTGCAAACCTTGTTCTTGCAGACGAAATTAACCGCGCACCGGCAAAAGTTCAGTCTGCGCTGCTAGAAGCAATGGCCGAAAAACAGGTTACCATTGGAGAAAAAACCTATCCGCTTCCAAAACCTTTTTTTGTTCTTGCAACCCAAAACCCCATTGAACAGGAAGGCACTTACAGCCTGCCTGAAGCTGAGCTTGACCGCTTTCTTTTAAAACTGCTGGTTAAATACCCCACGCCGCAGGAAGAAGCCGAAATTATAAAGCGCAGCAGCACCGCAGGCGAAATAAACAGCCTGCCGGTAAACCAGGTTTTTAACCCTGCATTACTAGAAGAATTAAAGGCCGCCCTGCCAGTGGTAGAATGCGACGAAAAAATCGTTCAGTACATAGTTTCAATTCTTAACGTAACGCGCCAGAATGTTGCCACCGCCGAAACAGGCAAAGGCCGCAGCAGCCGCAACGACATTCTGCGCTACATTACGTTTGGTGCGTCACCGCGTGCAGGCATTGCCCTGCAAAAATGTGCAAAAGTAAACGCCATGTTCGACGGACGTTCCTACGTTTTGCCGGACGACGTAAAGAAACTTGCACCGGCCGTTCTGCGTCACCGGCTTGTACTTTCCTACGAAGCAGCAGCCGACGGACTGAATGCCGATGACATAATTGCAAAAATTCTTTCACTTTTGCCAGTGCCGTAATTGTTATGCAAATTGCCCAAAATGCGCACAGCGCACAAATACCCGACACTTACAAAAACCTTGTTCAGCGTGCCAGCCGCCTAAAACTTTCTGCTTTTTCAATTGCAGAAGGAATGCGTTCAGGGTCTTTCCGCTCTATGTTTAAAGGCCACGGTATTGAATTTACCGGCGTAAGGGACTATTTGCCCGGCGACGACATACGTTCAATTGACTGGAACGTAACCGCGCGCATGGGAAAACCCTACGTAAAGCTTTTTGAAGAAAACCGCGAACTTGTAGTTTTTCTGCTGGTGGACAATTCTGAATCCATGCAGACAGGCTTTTTAAGCAGAAACCGTTTTGAAACGGCAAAAGAAGCCGCCGCACTGCTGGCGTTTGCAGCAAACCAGATAAACAGCCCTTTGGGCATGGCAATTTTTGACGGCGAAATCACTTTTTCTTCCAGCCCGAAGGCCGGACAAATGCAGCTGATGACGCTTTTGCAGCAGCTGGACAACAGCCAGCAAAGGCAGACAAAGGGAACAGCCCTTGCCGGTGCATTGCAGGGCGCATACAGCCTTTTAAAAAACCGTTCGCTGGTTGTAATAATTTCGGATTTTAGGGCAACCGGCTACGAACAGCACCTTGCACATCTGGCCGCCAAACACGACGTGCTGGCACTGCGCATTACCGACCCAAGCGATACCGAACTGCCGAAAGCCGGTCATTTTTCATTTGAAGACCCGGAAACAAAAATCAGGCGCAATTTTCCGCTTTTTTCAAATGCGTTTTTGCGCGAATGGAAAAAAAACGGAAAAGACCGCAGCGAAAGATTTGCCAGCATGTGCGCCAAGCGCGGCATTTTTTCCGTAAACTTAAGCACCAAAGACGACCCGGCACAGGTTTTGGAACGTTTTTTTAGCGCAAAGGAAAAACGCTGATGAGCGCATTTAGTTTAACGCCGCAAAATGTTACCGTTGGCGAAAATGCCCGGCTTGTTTTCAGGTTTACGTCTCCTGCCGAAATGGAAAACTTTGCCTGCGATTTTGCAGAAAGTGACGAAGCCGTAAAAAACCTGAACACTTCGCCGTTTTTTACCATTAAGCAGCTGCATTTTGAAAATGCAAACGGTAACGCCGCAATTTCAATTGATTTTATACCGTGGAAAGCCGGAGAACTGGATTTAGGAACCATTGAATTTGGAAATGACGCCGATTCTTCGCTTTTAGCCGCAATACCGCCGGTTTTTATACGCAGCGTTGCACAGGAAACAAACGCGACCCAGCTTGCACCGCCTGCACCGCCCAAACTTATACCCGGCACAAGCTACCTTATTTATGCAGGCGTAGCGTCAGTTCTGGCGGTATTTGCCATTTTTACCTTTCTGCTTTTGCGCTTAAAAAAAATAAGGCACTTTGCAGAAAGCCTTAGTTCAAATTTGCGCCGTTCCAAAAATTACCGCAGAATGATTAAACAAATCCGCATTTTTACAAAAGGCAAATACGCAAATCCGGCAGAAGGAACTACAAAACTGGTAAACGCTTTCAGGGTTTACTTGCAGAAACGTTTTAACCTGCCTTTTTGCAGCGCCGCCACTTTTGAAATTCCCCAGCTTTTAACCTGCAACTTTGGCGATTTTTACAGGCAAAGCATTGCAGATTTCCTTCCGGTTTTAAAACGCTGCGACCAGATTCGCTTTGCACAGGGCCAGAATGCGCACCTTAAGGAAGGCGAAAACAGGGATTTGGGCTTAAAGCTTGCCGCTGCCCTTAATATTCTGGAAAACGAGGCTGAAAATGTTACGATTTGACAATTTACCGGCTCTCTTTCTTCTTTTAATTTTTCCTCTTAAATTCATTTTGCACCGGGCAGGTTTGCTGCAAAAACCAAGCCTGCCGCTTATTCTTGCAGACTGGAACGGAAAACCCTTTGAATATAAGGCAAGATTCAGCAGTTTTATAGAAATTATCAGCAAAAGCTGCGGCGTTTTGGCCTTGTTTTGCCTTATTGCAGCATTAACAAAACCGGTTTTAGCCACGCAGAAAAAAGTTTTTACGTCCAAGGGCGCAGAAATTATTTTTGTGCTGGACACAAGCCCTTCAATGGCGGCAAAGGACATGCAGGGCGGCCACCGTTTGGACGCGGCCAAGCAGTGCATTGAACAGTTTACCAGTCAGGTGCAGGGTGCAAGTTTTGGACTGGTTGCAATGGCGCAGGAAGCCGCGCTGATTGTGCCCGTTACCCTTGACCAGAACTATTTTTTAAGCCGCCTTAACAGCCTGCAAATTGGTGAATTAGGCGACGGTACGGCAATTGGTACAGGCCTTGCCACGGCACTGGTACACTGCACAAGTTCAAAAGCACCTAAAAAATGCATCGTCCTCATCACCGATGGAGAAAACAACGCAGGTTCAATTCATCCCCAAACAGCCGCAAGCCTTGCAAAGCAGAATTCAATTGCGCTTTACGTGCTGGGCATTGGCACACGCGGCAAGGTGCAGGTTGAATATGTAGACCCAAAAACCGGAAAGAACATAAACGGCTTTCTGGATTCGGATTTTGACGAAAACCAGCTTTTTAAGCTTGCCGTTGCTGGCGGCGGCGCATATTTTTCTGCCGAAAACACGGTGCTGCTGGCCAGCGTGCTAAAAAATGTTGCCGCCGAACAGAACGTTCAGCAAACTTACCGCATAGAAAACATAAGCAGGCCTCTTTATTCCTATTTTCTGCTTTGCGCCATTGCACTTTTCTGTTTGTGCTGGCTTTTGCGCCGCCTGTACCTGAAGGAAATTTGAAAAATGATTAAATTTGAAAATCCTTACGTTTTATACGCCCTGTGCCTCATTCCGATTGCGGCAATTTTTGTAATTTTTCGTTTTAAGCAGTTTATTGGCCTTTTTGCCGAAAACAAAAGCTTTGGCAAAACCCAAAGCTTTGCCGTAAAACTGCAAAAACGCTTTGTTCTGCGCCTTTTGTTTTGGGCACTGGGCTTTGCATTTTTAGTAATTGCCGCCGCAGGGCCAAGCTGGGGCAGCAAAAAAGTGAGCGTGCAGAAAAACGGCAGCGCAGTCTGCTTTGTTTTCGATATTTCCTACAGCATGCTTGCCAAAGACATGCCCGGCGGCAGCACGCGCCTTGGTTCGGCAGGCCTTTACGCAGCCGAACTTTTAAAACGTCTTGAAGGAAGCACGATTTCGGCAGTGCTGGCAAAAGGCAGCGGTGTTTTGGCAGTTCCGCTAACAGAAGATTTTGGTCTTATCGAAAGCCTGCTGGCAAGCCTTTCGCCGGGTCTGCTTTCTGCACCGGGTACAGACTTAGCCGCCGGCGTGCAGTGCGCCTTGCAGAATTTTCCGGCCGGCAGCAGCAAGAACCATACAATCCTTCTGTTTACCGACGGCGACGAAACTCTGAACAGCCTTAAAAACGCATTGCAGCAGGCCTACGACGCAGGCACAAGCGTTATAATTTTGGGGTTTGGCAAAACAGAAGAAACTGAAATTGTAACCGGCGACAACGAACGAACGGCAAAAACTGCCTTGCGAGAAGAAAAACTTGAAGAAACCGTAAAGGATTTTGGCAAAAATTCAGCAATTTTTAAAAGCCTTAACGCCAGCACCGAAAATTTCTGCAAAATTACATATATAAACGCGCAGGAAGCCGGTTCTGCATTTAAGGTGCTTAACCATATTAAGCCCAAACAGAACGTAAACAATTTATTTGCAGGCACGGCAAAAACAGCCGCCGATGCCTTTGCTGAAGAAAATTTTACGGTTTACCAGAACCAGCCTGTGCCGAGGTACGGATTTTTCGCTTTTATGGCACTGCTGTTTTTTGTTTTTGGCTACGCCGCAAGCAACCTGCATTTTTCTTCCGGCAAAAAAGCGAAAAATACTTTGGGTCTTCTGCTTTTTTCAGTTTTGTTTACGTCGTGCACGCCAAAAACGCAGGTTTTAGGCCAGGTTTTTAACGGCGTGCTTTGCTGGCAGCGCAGCGACTACACGGAAGCCGCCGCAAGTTTTTTGGACGCCCAGCAGACTGCAGCCAAAAACGGCGACGCAAACGGAGAAAACTATGCAAATTTCGGGCTAGCGGCAACTTATTTAATGCAGAATGAATCCGCTGCAGCCGTTAACCGCTTTAACCGGCTTAACGGAGAAGCCAGTGCCAGCCTGCAATTCGGGTCTTTTTATAATCAGGGCATAATTGCCTACCAGAATGCGGAATTTGAAAAGGCGGCAGAAAACTTTAAACAGGCACTTTTAATTGACGGCACGAACCTGAACGCAAAAATCAATTTGGAACTTTCAATGCAGGAACTTTTGGTGCAGAACACCCAGAGCCAGACACAAAACCAGAACACGGCTTCTAGCGAAAGGCAAAGTTCAGGACTGCAAGACCTTATTTTTTCTATGATGACGGAGAACGAACAGAACCAATGGAAAAGCCAGCAGCAGGAAAATTCAGATATTTTGGATTATTAACGGTGTTTTTGGGCATTTTTGCCGGTTGCTTTGCCCAAAATTCTTCAAATGCAACAGAACCTTACGTTGTGCAAAGCCTTGAAGGCGCAGTGCGGGGCAGCGAATGCACTTTTCTGCTTTGCGTGCCGGGGCACACGCCGCGAGAAGTAAGCTACATTTTTGAAGAACCCAAAGGCGACGTAAAGCGCATTTCACTTCGCAAGGCAGCCCAAAGCAATGCAAACAGCACCGACACCCTTATAGAAGCCGTTTTCGTTTTCAATTCTGCCGGCCAGTACGAAATGCCGCCGGTTACGGTAAAAATCGGGCAGAAAAAACACACCGTTCAGCTTGGCACGGTTAGCGTAAGCGAAAACCCGCGCACAATGCCGCCAAACGTTTTTTGGGCGCTGACAGATGAATGTTTTGCACAGGGCAAAAGTACAAAAATTGAACTTAGGGCAAGTTTTGTTGAACATATTGAAAAAATCGATTTTCCCTTGCAGGAAAATGCCGTTCTAGAATTAGGCGAAGAAATTACCAGCGATTTTGCCCCCATTGGCGATACAATTACGGCAAAAGGCGAACTTTGTGCAATTTACAACTTTACGCCCCTTTTTGCCGGTGAAATTTCCCTGCCAAACGGCACGGTTCATTTAACTGGTACAAACGGCGAAGAATGCGAATTTGCCGTAACCGGGCAAACGGTTTTTGCTGAAGAATATAAAAAACCGGCTTTATCAAACGGCACTGGTTACGAAACATACGCAAACAGCATTTTTGCCGATGCCTTTGCCGAAAGCGGCAGTTTTGAACCGGCTGACCAAACCTTTAACCAGTCCGCTGCATCCGGCGATTTGCAGCAGCTTGCCGAATTGCGTTCTGCGGAACGGTGGTCGCTTTTGACAGGTTACAGCAGGCAGAAACGGCTGGAAAAAGAAGCACAAATGGGCATTGATTTTAGCCCGGATGAAAAATCTGCCATTCAGTTTTTGCTTTTCTGCGGCATTTTTGTATTATTTCTGCTTTGTGCCCTTTTAATGCTGCACTGGCATAAAATCATTCGCGGCGTTTTATTTCTGCTGGTTGCATTTTGCCTTGGCGCATTCTGCATTTACGACGGCGCAGGACTTTTGCCACAGGGCGCAGTTTTTGCAGGCGGAAATATCTGCACCGTTCCGGACGAAGATTCGCTGAGTACGGCAAGCATAAAAAGCGGCAGCCGGGTAACGGTTAAAAAGAACCGCGGCGAATGGGTTTTAATTAAATACGATGACCAGTTTTCCGGCTGGGTAAAAGCCAGCGATTTGTATTTAATAAACCGCAAGTCTTCTGCGGCGGCCGCCCCGGCAGAAAGAGCAACCACGGTTTGGGGTAAATACATTAAAGACAGAAGCAGCAAATAAGAGGGAAAAATTATGGATTTTGGCGATATTTTGAACCAGTGGGAAGAACAGGAAAAAAAAGCCGCAGTTGAAAAGAAAATGAAAAGCCAGCGTCCGGCAGGTTCCGGCAAAAAATTAAACGCGCCTTCGCTTTTTTCAGAAGAAAAACCAAAATCTGAAAAATCTTCCAAAACGGCGCAAGCCACAAAAGCAGCAATCAGCAGGCAGGAACCGAAAATCAACCCGATGAACTACTGGCTGAACCGTTACGGCGTGGTTGACAAAGACGCACAGCGGCAAAAAGAAGAAGAACGGGAAGCAATGGTTGATTTTTCCCAGCTGCGGTTTATGCCCGCGGAAGCAACTTTAGACCTGCACGGCCTTACCCGCGACGAAGCCTGGACACAGCTGGACCTTTTTATTGGCGAATGCAAGCGCCGGAAATTGCGGAAAGTGCTGATTGTGCACGGCAAAGGCAACCATTCGCCAGAAGCGCCGGTTTTAAGCGCTGTTGTAAGAAACTTTATAGAACGCGATTACAGGCTTGGCGCAAGCGGACACCCGGATAAAAACGAAGGCGGCCGCGGCGCAACATGGGTAATCATAAAAGAAGGTTCTTCAAAAGAATGATTTTTAATTTTTTTGCAGAAAAATAAAGCGAAGGGTTGAAAAAATGAAGTTTTGTGCCGCGGCTGGCAGGCTTTCCGTTTAAATTGAGGAAAACTTTAAATAGCCCTTGTACATAAAATAGTTTTTAAGTATTTTTTATGATATGGACGATTTGTATCAAATTTTGGGCGTAAGCAAAAACGCCACTGCTGACGAAATAAAAAAAGCTTATCGCGACGCGGCAAAAAAATATCACCCGGACGCAAACCCGGGCAATACCGCCGCTGAAGAAATGTTCAAAAAGATAAACGCCGCATATTCGGTTTTGGGCGATGAAACCAAACGCGCCCAGTACGACCGCTACGGCAGCGCAGACGAACGTCCACAGCAAAATTACCAGCGCACATATCAGCAGCAAACCTACGCCGACTACGACCCGTTTGAAGAATTTTTCGGAAGCGGATGGAAAGAAGCGTGGAAAAACCAGAACCAGCAGAACGAAAATCCATACACCAACCGCCAGTACACGTACAACTGGAACAGCCAGCAGAAACTGAGCAAAAAAGCAGCTTTTTCACTTTTAGCCAAAAACCTTTTGAAAGTGTTTCTGGCCGTTTATTTTTTCCGGGCTGCAATGGTTATTTTCCCCTTTGGCTTAATTATTGAAATTTATGTTCTTGTAAACGGCATAAGCGGCATCATCCGCTCGTTAAAGGAACTTTTTAATTTTAACAACGGCGAATAAGCCCCAAAACATAAAGAACAGATAAAAACAAAGGAAAAATCAACAGAACAGTTTTTTTGTTTATGCAAAATAAAACCAGACAAAACAAAAAAGTTCTGCCCGGTTCATTGAGAAAAGAAAAAAAAGAAAAATTAAAAATCAGGTGAAATTGTTTACCGTTCGCGGAAAATGATGCGACCGCGGTTCAAATCGTATGGAGAAAGTGCAACGCGAATGCTGTCGCCCGGAACAATGCGAATGTAGTGTTTGCGCATTTTGCCGGAAAGGTAAGCAAGAATTACGTGACCGTTTTGTAATTCAACTTTAAACATGGTGTTTGGCAAAGCTTCTTTTACAATGCCTTCAACTTCAATAGCTTCTTCTTTAGCCACAAGTCCTCCAAAATTTAAGCGAACATAAGAAAAATTTGTTATTTTGCAAATAAAACATTTGCTTTTTTACGACTTCGCTCTTATAATTCTATGAATAAAATACATTGTTTGTCAACCTAGGGAGTTAAAACTATGCAAGAAGAATTTATTCAAAAAATGAAACAGTCGATGTTAGAAAGTAAAAAAGAAATTTTGGACAAACTTGCTGCTAATAATGCTGAATTTAAGAATATGATTGAAACAAGCGATGCAAAAGACGAAGTTGATGCTGCAACTGACGCTGTTGATACACTGATGCTTGACGGTCTGGCAGAAAAAGACACCAATCGCCTTCGCCTTATTGATTCAGCACTTATGCGCATTGAACAGGGCAAATACGGCCTTTGCATGAAATGCGGCAAACCAATTCCGCAGGAACGCCTTGAAGCAATGCCACACGCCTTGCTCTGCATTAACTGCAAATCTAAAGATGAACGACGTAACCGCTAACATTTGAACGGGTTACAAAAAAACGCTTGTGTTTTCCACAAGCGTTTTTTTTCGCCATTTTCAGTTTTTTTTTTGCGCTTACTGCAGCTTTACAGGCACAGCAAATAAAAACTCGCCTGCAATCAGGCAAAAGGAACGAACTGCCATACAGGCTCGTTACCCTGCCAGAATAGCTGCATACTGCCCGTGTAACCGGCGTTTTTTGCAGCAGTTACAGCCCGGTTAAAGGCGCAGGCAATGCCGCCTGCACTGTGGGCATCAGAATTGATGACAACTGGCACGTCGCAGCGGTGAAGTTCAGCAAGGAATTCTGCACCGGGGTAAACATCGTCCATAACGCCCCGGCTTATTGCACCGGTGTTAATTTCCGTCATAACTCCGGCGTCTCCACAGCAACGGGCAGTTTTTATAATTTCTTCCCTGTACCACAAATCTTCTTCGTTTAAAAAGTGCATTTTGCCGTTAAGTTTCCTTATCAAATCCAAATGCCCGGCAAAATCAAAAGTGGAATATTTTATCATCTGGCGGAGGGTTTCAAAATAAAATTCCACCAGCTTGCGGTAACTGCCGCCAAAACACTGCTCCGCACAGTTTTCAAGAATTTCCGGCTTCCAGTCTACGGCAAAAGGCGGCAAATTTGGGCTTGGTGAAAGATAATGCACCGAACCGATTACGTAATCCGCGGCCAGCTGACTTTTGTAAACGCTTAAATTTGGCTGGCTTGCGTAAGGAAGATATTCGGCTTCGTAACCGCAGAACAATTGTATTTTATTATGATACAGCATTTTAAGCCGATTAATTTCTTCTACATATTCGCCAAAACTGTTAATTGCAATGTGACAGTCACCGGCAAAAGGCCACATTGCATGACCGGAAAAACCCAGCGCATCAAGCCCGCAGTCCAAAGCGGCAATAAGCATTTCTTCGCAGGTGTTTTTGCCGTCGCAAAAAGCTGAATGGGTATGAAAGTTTCCCCTGCGCGTAAAACCCGTTAAATCATTCATGTAAAAGCCATTCCTCGGTTTTGGTAGTAAACTCGTCAAACAGAATTCCGCATTCTTTAAGGCAGGTGTCGCAGGCGACAGCACTGCCAGCTTTGGCAATCAGTTCCATCTGCATTGCAGCATCGTACAGTTTTTCTGCACCAATGCTTTTGGCCGGTGTTTTTAGCGAACTTATTGTACTCTGGACTTTTGAAAAATTACCGGCTGCCAGTGCAACACCGATTTTCTGAAAAACGGAAACAGCTTTTTCCGTAAAATTTTCAATGCGTTTTTTGCCGCCAGTTTTTGAAGAATCACCGTTCTGGGCAAAAGTTTCAAAATTCCAGATGGCTCGCAAAGCGGCTTTATTCCCTTCCTCTTTTTTGGCCGAAGCTTTTTCAGTATTTCCGGTGCTTTCGCCCTTGCCGCCTATTTTTTCAATCCATGCACCCAAAATTTCGTAAACTGACTGTTTTTTGAAAGGCTTGGTCAAAACGTCATTCATGCCGGTGGCTGTATATTCGTCAAAATCGGCAGGGTCGGTGTTGGCGGTACAAGCCACAATCGGTGTTTTAATGCCATGTTCGCGTATTGCCTTAGTTGCCTCAAGGCCGCTCATCACCGGCATCTGAATATCCATAAAAATTATGTCCACGTTAGGGTTTGCTTTTGCCTTTTCAAAGGCTTCTTCGCCGTTGCTGGCACAAATAACCGTTGCACCAAAACTGGTAAAAAAAGTTTGTATAAGCCGCTGGTTTACAGGGTGGTCTTCTGCCACCAGAATTGTGTAGCCTTTTGCAATCTGTTCAAATACCGGCTTGCCGGCAGCAGGGGCGGCAACGGCAGAAGAATTTGTATTTTTCGCCGCTGCATTTTCAGTTTCAGCGGAAGCAGGTTCAGGGCTTGCCGCTTTTTCAGTTTTTTCTTCACTTGGTTTTTCGCCTTCCGTAAAACTTGCATTGCCAAAAGTCTCCAGTTCCTTGCCTGCAAAAAATTGAATCGGCGTAAGTTCTGCATCATCATCAACGGCTTCAAGTTCAAGGTCGTCACCGGCATTGTCGCACAAAAGTTTTATAAGCTGGGCTTTTTTTACCGGCTTGTATAAATAGCCGTTGAACCAGCGCATTCGCTTCATTTTTGCATCCCGACCCATCTGCCCTTCCGGAATAAGAAGGTACAGCTTTGCATTGTTGATTTTAGGATTGTTGTTTATTTCGCTTGCCAGCCGCCAGCCGTCCATTCCCTGCATTGTCATATCAATAAAAAGCTGTGTGAAAAATTCATTTTTTTCTGCTTTTTCAAGCATCAGGGCAAGGGCTTTTTCGCCGGAATCAGCAAAAGTAATGTCACCGTAGCCCAAAAGCGTAAGCTTTTTAATAAGGCTTTCGGCGCTGGCGTGCTTGTCGTCTACAATCAGCAGTTTCTGGCCGCCTGTTATTTCTGCGCCCAAAGGCTGCTGCTTTGGTTCAACGTCCTTGGGTACGGAATAAGGCAGATTAAAACTGAAAATCGAACCGCCTTCAGGGTTGTCCTGCATCTGAATTGTTCCGCCCATAAGCTTTACAAAGTTTTTGCTTATGGAAAGTCCCAGCCCCGTGCCGCCGTATTTACGCGTGGTAGAAGCATCAGTCTGGTAAAAATCGCTGAAAAGTTTGTCCTGCTTGTCTTTTGGAACACCAATGCCGGTATCTTTAACGGCAAAACTGATTATGCGGGCAAATTCATCGGCAACAATGCTAACCTGCACGTAACCTGTGGCAGTAAACTTTACCGCGTTTTTCAGCAGGTTAAGCAGAATCTGCCGTGTGCGCGTAGGGTCGCCAACGATGGTTGTTGGCAGAGAAAAATCGATGTCGGTGATAATTTCAATGCCCTTGTTATGGGCTTCAATTGCCAAAAGTTCAACGGTTTGTTCTGCCAGCTGCAGCGGGTTGTAAGGAATATATTCAAAGCGGAACTGACCGGATTCAAGTTTTGAAAAATCCAGAAAGTCGTTTACCAGCGAAGAAAGGGCTTCGGCACTAAAGCGCATCTGCTGCAAATATTCAACCTGTTCCTGGTCAAGGTTGGTTTCGTTCAATAAGTCTAAAGTTGCTAAAATTGTTTGAATCGGCGTTCTAAACTCGTGGGTTATGTTTGCTAAAAATAACGTGCGCGAATTCTGCGCGTTCTGGTTTTGTTCAGACATGATTGCCCCTTAAAAGCAAAAATTAATCTATTAGCCGAATGCCGAGTTTATGTGAAAAGTTTAAAAACAGCCTTTCTACAGTCCCAGCTTGTGCAAAATGCATTTTCTGTAACTGTCATTAAGTATGCACACGGAGAAGTTTTGCATTTACAAAACTTCTCCCTTTTTATTTTTTTCGTGTCCGTGCCTGTCTGCGACTATTTTTATTGCATTCAAACTCAACATTTAACTTATTACATAATATTGCGTTTTGCGGGTTTTAACAAATGTAAAAAGTAAAAGTTTTTTCACTAATCCGGTTTTTGCATTTTAAATTTTAAAAAGCAGCAGTTTTTAAAACTTAAAACGTTCTGCCTTCAGGCATAAAAAAACCGCAGAAAAAGTCTGCGGCTTAAAAAAACATTCGGTTTTGCAAAAGTTTACAAACCGTTTCTTGCCTGGGCAATAAGCTTCTGTGCAGCCTGCACGATAACTTCTGGTTTCTGCGGTTTGATAAGGTACATTTTTGCACCCAAACTTAAGGCTTTTACAACCTGTTCCTTCTGGCTGATGCTTGAATAAACAATTACAAGCGGCGGCTTGTCAAGCGACTGCAACGCCGAAAGAACCTCAAAACCAGACAGTCCCGGCATGACAATATCAAGAACGACCACGTCGTAATTCTTGTTTTCCACTTCCGAAAGGAAGTCCGCACCGTTCAGATAAATGTCCGTTTTGCAGTTTACTTCGGTAAACTTTTTAAGCAGAACCTGCTGAACAATCGTATCATCGTCAATAATGGCAGCTTTCATTGCCAGTTCTACCGAACTGTTGTCGCCGCCGGTAACAACACCGTCAACAACTTCTTCACCGCCGCCTTCAGACTTGAACTTCATTGTAATAGAACCGTCACTTGCGCCCTCGCTTGGCGTAATAAGATTCGTAGTAAGATCCTGAAATTCAAAATAATTATCCGGCTTAGTAACAACTTCGTTAATAAACTGGCTTATTTCATTCGTCACCTGAATATTTGCATATTCAGAGTGACCGGTGATGAAATCCGTAATAAACTTATTCATCGTAAGTACTTTTATGCGCTTGTCGCGTATGCGGCTGTCCGCGCGCAGAATGCTGTTCATCAAAAGGTCAATGTTACAGCCGTCAACAAAGCAAAGGTCTATATTGCTTACCATTAAAACAATTTTAGGAGTTTGTATTTTGTTTTCGGTAATAAGGTCTGTAATTTTGTACTGCAAAAGTGCAATTTTTTCACGGTTCAAGCCTTTGCTAAGTTCAACAAAAATTGCTTCGCCGCTAACGTGGGCTTCAAGCACACATTCGGTATAGTCGAAAGGAATGGGCACCTTGAGAATTTTGGAAATTGTATCAAAAAAGAGGTCTATTTTTATTGGCTTGTTGATGTACTTTACAATGCGGTAAGGCCTTAACTGGTCTAACTGGGCAGGTTCAAGCACTGGTCCAATTAAAACGATTGGTACAAACTTGGCATTGGCATTGTTATTTTTGCGCTCCAGAAATTCCATAAGAACATCAAAGGAAAAAGTAACATCCATGATGAGGAGGTTTGGCAATCCGGAAAAAAGTTTCTTAAAGCCGTCGTTAAGGGTTGAAGAAGTTTCAACGTCAAGCTTTTCCGAAACCAGTTTATCCTTTACATAATCACGAAAGAGAGCAATTTCATCAATAATTAATATCTGGCTCATAGATAAATGATACTCCTAAAATTTCCGGCGTTCAACCGGAATCATTTCCAATTCTCCATTTTCATTATCGGCACAAAATTGCTTTTTGCCACCCCTGCCCGGCCATACATTTTTCGTTTAAGCATTTTTAAAACCGCAGGACAAGCCGGTTCATTCAAAAACCGAAACCTTTCAATTTGTTAAATTTCATTTTTTCTGCTATTTTTAAATAAACTGCATGGCGGCTTAAAATTGTTTGGCCGGCCTGCAAGGTTATAAATTGAAAGGAAGGAAATTGTGAAGAAAGTTTTAGTTTTGCTTGCTGAAGGGTTTGAAGAAATTGAAGCACTAACGCCTGTTGACTATTTGCGCCGTGCCGGTGCAGAACTGATTACAGCCGGTTTGAGCGGCAATTTTATAAAAGGTTCGCACAATATTTGCGTACAAAGCGACTGTGTGCTGGACGAAACGCTTATTGAAAAGGACTGGGATGCAGTAATTGTGCCCGGCGGCGGTTTGGGCAGCAAAAACCTTGGTGCAAGCGAACTTGTAGGCGCACTTTTAAAGGCACAAAGCCAGAAAGATACTTTAATTTGTGCAATCTGTGCCGCACCGGTTGTTGTTCTTGCCAAAAACGGCATTTTGAAGAACAAAAATTACACTTGCTATCTTGAAATGGAAAAAGACATTGAAACTTTTGCAGGCGAAAACAACAAGGAAGCAATCGCCGGTGCAAAACATTCTACCGGCAGGGTTGTTACCGACGGCAAGGTTATTACTGCCCGCGGTGCAGGCGTTGCCGAAGAATTTGCCTTTACAATTGTAGAAGCTTTGTTTGGCACAAAAGCAAAAGAAGATTTGCGTGCCGGCATTATTGCCCGGTAACATTCATTTCTGCTAAAAACAAAAAGCCTGTTCCTGCCATGCCGGGAACGGCGTTTTTGCCAATGGCGGAAAATCAGGCAATCGGCAGGTTCCATTTAAAATGTACGGCCAGCGCACGCACAATGCAAACAACCGCAGCCCCCAAAATCATTGCAAAAAGAGTGTTGGTTCTGTTTAAAAACAGGGTACAGACTGCCGCGCCTAAAATGCTTGCAACCGCGTACACGTCTTTTGTAAGGATGTAAGGTTTTTCCTGTGCCAAAAGGTCGCGTACAAGGCCGCCGCCAACGCCGGTAAGCATGCCAACAAAAATAAGCAGGAACATATTTTTGTAGCCCATCTGGTACGCAGTGTTTACGCCCATAACGCTAAAAATGCCCAGCCCGGCCGTGTCAAAAAACTGCATTATTTTTTCGTAAAAATACAAAAGCTGGCTGGACATGCGGTGCTTAAAAACTGCCACAAAGCAGAAAATTACCAGCGACGTAACGACAGCAACCAGCGTATAAACCGGCTTAACAAACATGGTGGGAGGAATATTGCCCAGCACCAAATCGCGGCAAAGGCCGCCGCCAACAGCAGTAACAATGCCAAGCGTACAAACGCCAAACAAATCCATTCGTTTTTTTATTGCCAGCACTGCCCCGGAAGAAGCAAAAGCAACTGTTCCCGTAATTTCAAAGAAAAAAATAGCCAGTTCGTAAAGATTCATGGAACGATTGTAACATATTTAACAAAATTAAACTGCCCGAATTTACAGTTTGAAAAAATTACAAAGAAACAACCGCAGAGCAGTCCCTGCCTCGAAAAAAAAAGACTTGTGCATGCCTGCCCTGCGATTGCTTTTCATAAAATCGTCTTATATTTTTCAGGCAAATTTCAAAATAACTGCGGATAAAAAAATACCCGGCAGAATAAACCTAAAAAAGTGTATCTGCCGGGCATTTATTATAAAACGGAAAAATTCAGGAAAACTTATTTTGCCAGAATTGTTGCCAGTTCAGGGTTTTCTGCAAGTTCCTTTTTAAGGCCTTCTGCACGTGCCTTGTTTACATAAGAAGGATCCTGGAAAGAATACTTGAAGTTTGTGTGAACATCGTATGTGCCTTTCATCAGGGCATAAGCGTCTTCTGTCATTACCAGTTCTTCGTCTGTAGGAATTACGAAGATTTTTACTTTAGAATCGTCTGCGCTGATGCATGTTTCTGCATTGCTAGAGTTGGCAAGCTGGTTCTTTTTAGGGTCAAGCTTAATGCCGAATACTTCCAGACCTTCGAGACATTTTGCGCGGATGTGCGGAGCGTGTTCACCAACACCGGCTGTAAATACGATTGCTTCAGCACCGCCCATTGCTGCAAGGTAAGAACCAAAATATTTTTTCAGGCGGTAGCATTCCATTTCAATTGCAAGCTTTGCCTTTTCGTCGCCTTCAGCAGCAGCCTTTGCAACGTCGCGGCGGTCTGTATATTTGCCGGTAATGCCAAGCAAACCAGACTTTTTGTTCATTGCAGTATCCATTTCGGCTGGTGTCATGCCGGTTTTGCGCATGATATAAAAAGCCAAAGCCGGGTCCATGTCGCCGGTGCGTGTACCCATTACCAAACCTTCAAGCGGTGTAATACCCATTGAAGTATCAAAACATTTACCGTTTTTAACGGCACACATAGAAGCACCGTTGCCGATGTGGGCAATAATTACATTTGTGTCTTTCGGTTCTTTGTGAAGAAGAACCGAAGCACGTTTTGCAGTATAAAGGAAAGAAGTTCCGTGGAAACCGTAGCGGCGAGCTGCATATTTTTCGTACCATTCGTGCGGAATGGCGTACATAAAGCTTGTTGCAGGCATTGTCTGGTGCCATGCAGTGTCCATTACGGCGCAGTGCGGAACATCCGGAAGAACTTTCTGGGCAGCTTCAATACCCATAATGTTTGCAGGGTTGTGCAATGGTCCCAAATCCTGAACGGAACGGAAAGTTTCGATGATTTCCGGTGTACAGATAACTGATTTTGTAAATTTGTCGCCGCCGTGCAGAACACGGTGACCGACAGCCTTGATGACAGACATATCAGTAATAACACCAACGTTTTTGTCAGTAATTGCGTTGATGATAAGTTCAATTGCTTCTTTGTGAGTTGGGCATGGGCTTTCTTTTACAAATTTGTCTTTGCCTTTTGCCTTGTGAGTAATAACAGAACCTTCCTGTGTAACGCGTTCTACAACACCGCTGGCAAGAACATCTTTATTGTCCCAGTCGTAAACCTGGTATTTTGCAGAAGAACTTCCGCAGTTAAGGGTAAGAATAACCATATCAAACCTTCTATTAGAAAAAATTAAAAATGTAGTCTAAATATACCCCTTTTAAACTTTTTTTTAAATAGCCCCGGTTTGCTTCCCGTTCAACTTTGCTTTTTTTTAACCGCCGCATTGCCTGCCCGTTGCAGCCTGCAATAGCAATAAATTAGTGAATAACTTTTCAATTTTGCGGAAAGCTGTTAAAATGCAGAACGAACGTTTAACTTTGTAATATGCATGCCAAGTTTGGACGTTTTTTTGTTTTTTACGCAGAAGAGGTTTTTATGGCAAAATTTTACGAATTTTTCATTATTGTTGCGTTTCTGTTTTTTACGGGCTGCCTTTTGGGCTGGGTAATTGAATTTTTCTTCAGAAAGTTTTTTTCAAGCGAAAACCCTAACCACAACTGGCAGAACCCCGGCTTTTTAACAGGCCCGTGGCTGCCCCTTTACGGTTTTGGCGCAGTGGTTCTGTACGTTTTAAGCCTTGGCGAAGCATGGCTTTTGGGGCTGGACAAAGGCGGAATTGCCCACTACGTAATTATGTTTGTTGTAATGTCGCTTTTTATGACCCTGCTTGAATACATTGCCGGTTTTTTCTTTTTGAAAACCATGCACATTCGCCTTTGGGATTACAGCAATTTGTGGGGCAACATACAGGGGCTTATATGTCCGCTTTTTACCGCGTTCTGGGGAATTTTAAGCGCCTTTTACTATTTCGTTCTTTTTCCACAGTTTCAAACACTTGTAGGATGGTTTGTTGCACACCCGTGGTTCAGCTTTACTGTTGGCACGCTTTTTGGCCTTTTCATTGTGGACTGCTGCGTGGCATTTCACCTTGGGGCAACAATCCGCAGGCAGGCGCAAAAAATTGACAACAAGGCAACGGTTAACTTTCAGTTTTTGCAGAACAAACTGCATACAAAGCACCTTTCCGTTCACAGTTCAATTTCGCTTGAAAGAATTGTGGACAACTTTGGCGATTTCATAAAGCGCAGCCCGGCTTCCAGCGAAGCAAAATAAAGGCTGCATAGCAAAGCGCAATTTTTAAGAAACATGAAAACGGCGTAACGCCTGAATACACAAAAGCCCCGGTGTTTTGCCGGGGCTTTTGTGTATTCAATTAAAATGCTTTTGTCAAAAATTTGCTTTCAAGAACTTTTTTTCATGCTTTGTGCGTTTAATGCTGCAATTATTGCGTTTGAATAATACTAATTATTAAAACGTAATAATTCATATTATTTAAACGCAATAATACTAATTATTTAAATGTAATAATTAGTATTATTCAAACACGTAAATAAAGACAACTAACAGTAAGATAAGGAATTATAAAAAAACAGCCGGAACATTTTTGTCCCGGCTGTTATAAAGATTCAATTTATTTACTGCTTATTTGTTGCGCTGCACGTACTGCTGCACAATCCAGTTTCCGGCTTCGCTTCTGTCGCCCGGTGCCCAGTTTTTAGTGCCGTTTTTAAGCAGTGCCGAACTTTCGCCCTTGTTGCCAAAACTCCAGCAGAAATAACTTATTCCGGCCGCATCAAACATATCAAGCCATGTTTTTGCCGAAGCAAAATCCAGCTGACCGTCGCCGCTGGCCGGGCTTAAACCGAATTCGCTGCAGAAAATTGGCAAGCCTGCATTTAAGGCTGTTTTTACCTTTTTGCGGAAAGAGTTTTTGTGGGTTGCTGCGTAAAAGTGTACGCTGTACATAATGTTTTCGTACCCTTTTATAGGGTTCTTGCTTGCCACATCCACGTCCTGACACCAGTTTGGCGTGCCGACGATAATTATCGCATCCTTGCTGTACTGACGGATTACAGGAATTATTTCTTCAGCGTAGGCTTTTATTTCGTTCCACGTGGTGTTGCCGTTAGGTTCGTTGCAAATTTCGTACAGAACATTGGTGTAACCGGCATATTTTTGCGCCATGTAGGCAAAAAATTCTTTTGCGCTTTCCTTGTTCGTTTTCGGGTTAGAATCGCTTAAAATGTGCCAGTCAATAATTACGTACATGCCAAGTTCCGTAGCAGCATTTACGCCTTTTTCAACCAGCGCCTTAAGTTCAGCCTTGTTGCCGCCAGTGCAGTAACCGTTGTATTCGGCAGTGTACATTGCCAAACGAACCGCATTTACGCCCCAGTTATCGCTCAATTCCCTAAAAGCATCCTTGTTTACAAAAGGTGCACCGCAGTCCCAGTTAATGCCGTGGGTAGAAACACCGCGCAAAATAAAGCTGTTTCCGTTTTTGTCTACAATTTTTGTACCTTTAACGTTAAGCTTGCCGTGGTTCAAAAGCGAACCGCCGGTAATTGCAGGCATTGTCTGCGCACTTACAGCGCCGCCGGTTGCAGAACCGGTGGTGTTACTGCCGCTGCCAGTTGCCCCGGAATCAGCAGAAAGACCTTCAATGTTTCCCGTATAGGCAGAACCGTCAGAAAAGGTAAGCTGATAGTAGGCACGGCTAAAATCCAGCGCATTGTGCAGTGCCCAAATGCCTGCATCTTTGTAAGCTGAACCGTTTTTAATGTTGCCGCTGTTTCCGTCAGATTTCAGCACAACCGTATTGTTGCTAAAACTTGCACTACAGTTCCAGTAGGAAGGCAAATTGCCCGAACCGTACTTGCCGTTCAATACGGGCACGTTAAGCACCCACGAACGGATTGTTTTTCCGCTCTGGTTCTGTACGTTTATCTGGTAATTCTGTCCCCATTCAGTGCTGTTGCTTGCACTAACCTGCATTAAGGCTTTTACGCCGCTGCCTGCGTTTGTTCCGCTGGTGTTTGTACCAGCCGAAGAACTGCTGCTGCCCGATGAACCGGCAGCCGTAAGGCCTGAACAAGTGCCCTTGTAATTTGAGCCGTCAGTAAAATAGGCAATAAAGGTTGCCTTTTCAAAATCCAGCCCCTTGTGCAAAGCCCACAAACCGGCCTGACTGTTTTTTTCGCCGTTCTTTACAGTGCCGCTGTAATTGCTGCTGGCTAAAACAACAAAGCCGTCCTTAAAGCTTGCAGAACAGTTCCAGAAAGAAGGCAGATTGCTTGCGTTGTATTTCTGGTTCAAAACAGGCAGGTAAACTGCCCAGCTTTTTACGGTTTTGCTGCCCGTATTTGCCACGTTAACCTGATAGTTCTGGCCAACATCGTTGTAATTGCTTGGCGTAAAATCTACAAAAACCGTCTGGGCAGCAGGCTTTTGCGTATTTGTATTGGTGTTAGAATTTGCCGTGCCAGTTCCGCTGCCTGCTGCGTTTTGTGCAGAACAATAGGCCGTGTAGCTTGTGCCGTCGGCAAAAACCATGTTGAAATAGGCTTTTTCAAAATTAAGCGAATCCGTAACCGCCCACAGGCCTGCAACGCTGTTTGTTGCGCCGTTCTGCACCGTGCCGCTGTTACTGTCAGAATTGATGACCAGATTGCCGTAGGAAAAATAAGTCATGCAGTTCCAAACCTGCGGCAAATTGCCGTTGCTGTATTTTTCGTTTAAAACCGGAATGGTTAAAGACCAGGCGTTTATAGCCTTGCCGCTTTGATTTTTAACGTTTATTTGATAATTTGCACCATTATTGCTTTTGTTGCTAACCGTAAAATCAATAAAGGCTTTTTGTTCAGCAGTCGTACCGCTCGGCTGGTCACTGCCGCCCCAAATATCATCCATACTGCCAAAGCTGGAAAGTCCCAGCCACAGTAAGCACAAACCGAAAATCTGTGCAGTTCTGCTAAAAACTGCTTTTGCTGAAAAATGTTTCATAGCCCAATGGTATCACAAAGTGGCAGGTATTTGAACAGCCAGCAGCTTTTTTAAAAACGGCGCTTTTTAAGGCGCAAAAGGCACTTTACATGGTAAAAAAATTGCCATTATGAGTAACAAGCCTGCCGCAAGTTTGCATTTTGCCACTTTTTCAAGTACTTTTTTTATATGTACGACGTTGCAATTATTGGCACTGGCCCTGCAGGCATTAGTGCGGCACTTACACTTAAACTGCGCAATAAAAACATTCTGTTTATTGGGCCAAAAGCCCTAAGCCCAAAAATTGAAAAAGCCCATTTAATTCAAAATTATCCCGGCTTGCCTGCCGTTAGCGGCACCCAGCTTAAAAACGCCTTTACGGAACATCTGAACCAGATGCAGATAGAAATAACCGGCGATTGTGCAAAAATGGTTTACGCAATGGGCAACTATTTTTCTATCAACGGCACAAAACAGAACCAGCCCTGGCAGGCAAAAAGCCTTATCCTTTCAACCGGCGTAAATGCTGCCCAAAACATTCCCGGCGAAAAAGAATTTTTAGGCAGGGGCGTAAGTTACTGCGCCACCTGCGACGGCTTTTTTTACAAGGGAAAAACCCTTGCCGTAATTGCCCAGGGAAAAGAAACGGCTGAAGAAATCAAGTATCTTGCAGAAATTGCACAAAAAGTTCTGCTTGTTGCAGATTTTTCGCCGGAAGAAAACGGCATTCAACTGCCAGAAAACGTGCGTATAATTGAAGGCAAAGCTGAAAAAATAGAAGGCAGCCTGAAAGCGGAAAAAATTGTCTGCACTGGTGCAGAAATTACAGCTGACGGCGTTTTTATTTTGCGTCAAACCGTAGATTTGCAGGTGCTTGTGCCCGGGCTGGAATGTGAAGACGGCTTTATAAAGGTTGACCGGAACATGCAGACCAATATTTCCGGCTGCTTTGCCTGCGGAGACTGCACGGGAAAACCTTTTCAGTACGCAAAGGCCGCAGGCGAAGGCAACATTGCAGCCCACAGTGCCTGCACATACTTGGACGCACAAAACCAATAATGCGGCAAATGCTTATATGCGTTAATAATTTCAATTTTTAAGTTTTTATAACAACCGAAGGGTTATTGATTAAATGTGAAAAAAACAGCCACAGGCAGGTACGGACACGAAAAAAAATACGCCGTGCGCAGCGCAAGTCTTTTTTTCGTGGCAGAAGCTGCCGAAAGGCTGTTTTTATGGCATTCAATATAAGTTCAACATTCGGTTTTATATTCAATTTCAAATTAAGGAGATTTTTATGGTAAAGAAACTGACAGAAAAAGATTTTGCAGAAGCAAAAGAACAGGCCGTTGCCTTTGTTGATTTTTCGGCCACTTGGTGCGGTCCGTGCAAAATGATTGCCCCAATTGTTGATCAGGTTTCCGAAGAATATGCAGGCAAGGTTAGCTTTTACAATGTAGACGTTGACCAGTGCCCTAACATTGCACAGGAATTCGGCATTGTAAGCATTCCGTATCTGGCAATTATTAAAAACGGCAAGCCGGTTGCAGCAAGGGCTGGTTTTATGCCAAAAGAAACATTAAAAGGCTTTATTGACGACAACCTGTAATTTATTTTTGCAAAAGTGCAGTAAAGCTGAAAAACCTTAGGCGTTTTTAAGGATTCAGTTTTACTGTGCTTTGTTGCAACGATAATTTATTTAACGAAAACATAAATATTTTATCGTTTTTCAATAAATAATTATTGACAATCAATTCTACTTCCTGTATACTTGTAAATGTGAATGCGCAGTACACAAAAACTAAATAACACTTGCCGTTAATGCCGGGCTTTTAAGGCAGCAAAAACGGCATCGGCAATATTTACAGGAAAACACTATGAACAGAAAACTTACCAAGGCAACAGAAATAATCAGTCTGGTTTTTGAATTCTTCTTTTTGGCAGTGGCAGCAGCCTACGCTGCAACTACAATTCTGCATTTTGCAAAACCTGCAACGGTGCAGAACTGGGTTACGGCAATGGCCAGCGAAACAAACGGCGAACTGAAGTCTGCCGGATTCTGCGTTCAGGTTATCTGCAACGGCGAATATCTGCGCCCCGGCGTGCTTGCAGCGCTGCTTTCGGGCATTTTGGCAAACCTTTGCTATACAATGATTTTTAGAAACGTAAACCTAACATTGCGCACAATGAAGGGCAAAACATGGTTTGCAAAAGGCGAAACACCGTTTCAAAAAGACATTACGCGCATGGTTCGCGAAATCGGCATTTTCTTAATTTTAATTCCGGTAATTGAAACTATTATAAGCGCAATTTTCAGACCAATAATCGGCATGGGAATTGCGGAAATATCTGTTGATATGTCAAAAATTATTACCGGCATTGTGGTTTTGGCTTTAAGCGAAATTTTTGCATACGGCGAAAACCTGGAAAAAGATGTGGAAGGCCTTGTATGATTGTAATGAGACTGGACAGGGTAATGGCCGACCGTAAAATTTCGCTGAACGAACTGAGCGAAAAAGTGGGCATAACAAACGTAAACCTTTCAAAAATGAAAAATGGCAAAATAAGCGCCATCAGGTTTTCTACACTGGACGCAATTTGTAATGCCTTAAACTGCCAGCCCGGCGACATTTTGGAATATGCACCGGGTGTCCAGCAGGAAGAAGCCGAAAGCTGAAAAACCTGAAAAAATTGAAAACACCGAAAAAACTGAAAAAAGCCGGCACTAAAGGAACAACTCCCTCTCTGCCGGTTTTTTGCTTTTAAACCACAACAAAAAAACTGCAGCCCGAATGCTGTGCGCAGCTTCAAGCAAAACTTTTTACAAAACAGCCGTATTTAGGGCAGTAAACAAATGTAAACTTGATGCTTTTGTTTTTGCAAAATAAATACGATAAATTTAATGTACCCTGCTGCTGCACAAAGCCGCCTGAATGCAAAAAAACGGCAGAAAGTGTAATTTTCAGGCAAATATTGAAAACCCGGAATTGGGACAAAAAATGAAAGCATTTCACCATATTTCTAAAAAGTTTTCTCAATCAGCATTTCTTATTTTCTTTTTATTCTTTACCATTTCAGCTTTTGCACAAACCGGGCAAACCGTGCGCATTGGTTACTTTAACGACGACTTTTTTCACATTGGGCAAAGCGACGCTGCCTTAAAAACCGGCTACGGATACGAATATTACCAGACGATTGCCAAATACACGGGCTGGCGTTACGAATATTTTTACGGCGACAAAAATCAGGTTGTTAAAGACTTTTTGGACGGAAAAATTGACATTATTGACAACGTTGCAGCCGGCAGCGAAAACAGCAAAATGCTTATGGCGCAAAACCCGATGGGCGAAGAACATTATTTTATTGCTGTGCCCCAGTTCGACCAGACCATTGACCCCAACAACGTGCAAAGCCTTAATGGCAGGCGCATTGCGGCCGACAAAAACACTTTGAATATGGAATATTTAAACCAGTTTGTCGCCCGTAACAGGCTTAAATGCCAGATAGTTCCATGCAGCGGAAAAGCCGAACGTCTTGACGCAATGCGGAAAGGCGAAATTGACGCAATGATAACGGCAGAAAATCTTTTGGACGAAGGATTGAAGCAGGTTTTTTATGCAGGCCAAAGCAATTTTTATTTTGCCGTTAACCCTGCCCGCCCGGATTTATTAAAGCAATTGAACGAAGCCCAGGCAAAAATCCTTGCGGCAGAACCCAATTTTAACAGCCTTTTGCGCGAAAAATACGAAAAAAAGACAGTTCTGCACACAACCTTAAGCGCAGAAGAAAATTTGTGGCTTATTCAGCACCCGGTTTTGCGCGTTGGCTACCGCACCCACACCATGCCTTTTGCCGATTTAGACAAAACCGGCGTTACCGGCATGATTGCCGACCTTTTGCCCCAGCTTAGCAGCAGCCTTTATGCCGAGTTTGAAACCGTACCATTCAGCGACAGCGGCACAATGGTTGAAGCCTTAAAAAACGGCGACGTTGACTGCATTTTTCCGGTTGTGGATAACGAATGGGTTTCGGAACAAATGGACTACATTCAGACATCTTCTATTATAGAAGACAAAATTGCGCTTATTTACGCAAACGAATATCAGGGCATAAACGCTTACCAGCGCTTTGGCTATACCAAGGGAAGCCCGGAACAGCTGGCTTTTTTAACCATGCAGGGCAAGGAAGAAAATTCCGTGGCTTTTGAAAGCATGGAAGACAGCCTGAAAGGGCTTAAAAAAGGTCTGGTTGACGCAATCATCATAAACGCCAGCAGCTGGAATTATTACCGGAACAGTTTTCAACAGTTCGACATTTTGAAAAGCGTAAACATCAATGCCGAAATGGGATATTCTTTTGCCGTAAACAAAAACAACCCGGTGCTTTATTCAATTTTGCAAAACGGCATAAAAAAATTCGAAAAATCAATGCTAATTGAATCGCTTAACAGAAACTCGCAGATAAAAAGTGACTATTCAATTTTAAGTTTTATACGCCACAATTTTATAGCTTCAATGGCTTTTATATGCATTCTGCTTGTAATACTTTTTGCAAGTGCTTCAATTCACCAGCAGAATTTGATGAAAAACCAGTACCTTAAGTTTTCTTCGGAACATGATGCGCTTACCGGCGTTTTTAACCGCACCGCCTTTGACGAAGTTACTGCAAGCCTTGAAAAAACCAGCGAAGCTTTAAGCCTTGTAATTATTGACATTGATAACTTTAAGCAGATTAACGACAATTTTGGCCACGAAGTTGGCGACAAAATAATTAAGAAAGTTTCCAGCCAGCTTAGCCAGATTGTGCGAAACACTGACAGGGTTTTCAGATATGGCGGCGACGAGTTTGTTCTTATTCTGGCCGGCGCGCTGATAGAAAACCGGGAAATTATCAGTGACAAAATTGCAGGCGTTAATGCCAGCTTAAGCAAACCAGGCGAAAAACTGCCCGGCACTACAATAAGTGCAGGCTGCGCTTTTTCCGTTAACGGTTACAGCAAGCAGCTTTTTAGGAATGCGGACAACGCCCTTTATACTGTAAAACGCCAGGGCAAAAACAACTGCGGCTTTGACTTAACCGTGCTGAAATAACGGGCCAAATGTCGAATTTATATGAATTGTCCCAAAAACAGCCTCCAACAGTCCCTGCCTCGAAAAAAAAGACTTTTGCATGCGCACGGCGTATTTTTTTCGTGTCCGTGCCCGTCTGCGGCTGGTTTTATCACAATTAATAAATGCCTTTTGGCCTTTTGCATAAAGCTCGAAAATTGACTTAACGGAAAAATCGCCATTCGGTAAAAAATCCCTGCAATTAACAGTGTAAAAGCTTTTAAAAGCCTTAAAAATTGCTTTTTTCAAAACACACATTTATAATTTATTCACCATGAAAAACAAATTCGAAATTTCTTCCTTTACGCTGCACATTATGGCAATGGCTTTTATGCTTTTAGACCATCTGTGGGCAACTTTTTTTGGCACCCAGCAGTGGCTAACATGCATCGGGCGGCTGGCTTTTCCAATTTTTGCCTTTATGTGCGTTGAAGGCTTTTTTTACACCAGAAACTTCAAAAAATACGTTCTGCGAATGCTGTTTTTTGCCATCATTGCAGAAATTCCTTTTGATTTGATTTACAGCGGCGCGTGCTTTTACCCTTTTCATCAGAATGTTTTGTGGACTTTTCTGCTTGGGCTTTTGTGCCTTAAGGGTTTTGAATGGGCAAAAACTAAAAAACGCTGGCAGGAAATTGCTTTAATTCTTTTGATTGGTGCCGGAGGCGCATTGCTTGGCACGGTTTTAATGCTTGATTATTTCTGTTTTGGCATACTTACGATTTTTGCCTTTTATTTTTTTAGGGGAAGGAAATGGTACGACTTTGCCTTGCAGTTTGCGGCAATGGTTGCGATTCACTATTTTGGTTTTGGCGGGCAGGTTTACCCGGTTGATTTTTTTGGCCGCAGTTTTGAACTTGTTCAGCAGGGAATTGCGGTGCTGGCACTGCCACTAATATGGCTTTACAAAGGCAAACAGGGGCCGCACAATAAACCGATTCAATATTTGTTTTACGGTTTTTACCCGGGTCACCTGCTTGCGCTGTGGATGATTTACAAAATTTGCCTGTAACACAGCACGAAAAAACACGCTAAAAGCAGCCTTGCTTGTTACTTCCGAAATAAATTCGAGATGACAAGCACCAGCCAATTTACACAAAAATGAGCGTAGTTTGCGCGTGCCGGCTGTTTGGTCTGCTATTACCACTGATATATGCACGCGGAAGAGTTTTGCAAAGCAAAACTCTTCCCTTTTGGAGGGGCTTTTTGCCTACATCAAGCAACAGTTAGCGACAATGCAAGCAGCAGAAGCGAAGGGGCAAAAGCAAAAAAAAAGCCCCGGCATTATATAAACAGCCGAGGCTTTTTTATGATTCTTTTAAGAAGTAAAAACTAATTGCTGAACCGGATTTTTTCTACTTCATCGTGCATGCCGTTCAAAATGTCCATAACCGCATCAACAACCGGCTGCTTTTTGTCTTCCAAATCGGCAGGCAAATTGTCCTGAATATCTTTTCTGAACTGCTTGCAGTCAATAATTTTTCCACAGGTAAAGTAAACTTTATCGTGCCAAACTTCGTCGGCAATCATGTTTTCGCTGTCTTTATCCGAAATACGCAGACAGTTGCCGTTAATAGAAACCGGCATAATCACGTCAGAAAGGCGGATGTAAGAATCAATTTCGCGAACCCCGCGCTTTGTTTCCGGGCGGTCTTTGCGGAAACGTGTACCGGCCGGGAAAACCAGAACAATTTTACCCTGCTTGCGCACGCTGTCCAAAGCGCGCATGGAAGCCATGTTGATTTTACGGCTGCGCTGTTCTTCTGCGGCACGTTCTTCCGGGTCTTTAATGGAAGAAATGCTGCGGCTTGGGTAAATTACGATGCGCGAATATGCCGAAGCCCATGCGCTTACCATCTGGTTCTGTTCGTTTAATTTCATACCGGCAATGGCAACCAGACGGTCGGCAATGTCAGCAGCTTCAGGAATTCCGCTGTGACGCAGAATGTAACAGAAACCCGGCAGGTCAAAATTGCTGAAATGTTCCATTAAAATTAAGCCGCGCTTGCCGGAATTAACGGCTTTTAAAAATTCAACGGCATTTTCGCCGCCTTTAAGGCCAGAACCAGGTAAAAGCACGTCTTCAAGCATTCCGTCCATAATTTTCAGAATGTCGGTATTGGCTTCCTGCAAAACATTTTCTTCAGTAATAACGCTGTCTGCACGGTTCAATTGTGCAAGTTGTGTAAATAAATGTCCGTAACACTTATAAAGTGGTGTTCCGTCTTCAAAATCCATTTCAAATCCTTCTTGTGGAAAAATTCGGGAATAATTTCAATTTAAATTCCCGTCTTTATATCAATTTTGTTTCAGATTACTCTTTACAATGCAAAATTGCAACAGTAAAAAAATTGCAAGCTTTTCGCTAAATTTTCAGCCTGGCTGTTAAGCCATAAAAAAGCGAAAAAATAGTGCGCTTAAACCAAATTTTCCGGGTTCAGGCATTCCAAATCCGGGTGAACAAAAATGCCGTTTTTGCGAATCAGTTTGTCGTCAAAATAAATTTCACCGCCGCCGTATTCAGGGCGCTGAATCAGAACCAGATCCCAGTGCACGGCCGACTTGTTGCCGTTGTCGCAGTCGTCGTAAGAATTGCCCGGCGTAAAGTGAATTGAACCTGCAATTTTTTCATCAAACAGGGTTTCTTTCATCGGCTGCAAAATGTAAGGGTTTACGCCAATTGCAAACTCGCCCACGTAGCGCGAACCTGCGTCCGTATCAAGCACTTTGTTTATTCGTTCAGTGTCATTTGCACGGGCATTAACAATTTTTCCGTCCTTAAAATCAAAACTGATATTCTGGTACAAAAAACCGCCCTGCAAGCTTGGCGTATTGTAAGAAATCGTGCCGTTAACAGAATCTTTTACCGGCGCTGTATAAACTTCGCCGTCCGGAATGTTAGCCGCACCGTCGCATTTAATTGCAGGCAGGCCTTTAATTGAAAAACTAATGTCCGTTCCGGCAAAACCGTTGCAAGCAGGTGTTACAATGCGCACACGGTCTGTTTTTTCCATCAGCTCAACCAGCGGATCCATTGCCTTTGACATTTTTGCGTAATCAAGGCAGCAAACCTTAAAGTAAAAATCTTCAAAAGCTTCTTCGCTCATTTCGCTAAGCTGGGCCATTGCCGCAGTTGGCCAGCGCAAAACAACCCAGCGGGTATGGCTTAAACGCTGCTGCATGTGCACCGGCTGATAATAGTATTTTTCGTACAGTTCCATTTTTTCTGCCGGAACGTCGCACTGGGCATAAAGGTTCTGCATGGACCTGAAACCGATGAAACAGTTCATGCGCTTCATTTCTTCAAGTTCAAATTCGCCGCGCAGCTGCATCTGTTCTTTTGTTGCGCCCAAAAGCAGTTCGCGTTCAACACTAATGTCTTTAAGCGAAACAAATGGCAAACCTCCGGCAGCGTAAACGGCGCGCACAAGTGCCTTTACAAAATCGGGCTGCAAATTGTTGTTTTGAATTAAAACGCGGTCGCCTTTTTGTACTTTTACGGAAAAATTAACCAATATCTGGGCAAGTTTATCAATTCTTGGATCTTTCAAAATCTTCTCCTGTCAAAAAATTCTGCCATCTGTGCAAAAAACGCAAACAGACAGAACAAAAAAATTATAAAACATTTTAACCAAATATGTCGAGACAAGGTACGCCGCATAAAACCCAGCCTTCGTCGCCTTTACACTTTCTGCAATAAACCAAAAATAAAAAAGCAGGCATAAAATACCTGCTTTTTGCGTTGCGTTATTTTCAGATTTTATAGAAAAACTAAAAAAGGAAATTCTTTAATTTTTATAAAATCAGCTGGCTGGCTCTAACATAAAAAAAATACGCCGTGCAAAGCACTAGTCTTTTTTTCAAGGGACTAACGAGCGGCCGATTGTACAGCGTTCAATATCAATTACCGGCTTTTTTGTTTTTTTAAATTATGCAGATTATCAGCCATTCAATTAGGAGCAGGAACAGGAAGCCAAGGTTTAAAATTGTAAACCAGCTGAAATATTTGCCTTTTTGCTGGGGCGCGTTGGCGGTAATTTGCTTAAAGGAAATTAAACTTGCCATGCTTGCAATAAGCGTACCAAGACCTCCAAGATTCGTTCCGATAATCAGCGCGGTATAATCGCCGGTAAAGCCGCTTAAAAGCAGCGCTGCCGGAACATTGGAAATTACCTGACTTGCCAGAACCGCAACCAGAGTTTCGTGGTTGAGAATTATTTTTTGCAGAAAACTGCTGAAAGCCTGAATGTTTCCCATGTTTCCGATGAAAATGAAAAAGCCTATAAACGTAAGCAGCAGAGAATAGTCAACGTCTTTTAAAATGGAAATGTCGTAAACAATAAAAAAAACAAGGACAATTGCCGCAAGCACATACTGATTCAGTATTTTGGCAATTGACAGAAATGCCAGCAAAAACAGAAGGCTGAAAAAAACAAGCGAAAGCTTTTTATTTTTTTCGCACCTGCTGTGCTTTTCGGTTTGCGCCGGCGTGGCGTTGGGCTGACCGGGTTTGGCGTTCTGGTCAATTTCAAGGCGCGTGGTTTTTTGGCATTTTTTTACAACCACCAGAATGCACGCCAGAATAAGCAGAAAGGAAAAAATTGTGTACGGCAGCATTATTAAAACAAAACGGCTTAAGCTGATGCCGCTTTTGGAATACAGATAAAGGTTTTGCGGATTGCCCATTGGCAAAAGCATGCTGCCAAGGTTTGCGGCAACCGTTTGCAAAACAACACAGGGCACAACAAGGCCGTTTTTGCCAAACATTGTTAAAACAACCAGCGCAAAAGGCACAAACGTAATAAGTGCAACATCGTTGGTTATAAGCATGCTTAAAAAGAAAGGCAAAAAAACCAGCACGCACAAAATGCCCAGCACCGAATTGGTTCTGTTAAGCAGGAACATGCCGATTTGGCGGAAAAGCCCGATTTTTTTGTAACCGGCCATAACTGCCATAAGGGCAAAAAGCAGGCACAGTGTTTTAAAATCGATGTAGCCTAAATATTCTTTGCCGGGCGGCACAATAAAAGAAGAAATTACTGCCAAAACCAGTGCAACAATCAAAACGATTTCTTTTTTTATAAAATTCATAACTTTTTGCATAAAATCCTCGCAAAAAAAACGTGGCTTAAAATCTAGCTCATATAATAGAAGAAAATCAAGAACATCTTAAAAAATCACCGCTTTAAACGCCAAATAGCAGATTTGCATAAAGCGCCCAAATGAACATAAAAAAAGGCAGGCTTTTTGCCCGCCTTTATGCACATTTTAATTCGCCTATTTGTTTGTTACGTTCAAACCGGAATAATTTGGCGTAACGATAAAGTTTGAAGCACTTGCACCTTCAAGATGACCGTCCCATTTTTCGTAGTATTTCATCTTTTCTTCGTGTCCCCAGGTTTCGCGCTGGGTGGCAAGGGTTGCCTGAATAGCTGCGTTTTTTGTACGCATTTCGTAGGCTTCGGCATCGGCTTTAACTTTCATTGCTTCGGCATTAAGTTTTTCAGCTTCAAGCTTGGCTTTTGCTTCAGCAACCTGTTTCTGGGCTTCGGCTTCTGCAATTGCAACGTTTGCTTTTGCAGTTTTTTCTTTCTGGGTTGCGTTCATCGTATCCTGAATCATGCGGTCAAATTCCTGCGACCAGTCCCAGTTGGAAATATTTACGGAAACAATTTCAATCGGCATGTCAGCACATTTTGCAGTAAGGTTTTCCTGCACCTTTGCACTAATCTCAATTGTAGACGAAGTTAAATCGTAAATAGAATATTTACCAATGATGTCTTTAACGCAGGTGTTCGTATTTGAACGGAAGCGTTTTTCCAGGCTGTCCTTGGTAAAGTTTGTTACGTAATTCATAATTCCGTCTTCGGTAAAGCGGTAAACCAGCGTAGAATCAAGACCAACAGACTGCATGTCGGCAGTAACGGCACTGTCTGAACCAATGCTGAAGTGCATTTCGTAGTTTACGGGGCTCATGTCTAGCTTGGTAACAGTTTGCATGAACGGAATTTTGAAGCTGAAACCAGAACCGCGTGCCAGCTGCTTTGTAATTTTTCCCATTGTTTTAATTACTGCAACTTCGTTAGGCTGCACGGTTGTACCGCAGTTTGGCAAAACAATAAGAATTGCCAGAACAACAACAAGACCCGGAATGATTTTTCTTACGTTTTCAGTTTTCATTGATTTACTCCTTCAAAAACTTCATTTGTTCTGCCAGCCCAAACGGCTGCAAAACGCTGAATTTTTATTGCAGTTTATGAAAAATGTTTCACTTTATCAATATTAATTTTTAAATAATCCGTATTTTCTGGCAAAGCTGAACTTGTTGAAAAAGAACGCAGTTTTTGCATACACAAGTAAAAAATCCAATTTATGCAGAATGAATTTGAGAAAATGGAGAAATTTTTTATTTTTTTCTTTTCTTATAAATTAACCTGTGGTAAAATTACGTTAATGGATATTTTCTAGGAGGAACCATGAAAAAGATTTTAAGTGTAGCACTCTGCCTTGCAGTGCTTTTTACAACAGTTGCCTGTTCTTCATCACGTCAGGCAAAATTGAATGCAGCTTTTAACAAAGTTTATTCAAATTATTCGGACGTGCTTACTTTGGCAGGTGCAAAAGCCTACACCGTTAAAAAAGGCGATTCTCTTACAAACATTGCAAAAGAATTTTACGGTGCTGATTACGGTTATTACTTCCCGGTAATTCTGCTTGCTTCTAAAGAAACAATTTCTGACCCGGATTTGATTCAGCCAGGCATGAAACTTACAATTCCTAACTTGCAGTCTAACCTTGAAAGCACAGCAATCCGCAGCAAATTAAAGCTGTATTTCCGCGACATTGCAAACATTTATTACGACAAATCTGGCGACGAAGCCGTTAAAACACGCAAAGAATTGCAGGCAATTTCTGAATCTTTGTAATTTGCATTAAACAGGCGTTAAATGCCGTTTAAAAAGCAAAAGCCCCGTTTTTTTCGGGGCTTTTTTTATGCGCTCTGCAATTTTCTGCTTTCAATTTGAAAAATAACAAACCACGCCAAAAGCGTCTTGTCGCTTTCAGCCGGGTAAAAAAACGTCTGCACAAACAGAAAAACAGAAATATTAACGCACTTCAATTTTTGAAAGGACTTCGCCAATGGGTGCCCTTATGCGCAGGGTAGCCTTGTAGTCGTAATTGGTTTGGCTTTTGTTAATAAGCACTAAGTTTTCGCCTTTAAAATAGCGCAAAAGCCCTGCTGCCGGGTACACCGCCAGCGAAGTTCCGCCAACAATCAGCGTGTCTGCACCGGCAATTGCATCAATTGAATCAGACATTGTCTGGTTATCAAGACCTTCTTCGTAAAGAACCACATCGGGCTTAACCGTGCCGCGGCAGCCGGGCATGTTGCAAAGAGGCACAAGCTGTTTAAGCGTAGGGTTTTCTATCAAACCGCCGTTTTCGTCTTTAGGCTGATAGTTTTTTACGTAATCGGCATCGTAAAACTGCCTGCATTCCATGCAGTAATTGCGCAAAATGCTGCCATGCAGTTCGTAAACGCAGCTGCTGCCCGCCGCCTGATGCAAACCGTCAATGTTCTGGGTGATTACGGCTTTAAGCTTTCCTTTCTGTTCAAGTTCCGCAAGCTTAAGGTGAGCAGCATTTGGCTTAACGTCGGTTATAAGCATTTTTGCCCGGTAAAACCGGTAAAATTCTTCAGTATCGGTAATAAAAAAACCGTGGGAAAGTATTGTTTCCGGCGGATATTTCCATTCCTGCCGGTAAAGTCCGGAAGTGCTTCTAAAATCCGGAATGCCGCTTTCGGTAGAAACGCCTGCTCCGCCAAAAAACACAATATTATGGCTTTCATCAACAATTTTCTGCAATTTATCAATTGCTTTGTCCAAAAAAAGCATTTCGTCCTCCACAATTTCCCCCTTTTAGAAGAATTTTCATCGCCAAACCTAAAAAACTTTTGCTTTCAGCATAAAACGGCGCAAAAACCGCGCATTTCATTCAATTTTAAGCTAATCTACCAAGCCCACATCGGTTAAAAGCAGGCAAAGTTCGCCATTGTACAAAACTGCAGAATAGGAAATAAAACAGGCATTGTTCTTTTTTACAAAAGGCAGTAAATGTTCCTGCACAAAAGCCGTATATTCCTTTTTGCCAACTTTTATGTCTACTTTCTTAACAAAAAGCTTTGCCAGATTCGGCTGGTTGTAAACATCCATATAAACGTTAACCAGCGATTTTTCTTTTCCGCTTAAATTTTTCTGTCCGCTGCTTATTGTTGCAAAACTGCGGCCGCGGTTAAACTGGGCACTGAATTTGTAAACTTCCTTATCAACCACAATTTCCTGAGTATCGTCTTCAACCAGATATTTTTCCAGAACATCAAGGGAATAAAGGGGATAATTGTCGGTAAAATTGCCCACAATTTCGGTGCGGCTAAAATCGCCTTTTACAAACTGTTTACGCACAACGTTGCCGTCAGTGCCAATATATTCAATAAGATAATCTATGCCCTGTTCGGCCTTTTGCTTTGCGTTCAGCGTCATTTTGTAACTAAGTACCAGTCCGTTTTCCAGCCGTTCTTCCTGACTTGCAAAACCAGACAAAAGAGACTGCTGTTCGTTAAAACTGTGAATTACACGGCAGGCTGAACCATTTGAATCGAAGTAATAAACGGAAGAAACCAGCTGGGAATAGTAACGGTCGCCGGGCTGGTAGGAATATTGAATTGTTCTGCCGCCGTATTCATTTTTTTTAATTAAAACAACTTCTTCTTCGCCAAACGCAGGCTGGGCAAAACAGAAAAAAGCAAATACAGCCAGCAGCCTTAAAAGCAAAGGCTTTTTTTTAAGAGAAAATGTACTGCTGTTTTTGCCCGTTAAGAAAATTTGCACTTTTTGCCCAATTGTAAAATATATTCAATTAGCAATTTTAAGCCATTTTTAACTTTTGTGCCATACTGAATTTTTACAGCAGGCAGGCAAGCGCCGTTTCAAACATTGGTTCAAGGGCGCTTACACGCTGGCTGTCCGGCAAATGCTCGCTGTTTATGCAGGAATCCGTGTGGGTTAAAATTGAAAGTGCGCGCTTTTTTAACCAGTTTGCAGTGCTGTACAGGGCAAAAGTTTCCATATCCTGGGCAAGACAGCCCATACGCGCCCAAGGCCGCCAGCTTTCTTCGTTTGTGGTCTGGTTGCTTGCGTCGTACTGGCTGAAAAGGTCTGAAGAAAAAACAGAACCAACCGCGTAGCCAAAATTTTTCTGCTCGGCAATTTTTACGGCTTTGTTCAGCAGTTCAAAATCGCCGCAGGGTGAAAAACTGCCGTTCAGATTATACTGGTGCGCCCAGTTGCTGTCGGTGCTGGCTGTCATTGCAAAAACCAAATTGCCAACTTTAAGGTTTTGTGCCAAACCGCCGGCTGTGCCGATGCGTATTATTTTTTCTGCATTATAAAAACTGAATAATTCGTAGCTGTAAATGCCGCAGCTGGGACCGCCCATGCCGCTGCCCATTACCGTTACCGGCACGCCGCAGTATTCGCCGGTAAAGCCCAGCATGTTGCGCACGCCGGTTACCTGCCTTACGCCGGTTAAATATTTTTCTGCAACATATTTTGCGCGTAAAGGGTCGCCGGGCAGCAGAACCGAAGGTGCAATATCGCCCGGCTGGGCACTGTTATGTGGTGTACTCATGGTGTTTTCCTTTAAAAAATGAAATGCAACAGATTTAATTTTGATAAAAACAGCCTTTTCGGCAGTGCCTTATAACTGTATGTTCAATATTATACTTTATTTTTTGGCTGAAGGATAAAGCGCTGTTTGTTTTTTTTGGGGAATTTGTGTTTTTGTTCTATTTTATTCTATTTAATTGGATTTTTTTTGATTCGCGGTATGCGGTTAGATTTCAACTGATTTACAAATTTGGGGAATGGACAAATAATGGATTTATAGACTTGCCTTTAAAAATTATGTTTGGGGCAGCTTAAAAAAAACAGGAAAAAGAGAGGTTTTTATGCCAATTTTAGACATGCCGTTAAAGGAATTACAGAAGTACAAGGGAATAAGCCCCAAACCGGCTGACCACGAAGAATACTGGAAGCGCGCACTGGCCGAAATGAACGCCGTTGACCCAAATGTAGAATTAAAACCAGCCGAATTTGTTTCGCCGGTTGCAGAATGTTTTGACATGTTTTTTACCGGCGTGCGAAATGCACGCATTCATGCGAAACTTTTAAAGCCCAAAAATCTTAATAAAAAAGCTCCGGCAATTTTACAGTTCCACGGCTACAACTGCACTTCCGGCGACTGGAACGAAAAGCTTGCCTATGCTGCAAGCGGTTTTGTGGTTGTTGCTCTAGACGTACGCGGTGAAGGTTTTCTTTCGGAAGATACCGGCGGGACTAAAACCTTTACTTCCGTTGGCTTTTTTATGCGCGGATGTCAGGATCCGAACCCGGACAACATGATTATGCGCCACGTTTATCTGGACACGGCCGAACTTGCCAAAATTGTAATGGACTTTGACTTTGTGGACGAAACCCGGGTTTTTGCAATGGGTGGTTCGCAGGGTGGCGCGCTGACAATTGCCTGTGCCGCGCTTGAACCGCGCATTGCAAAACTTGCGCCGGTTTATCCTTTCCTGTGCGATTTTAAGCGTGTGTGGGAAATGGATCTGGCAAAAGACGCTTACGATGAAATAAGGCACTATTTCAGGTGGTTTGACCCGGCACACGAACACGAGGAAGAACTTTTTACCCGGCTGGGATATTTAGACTTGCAGTTTCTGGCACCGCGCATAAAGGGTGAAGTTTTAATGGCAACCGGCCTGCAGGACAATATCTGTCCGCCTTCTACCCAGTTTGCAATGTACAACAGAATAAAGGCAAAAAAACGGCAGATAATTTACCCGGATTACGGCCACGAGTTTATTCCCCAGTTTGGAGATAAGACCTACCAGTTTTTTTGCCAGTCGCTGTAAAAAACATAAAATTGAAAAATAAAAAAATGCCCGGATATTCGGGCATTTTTTTCACGGTTCATTTCATATTGAAAATTCCTTGAATTTTTCTTATTATTTAGCGCACTTTACAAAAGTGCATGGAGAAACAATGGAATTTACACAAGAATCAATTGATGCCTTAGTGGTAAACGAAGTCGAAATCATGAATCGTATTGCCAAAGAACTGGGCATCCGCACACAGCAAGTTTCTGCTGTTATTTCACTGGTAAACGAAGGTTGTACCATTCCTTTTATTTCGCGTTACCGCAAAGAAGCACACGGCTCGCTGGACGAATTGCAGGTACGTGAATGCGATCACAACTTTAAATCATACACAAACCTGGAAACCCGCCGTCTTGAAATTGTAAAAGGCATTTTTGCTGCCGGAAAACTTACCGAAAGCCTTTACGAAAACGTAATGAAAGCCACAACTTTAACCGAACTTGAAGACCTTTGGGCACCATTCAAAAAGAAAAAGAAAACACGCGGTATGCAGGCAATTGAACGCGGTCTTGAACCGCTGGCTGATTACATGCTTGAAGCTTCTAAAGAAGAAGTTGAAGCAAAAGCCGCTGAATTTGTAAAAACCGGTGCCGAAGTTGAAGAACTTAACGTGCCCAATGCAGAAGCCGCAATTAAAGGCGCGCAGGACATTCTGGCAGAAAGAGTTTCGCAGGATACAGAACTGCGCGGCAAGGTTCACGATTTTTACCTTGCAACCGGCAACGTACAGGTTAAAGGCGTTGGCGACGAAAAGGAAATGGAAGCCTCCGTTTACCAGATGTACTGGGATTATGCCGAAGCACTTAACCAGATTAAACCGCACCGCATTCTTGCCATTAACCGCGGCGAACGCGAAGGCAAGCTTGATGTTACAATTGACGTAGACGTTGACGGCGCAATTGAACTGCTTAAAAAGAACTTAAAACCGGTAAACAGCTATCACGCAGAAGCAATTGAAGACGGTTTGGTTCGCCTGCTTTCACCGGCAGTTGTACGCGAAATTCGCGGTGACCAGGGCGACGAAGCCGACAGCCACGGAATTGGCGTTTTCAGCGAAAACCTGAAAAACCTTTTGATGTCACCGCCAATTAAGGGAACTCGCGTTTTGGGCGTTGACCCTGGTATTCGTACCGGTACAAAATGCGCCGCCCTTGACGAAACCGGCAAATATCTTGGCTATTTCTTAATTAAACAGGTTGCAGACCCAACAGGTTCTGCAATGGCAGTAAAAGAAGCCATCAAAAAATACAACATTCAGCTGGTTGCAATTGGCAACGGTACCGGCACAAAAGAAGTTCAGGACGTTGTTTCTAAAGTTATCAGCGAATTCTGCCCGGATGTTCTGTACACCGTTGTAGATGAATCAGGTGCTTCTGTATATTCAGCAAGTGACACTGCACGCGAAGAATTTCCGGATTTGGACTTGACGATTCGCGGTGCCATCAGCATGGGTCGCCGTTTGCAGGACCCGCTGGCAGAACTTGTAAAAATTGACCCTAAGGCAATCGGTGTCGGGCTTTATCAGCACGACGTAAACCAGAAACGCCTTTCTGAAACACTGGATGAAGTTGTAGGTTCGGTAGTAAACCAGGTTGGCGTAAACCTTAACACAGCTTCGTACCACCTGCTTAAATATGTTTCGGGCATTAATGGTACTTTGGCAAAAAAAATTGTTGCCTACCGCGACGAACACGGAAAAATTGTAAGCCGCGAAGAACTCCACAAAGTTTCCGGCCTTGGTCCTAAAGCATTTGAACAGTGCGCAGGTTTCTTAAAAATCCCGGAAAGTGCTGATCCATTGGACAACACTTGGGTTCACCCGGAAAACTATGACGCAGCCCGTGAAATTTTACCTTTCGTTCAGGAAAAGAAAGACATTTCTGCTGCACAGCGCGAAGCCATTAAGGAAAAATACAAGCTTGGCGACGCAACAATAAGCGACATTATTGAAGAACTTAAAAAGCCAAACCGCGACCCTCGCGACGGTTACCCGAAACCGATTATGCAGAAAGGCGTTGTAACTTTTGAAGACCTTAAAGAAGGCATGATGGTTACCGGCAAAATTAAGAACGTTGTAGACTTTGGTGCTTTTGTTGACATTGGCATTAAAGAAACAGCCCTTTTGCACATAAGCGAACTTAGCGATACTTACGTTTCTGACCCGATGGAAGTTTTGAAAGTTGGTGACGTTAAGGAATGCCGTATCATTGGTCTTGATACTGTGCGCCGCCGCATCAGCCTTTCGCTTAAAAAAGATTCTGCTTCACGCGTAGGTAACGGTGGTAGCGGTTCTGCCGGCAGCACCGGCGGCGACGGTACTAAACGCAAGGTTGTAGTCCGCAAGGCAGGTACAGGCACTGCTGCAAAAACCGGCGATGCCAAACCAGCCGCAGGACAAAAACCACGCCGCGACTTTAACAATTCTGGTTCTGGCGACGGCATGACATACAATCCGTTTGCAGCACTGCTAAAAAAATAGTTTTTAGGCTTTCTGCAATTTGCAAAGCCCCGGCTTTTAAAAAGTGCAAATCGCACCTAAAAGCCGGGGCTTTTTTATTATGCGGAACTTGCACAAAAATGAACGCAGCTTTTGCTGGCACATATAAATTGACGTAATTTTGCCACCGGCAAAACTACGGGCTTTTGCATATACCAAGTAATAATTAGAGATAGAGCAAGCAGTAAAAGCGAGTATTCCGAACCAAATTCGGAATGACTTTTTTGGGCAAGTTCTGCCCGTTTAAAATTAAATTTCCTGTAAAAACCTCTAAACTTTTTTTTTCACTCACCGACAATGAATTTGAGAGAGGTTAATTATGACTGATATTCCTAGTGGCTATTTAACTACATCATATTCATATTTGACATCGCACAGTGCAAGCGGCAAAATTGCAGTTCCGGTAGCACCATCAATGGTGGTTTATTCTCAGCTGGAACACATTTCAGGCTATGCTTCTACAAAAGAAGAAGGCGTAAGCGTAAACCGCGTGCATATTTTGAACACATTGATTGAAAAAGTTGCGTCAGCATCACCGAATGGTTCAAAAGATACTTTAACAAGTCAGGATTTGGCGGGTCTTGATGATTCAAAAATTGATGCGATGATTGCAGACTATCAGGCAAAATTAAAGGCTGCTATTGAAGCACCAAAAACAAACCCTTATGCAATTTCGCCAGCAGCATTAAGCGGTAATTCAGTAAACATCATCGCCTAAAGCGATAAAAAGTAAAAAAGCTGGTCAAAGCTTTGGTGGGAAAGTTTTGACAAAAGCGCAGGCACTGTTATTGCAAGCAGCAGTTACGGTGCCTGCTTTTTTTTGCACAAAACCGTAAAAGCAAACCACAAATAAAAAACCGCAGAAAAGTGAAAAATCTTTCATCATTCTGCGGTTTTTGCTTTAAGCATTCTGCACGCTTAAAAATATTTAAGTTTCTTCTGTCATCAAAGATTTCATGTTTTTCCAAAAGAAGATTTTTTGAAAAAACTCAAGCCTTCAATGTTTTGCCGGGTTTGTTTCTGCTACTTCTTTCATAAGTTCAAGCATTTTTTCCGGGTTCGGGCTTGCAATAAGTTTTTCTACAACTTCTGCATCGCGCAAAATAAAGCTCATAGAAGAAAGCAAAAGCATGTGCGGAGAAGAAGTTTTGCGCGGTGAAACAATCATTACAAAGAAACGTGAATCTTCGCCGTCAAAACTGTTGAAAGGCACGCCTTCCGGTGCAATACCAATTGCAATGCAGGTAGAAACAACCCCGTCCGATTTTGCATGAGGGAATGCAATACCGCGCTGCATGCCGGTACTCATAATCTGTTCGCGGGATTTTACGTCTTCCAGAACCATCTGCCAGTCGCGTACAAGGCCGCTGTTAGAAAGAAGCATAACCATTTCCTGCAAAACTTCGTCTTTGGTTGTACCTTTCAAGTGCATGTTTACAATTGCCGGGTTCAGCAGTTTCAAAACGTCCGGGTCAGTGCGGCATGCGTCATTTTCAGGGTCAAGCATGGAAGGTTTAATAGGCGCACAGTTCTGTTTAAGGCTTTGAATCATGTCACCAAGGCGCAGTACGACTTCGTAAATTGAATTTTTAACAAAGCCCGCATCTTCAACGCCGGTTTCAATCGTAACAACCGATTCCATTTCTGTAATGGAAAGCGAAATGTCGCCCTTGCGAGCCTGCGACAAACCTTCGTCAATATTCATCATCTGAACATAAAAACCTTCGTTTTTAAGTTCTTTCAAAAGCATATCGATAACGAGGTCTGCAATTTCGTCCGTACCAAAATCCCACGAAAAAGTCGTGTTGTCGCTGGAACGGGTTTCTTTTTTGGTACCTTTGCCTGGAACAGACAGTGAAGAACTGATAAGTGGCGGCGCAACCAGAGTTGTGGCAAGTGTCATCAAAATTACAACGCCGAACATCTGTTCATCAAGAATACCGGCAGTTAAACCGATGCCGGCAATAATCAAGGCAACTTCGCCGCGCGGAACCATACCGCAGCCAATGCGCAAACCGCCTTTAAGGTTAAAGCCAAACGCCATTGCCGGCAAACCACAGCCAATCACTTTTGCAAGAACTGCGGTAACGCTGTAAATTGCGCCAAATACCAGAACCTGCTTAGACATCAGTTCGCCAACATTAACCATCATACCCATAACGGCGAAGAAAACCGGTACAAAAAATTCGTACAGGCCGTGAATGCGTTCCTGAATAATTGCCGCAATGTCCGAACCTGAAAGTGAAAGGCCGGTTACGTAAGCACCAATAATCATTGCCAGGCCCTGTTTTTCAAAAAAACCGCCCAAAAGAAGGCCAAGACCTAAAGCTGCAATTGAAAAATCGAATGTGTGCTTGAAAAGCTTTAAGAAACTGGCAATTTTCTTTGAGAAAATTAAACCCAAAGCAGTTACAATAAGCCAGATGCTGAATGCGCGAAGTGCAATAAGCGCAATCTGTTTGCCGTCGATGGTAACTGCACCATTTGCGCTGTTAACGGCAGCCGCAATGCCCATAACAATGGCAAGCAAAATAATGCCCAAAACGTCGTCAAAAACGGCACTTGCCAGAATCGTTACGCCTTCAGGAGAATCCATTTTCTTTTTGTCAGACAAAATGCGGGCAGTAATACCAACAGAAGTTGCAGTAGACATAATGCCAAGGAAAAGGCAGCGAACGTCCATAAAGCCGCAGCCCAGCAGAAGCATTCCGCAGACATCGCCAATGATAAACGAAAAGGCAACACCGCCAATACCAATTACGCCGCCTGCAACAGAATAGCGCAGGAACAGGGCAAGGTCAGTTTCCAAACCAGATGCAAAAAGCAGAATAATGGAAGCAACCATTGAAAAACCGTAAAGTTCCGGCGAAACGGCTAAAGAAGCAGAATTTAGCGGAAAAAGTCCTTCAGGAAAGCCGGGCAGCGAAATTGCGCCCAAAGCGTAAGGACCTAAAACAACACCGGCAAGCAATTCGCCAAGTACCGGGGCAATATGAACTTTTTTTGCCAAAAAACCAAAAAAACGCACTGCAAAAATGATTACACCAATTTGTATAACCAAATCTGCCATACGAGAGGTAATATCCGCTTCCATTTTAGAAGCCTCCTTAATATCTACTTTCTGTTTTTAGTTGCTTAATTGGGTGATTTTTAAATTGCGCATATTTACAAGTTAGAATTTGCAGAATTTGCCTGAAAAATGATTCAGCTGCTTAATTGAAATTGTAGAAAAGCGTTTGCAGATTTTGACATATTTTGCGATACTTTGCAATATATTAGAAACAGAGCCTTTGCTTTTTACGTTGCCTCTAACCGTCGCTTGCGCAGGCAAAAGCCCGTAGTTTTGCACTGCAAAACTACGTCAATTTTTGTACAAGTTCAGCAAAGCAAAAAAACTGCGGTTAAAGCAGGGCGTACAGGCTTGCAAAAACCGGGGCTAAAATTACGGTAAAAATGCCGGTTATCACAATGGAAAGGCCGCTCATTGCACCCTGAATCTGTCCAAGTTCGTGGGCTTTTGCCGTACCCATTGCGTGGGCGCTGGTACCCAGTGCTATGCCCTGAGCAATTGGGTCTGTAATTTTAAACAGTTTCAAAAAAACATCGGCAAGTACGTTGCCCAAAATGCCTGTTACAACAATCGTTGCAACCGTAATCGTTACGTAGCCGCCCAGCTCTTCCGAAACCCCCATACCAATTGCAGTTGTTACCGTTTTGGGCAAAAGGGTTGCAAGCATTTCCTTTGGAAGTTTAAGCAGAAAGCACAGAATAAAAATGCTTACGGCACTGGCAAGCGCACCGGCAAAAATGCCCATAACAATTGCCCAAAAGTTTTTTTTCAGCAGTTCCAGCTGTTCGTACAAAGGCACTGCCAGACAAACCGTTGCCGGAGTAAGCAAAAAACTCATATATTTTGCACTCTGGTAATAATATTCGTAATCAATTTTGCAAAGAACAAGCACGGCAATGCTTACCACAACCGAAATTAAAAACGGGTTTACCCACGGGCTTGTAAACTTTTTGCGCAGCAAACTGCCCAGCGCGTAGCAGCCAAGGCTAAGGGTAATTCCTGCAAAAAGCGAATTCTTAAAAATTTCTTCCATAAAATATAGCCCCGCTATTTTTCAGTTTTTGCCGTGTGTGGCACAGTTTTACCGGCTTTGTCTTTGCCGCCCTTTTTGTTCAGCAAAAACTGGCAAACCCTGCCTGCAACCGCCATAATTAAAAACGTGGTAAAAACCGTAATGCCTGCCACCTGCAAAACAACCGGTTTAAGCACGTTCCAGCTGGTAATAAGTCCAACACCGGCCGGAATAAAGGAAATTGTCATAATTTCAATTAAAAAATCTGCGGTTTGCTTAACCTGGGGCAGTTTTACAACGCCCAGGCACAGCAGAATAAAAAGCAGAACCATGCCGTAAATGCCAGCCGGAACTGGCAAAGGCAGATACATATTTAAAAGTTCTCCGGCAAGGGAAAGTGCCAGAATAAGCGCAAATTGTTTAAGATATTTCATAAGGTAAAGTTATTGCAAAATTGCACTTTGCACAATAAACGAACTTTTGCTACTTGAACTACCTCTAACTGCTGCCTAGTGCAGGCAAAAGCCCATAGTTTTGCGGTGCAAAACTACGTCATTTTTTGTGTAAGCGGGCTTGAACTTTTGCTACTTGAACTGCCTCTAACTGCTGTCTGGTGCAGGCAAATCCAACACTTACCAAAAGGGGAAGAGTTTTGCTTTGCAAAACTCTTCCGCGTGCATATATCAGTGATGATAACAGACCAAACAATCAGCACGCGCAAACTGTACTTATTTTTCATGCAAGCCCAGCATAAAAAATTCTGCAATTTTTGAAAAAAATGAGGCATGGACAAAAATATACAATGTAAAAATATTCTGCGTGTTTCTATTGACAAAAACATAGGGCAGATTTATTATTGTTACTATCAAAAGAAACTTAACGCAGCGAGGTTTAATATGTCTGACGAAATGGAAAACACCGGCGCAAAACGTGAAAGCGCAGTAAAAGAAAGCAAAGGACTCACTATCCGCGATTTGGTACTTACAGCCATTCTTTTGGCCGCCGGTGCCGTATTAAAGTTTTTTGTAGGTTCAGTTATCAACTTTTTTGGAATGAAACCAAACTTCATCATTGCCATGTACTGTATGGCAATCGTACTTATCCGCCCAAAAGTATGGGAAGCCGCCATCATCGGTCTTTTAGCCGGCGCAATCTGCCAGTTTTTCCCCGGAACACCGTGGCTGAACTTTTTATCAGAATTTTTCGGTGCAATCGTAATGGCACTTTTAATTAAAATTCAGCTGCCAAAAATCGGCAAAAAAGTAGACATAATGCCTATGCTTGCCACATTCATCAGTACGGTTGTTTCAGGCGGCATTTATGCCACATTCCTTCTGGTAGTAATTAAATCTACGCCGGAAGCCCTTGCCGCTTACGTGCCGATTGTTGGCTTTACCGCCTTAATAAACTGCATCATCGTGCAGGTTTTGTACTACCCGTTAAAGGCAACCTTAAAATAATTCAAATAAAAGGCTAGCTTTCTAGTTTATATTGAAGGCAATAAAAGTAACCGCAGAAAAGCACCACCACGAAAAATTTGTAAAAAGCACGGCTTATTTTTTCTCGTGGCTGCGTCTGTCTGCGGCTGCCTTTAACACATTTACTTTAAGCTGAAAAAATTTGGCCTTTTGTTCAAAAATTCAACATACCACTTAATAGAAGAAAACAAATAAAATTATGATTACCTTTGAGAATTTCAGTTTTTCTTACCTTGATGCAAAAGAAAACGCACTTAAAAACATCAGCTTTTCGGTTAACGACGGCGACTTTTTAGGCATAATCGGCTCGTCTGGAGCCGGCAAAACAACCCTAAGCTGTGCCATTAACGGCATCATTCCGCATCACTTTAAAGGCGACTATTACGGAAAAGTAACCGTAGACGGACAGGACGTGTTTGATACGGAAGCATGCAGCCTGAGCCGGATAATCGGCAGCGTTTTTCAGGACATTGACAGCCAGATGACCTGTGCTTCGGTAGAAGACGAAATTCTTTTTGGGCTGGAAAACTTTGATTTTGAAAAAGCAGAAATTGAAGAACGCGTAAACTGGGTTTTGACCGAACTTGGAATAGAAAACCTGCGGGAACGTGACATTTCAAGCCTTTCCGGCGGTCAGAAGCAGAAAGTTGCAATTGCCGCAATTCTGGCACTTCGTCCCAAATATCTGGTTCTGGACGAACCCACCGGCGAACTTGACCCTTCTGCCAGCCGCAATATTTTCCGCATACTTAAAGAACTGAACCAGAAATATTCCCTTACCGTTATTGTAATTGAACAGAAAATTCGCCTTCTGTGCGAATACGCCAGCCACCTTGCCTTTATAGAAAAAGGCAAATTAAAGTTTTACGGCACCGTTAAAGAAGTTCTGACCCACCGCAACGAACTTGCAGACCTTGGCCTGAACCACGAACGCGTGGGAAAAGTGCTTGACGCACTGGCAGACGGCAAACCGGCAGCAGAAATTATTGAAATTGAACAGAACAGTTTTATTAAAAAAGAAAGTACAAAAGTGTCCGGCAGCGAAGCAGTTCTAAGCCTTCAAAATGTAAGTTTCGGCTACGATGAAAACGCACTTATTGAAAATACAGATTTTTCCGTTTACAAAGGCGACTTTTTAGCCCTTACCGGCGAAAACGGTTCAGGTAAATCTACGCTGAGTAAGCTTATGGGCGGCATTTTAAAGCCTGCCGCCGGTGACATTTTTGTAAACGGCCTTAATACCAGAAAAACCAGAAACAGCGTTCTTGCCCGGCATATCGGCTTTCTGTTTCAGAACCCTGACCGGCAGCTGTGCTGCTATACCATAAAAGACGAAATTGCATTTGGCCTTAAGGCGCTTAAACTGCCGGATGCCGAAAAACGCACGGAAGAAATTCTTTCGCGTTTCGGTTTTGACGGCGACATTCCGCCGTTTTCACTTAGCCGCGGCCAGCGCCAGCAGCTTGCACTGGCTTCAATTATTGCCGTGCACCCTTCAATTATGATTCTTGACGAGCCGACAACCGGGCTTGACTATAAGGAATGCATTGAACTTATGAACGCCGTGCGCGAACTTAACCAGGCCGGCACAACCGTAATAATGGTCTGCCACGACATGGAAATTGTCCGCGACTATGCAGAAAGAATGGTGATTGTCGGGCACGGAAAAATTCTTGCCGACGGCAACCCGGCAGACCTTGTTCCCCAGCTGGAAAGAAATTCGCTTAAAAACTTGCAGTACGACTGTACAGAGGAAGAAAAATGAAAGGATTTTTAGACTACGTTCCCGGTAATTCGGTTTTTCACAAAATGAACCCGATGACAAAACTTGTTTTTGCCTTTGCAGTTTGTATCGCCTGTTTTTCTTCCGGCAGCATTCCGGTTTTGTGCCTGCTTCTGGCCTTCAACATAATTGTTGGCTGCATTTGCGGCATAAAGGAACGCACTTTTTCGCTGCTGAAAGGGCTTGTAAAGATTTCGATTTTTCTGTTCGTTCTGCAGGTTCTTTTTATCCGCGGCGGAAACGTAATTTTTGAATGGAAATTTATCCGCGTTACCGATTTTGGCGTAAAAAACGCACTTGCACTGGTGCTGCGCCTCAGCGGCGCAACCTTGCCGCTTGCAATCATGCTTTCCGTAACCAAGCTGGGCGACCTTTCCAACGCCCTGGTAGAAAAACTCCACATTCCCTTTAAATACGCGTTTACACTTACAACGGCTATCCGCTTTATACCGGTTTTTGCCACCGAAATGGCCGGAATTATGGAAGCCCAGACCAGCCGCGGAATTGAGCTTGATACGCGTAACCCGTTCAAGAAAATAGCCCTCATACTGCCGCTCTGCGCGCCGCTTCTGGTTTCTTCCGTGCGCAAAACCCAAAGTCTGGCCATCGCTGCCGACTTACGCGGCTTTAAGTTCCGGAAAGCAGGCAGCTGCCTTAAAAAATATCCGTTCTGCACCCGTGACGTTATCTGTTTTATAATGTGCGCAGCCTTTGTTGCAGTGGGCATTGTGTTTTAATTGAAAATAAGAGGCGTTTTGTAACTTATACTGAAAAATTGATTTGAAGTTATAAGTAGTCGCTACAGACAAGCCCAGTCTCGAAAAAAATAGGAAAGCCCTGTAAAAATCGTCTGGTGAAAACAACGTTTTCAATGACAAGTTTTTTGCAGGGCTTCCCTCTTTGCTGAAATATATAGCGCGTTTTTATTTATCTGTATCGGCTTTTATTTCGTCAGCAATTTCCTGTATGGCTTCTATCGAAAGGCCGGTTCCCTGCGCTACCTGTTCCAGAGAAAATCCCATTGCAAGGAAATTCCGCGCTGTTTCGTATGCCTTTTGAAACGAACCGCGTTCAAGGCCTTCCAAAAGCCCTTCTTCATGTCCAATTGCGATGCCGTCGGCTTTTACTTCGTCTATCATTTCATACAGGGTCATAAAGCTTTTCCTCCATAGCTCGTTTTTTCTGGATGTGTGAACCGCAGACTGAATTGTTTTTGTCAGATCGGTGTCGGTTGCCTGCGTTGTAAGGAACTTCAGGAATGCGCGCACTTCCTTGTTTTCGCTTTTGTGCCAGCTTTCTGCATTGTAATATATCTTGTGGCTCTTGTCATTTACCTTTTCGCTGGCCGCCGGTTCTTCCCT
>JAZRVO010000026.1:0-2820 GCA_045599185.1 Treponemataceae bacterium | reverse complement strand
GTTACTGATATTTCATCTAGCACGAGTGGCGCATGGCAATACACTATAAAATTGACGTAGTTTTTTTGCAAAGCAAAAAAACTAGGGGCTTGCGCATACACCAAGCGGCAGTTGCAGAAAATCCTTTTTCTGACCAAGTTACCAGTTTTTGCTTTTGCAAAAACTGGTCCTCGTGCTTACCAAAAGCAGCGGTTACTGATATTTCATCTAGCACGAGTGGCGCATGACAATACACTATAAAATTGACGTAGTTTTTTTGCAAAGCAAAAAAACTAGGGGCTTGCGCATACACCAAGCGGCAGTTGCAAAACCACCAAACAGCGCACGCCTTTAGATTTTGAATTTATTCAGTTCGCCGGTGATGGTCATAACCGATGTCTGGTTTTCCTGGGCTTTCTGCTTAACAATTTCTATTGATTTTGCAAAATCATTAATTACGCTTTCCGATTCATTCATGGCTGTATCAACGCTGCCAGAAAGTTCTACAATGTCGTCAATTCCGGCCTTAATCTCTTCCGTATAATTGGCCTGATTTTTAATCAGCTGGTTCACTTCAGAAATCTGGCTGGAAATGCGGTTGGTTGTGGCAAGAACATTGTTTGCACTTGATGACTGAACTTCCATGGTATTAAGGATTTCGTTTACAACGCCGGACTGGTCTGAAATGCCTTCGCGTATTTTGTTGAACATTGTTTTCGTGTCAGTCATGCTTGTGCTGCCGGCTTCAATTGAAGAAGTAATTTCCTTAATAAGCTCGTTAATGCTTTTTGTCTGGCTCTGGGTGTTTTCTGCAAGTTTTCTAATTTCGTCTGCAACAACGGAAAAACCGGAACCGGCATTACCGGCGTGGGCAGCTTCAATTGCAGCATTCATGGCAAGCAGGTTTGTCTGCGACGCAACCTGATGAATAACCTGAACGACTTCAACCATTTTTTTCGATTTGTCTTTAATCAGTTCAACAACGGCCTGAGTTTTTTCAACTTCAGTTGCACCTGCAAGGGAAGATTCTGAAAGAAGGTTTGAAAGCGTCTGAGCTTTTTGAATTAAGCCGGTAATTGAATTGATGCTGGAAACCATTTCCGTAATGGAAACTGCGTTTGCCTGTTCTGCTTCCGCCTGGCTTTCCATTGACCTGCTGACTTTTACCGCGTCGCTGGTAAGTCTGTCTATGCTTACCCTTGCCGAATCCAGAAGCCTGTCTTTTTCCGCGTTTTCCGTGTGCATGTTACTAAAAGAAGAAACAATCTGTTCCATGCCCGAAGCCGACGACTGGGTAACAAGCATCAGGTTTTCTGCGTCCTGTCCAACCTTAAGGTTTTCCGCCTTAAGTGCAGAAAGCGAATCTTTCAGAAAGTCCATAAGATGGTTCATGGAAGTCATAACAACGCCAAAATCGTCAAACGTACCAATGCTCAGGCGCGTTACCAAATCGCCTTTTTCGCGCAGTGCGTCAACATGGTGAATGGTTTCGTAAAAACGTTTTCTAAGCTGGTTTAAAATAAGCGCAACAAGAGGCGTGCCAACAATAAAAGCTTCTGCAAGGGCAGCAAGTGCTTTTCTGGTAAAAACTTCCAGTGTCCAGCCGTTCCTTACGGCAGAATAGCCGGAACAGAAAAGATGCCAGCTTACAAACAGAACAACCACAGTGGTTGTAAGCCCAAGGGAAATGGTAAAGTGGGAGGTTTTTATTCCTTCCGTAGAATAGATTTTAAGTTTTCTAAGCTGCTTGCGCGCAAGAGAATTGAAGCAAACTACCGAATATTCAACTGCTGTAAAGCTGTAAACCAGAATAAGGGCAATGATAACGGCAAGGTCGCTTATACTGTAATTCACTTTGCCGGCTACGGTTTTTATTATGATTGTCGTACCGTTGCCAGCAATGTAGCCTGCCAAAATTGAAACGAGTGAAATAACGTTCACTTTTTTAAGGATTTTCTGTGCACTGCCTTTTTCTTCGTCGGAAAGTTCACGGTTTTCCGATTCTTTAAGGTAGCCAAGCAGAGGCTTCATTATGAAATAAACGATTGCAGAAACTATGATGAAAATGCCTGTTGCAGGTCCAAGAGTTGCACCGAGTCCGCTTACCCAGTCCGCCCAGGTAGACCCTTTTATTTGCGTTACCTGAAAAGATGAAAGCATCGGTACGCCAAGAACTGTTGAAAGTCCGAAAAAGATCATAAACAGAACGAAAAGATTCATTTTTCTATCTCCTTACACGTGTCTTGCTGAATATGATAAGCCCTAAATGCTGATACTGCAAATTTTTTGCGTTTTTGCGCGTACGCGCGTGTGCGCGTGCTGACTAATTGGTCAGTTATTACCACTGATGTAAGCACGCGGAGAAGTTTTGATATCGCAAAACTCTTCCCTTAAGGCGGGTGTTTTTATTGGGTGGAAAACTTAATTTATTTCGTCAGCAATTTCACGCAGCTGTTCAACGGAAAGGCCGGTTCCCTGCGCTACCTGTTCCAGAGAAAATCCCATTGCGAGGAAATTCCGCGCTGTTTCGTTTGCTTTTTCCAAAAACCCTTCTTCACGTCCAATTGCGATGCCGTCGGCTTTTACTTCGTCTATCATTTCATACAGGGTCATAAAGTTTTTCCTCCATAGCTCGTTTTTTCTGGATGTGTGAACCGCGGACTGAATTGATTTTGTTAAATCGGTATCGGTCGCCTGCGTTGTAAGGAACTTCAGGAATGCGCGCACTTCCTTGTTTTCGCTTTTGTGCCAGCTTTCTGCATTGTAATATATCTTGTGGCTCTTGTCATTTACCTTTTCGCTGGCCGCCGGTTCTTCCCTGCAAACCTGTTCCACCGTGTA
>JAZRVO010000025.1:0-23697 GCA_045599185.1 Treponemataceae bacterium | reverse complement strand
CGCAAGCCCCTAGTTTTTTTGCTTTGCAAAAAAACTACGTCAATTTTATAGTGTATTGCCATGCGCCACTCGTGCTAGATGAAATATCAGTAACCGCTGCTTTTTGTAAGCACGAAGACCAGTTTTTGCAAAAGCAAAAACTGGTAACTTTGTCAGAAAGGGGCTTTCTTCTAATTGCCGTTGAATTTTATGTTCAAAATATTTACAATAAATTATGAATTACAGCAAAGAAGACATTCTTAAATATGTAAAAGAAAATAACATTCGTTTCATTCGTTTGCAGTTTACTGACATTTTAGGTTCACTTAAAAACGTTGCAATTACTGCAAGTCAATTAGAAAAAGCCCTAGACAATCAGTGCATGTTCGACGGTTCTTCAATTGAAGGCTTTGTACGCATTGAAGAATCTGATATGAAACTTCATCCGGATTTGAAAAGCTTCGTTCCTTTTCCGTGGCGCAAGGCACCGGACAACGTAGCACGCTTAATCTGCGACGTTTACAAGCACGACGGTACGCCTTTTGAAGGTTCGCCGCGCCAGGTGCTTAAAAACGTGCTGGACGAAGCCCTTAAGCTTGGCTACACATTCAACGTTGGCCCGGAATGCGAATTCTTCCTGTTCAGAAAAGACGAAGAAGGAAAACCAACCTTAAAAACTTTTGACGATGCCGGTTATTTTGACATGGGGCCTGTAGACCCGGGTGAAGACGTTCGCCGCGACATTGTTTTAACCCTTGAACAGATGGGTTTTGAAATTGAAGCTTCGCACCACGAATGTGCACGCGGTCAGCACGAAATTGACTTTAAATACGGCGATGCCTTAACCACTGCCGACAAAGTTATTACTTTCAAGCTTGCTGTAAAAACCATTGCCAACATGCACGGTCTGCATGCAACCTTTATGCCAAAACCAATTTTCGGCATTGCAGGCAGCGGAATGCACCTTAATCTTTCAATGTCTAAAGACGGCAAAAACGTATTTTACGATGAAAACGACAAGAACGGCTTAAGCAAAATTGCCTACAGCTTTATTGCCGGAATCATGGAACACGTAAAAGGCTTTACTGCAATTACAAATCCGCTGGTAAACTCTTACAAGCGCCTTGTGCCGGAATTTGAAGCACCGGTTTACATTGCATGGTCTGCACAGAACCGCAGTCCGCTTATCCGTGTGCCGGCTGCCCGGGGCAACGGTACGCGCATTGAACTTCGTTCTGCCGACCCTAGCGCCAACCCGTACCTTGCACTGGCCGTAACAATTGCTGCCGGTCTGGACGGCGTAAAGCGCGGTTTGACACCGCCGCCAGCTGTAGACGGCAACATTTATGCCATGACGGCGGCACAGCGCAAAAAGCAGAAAATCGGTGCACTGCCGGCTTCTCTTGAAGAAGCCCTTGAAGAATTACAGAAAGACAGGCTTGTGTGCGAAACCCTTGGCAGCCACGTGCTGGAAAAATTTGTAGAAGCCAAGCAGCTTGAATGGCTTGAATACAAAACCCGCGTAAGTCAGTGGGAAATTGACAAGTATCTTTCTAAATATTAGGAATCTTTACAGCCCTTGCCGCGTGCAGGGGCTTTTTTCTTGCTTTCATTCAATTGAAAAATAAAAAAGGCCGCCGATTGATGAAGATTGAAGTGCACCCCAATTATTGAACACTTCTATTTTCTGTAATTCGGTATAAAAGGCTAAAAGACATTTCATATAAACTCGACATTCGGCCTTCTATATAAAACCTGATATTTTTATGATGATATAATTTTACAAAGATAACCTTCAAATAAAATTTTACAAAAAATAGAACCGTAGCTTATACTGTACCCATGAGCGATGAATTTATAAATGATTTTTCTGATTTTACAGGCGAAAGCAATACTACAGAAAGTACGGAAAGTGAAAAATTCAGGAACAGCCTTACGGGCAATTTTTCTTTCAGGCAGGTTGGTTCAATAACTACGGTTATGGAACCTGTAAGCATAGAAGCTTCAATGGAACTTATTTCCAAAGTTTTTGAAAGCGATCCCAATGCGCCCGGTGTTCCTGTTGAACAGAACGGCGCAATCATCGGTTTGCTGGACAGAAAAACCTATGAAAGCATCAACAGTTCTGCGTGGCAGAAATTTTGGCAGAAGGACCTTGACAGTTACATAACCAAAACAGACATTATATTGCAGGCAAACGATTTTACCGAAAAATACCAGCAGAGCGTTATTGATGAAAACCGCAAAAGCGGTGCTTCAATTTTTCCGGTATTTATGAACCGCCACCTTTTGGGGCTGGTAAGCCTGCACGATTTTCTGGACAGGGTAAGCGCCATCCGCAGTCAGGACATGGAGAAAGCGCGCAACGTGCAGCAGTTTCTGCTTAGCGATGACGGTTCGCTGAAGGAAGCACCTTTCAGCTGCGTTACGTGGAACAGAATGGCAAACACTGTCGGCGGCGATTTTTACAAAACTTTCTGCGTAGAAAAGGGCAAAAAATACATTGTGGGCTGTTTTGACGTTTCGGGCAAAAACGTTGCCGCCGCATTAAGCACCATGGTTATCGGTACGTTTTTTTCGGCGTTAAAAAACTTTGCCGTGCCGGTTCGCTTTGGCCCTGCAATTACAGCCCTGCTTGATAATTACGTGCAGACAGCAACGCCGCCGGGCATTTTTACCACCGGTGCCTTGTGCTACATTGACTATGAAAAGAATACCATTTCCCTTCAGAACTGCGGTCACACGCCGGTTTTTGTGTTCATTCCAAACGAACAGACACAGAAACTTGAAATGCGAACCCTTAATCCAAACCTGCCGCCTTTCGGCATGGGCGTAATCGGCTCCAGCGAACAGACCGTAATGACCCTGCCTATTCAAAAAGGCGTGCGCATAAGCATGTATTCCGATGGTTTTACCGACATGCAGACCCCGGAAGGCCGCCGCTTTGAAGATGAAAACAGCAAGAAGTTTTTTATGAAAAGCTACGGCAAAAAAGGCGACGAGTTTTTGAAGCTGGTAGAAACCACCGTTGAAGACTGGATTGAAGATGCCATGCTTATTGACGACATTACGGTTATGGACATTAACTTTTAGCTTTTGCGTTAATTGAAAACGTAATGCCGTTTTGAAAAGGCCTGCTGTGCTTAAAAGTTTAAAAGAACTTTGCGGCACGGCGGGCTTTTTTTTGTGCTGAAATTTTTACAGTCTGGTGCTTGTTGTAAAAGCAGGTGAAAAATACATTAGTCCTTTTGTTCTGTATGTTTAAATTTATTTAAAATAATGCTTTTTTTTCTATATTTTTGCTAAAAAAATTTTTTTTTGCCTATTTATTTTGCATGGCGAAAATAAAATTGAATTTGGTTCTTTTAATGTTTTCTGCGGTTTGCAAAAAGTTTCCTTTATATGGAAGAAAGTTTGCAAATTATTCAGTTATGGCAGCCTGCTGCCTGTATGCGGCTGCCGTTTTTAGTGCCTGCGGCGGTGCAGGCGGTGGTTTTTCGCAGCCGGACAAACTGCCTGCAAACGCCTGCAATGTAACAGCCTTAAACACTGCCAAAAAACAGATAAATGCCCGCACCTTGCAACTTTTGCAGAACAGCGGCAATGATTTAACGTGGCTTTTAGAATGGTACGACCATAACAACCGCAAGTGTTCCAAAAGTTTTCCATTTAACACAGAAAGTTTTGACATTGTTCTGCAAAACGGCAATGCAAGACCTGTTCTGCTTTATCTTTTGGTAAACGGCAAAAAATATTTTTATCCTGCCGGTGCGGTTTTTCCAAACATGGCGCAGCCGGACGAAGGTTCTGCCGGTAAAACGCTTAAGCTGAAACTTGATTTTGTAAACGGTGTTTGCGCTGACGTGTTTGCAGACATTCTGCAAAAAAATGCTGCCGGTTCTGCCGAAGCTGAAAATTACTGCAATTACTTTAACTGGCAAAAACTGGCAGAAGGCATAGCCAAAAAGAAAAATCCCAGTTTTACAGACAGAATAAAAATAGCCCAAAGCATTTGTTCCGGTTCTTTTAGTGCCAGCAGCATAAAGGAATTGAAAACCTTTAATGCCAGCCTTGCGCCGGAATCGCCTGTAAGCTGGTTAATTTGTAAAGATTTGCAAAAAGCGCCCTTAGTTTCTTCCAATTCACTTGAAATTTTAGCAGAAAATGCCGATTACTTAAGTGATAAGGGCTTTGTGTTTTTGCAGCGTCTTGACGAAGGCAGCGGCCTCGTAATTACTGGAAAGTTCTGACTGTGCTTTTTGCGTAAGTTTTACTGCTGCCGCAAGTTTAAAACATTGTCTTATCAGGATTTAGGCTTATTGCGTACGGTTTACGGCAAAGGCATAGGCTTTAAGTGCAAGTGCGCCTTTGCCTGACATAACTTAGACTTGTAAAAGGTTTTGTTTTAATATGAAAGTTAAAAATACGATTAAAATATTGACGGCTGTTTTTTTTATTGCGGCTTTTCTTGTTTCCTGTTCAAAAAATACTCAGGCTGCACCAGAATTTAAGCTTTCGGCCATGCTGAATGAAATTGAAAGCGGCGATACGGTTGTGCACAAATGGTACTATTTTGATAAAAATGAAATTATTGGCATTGATTTGCCGCAGAATGTGCCTATTACGATTTTTAAGCCGTGGACGGAAACTGTAAGGGTTAGCGGCGGTGCTAAAATCGGTCAGAATTCTTTTCTTTTGGTAAACCGTTTGGGTTTGGTTCAGCTGCCTGCCAGCCTTGATACCGCCCCCGAAGTTGTAAGCGATGCACTGTATTTTACAGATACTACCGCCAACGATCTGGTTGCCGTTGACGGACACCCGGTATTTTCGGTATACCGCAACAGTTTTTTCAATTCCAAGGCTTCGGAAAATGTGCTGCCGTTTTTAATTCAGTACAGAACCGACAGCAAAATATTCTTTCCGCTGCTGAAAGTTACCGATTTGGGGCTTAGTGAACAGGCAGAAACCGTACATTTGCTGTATGACGGCAATGCGTGGACGGCTTCTTTTAAAACAAGCATGGCAGACCGCACGAATTTTGACTATTTGCAGTTTTATTCACTTGAACCGCTTATTTCTCTTTCCGGCAAGGCAAAAAGCGGCCAGATTCAGCAGCAGAACCTTACGCTGGATTTGTTCAAGAAAATTGTGTGCCAGTTTGATTATGCCGACTGCCCGGAACGGATGAGCAGGCTTCTTCTTCAGATTCCTGAAGAGTACGGGCTTGATATAAGTTTTACGGCTCCTAACAGCGGCAGTCCGCGGTCTTATATTCGTGCAGCCGCTAATGGGGCAGGCACTTTTAAAGGCAAGGTGAAGGATGACGGAACCTACATAACCGGGCTTTTTAGCGACGGAACTGTATATTTCAGCGGTGCGCTGCCAAATTCCTACATTCTGCGCGGTGGTGCGCCTGTTGCTTTCAGGCTGCCAAAACTGCCGGAAGGTTTTATTTACAACGATTTTGCCGTTTCGGGCAATATTCTGTATGCTTCGTGGGAAGAAGAATTGTTTTACCAGACAGGCCGCGCCGGCATAATTGCCCTTGACCTGAAAAAAATACTTTATGATACGTTCCTTCAGTTATAAAATATAAAAGCTTGCAGGTTAAATGTCGGGCATTAAGGTTTTGTCATCTTGAACGATGAACCGTCATTCTGCACTCGATTCAGCATGACGTGGGATTGTCATTCCGAATTTGTTTCGGAATCCGTGGCATGGCTGGACAAATTGAACAATTTTATGAATTTAGTATTGGGCTAAGTTGTTTCTGGGTCACTTTAGATCGAAAGGCCGTTTAGGTCGCTAGAACAGCTTCGCCCAATTTTTTTTACCATTTGCCCAAAACTTTTTCCCTTTCAACGTAAAGGCGAAAGATGATGAAACCATAAAATATGCAACGCATGCGCAAATAAACAAAAAAATCCGCCATTGCAACTTGCTTGCACCGGCGGATTTTTTTGTTTATTTGCGCATATTTATATATAACTTTTCATCATCGTAGCCACCGCAAAATATTCCATAAAACGAAAATATTTTCAAAGAATTTCATACTGAAAATTGATTTTTAATGCAAATTTTTTTATTATAAAAAAGCCCGTTCATAAATGTTCCGGGCGACTTTTCTTTTTTCAACTTGAAACGGAGTTTAAAAATGTTCAAACCTGAACTGCTTAACACGATGAAAGGCTACAATGGTAAAACTTTTGTAAGCGACCTTATAGCCGGTATTATTGTTGGCGTTGTTGCATTGCCGCTGGCAATTGCTTTTGCAATCGCATCTGGAGTTGGCCCTGCTGCCGGTATTTTTACCGCAATCATTGCAGGCTTTTGTATCAGTGCATTTGGCGGCAGCCGCGTACAGATTGGCGGTCCAACCGGTGCTTTTGCCGTAATTGTTTTTGGCGTTGTTGCTAAGTTTGGCTTAAGCGGACTTGCCACTGCCACTGTTATGGCCGGTATTCTTTTGATTTTGCTTGGCATTTTCAAAATGGGCGGTCTCGTAAAGTTCATTCCGTATACAATCGTAACAGGTTTTACAGCCGGCATTGCAGTTGTAATTGCTTCCGGTCAGATTGGCGATTTTTTTGGACTTCGTCCGGATTTTTCTACGCCGATGAGAGTTTTAGGCGAAGAACTTACAAAAATGCCCGGCGATTTTTTGCCAAAAATGATTGTTTACTTCAATTCGGCTGCAAGCGTAAACTGGTATTCTTTTGCAATGGCAGCGGTTTGTCTTGCATTCATTTTTGTATGGTCTAAATTCATTAAAAAAATTCCCGGCAGTATTGTTGTAATTATCGCTGCAACCGTTGCTTCAATTCTTCTTGGCAACTTCTGCAACCTTCACTGCGACACAATCGGTACTTTTGCAGACGGTTCAAAACATTTTGACATTCCTTCAATTTCCGAACTGAAACCTACGCTTCCAGACCTTGGAATTAAAACAATCATCGATCTGTTCCCGACGGCAATTTCAATTGCTGTTCTTGCCGCCATCGAATCGCTTCTTTCGGCAGTTGTTGCAGACGGTATGATTGGTACAAAACACGATTCAAATACTGAACTCATTGCACAGGGAATTGCAAACATTGCGTCTCCTGTTTTTGGCGGTATTCCTGCAACCGGTGCTATTGCCCGTACTGCAACAAACATTAAAAACGGCGGTAGAACCCCTGTTGCCGGTATGGTTCACGCAATTACGCTGCTTTTGATTCTTCTTTTCTTCGGAAAATATGCAGCTTACATTCCGATGCCAGCCCTTGCCGCAATTCTTATTAACGTAGCATGGAACATGGCCGGTTTCCCTGCAATCCGCGCCCTTATGAAAGGCCAGAAATCGGACATCTGCGTTTTCTTCGTAACATTCCTTATTACCGTTTTTGTAGACCTTACTGTTGCAATTGAAGTTGGTCTTGGTCTTGCTGCATTCTTCTTCATCAAAAAGATGATTGACGTTTCTGAAGTTCAGGCAAAACGCGAATCGCTTACAGGCGGTATTTCGGGCGACGGAAAGGCTGAAACAATCGCAATTCCTGAAGGCGTACTTGTTTACGAAATAGACGGTCCGCTGTTTTTTGGCACGGTGCGCAAATTTGAAATTGCCCTTGAACAGGCCGGCCTTGAATACAAAGCCCTTATTTTAAGAATGCGCAACACAATTTATCTCGACGCCGGCGGTTTGCAGGTTTTGGGCCAGTGCAAGGCTTCCTGCGACCGTAAAGGCGTAACGCTGGTTTTGTCCGGCATTCATACCCAGCCGTACATGCTTTGCGAAAAAACCGGCATGGCAGACAAAATTGGCCGCGAAAACATTTTTGACAACATCAACGGTGCTTTGACACGCGCAAAAGAGCTTGCAGAAGGAAAAAAATGAGCGAAAAAGTAAAAAGCTACGAACAATGGCACGACGATGACATGACTTTTCACCGCCGCAGCAAGCTGTTTTTTAGCCAGTGCAATCCGAACCGCACAATTAAAACCAGCCAGCTTATGACCCTTTGTTCGGATTCAGCAATTGAAGACTATTATTTCCGCGGCCTTACGTGGGATTTTCTTGCTTCTCATGGCGTGGCAATTTTAACTTCCCGGGCTTCCTACAAGGTGCACCGTGTACCAAAAGCAAATGAAGAAGTTTTGATTCATACATGGGAAGAAAAGCCACAGGGTTTGCAGCTTAGAAGGCGCTATGAAATTGTAAACGAACAGAATGAACCGCTGATAAGCGGTTTAAGCACCTGGCTTGTTGCCGACGTAAACACGCACCGAATAATTAAGCCAAGCCTGTTTACACTTCGCCCGGAACCGACGGTTTTTACCGAAGCCGACTGCCCGGACTGCGGAAAAATTACTTTTGACGTGCCGCTGCTGCCTTTGGAAGACCGGCGTGTGCGCTTAAGTGACATTGATTCCAACGGCCACGTAAACAATACACGCTACGGCGACTACATTGACGACTGCCTGCCGCCGGAACTGCGCCTTGTGCCGATTAAAACGATTAAAATCAATTATTCAAAAGAAGCCATGCTTGACCAGGTTTTAAGTATTTTTGGCAATTTTGATAAAAATGATGTTGCTGCGGTTGTTGCAGGCGAAAGCCGTTCTTTTAAGGTTTCTGCAAAAGTGAACGGTGAAACCTGCTTTGAAGCCGTAATCGGCTATTAATTTTCAGGCTGATATAAAAATTGGGCATTTACGGTAGTAAGATTCTGCCAATTTAAAAACAAAAAGCACCTGAATTGTGAGAATAATGCAATTCAGGTGCTTTTTTTCAAGGTTTGGGGCGCAGCGTGCATAAACTGCGTTTTGAAGCCTGTAAAACTACCTTGCGCTGTAGTTTTTATCAATCCATTTTGTGTATTCGCCGCTTTGCACGTGGTTTACCCAGTCCGTGCTGGAAAGATACCATTTTACGGTTTGGCGCAGGCCTTCTTCAAAGGTTACCGACTGTTTCCAGCCGAGCTTGCTTTTCAGCTTGCTGCAATCAATTGCATAGCGCCTGTCGTGCCCCGGGCGGTCTTTTACGTGGACAACGGTTTTTTTAACGTCGTCAAGGTTCATTTTCAGTTCTTCGGCCACAATTTCCATCAGCTTTTCAAGCAGGCGAATGTTTTCCCATTCGTTTTCGCCGCCAATGTTGTATTTTTCGCCGGTGGTGCCCTTGTTCATAATCGTCCATACGGCACTGTTGTGGTCTTCAACAAAAAGCCAGTCGCGGATATTTTTTCCGTCGCCGTAAACGGGCAGGTTTTTGCCACCCTTAATGTTCAGAATCATCAGCGGAATGAGTTTTTCCGGGAACTGGTACGGACCGTAGTTATTTGAACAGTTTGAAAGGGTAATTGGCAGCCCGAAAGTGTGGAAATATGCCATTACCATGTGGTCGCTGGAAGCCTTGCTTGCAGAATAAGGGCTGCGCGGGTCATACGGCGTGGTTTCGCAAAAATAGCCGGTTTCGCCAAGGCTGCCGTAAACTTCGTCGGTGCTAACGTGGTGAAACAGAAAATTCTGCGGAATTGTTCCGTCTTCGGCTTTCCAGTAATTTTTTGCAGCATCCAGAAGGGTGAAAGTTCCCATAACGTTGGTTTTGGCAAAGGCTTCCGGCCCTAAAATTGAACGGTCTACGTGACTTTCGGCTGCAAAGTGAACGATTGTATCAATCTGGTATTTTTCCAAAATTGCATCAACGGCACTGCGGTCGCAAATGTCGGCTTTTTCAAAAAAGTAGCGGGCATTGCCACCGGCAGAAACACCGTATTTTGCTTCAATGTCTGCAAGGCTTTCCAGATTGCCGCAATAGGTAAGGGCATCAAGATTTACGATTGTGCCAGAAAAATCGGTTTTGTTGAAAACATAGTGAATGAAGTTGGCGCCGATAAAACCTGCGCCGCCTGTTACTAAAATATTTTTTAAGCTGCGTGTCATGGGTTTTATTTTATGTTAACTGAATATTTATGTAAAGTGCAGCTTAAGGAAGGGCGTTTTTTAGTGGCAGTTACTGCGGAAAGTTCGGTTTTTTATAACATTCTGTAAAAACCGGCATTCACTTTTAAAAAAACGGGTTTAAACCTCTTTTAATTTTCAACTTTGTGTTACTATGTTTTTACAAAGGAAAGAAAATGGCAGAAAAACTTGTTGACGTAGCTTTGATTTATGATTTTGACGGAACTTTAGCACCGGGCAATATGCAGGAATTTAGTTTCATTAAAGATTTGCAGATGACGAATGAAGAATTCTGGGCAAAATGTCAGAAACTTTCTGAAAAAAACGATGCCAGCGGCATTTTGTGCTACATGGCAACCATGCTGAAAGAAGCCAGATACCGGGGAATAAAAATTACGAAAGACCAGTTCATGCAGTTTGGTCAAAGCGTTGAACTTTTTGAAGGCGTGGAAAGCTGGTTTAAAACCATAAATGCTTACGGCAAAAGCATTGGTCTTAACATTAAGCACTTCATCAATTCTTCGGGCTTAAAGGAAATGATTGAAGGTACAAAAATTGCCGGCGAATTTGAACAGATTTACGCCTGTTCATTCATTTATGACGAAAATGGCGCGGCAGAATGGCCCGCTGTTGCAATCGACTATACTTCAAAAACCCAGTTTATTTTTAAAATCAACAAGGGCATAAAAGAGGTTAGGGACGACAAGCGGATTAACGAATATGTTGCCGAAGAAGACCGGCCGATTCCGTTTAAGCGGATGATTTATTTTGGCGACGGTGAAACCGACATTCCGTGCATGAAAATGGTAAAGCAGAACGGCGGTTATTCAATTGCGGTGTACAGCGGTAGCAGTGAAAGGCAGAAACGCGCGCACAAACTTATTCTGGACAACCGGGTTAATTTTGTGTGCAGTGCCAATTACAGTCAGGGCAGCGAATTGTACAAAGTGGTAACCACAATTTTAGACAAAATGCAGAAAGACCACGAATTCGACATCCTCCTAAAACAGCACCGCCAGAAAGCAGAAATAAAAGAATAACTAGGGAAATGCGCCAACACCAATCGGCAGATAGAAGCAACGCAAGTAGCGCACATTATTTTTCAAAAAAGGGGCCTAGTTTTGCTGCGCAAAACAAGGGAAACGCGCCAACACCAATCGGCAGTTAGAGACAAACAAAATAGCGTATTCTATTATTCAAGAAAAATGGCACCTAGTTTTGCTGCGCAAAACTAGGGAAATGCGCCAACACCAATTGCCAGTTAGAGACAATTAGTGTAGCGCATTTACTTCCACGGAAAAATCATGCTTTTCAGGTCGCGCGGGCCTAAAGTGTCGTTATCTTCTTCCAGCAGCTCAGCCCACGGAATCTGTTTTCGTGCCTGTTTGGCCGGAATATTCTTGTGTTCGTCCATCCAGTCGTACTTGTAAAGGCGCAGCCTGAACGCATTGTTGTAAGCAAGAATAACGCCGGAAACGCCCGGCAAAATTGTTCCGGTAAAAAGGGAAATAACAGTAAGAATCACTGCAAAAATCAGCATGAAAATTGAAAAACCGGCGTTGTCGAAAAATACCAGAAAACACTTTTTAACGGCTTTAACGAACGGGTCGTTTAGCTGGGATTTTATCGGCATGAACCATTGCAGCGAAAGCACCGCAATCAGCAGCAGCCAGAAAACCACCGATGCAAGAAAAATTCCCATTAAACCGCCCAGACGCAGATAAAACGGAATGCCCACATAGCCCAAAAATACCAAAGCAGCAATCAGCGCAGTAAAAAGCAGGGCGTCTTTTATTACGGAAGGCAATTCCAGCAAAGTTTCCTTAAAAGAAACGTATTTAAAATCCGCATATTTTGCCATGGTTTTGTTCACGGCAAACAGGTAAACAATCAGCAGAAGAATGAAAAACACGCCCGTAAGCATTGAAACAAGCGGAAAATCCAGAAGACCTTTGGCAAAAAAATAGGCACCAAAAAACAGTGCCATAGCAACCAAATTGTACAGAACCATCGAAAGAAGGTTGTCCCATGCATCGCAAAAATTCTTTTTAAGATAAAACCAAATCATGGCAAAAGTTTAATTGATAAAGCTTTTATAGTCAATTTAGTGCCGGTTTTTAAAGACGCGCCCAAAAACTTATAATTCCTTCATTTAAATAAGCATGAAAAACTGAAAAGGCGTATTTACAGCGCAGCTTCGGGCAACGTTTTTTTTTTCGTGGAAGGGACTGTACTGGCGGTTGCGTTTTGATTTTTTTTCAAACTAAATATTCAGCCCCGGCTATAAAGTTCTTAGCCATTTGTTGCTGGTTAAACGAATTACGCCTACGGCGGCCTTGCATACTGGTTCAGTTAAAATGCAAAGGTAAACCGCCCAAAACGGAAGATGCCACAGGGAAACCGCCATCCAGCCCAATGGAAGAGCCAGCAGCCACAGAAAACCTACATCCATCAGCATTGCAAAAAGCGTATCGCCGCCGGAACGGAAAACGCCGACAACGGAAGTCATGTTGAAAGCGTCGAAAGAAAACATTAAGCCGCGCATTACAATAAAAACCGAAGCCATGGAAAGCACTTCTGCTTCAACCTTAAAAATATAAGGCATGATTTTTGACATAGGCATTATTACGAACCCAAGGCAGAAAGCCATTGCCGCAATAAACGCGCACTGCTTTCTGGCAAGTATTTTTGCTTCTTCGGTACGGCCTTCGCCAATGGTTTTGCCAATAATAATGGCGGTTGCGTTGCCGCAGCCAAGACATATAGGATAAACCAGGTTGGAAATACTGTTCATAATGTTAAAGGCTGCAATTACCAGTGTGCCGCTGTGGGCAAAAATTGAAGACTGCATGGAAATTCCGCTGCCCCAAAGCAGTTCGTTTGCCAGAACCGGCAGGCTGATTTTTGCATAATGCAGCAGGAACTTTCTGTCTTTTACCACGTATTCTTTAAGCGGCGCGGCGGTAACGTATTTTTTTAAGTAAGAACCGCCTGCAACAATGCCGGCTTCTACAATGCGCGAAATTACGGTTGCAATGCCTGCGCCAATAATACCGTGGGGCTGAATAATCTGTACGCCGCCAACGTTTACGCCAAAAATGAAAAGGTAATTAAGCAGCGCGTTCAGCAAAACGGAAGTAATTGTAGCCGCGGCAGGAAGCTTTAAGTGTTCAACACTGCGTGCCGAAGCTGCAAAAGAAACGTTAATGCCGAAAAAAATGTAGCTTGGCGCAACAACGCGCAGGTATTCTGCACCGCGGCGTATAACTTCTGCGTCGTCTGAATAAATGGCAAGGCACTTTTGCGGAAAACAGATGCTTACCAGCGCAAACAGCACCGTGAAAGTCATGGAAAGCCCCAGCATCATGCCGGTGGTTTTGTGAATTTTATCAATGTCTTTTTTGCCCCAGTACTGGGCAATGAAAATCTGGCCGCCGGAAGCAATTCCAAAAACGCCAAGGCTCATGATGAAAAAAAGCTGGTTGCCAAGACCAACCGCCGCAATGTCAACGGCGCCAAGCTGGCCAACCATTACCGTGTCCAGCATGTTCACAAACGAAGAAAGAAAATCCTGAAGGATGATGGGAAACGCAATTGTGAAAAGATTTTTGATGAATGATTTTGATTTCATGTTAAAGCCCGCATAGGTACAGGCTGCGCGCGCCGCCTTAAAAACTGCAATTTACCTGAAAATTACCTGCAATTTTTGCAATTTCTGCTAATGCCGCACAGCCTTTGTTCTGTCTGGTTCATACTAATGGAAGAACAGGATTTTTGCAAATTTGCCGGTTAAAATCACCGTTAATTTTATGTTAAAATGGTTTTGCCGCTGTACGGCGCGCTTGACGGCGGTACGTGGTTCCGCTGTTGCAAGTTTGCGTGCAGTTTGCGCTTGCAAAAAGTGAACGAATAAGGAGATTTTATGTTTGAATTTGAATATACATTGGACGCATCCGTTGCATTTGCCGGCAGAAAAATGCTGAAAAAGTATTTTTTCCTGTTGCTTGTTGTTGTGCCGTTGATTGGTACTTTGGAATACTGGGTAAAATTCTTTAAGACAAAAGATTATTCCCAGCTGACAGCGGCAGTTCTGGCTATTTTGCTTTTTTACCTTATATCTTTTGTGATAAACCGAATTTTCAAAAGAAACGTTAAAAAAAATAACAGCCAGTTCCTGAACCAGAAAGTGAACATTTTATTTTCCGATTCGCAAATTGAGGTAAAAACAAAAAAAGAAGAAAATTTTGAATCTTCGCAAACATACAGCTGGAACATGATACAGAAATTTGAGCAGGACAAATCTTACTATTTTGTTTACCTGTCAAAATTCCGCTCTTACGTAATTCCCAAAGGAAGCTGCACGAACGGAAACGAAGCAGATTTTTCCGCTTTTGTAAAAAGCAAATTGGCAGAAAAAAAACTGACACACCTTTAACGCGGCGAATTGAAAGAATAAAAACTTGACCTTTGAGAAAAATTTACCTATATTTTATGTAGATGGTCTCCATTAACCAGCGGTTTTAATCCGTAAAGAGATGAACCTTAAAGAAGGTCTCCATTAACCTTTGGCTTTAAGCCATAAAGAGATGAACTTTAACGAAGACTGCTCTTTTGGGGCAGTCTATTTTTTTGAGGTAATAAATGTTTTCAGTAAAAGAATCTTTACAATTCATAAACATAAATCAGGAATACTTGAAATATATGAATTCTTTTTGCCCTGAAATTTATTACAAGCCTGCAAATTATGAAAACAAACCTTATCTTGGAATTTTATTGAATCAAAACGGCATGGAATATGTTATTCCGTTAACTTCTGCAAAAGAAAAACATAAATCATGGAAAAATGTTGAATCTGACAGATTTTTAATTTTTGAAAATTCTGCAAGAACGGCCATTTCGCCAAGAGCAGTATTTGTAGAAAACGCTGATGGAACTGTTAAGCATATTCTTTCTGCAATTGATTTGAAAAAAATGTTTCCTGTAAAAGAAGGTGTTTATTCAAAAGTAAATTTGATAATAAACCAGAGTGATTCAACGGAAATTAAAAATTACAAGAACCTTATGAATAAAGAATTTGCTTTTTGCGTAGGAATTTTAGATTCGATACTTCAAAAATCAACAAAACTTTATGACAGGCAGATGAAAACAGGAAAAATAATTCCGTTTTGCTGTAATTTTAAATTGCTGGAAGAAAAATGCAAGGAATATTGTATCGACTGACGCGCCTTTAACGCGGCGCAGGCAAAACTTTTGCGGTTCAGTTGAAGCTTGCGCCCGGCGAATTTAAGCGAAAAATGGGGAAAAAATGAAAAAAGTATTGGTCTGTTTTTTTGTTTTGGGAATGCTGGGCTTTCTGATTACGCAAATCTTTCTGAAAAATAAGATTCCTGAAAATTTAAGTTTCCCTTTGTGCCTTCTTTGGCTGGGGATTATTTACGGTTCTTACCTTGCCGGCTTTATTTCCGGCATGAAAAACGGCGAAACCGAAAAGCCCAAAATAACTTTTTATAATTTCAGGTTTTTTCTTGGCTTAATTTCTTATCCGCTGGTTGTGTCGGCTTACGTGCTTTTCAAAATCATTGAAAAAATAAAGTGACACTTTCACACCAAAAATCACGGTGATTTTTCAGCAAAACAAAAAAGTGCCGTTTTTTTCACATTTTCAGCGTGAATTAAGGATGTGCTTGCAGTGCTGTTTGGTGCAGGGTTTTTTTTATCGGCAAAAATTGCTATATTGAAGCAGCAAGGAGATTTACATGTTCAGAAAAAACAAGATTGCAGCAAGCCTTTTTATATTCGCTTTGTGCCTGCTGGTGCACGCAATTGAAGTGCTGTTTATTCGCACCGATGAAACTTTTTTTGCCGAATGTTTCATCAACAAGGTTTTTGGAATTATCGTTCTTTTTGTTTGCCTTAAAATGTGGGGGCAAACGTGGCGTTCAATTGGTTTTGTAAAGGAAAAATTTGCAGTTAACTGTGCAAAAGGTTTTGGAATCTGCGCCCTGTTCTATTCAATAGGGTTTTTAATTGAATTTCTGATTTTCAGAATGCAGGGCAATCCGGCACACATGGAATTTTTCGTAACCGGCTTTTCTCTTACGGGCAACGTGGTAAAGCAGACTGGCATTCAGTTTGTTTTGATGTGCATTTTCTTCAATATAATCAATGTCTGGATGGAAGAAGGTCTTTTCCGGGGCTTTTTTCAGAAATTTATTGGTCAGGATTACGGCCGGAAAACGGCTTTGCTGGTTTCTGCTCTGCTGTTTGGCCTCTGGCACCTGGTTACGCCGTTCAGAAGCCTGCTTGACGGCGACATGACCCTGCCGGTTTTTATAGGAATGAGCATTGGTTATGTAATTCTTTCTGCAATGATGGGCATTAAGTGGGGCCTGCTTTTTGAATATTCGGGAACAATTTGGATTGGCCTTGCCGACCATTTTTTCAACAACTGCGTGGTTACAAACCTTATGCATGTTGTAACAGCAACCGGCGTTGACGAAATGCAGATTGCGAGGGTGCTGATTGGCGAACTGACTTCTTTTGTTGCGGTGTTGATTTTTATAAAGCGTAAAGCAAAGCGAAGTGAATGATTTACCACGGTTGTGCGCCAGCACACAACCATGAAAAAAATGCTGCCACGCGACGTGCGCCCAGTGCAGTGCCCGGTGCACAATTGTGCACAGCGTGCGGCACAACGTGCTTGCGTGGTGCAAAACGCCCGGGCGTAAAAAAAACGCAGCCGCCGAAGGCTAACAAGTTCAGCATGACGTGCTTTTGCTGTTTGCTTTGTCTCTAACTATTGCTTGGTATAAGTAAAAGCCCCCAGTTTTTGACTTTGCAAAAACTGCGACTATTTTTATAAAAGTTTGAATGTGTTTTTTAGGTGATTTTGCGTTATATTTTTTAAGGCGGGCAAAAATTGAAATTTGGAAATTTTTTTATACAGTTAAGCAAAAAAGAACCGCAAAACGAATGGAAAACTGTAAATTTCTATTTTTGCATTGCAACCCAAAAACTTATACTTGAACCAAATTATTTGTTTGCCAAAGGCAGTTTTTACTGGCACGTAAAAGAATTTGAAATATCGCAAGGCGAAGAAATATACGAGTTTTGCAAAAATTCAATGGCGCAAATGAATAAAAACCGGCAAGAAAATTGCACCGAACGATTGGATTTGGTAAAATATTTCAATGTAAAAACTTATTCCGGTATGGTAAAAAAAATTGAAAGCTTTCAGTTTTGCTGGACGGACTGGCAGGGCTTTTATTTTGCAAAAGGCGAACGCAACCGCGACGGTTTTACATATTTTATTGATACAAAATACGAAAAATTTGACGCCCTGCCATACGAAGAATTTTTAACCGGCTATTCAAAATGCGTAAAAAGAATATTAAAAAAGCTTGAACGCAGGGAAATGAAAAAATTGAAAAATACCGGAGAGCCGGTTTAGTTTTCAGTTTTGAATGGAGAACCGAACAGGAAAAGTTTTATGAAAAAAACAGCTGCTTTTTTATCACTGATATTTTCAGGTTTCTTTTTGTTTGCACAAAATGCAGATTTGTCTTTTTTTTACGGAACGTGGGCACCGGAAAACGAATTGCCGTCAAAAGCCAAAATAGAATTAAAATATGATGAGTTTTATCAGAATGATTCAAGTTTGGATTTTTTCACGTACAATGGAAATGCCCCGTATTTGGGGATGTTCAAGCATTCAGGTTTAAGTTACGGATATCTGGTAAAAACTTGCAATGTAAAAAATAATGTTTATGTTTGTGAGTGCTGCGAAGGTGCTTTTACAGGCGATGACGAAGTACAGACTTGGGGCGAAAAGCTGGAACTTAAAATTTCGGTTTTAGGCGACGACTGGATAGAGATTGAAGGATTGGAAAAAGAGCCTCTGCTGGAAAATTCAAATAAGCTTTACCGCGTAAAAGAAGAACGCAGAAAACCCGTGCAGCGTGCCGTGGTAAACGATTCTTCCGTGCGTTTAAGAACAGAACCGAACCTTAAAAGCAAAACCCTGTATTTGTTGCCTGCAAAATATGAAGTTCTGATTATTGATGAATCTGATAATGTTACGGAAATTGACGGCGAAAAATGGTGCTGGTATAAAATACGTTCTAAATATTGTTTTGACGGCTGGATTTACGGCAAATATTTGGATTTGAACCCTCATAAATTAAGTGAAGAAAAGAAAATTGAAATTGAAAACTGGGGATTCAGAAATGGTGAAAATTATAATTATTTAAGGAACTGTGAGTTCTGTTATTATTCGGATTCAATCATCGCTTTGGAAGAATTGCAGGCACTGCTTATGAAGATTGACTGTTCCGGTGATGTAGTTTCAAAGCTGAATTCAATTACAGATAAATATGAATTTGCAAAAATTAATATTCGCGGTACTTTAAGTTCAGCCACTAATGCAGCAATATTACGTGACATTTATTTTTCCTATCAGCAGACAAAAAATAACATACTTGCCACCAATAAAACAGGCTTTGAATTTATCAGAAATAAAGACGGCTCAAATACAATCGTGGTTAAATCAAATAAAAATGGCTATTTGTACGGTATTTGCATAGGCATGAAAAAAGATGCGCTTGAAGCCGTTTTGGGTAAGCCAAAATCAATTTCCAAAAATACTACGCTATATGAAGCAGAAAATTTTGGTCTGTTTACCTTTGAATTTTATTTTGACGGTTCAGAAAATGTGGAAAAATACACTTGTACTTTTAAGACAAGATAGGCAATCGCTTTATTTTACGCAATGCGTCCTGCACAAAAGGCCGAACACGGTAAAAAGCCCGGCACGTGGTGCGTGCGTTTGGGGCGTGGTATAATTGTTTCATTATGACAGAAATTGAATTAGAGATGGAACAGAACGATTTACATGAAAAAATAGTTGAAATTGCTGAAGATTGTGGAATATCAAAACAGAAACCGATTATAAAACCAATTAAAGATGGTGTTGCAGATATAAGAGAATATTTAAAATCTACTCCAAAAATCATGTGGGTGTTGAAGGAACCTTACGATAAATTTACTTCAAATGGGAATCCAAAAGGAGGAGATTGGTCTTTTACCGAATTATTTAAGAATAATGATGTTTGGAAAGATGAGAATATGTGGAAATTAATGATACAAATCAATTACGCCATACGTAATAACTTAAAATGGCAAGAATTAGATTATATTTCAGATAATCCACGGATGAGAGAAGAATTACGGAAGACAGCTTATATAAATCTTAGTAAAATACCTGGTTTTACAGTAAGTTCGGATGACCATCTTTGGGAATGTTATCAAATTTGGAAAGATTTAATTTTAGAACAGATTAGAGTATATTCTCCAGATATAATTATCTTTGGATATACTTTTAAGTTCTTAAAGAAGGATTTGAATATAACAGAAGTTCCAATTTCAACTGTTTCGGGACAATGGAATAGTGATGCATATAAAAAAGATGGAAGAATATATATAGATGCGTATCACCCGTCACGAAAAGGAGGAGAGGATGGCGGTAGAGACTATGTTATGAGCATAATAAAAGCTATAAATAAATTTTCCAAATAATCTTCTTTTCTCCTCTATCGGGATTTGATAGCAGCGTTTGTTATAAGTAATTCAATAATAAAAATGTTTCAATTTGTAATGGCTGCCGGGGTAGAAAACGATGAAAACTATAATTTTTGATGAATGGATGAGATTGAACGTGGGCATTAATGCGTGGCAAAGCGAATATTAAAAACAGGAAGAAAAAATGATACCTGCCGAAAAAGAAGCTTTTGAAGAATTAGAAATTGCTGGAGTGATGAATCCCGGTCCGTGGGTTTTGCATTCAAAAAATGTTGGGCTTGCGGCAAAAAATATTGCCCATTATGTTCCTGAACTGGATGAAAACAAAGCTTACATTTTTGGATTATTGCACGATATTGGAAGACGGGTTGGCATTGTTGACATTCCAACGCACGTTTATGAAGGATACAAACATTGCATGCAAAAAGGCTGGGATGAAGTTGCAAGAATATGCATGACCCATTCCTATTTTTTTATGAAAGACGAGTTCAATTATAACCCGGCGGAAGATTCTGAAAAGGCGATAAAAAATTACCTTTTGGCTTGCGGAAAAGCTGACGCCTATGACGAATTGATTCAGTTATGTGATTCACTTGCAACAGATTATGGCTTTGTTATTCTTGAAAAACGCTTTGTGGATGTAACCAGACGTTACGGAATAATGGAAAATTATATAAAGGGCTGGGAAGTTCTTTTTGCCATAAAGGAAAAGCTGGAAAAAAGAATGGGACGTTCAATTTATGATGTACTGCCGGATATTGGGAAAACCACATTATTAAGCCCCAAACCGTGGACACCGCCTGCTTTGACCAAATGATTCAGCAATGAAGGGAAAGAACTTACCATTTGACAAAAAATCGTCATTATTGTATAAAAATGCAACTATGTTGCAAAAGTCGTATCATACTAAAACATCAGATTTAATTTCTCAGTTTATTGCGCAGAATCAGGAAAAAGGTTTTACAGCTGGGGAATTATCTGATTTTTTGCGGGCAAATGATGTGGCTGTAAATAAAACAACGGTTTACCGCAATTTGGACAAAATGACAGAAAAAGGTCAGCTTGTAAAATACAAGTCCGCAATTTCTGACGGGTTTGTTTACCAGCTGGCAGAAGAAAAGCACAATTGCGACGAGCACATACATTTTCAGTGCCGTAAATGCGGTTCGCTAATTCACCTTGATGATGAAAAAACTTCGGAATATTTGAAATCAATTTCCAGCGAGCTTGGATTGGAAATTGACTTGAATTCATCTTCTTTAAACGGAATATGCCAGAAATGCAGAGCACAAGATTAAATAAACTGCGGACAGTTCTGTATGTTCTGCTTTTAGTTTTTACCATTTTCTCAGTTGTCTTTGCTTCGTTTGAAGCCGGCCACGTATGTGCAGACGAAAACTGCCCGATTTGTTTTTTGATTTATGTCGTAAAAACGAATCTTGAAATTCTGGTTTTAATAATTGCCGCCTTCAAAATAAATTATCCTTTTAATAAATCCGAAAAATTCACATTTTCTTCTATTAAATACGCTTTTAATTCAAATACACTTTTCTCATTAAAAACACGCCTCAACGATTAGTTCCTGTTTTTTTAAGATTACGGAAAGACAAAAATCTAGTGAGATGCTGCGCGTAGCCGCCGAAGGCTTACAAGTTCAGCATGACGGAAATGCATTCAGCATGACGAAAAATAGCGTCAACTCGAACTTTCGGCAGTCATTCCGAAATTGATTCGGAACCTCACAAAAATAAAACAGGAATGAAAAATGACTAAAAAACCGGTTACCCTTATTACAGGCTATTTGGGTTCAGGCAAAACAACTTTGCTGAACGAAATTTTGAAACAGGAAAAACGCCATGTTGCACTCATCGTAAACGACATGGGTTCTATCAATATTGACGCCGCAATCATTAAAAAGAATGGTTCTGCCGTTGCCCAAAGCGAAATGTACGAAATGCAGAACGGCTGTATCTGCTGTACTTTGCGCGAAGAATTTTTGCAGCAGGTAGAAAAGATTTCTGACAACGAAGCAATTGAATCCGTGTTTGTAGAAGCTTCTGGCATCAGCGATCCGGGTGCTATTGCCGCATCTTTCCTTGCCTACGAAGAAGATACGCCTGATACAAACGTTTATCTTTCAAATATTGTTACCGTTGTAGATGCCGACCGCATTTACCGCGAGTTTATGACTGATCTTCAGAATTATGATGAAAAAGACGTTAACAATCTTTCTTCAAACGACATTACAACACTTATCGTAGACCAAATTGAATTCTGCAACATAATTGTTTTGAACAAACTTGACCTTCTGAATGAAATTCAAATTGAACAGGTTATTAAAATAATCCGCGATTTTCAGCCAAAAGCCGAAATCATCAGAACTACACAGGGCAAGGTTGACATTGATTGCATTACGTCTACCCAGAAATTCGATTTTGACATGGTAGATTCATCTTCTGCAATTCAGAAAGCCATTAATTCGCTTAATGATAAAAACCGCGGCTTTACAGACGAATATGGAATTTCAAGCTTTTCTTACGAGCACAGGGCGCCTTTTGATGAAAAGAAATTCATGGATTTTATCAATGAAGATTTTCCGAAAGAAATTATTCGCGCAAAAGGCTATATCTGGATGAAAGACCGTCCGCAGGATGTTCTGCTTTTTGAACAGGCTGGCCGCAATTCTTCCGTTATGGCAATTGCTTACTGGGTTGCCGCCTTGGACAAGACAACGCAGAAGCAGTGTCTGGACGACGATGAAGAACTGCGCAATTCGTGGGATGAAAAATACGGTGATAGAATTAACCAGATTGTTTTCATCGGAAAAAATTACGACAAAAAAGCAATTATTGCCCGTCTGGAAGATTGTCTGGCGGAATAGATGCTGTGCGTAGCCGCTGAAGGCTAACAAGTTCAGCATGACAGAGAAAATCCAGTCATCCCGAACTTGTTTCGGAATCTCACAAAATTAAACGAGGAACTTAAAATGAATAAAACACTTAAATCAGTAATTATTAGCGCTGTAATGCTTGTTGCTACGGCATCACTTTTTGCAGCTCCTAAAAAATCAATTGTATGTACAACTTTCCCAGAATATGACTGGGTTATGAATATTCTTGGAGAAAAGGCTTCTAACTTTGATGTAACTTTGCTTCAGAACAATGGTACTGATTTGCACAGCTATCAGCCATCTGTTCAGGATATTGCAAAAATTTCTAAGGCTGATTTGTTTGTTTACGTTGGTGGCGAAAGCGACGAATGGGTAGAAAAAGTTGTTGAACAGTCTGTAAATAAAAATCAGATTGTAGTAAATATGCTGGAAGTTCTTGGCGACAAGGTTCGGGAAGAAGAAATTGTAGAAGGTATGCAGGCCGAAGAAGAGGAAGAAGGTGAACATCATCACCACCACGACGGCGAAGGTCACCACCATGAACATGATGAAGCTGCCATGCAGATTTACAACGGTTACTTTGAAGATGACATGGTAAAAGACAGAGCTTTGACAGACTGGGAAGGTGAATGGCAGTCTGTTTACCCGATGTTGTTGGACGGTTCGTTGGATGGCGTAATGCAGGAAAAAGCAGAAATTGGGCCAATGACTTTTGAAGAAAACAAGGCTTACTATGATTATGGCTATAAAACTGATGTTGAAAAAATTGTAATCAAGGGCAAAAAAATGAGCTTCTACGTAAACGGAAAAGCTTCTACTGCAACTTATGAATACAAAGGTCTTCAGATTTATAACTACGCTAAAGGAAACCGTGGAGTTCGTTTCTTCTTTGAAGCTAAAAATGCTAAGGGCAATGCTCCAAAATATGTTCAGTTCAGCGACCACGGAATTGCACCAAACAAAGCAATGCACTTCCACATTTATTTTGGTAACGAAGGATTTGATAAGCTTTCTGAAGAAATGGAACATTGGCCAACATATTATCCAACTTCATTTGATGTAGATGTTGTTTGTGATGACATGCTTGAACACATGGGAATTCATCACCACCACGATGAAGCAGAAGAAGAAGTTGAATACGATGAACACGTCTGGCTTTCTATAAAAAATGCTGTTGAATTGACAAAGGTTCTTGCTTCAAACATTCAGAAACTTGTTCCTGTAAATTCTTCTATATATAAAGCAAATTGTGAAAGATACACAAAAGAACTTTCTAAACTTGACGACGAATATGCGGCAGCTGTAAAGGC
>JAZRVO010000024.1:0-58956 GCA_045599185.1 Treponemataceae bacterium | reverse complement strand
CAATACAAGGGTTATGGAAACAATTTTCATTAGATGAAAGCAGAACTTGTGTTTATTGGAATGACCGCATAGATTTACCAAGTGATTCAATATATGAGTATGGAAAAATAATTTAATTAAATGATTACTGTTTCCGCTTTTCTAAATACATCCAGTGAAAAAATTGTTTCATATATACATTTGAAAAACTATTGATTACATATGGTATACAATCAAAAAAAGTAGTAATCCAGGAAAATCATTTTGTAATTCGGTTTATTACAAATCTATGGAATATATAAATTCACATAAAACAGATTGCGTAATATTTCTTTGGACATTGAAGCTTCGATTGCGTATAAATCTTCGTTTAAAGAAAAGACCAGCCAGGTTAATTCCGGTATTTCGTTATCCTGTTTTTCTTCGTCGTTTTCAGAATTCTGGTTTTCTTTTATCATTTCGACTAATTTATTTTTCATAAGTGAATAACATTTTACACGATTTTTATAGTACAGGCAAAGCAAAAATTGAAATATGCTGCCGTTTTGCGCAGAAAATGATAAAAAATCGATGTATTTTGGGTTTTGTTTCCGTATTTTGGAGCTTTTATAAAATATCTGGTTTTTTGGTGCGGGCGGGCTTATCGGGGCTTGTTACAGGGTTTGCCCGGCTGTGGGCAGTGCGTTGGTGGCAGGTTACGGGCAGTTTTTGTATAGGGCGGAGGTTCTGGCGATAATATAGCCGCGTCTGGTGTTTGGGCGCGGTTTGTTATAGCGCTGCCCGGTGCAGCGAACGGGGCAGGCGAAATTGCAGACCCGTCCCATAAAAAACAGAAAAGCCCCGGAAGCTTTTAATTTGCGCCCGGGGCTTTTTAGTAATTCGTTATTCACTTCATCTCTAATATAGCAAAATCAGTCTTGTTATTTGCTAAAAATGTGCAAGTATAAATATTTCCTAGATAGTTGAATTTGTCACCTAAATCAAAGTTTTTTCTATGAATTGCTATTATACATTCGGGAGAAATAGAAGCTTTTTTGTTATTGGGAACAACTTGTATAAGCGTTGTATTTCTATTTTTTAATCCAATCCAAAGTGGATACTCATATGCATCTTCATCTAAATATATACCAATTTTTTCGTATTTTTTTTGTTGTATATAATCAATAATGGAAGAATATTCACTAAATTCTTTTCTGTTTTCGAAATACCCTTCTAGGCGTGTCTCTTGTTTTCTATTATGTAAGAAGTATTCACCTTGCGTAGCAATAGGCGTCAAAGAGCAATAAACTAAAATTGCAGACGCTGAAGTTATAAAAAAAGAAATTGAATCTTTATATTTTGCCAATGAGAAAAAATCATTGAGTATTAATACTATACAAATTGTTGCCGTGTAATAAGAGGGAATAAATAAGCGTGTACACCAAGGTTGCCATCGTAATTGTGCAAAACTAAAAATTATGGAAAACAATATAAAATATACTAGTGCGTCTTTATTGGTAAGTTTTTCTTTGTTTTTAATTTTGAGTATGGTTGAAAATATTTTAAAAATGGCAGCAAATATCAAGCCTATACAAATAAATGGAGCTGATGCAACGTCATGATGATATGACGTTGTATATGCTGCATCAAAATCAGGTGAAAATGAAATAACTTTTGTGTTAATGTCTATATTAAAAAAAGCAGCAATAGCATGTACCAGTTTGATTATTACTAAATTTAATGCAGTATTTCCATGCACATATGAACTTTGTGCCCAGTTTTTAAAAATATTTACAATTATATACTTAGGATCAAGTGTTCCTATGAGTACGGTTGGCATTACATTAACTGCAGTAATATTACCTGCAAAATAAAAGTTTCTTACAAATGATGGTATTGTAAAGGGCAATACAAAAAGAGCCGCAATCAGAATAAAACTAATCAGAATATGTAATTTATCTTTTTTTATTAAGCGTGCTATAAAAAGCCAAATAAACAAAATCGCCATGATTGTACAATTTTGAGGTTTTGAAATATATGCAATGCCTAATATACTACCACAGGTAATTATTTTAAAAAAAATTTCTTTACTAAGGGTTAATTTTTTATATTGTTCAAAATCTATCAATAAATAAAAAAAGAAAAGAACCCATACACTAGCAAATAAATCTGTTTGGGTTGTTACACTTTCTGCAATCATGATAGGTGTTGTCAAAACTATTATAGTTCCAAGCAAACAAAGTTTGTTTTCAAGATTTAGTTTTTTGCATATAAGAAAAATAAAAATACTGTTTAATGTATATGAGTACCACTGTAACAAGTTAAATGTTTTATCATTATTGAATAAAAAATAAGCAAGTAAATTAAAATATTCTGCAAATGGAGACATAGCAGTTTGTCTTATATTGTTTGTCGGGTAATATGTAACTGATTTATTTTGAACCCAATTCATTATTCGACTACAATGATATGTCATAGAATCCCAGTTATTAGGTACTATTGATAATGCTAAGAAAAATGTAACAGTAATTAAAAATATGGAAATACAACATTGTGAAAATAACGTTTTATTTTTCCAATAAGACAAATTATGTATTTTTATTATGTGAAAATTATATTTTTGTGTTAATTTATATCTAAGTATATAGCATATTAACAGGAATAAGATTGCTGTCCAAAATGAAATTATATTGGTACGAGTTAAATTATGCTTTATGCTCAATAATTCAGTAGAGAGAAATACTAATCCAGCAAATATTGTATGCGTATAAATTATATATATTGCTATTTTGTTATATGCAACATTGTATGTATATTTTTGTTCAATCATTATCTAATTCCTCTTCCCTCCGAAAACGAACAGTTTACGCAGAATGTAATTTCCAAAAAATCCGATAACGGCAGCCCATGCCTTACTCCACATTAACGCAATTCCCATTTGAGCAAAGCAGAATGTACAGGCATAATCAACAAAACCCATTATTAAAAGCGTAATTATGTAAGTAATGATTTCTGTAAAAGAATTCCAGCGGGCATTGTGTTTAAACAAAATCTGAATGCATAAGAAATAATTAATAAATGCAGAAATAATAAAAGCGGTGGCTGTAGCCTGCCATAACAGTGCAGCATAATTTCTTGCAATTGCAAAAGCAATTAAATTTGCAATTGCACTGAAACCGCCTATAAAAAAATAAATAATCAATTTCATAGGCACTGGCGCTGTGTGTGCACTGTAGTGAAAAATACAATACAAAGCCCGTACGCCGTCTTTCCAGCCGATTTTTTTGCCTTCTTCATATGACCGCGGATTGTAATGAATGGCACATTCGTAAACTTTGTAGTTACCCTGTGAAACTAAAGCAGTAACTTCCGGTTCAAAACCAAAGCGGTTTTCTTTTAGATTTTTTGCAATTTCATGAATAACTTCGCGCTTAAAAAGTTTATAACAGGTTTCCATGTCAGTTATATCAAGATTGGTAAACATGTTAGAAACTTTTGTAAGGGTATTATTCATCCATGTATGCCAAAAATACAATACCCGCCGGCTGTCGGGTCGCAAATAACGTGAACCATAAACGACGTCGGCATCATTTGTTTTTATTGCATCAAGCATGGTTATGTAATCTTCCGGATTGTATTCCATATCGGCGTCTTGAATGCCTACATATTTTCCTGTTGCATGAATGAAACCTGTGCGTAATGCAGCACCTTTCCCCTGATTTTTGTCATGACTAAAAAGTTTTACATTGCTGTATTTGGCTTGCAAAGATTTTGCAATTTCAAGGCTGCTGTCTTTAGAACAATCGTCAACAATAACTAATTCAAGTTTAATGCCTTTGTTTTCCAGTAATAAAGTTGTTTCAACAATTTTTTCTAAAGAAGATTCTTCGTTATAACAAGGTATGATTAAAGAAAGGTCAGCTTCGTATAATTTTTCGACATTCATACATAATAGTCTATTTTTTTTTTTTTTTTTCAAGTTATTGCGGACATGAAGCAGTAAAAATATTCTGTTTATTTGTTTTGTTGTTACCAGTCCCGTATAAAACAGAAAAGCCCCGGAACTGAAAAACAGCAGTCCGGGGCTTTCAGCGATTATTCAATAATCACTAATTATTTGTTTTTTGCCTGTTTGGCAAATGTCTGAATACCTTCGATTACGAGGATTACAGCCAGAACTGCCATTGCAGCTGCAAAGCACAACTGGAACCAGTTGCCCCAGAAGAATGCGCCTTCTGCACCGGCAACCATTGCCTTGATTTTTCCAATTACTGTCAAAACCAAAGAAGTCAATGTTGCAGCAAGCATGAATACCATTGGAATGTAGAACATTTTGTTGTTCTTTCCAACCTGACCAAGCCATGCAGCAACTGCAAGCAATGCAATACCGGCAAGCAGCTGGTTAGCAGCACCAAAGAGACCCCAGATTGCAGACAATTTGAGGAATCCGAGTGTTGAACCAACAATTACCATTACGGCTGTAGCGAACAATGGGTTAGCCAATACTTTGCGAACGCCTTTAGCATCTTTCCATGTTGTTTCTCCTTCTTTAAGGAACAATTCTGAGAACATGAAACGGCTCAAGCGTGTTGCAGAGTCCAAAGATGTAAGAGCAAATACAGATACTGCAAGAGTAAGGAGTGCTGAAATAGTATTGTAAATACCGGTTCCTTCTTTACCGAACATAACGGCAATACCGGCACCGAATGCTGCAGATGGAGAACCGAATCCGCCAGCCTTGTATTTTGACCATACCATACCAACAGCAAGCAAAGAAATAATACCAAGAGCAGATTCAATCAGCATTGAACCGTAACCGATGGCTTTAGCATTCTTTTCGCTGTCAAGCTGTTTAGAAGATGTACCAGAAGCAATCAATGAGTGGAAACCAGAACATGCACCACATGCAACCGTGATGAACAGTGTTGGGAACATGTAGTTTGCACCAACTTTCCATCCTGCAAATGCAGGTACTTCAAATGTTACGTTGCCTGCAAAAGAAGAAATTACAACACCAACAATAGCGATAGCCATCATAGCGTAAAGAAGGAATGATGAAAGGTAGTCGCGTGGCTGAAGCATAATCCATACAGGAATAAGTGAAGCAATTGCGATGTACAATGCAACGAAGATAATCCATGCAGTTCTGTTCATTGCAAAACCAACGTTCAAACCAAGAACAGTGATTAAAACAATACCAACAATACCAATGATTGTAGCCGGAAGAGTTTTAATACCGCATTTGTTTGTAAGAATACCGTATACGATTGCAAGAAGGATAAACAGTACAGAAATCATTGCTGTTGTCTGGTTGTTTGTAGGATTTGCAGTAAATCCGAATGCAGTACCGTCAGCAGAGAAGAATGTACCAGCAACAACGTTTACGAAAGAAGCAATTACCAGAATCAATACCAGCAGGGCAAAGATGATGAAAAGTTTCTTTGCACGTGTACCCATTGATGACTTGATGATTTCACCAACAGATTTACCGTCGTTGCGGATAGAAGCGAACAGAGAACCGAAGTCCTGAAGACCGCCAAAGAAAATACCGCCAATTACACACCACAGGAATACCGGAACCCATCCGAAAACGGCAGCCTGAATAGGACCGTTGATAGGACCTGCACCTGCGATTGATGAGAAGTGGTGTCCCATAAGTACAGCCGGTTTGGCTTCTACATAGTCAACACCGTCAGCCATTGTTTTAGCTGGTGTAGCTTTAGTTGGATCAATGCCCCACTGTTTGGCAAGCCATGAACCGTAGAATACATAGCCAACCAGGAGCAAAGCAATAGCGGCAAGAATGATAATTAATGCCATCTTTTTTTCCTCCTCTAGGAAAATTAAGAAAAATCTGCGCCGGACCATGGCATGCTAACGCTTTTTGCCGCGGCTTCGGCGTTTTTAGGGTTTGCTTAAACCCTAAATATAAAAGCAGGACTAGTTTATAGCGCCTGTTTTTTTCATAGCCTTAAGCAGGAAAGTTTTCAAATCGCCCCCCTGCCAGTTGGAAGATGCCTTTCCTGTTGAAAGGTCTACAACGGCAAGCTTGAAATTGCTCCATCCGTGCAGCATGAACTTGTAAGTTTTTGAATACTTTATTTTCCGGCATCCGGTCATAGCGTCCGCATCCGCGCCGTCACAAATAACAATTACCGTAACGTCCGAATTCCTGTGGCCGTAGTAGGGCTGAACCGTTTTCATGCAGTGTTCCCACGCCGTTTCAGAAAGTTCCTTAAGCCGCGCAAGGGTCAGATTCTGTTCCGCAGCAAAAAAAATGTGTTCCGTAGAATCAATGTCAGAAAGTTTTGCAGAATGAACGAGAAAATACTGTTCCTGATGAGAAATAAATTTGGCTTCGGCTGCAAAAGGCGGCAATACGTTTTCGCGCACTACGTCGTAATAGCCTTCGTAAGAAGGGAGTAACTGGTTAATAGCTTCAGGTGCAGTCATCTTTTGGCTTCCTCTGTTTTTTTAAAACTGTTGCAGTTTTGAAAGTTTTATTCAATCTTTATTTTTTCTTCATATAAATGGAAGATTTTCAGCTGTAATTTATAGAAAACTCAAAAAAATCTGTCTTTTAGCTAATCAAATTGGTCTGACATAAGATAACCTGTCTGCTGTAAAACTTAACAAATATTTTACCACACTTTAATATTTATGAATAGTTTAAAAAAATACTTAAGATGCAGTCCATAAAACATCCGTTTTTGTTAGAGTTTTTGGAAATATTATAGATTTTCATCTTTTTTAATGAACGTTTTGGAGATTTTACGGAAAATTTTTGATAATTATTATATTGCGGTTTTTTTGTTTTTCGCTTATTTTTTCTGTATGAAAGGTAACAAAACAACGGATTTACTGCGCTTTTTAAAAAAGCAGGGCGAATATTTTGAAATTGCTTTAGGCGAAATATGCAGCGGCCGCAAGCAGACCCACTGGATGTGGTTCATTTTTCCCCAGATTGACGGTCTTTCCTACAGCCCAACAAGCATCCGCTACGCCCTGCGCAGTTTTGAAGAAGCCCAGGCCTATTACGACAATCCGCTGCTGCGCCAGAACCTGCTGGAAATTACGACTGCGGTGCTTAATTTGCCCTGCCGCGACCCTAAAGAAATATTTTCCTACCCGGACTATCTGAAACTGCAGTCGAGCATGACGCTGTTTGAACAGGTAAGCCTGAAATCAAGCCACGCAACAAGCGTTTTTAGCCTTGTGCTGGACAAATTGTACGAAGGCGAGCGCGACCAGAAAACCATAGAACTGATAAATCGTAAATCACGCCTTAACTGACCGCTGCCAATGCAAAAGCCCGGCCGCGTTTTAAAATTCACATTGTTTTAAGACGATTAAACTTTTTAAGCCGGTTTTTACTGAATAAAAAAAACTCCAAATTGTTAAAAATCTCCAGTTTTCCCTGCGTTTTTATGCCTTTGCTTGTGCTTTTTGCAAATAAAAGTAACTTTACGGCGTAAAAAAGTGTTATCTATCACAAAAGCTGCAAATGGTGCGGCAGTTTGTTCATGCCGCCAAAACTAAGCTTTTACAGGAGTCTTAAAAATGAAAAATCAGGCACAGAATTTTATTACGTCCAAGCCGTTTATTATTGCGGCGCTGGTGCTGCTTATGCTTATTCCGCTGGGTTTTATCAGGGATTTGGTGTCAGACCGGCAGGATTATAAGGAACAGGCTGTTAAGTCAATTTCAATGCCGCTGGGCAGTGCGCCAAAAATTGAAGGGCTGGTTATTGCCATGCCATACTGGGAAGAGTTTAAGAACGAAAAAACGGTTGGCGGCGTAAAAACCGTAGAAACATCGCGCATCAAGCGCTATCTGATTGTTGCCCCAAGCCGTTACAATCTGGACATTCAGATTTCGCCCTACATGCTGAACCGGGGCATTTTTAAGGTACCGGCATTTAACGCCGGTGCAAAATTGAATGCAACCTTTACCAGCGTTGATTTGAAACAGTTTTCTATAGAAGAAAAAGCCTTTATTAAGGATGAATGCCTGCTGCTTTTGGGCATGGGCAACAGCAAAAGCTTAAAAAGCCTGCCGCAAATTGAAGTTGCCGGTAATGTTTTAAGCCAAAGCGAAGTTAAATTCAGCGACATTACGCCTTTTTCTTCTACCGTTTACTATAATTTGCCCCAAAGCTTTTTCAATGCAAACTTTACGCTTAATTCAAATTTGGAATTGCAGGGCACAAAATACATAGACATTATACCGATTGCAGGCGAAAACAATTTCAAGATGATTTCAAGCTGGGCAACGCCGGGCTTTAGCGGCAGCTGGCTGCCAAACGAACGCACCGTTACAGATTACGGCTTTGAAGCCCTGTGGAATGTTCCGGGGCTTTCTACTAATTTCAGCCACGCATGGAATGCAAGCGAAAATGCTTCGCTTTTTTCCGGCAGCCGCGATTACATTTCTTACGACAATGACGGAAACGTGGAAGTTGATTCAAACTGCCTGCGCGCCCAGCTGGTTATTCCCGTAGACAGTTACCAGAAAACTACGCGCAGCGTAAAATACGGCATTCTGTTCCTTATGGTGCCTTTTATTGCACTGTTTTTGTGCGACCTTTTCTTAAAAAAGAACGTACACCCGATACAGTATTGTCTTATTGGTGTTGTTGACGTGCTTTTTTATCTTCTGCTGCTTTCAATAAGTGAACATTTAAGTTTTTTTGCAAGCTATTTCATTTCTGCGGCAGCGGTTTGTTTCAGTACGTTCTTTTACACGTCCGGCGTGTTCAGGGATTTGAAATGGGCCGGGCTGCTTTCGCTCATTCAGTTAATTTCCTATGTTTTCCTGTTTGGCACGTTGCAGGCAGAAGACTACGCACTGCTGATTGGCAGTATCGGGCTTTTTGTGGTTGTGTTCATTTTAATGTGGCTGACGCGCAGGGTAGACTGGTACGCCTTGCAGACCAAAATTGCCGCAGAAAAGGACGAAGAAGAATAAGCGCGTTCAAGGGGCTGTCCAATAAGTTTTGTCATGCTGAATTTTTTTTCAGCATCTATTACAGTGTAGAGATTCCGAATCAGGTTCGGAATGACACTATAATTTATGCATTTGGGCAGCCCCTTTTTTGACACATTTGTGCTATGTTGCAGGAAAAGTCTTAAAATCTTGCACGGCGAGACTTGCTCTCCGTGCAGGGTAAACGGACAAGATGCGCAGGGCTTAAACCTTGAACAAGTCTATCTGCTCGCCAATTTTGTTAATGCTTTCGGAAAGCTTGGTGAAAACTTCTGAAAGTTTAGAACCCGTATCATTGATTTTCTGTGCGCCGACAGTCATTTCTTCCATTGAAGTTCTGATTTCCGTTGCCGTATTCTGGAGCATGTTAACCTGATCCAGAATTGCCTTGTTTCCGGCATTCATTTCGGTAGAAGCCGTTCTAACTTCAATGTTGTTGTCTTTCATGGACTGCAAGGCCTGATTAACCATCATTGAACTTGCATTCTGTTCCGTCATTGCCTGTTTCATCTGAACGACAAGGTCATTAACTTTCTGAACCAGTTCCGTTACGGTGGCAAAAGTTTTGCTTGTTATGTTGGAAGTTGCAGTTGCTTCGGCAATTGTAGAAACAACGGAATTCAAGTTGTCGGAAATTGATTTTGACTGGGTTGTAGAGCTTTCTGAAAGTTTGCGGATTTCGTCTGCAACAACGGCAAAACCCTTACCGGCATTACCGGCGTGTGCCGATTCAATGGCTGCATTCATTGCAAGCAGATTGGTTTGCGATGCAATGCTTGCAATAACCTTGTTTGCTTCTTCCAGCGCCTTAGACTGTTCTTCAATCTTAACTATTTTTTCATTCAGCAGCTTCTGGTTTCTTGAACCTTCAACAATAATGCCGTACAAATCGGAAAAAGCACTGGCCATTATGTCCATTGAATGAGTTACGGAATTGATGTTGCTGAGCATTTCTTCAATTGCAGCCGATGCCGACTGTTCGCCTGCCGACTGATTGTTGACCATTCTTCCAAGGGAAGAAATGTTGGACGCAATCTGGTTAACTGCGGCCGAAGTATCTGCCACGCTTTCAAAGGTTTTGCCAACCTGCGTATGGGTACTTTCAATGTTGGCAATCATCTGCGTAATTGAAGAACTTGTGTCCGACGTAGCCGATTCAAGCTTTGAAGTTGCAGAAACAAGGTCGTTTTTCTGGTGCTTAAGTTCCGCAACAATGGTCTGCAGTTTTTCTATAAAAGAGTTGAACCCGTTGATAATGTCGCCAACTTCGTCCGAAGTCTTGTTTTCAATGCGCTTGGTTAAATCCGCATTTCCGGAAGAAATTTCGTTTATTGAAGCACTGAGGGTTTTTAGCGGCTTTATTACGGAAGAAAGGAAAAGCGTACCGAGAACCATGGCAACAATGGCAACCAGCGTTCCGATAAAAATGATGAACATCCTTAAGCTTGAAAGCGAACCGAAAAAAGCCTTGTAAGGTGCTTCACAAACAATGGCCCAGTCATAGCCTTCAACGTCTTTTATAAGGCCTACTTTCTTTTTGCCTTCCAGATAATCATTGTAAACCGTCATTCTGTCCGAAAGGTTGTCAAACAGAAAATCTGCATATTCTTCCATATTTACGTCGCTTGATAAGGTAGAAAGGATTTTCTTTGTTTTCTTGTTTACGATAACGGGCTTGATTTCCCCGTTCATAAAAATGCCTTCGGTAATGGTGTTTATTACGTTGCCCCTAAGCAGGTCTACCATGCACCCAATTGCGTTTCCCGCGTCGTCTTTTACAACGGTAGAAAGAATCATAAGCATCTGGTTGTTTACGGGAGAAACGAACGGATCCTGAACGTAGTCTTTGCCTGTACCGCACGGAATGGTAACATAAGGCCGGTCTACCTGAATTACGTTTCCGCCCGGCTGGGCTGCGTAGCCGTTTTTGTCGTAAAATGCAATGTTTTCGTATTTTTCCGGCTGGGTAGAATAAACAGGGTAGAAAATTGCACCCTTGTCTACGCAGTCTTTATGGGCAGCAAATTCTTCTGCCGTGTAGTTCATAGAAGTAACGGCCGGAAGCTTTGCAAAATCCTTGATTTTTTCAAATTCAGTATCAATGTTTGCCTTTACCTGCTTTGAAGCAGAATCTGCCTTTTCATTCAGAATTGTTTCAGTGTCTGTAATAAGCAGCGATTTGGCGTTGAAATAAGTAAAAATACCAACTGCAAAACAGCATGCCAGTGCCGTAAGCAGAATGCAGAGAATGAGTTTTGTCCTTAAAGAATTCATGTGTACCTCTGCTAACGATTATAAACCAAATGTTTGGTTTTTGCACCGTAAATGAAATAAAACATAAAAAACCGTTGATTTTACAAAATTATTTACTAACGGCGCTTCTTAAACTATAATTAACGGACATTTACGGAATAAATCTATAGGAAATATCATGCCAACTACACCAAAAATAAAGAAAGAACGGATACTTGAAGCTGCTTTGCAGATGATTATTGACGAAGGAAAGGATTCTATAAACATAAAAAGCCTTGCTGCTTATCTGGGCTGTTCAACCCAGCCTATTTCCTGGCATTTCGGCGGAATGGAACAGCTTAGGCAGGAACTTTCCAAGGCGGCAATTGCCTTTGTATGGCAGAAACTTTCTGCTGCATTTGAACCGCCAAAATACATTCTGGAACGCTGCTGCGAAATGCTTGTAGACCTTTCCTACGATATGCCTAACCTGATGGAATTTTTTATTTATGATGATTACTGCAAGCAGAAAATCCTTTTAAGCTGCGAATACGAACACAATCCGCGCATACTTCAAATCGTAAAAAGCATTTCTGAAAGCGTTAATCTTGACATGGAAAAATCCAGGGATTTTTTGCTTAACATGTATATTTTTACTGTTGGCCTTATTCAGCTGGTTATAAGCAATAACTTTATTGGTGACAAGCAGCTTGCCCATAAACTGCTTTTTAACGCAGGGTTAAACAATTTACGGGCTTTGGGCGTAGATACTTCCGCCTTTAAGGACGCAGAACAGAAATACCAGTAAAAATGCATAATTTTTCTTGCGGGCTGCAAATTTTTTTCACTTTAATTAAAAGTGTGTTATAATTTTTAACCGTAGCATTATGAAACTCCGTTATGTAAAAACCATCATAGTAATTTTCTCTTTACTGGTTATCCTTCAAATCGTTCCTTTTTTCGTATGGCGAATTGCAATACACGGTTTTCTGCCTGTAAAAAAAATACAGTATTCCAGTACAATAAATGCGGCCTATGTAGTTCAGCCGCCATACAGTTATAACGACAGCAGAAACAAGCCCACCGGCTATAATATAGAAGTTTTAAAGGCAGTTGCAGAACGCCTGCAATGCAACATTAATTTTGAACCGGTTACCCTTGAAAATGCACTGAACGGGCTTAACGGCACTTATGACGTTGTTTCCGGCATCAGCCTTTCAGCCCCCAATGCCGAAGACATTCTGCTTACAAAACCAATTGAAAGCGACATTTACATTGCCTGCGGCAACGTGGTGAACAGTTACCGCATTACAGGCTGGGCAAACAAAGTGCTGGCCGTTGTAAAGGGCGACCCTGTCATGCTGAAACTCCAGCAGATGGGGCTAGAAAGTCAGGTAGTGTTTTTTAACAGTTACCGTGAAGCGATGCAAGCTGTTACCAGCGGTTTGTGCAGCATGGCAATAATGCCCCAGCGCACGGCACTTTCACTTTCCAATACCAAGTTTTTCAAAGACATTAAAATATCAAACGAACCGCTGGAAGACGTTACCTATTCTTTTGCATGTTCTGCAGACGGCAGGGAACTTGCCCAGCTGATTGATCTTGCTCTTGTGGCGATGGACAATGACGGTACCTTGGAAAAGATTTTTTCGCGCTGGATGGGCAAAGACCGCCGCTGGTATTCGGCAGGTTCTTACCGCATGTTTGCGCTTTTCAACTTCTGGGTTCTTTTCAGCATTTCTGTTATTGGTGTTTTAATTGCCGTTGTGGTAGAAACAATATGGCACCACGAAACCCAGAAAAAACTGAACCTTAAAAACTTGCAGATACAGAAGATAAAGGAAGAAAACAGCATAGCCCTTGAAAAAATGGGCAAGGCAATATGCTATTTTGACCTTGCCCTGGGGCTTTTCAGGTTTCCGGAAGACTTGGCCAAAAGGCTTGACATAAAGGAAGTTCTTCTTGATGCGCCCGAAAGCATTTACGGGCTGATGTTTCCTGTTTTTGACGCAGAAACCCAGAAAAGGTTCAGGAAGTTTGTAGAAAGCATTTATTCCGGCGAAAAATTCGGCAGCGGTGAATTTTTCATCAATAACAATGCCCACCTTCAAAACGTAAAGTCCATCTGGGTTCACCTTTCTTTTGTAACCATATTCGAAAAATCCGTGCCTGTCAGGGCAATCGTAACAATTGAAAACGTTACCGAACAGCACATGCAGTCCGTTATTTACGAACGCTTTAAGAAAACTACGCTGGCACGAGCCATGCGGCAGGAAAGCAGTTACTGCATTATTGACCTTACAAGTGACAAAATTGAATCCTTGCAGTGCTATTTAATAGAAGAAGATTTTGATTTGTCTGCAATGCACACCAACGATTTGTGCACTCTGCTTGCGCCGCTGGATCTGGAAACTTCCGGTCATAAAAAAATCAGCGATGAAAACATTTCCAAAATCCTTCTTGATAACTTTGCCAGCCGCAAATACGACTACTATGATATTTATCACGGACATTTCCCCAATGGTGAACCATTGTGGCTTCAGATGACCGTTCAGCTTTTGCAGGACACTTTCGATTCTCACACAATTGCATTCATTGAATTTTTTGACATTACGCGGCAAAAAGAAAAGGAAATGAGCCTTTTAAACATGGCCGAAAAAGACAGCCTGACAGGCCTTCTTAACCGCGGGGCTGCAAACCAGCATATCGGGCGTTCGTTGGACGTGCTTACGGGCAGCGCGGCTTTTGCCCTGCTGGACATGGACGGCCTGAAGCAGATTAACGACCGCTGGGGGCATGACGAAGGCGACCGCATGATAAAAGCCTTTGCGCACTGCATAGACGAACACTTTACGGACGGCATCTGCGGCCGCATTGGCGGTGACGAATTTTTAATTTACCTTCCGCTTGAAGCAAATACCGAACCTTTGACGGATATTTTTGATTCTTTCATAAAGCGGCTTAATTCCAATTTTATTGGCAGAAGCAACAGCAAGCGTCTTGGCGGCAGCGTTGGCATTACAATTGCCGGCAACACACTGCACGATTTTGACACTTTGTACAAACAGGCAGACCTTGCCCTTTATAAAGCCAAAACTACCGGCAAAAACAATTACGTTTTTTACAATCCTTCCCTTGAACAGAATGCTGTGGCAAAAAACAGCCAGATTGCCGCCCTGCCAAAAAGCCTTAATGACCGCAGCAGCCACATTTTTATAGACAATGAAATGCTTACGGAACCTTTTATGGGCTTAATGTGGCTTGTAGAAAACCGTACCATTAATTATGCAGAAGAACTGATGCTTGAAAGCAGTGATGATATTTTTATGGTTTACGATTTGGAAACCTATGACATCGTAGACTTTAAAATGAAAAATCCTGAAAAATGCCAGAAAATTTGGGGCGACTGGCACGGCAAAAAGTGCTATCAGGTTATGCACCAGCGTAACACGCCTTGCCCCGGCTGCCGTGATGTTACATGGCAGGAAGAAAAATTTTACATTGACAATGTGCAGAACGAAATTACAGGCCGCGAATACCTGCTTAAAGGCCGCCGCTTACAGAAAAACGGCCGTAAGCTTGAAATGCAGATGCTTGCTGACATTTCAAGCCGCGGTGACTTAATTGAAAAATACCAGCAGGGTGTTGAAGAACGAAACCTGTTCATGCGCTGCATGCGCCCGGATTTTAAACTGACGGAAAACGTCGTTTCTTCAATACAAAAGATTCTTGAAATTGTCTGCGAATTTTTTAATGCCGATGGCGGCATGGTGCTAAGCTTTGAAGGCGATTTGGGCATGATAAGCTACGTTGCCCCAAATTCCGAAAACCAGAGCACGAAAGACGTTAATTTAATAGAAGAACATGTCGTTTTGCACCAGCAGAATTCCAAAATGCGCATACCTTATGCCATTTTGGACAAAATAAACGAAACCCTTGGTACCGATTCAATTATTTATGTTGAAAACGATGATGAAATAAAAGAAAAAGTTCCGGGGCTTTACGAATTCTATAAGGACAACCAGATTGATTCTGTCTGCATATTGCCCGTTATGAGCGACAATAAGCCGATTGGGCTTGTTTCTTTTAAAAACCTGAAGCGAAACAAGCACAGCCTGCCGGTTTTAACAAGTCTTGCAACGGCAATCCGCAGCCAGATTAGCCGCAACGTACTTGCTCTGCAAAACGAAGCCAGTGCCTATTACGATACTTTAACCGGCTATTTGAATTTTGAAGGTTTCAAGCGCGAAGCAAAGCGCATTCTGGCAACGGCCGAACCCAACGAATATATGCTTGCTTTTAGCGACATGCGCAATTTTAAGTACATAAACGATGTGTTCGGTTTTGACGTTGGTGATGAACTGCTGCGCAACGCTGCGGACTTTACTTCTCGTATGCTTAAAAATGATGAAGTTTTCTGCCGCGTAAGTGCAGATATTTTCTGTTCGCTTAAACGTTTTACAAACCAGCATGAAAATTTGCAGGAATACGAATCTTACGTAAAAAATCTGGTGCGTTTTTTTGACCACAAAAATGAACAGTATTCGCCGGAAGTGCTGGTTGGCGTTATGGTTATTGACGATGTAACGATGCCGCTTGAGCAGATTATGAACTGTGCAAACGTGGCACTGGGTGCAAGCCGTGAAAAACAGGGCGGTTCGCTTACTTTCTTTACAGAAACCATGCGCCAGCAGAAAGACCGCAGCCTGCATCTTGAAACCCAGATTGAACAGGCGCTGCAAAAGGGTGAAATTGATGTATATTTTCAGCCCGTTGCACGGCTTTTGCAAACTGAAAACGGCCTAGAAAACACTGACGATTTGAAAAATATTCTTAGTGCCAGAACCGAAAACGGCAGGGTAATGGTTGAAGCAATTGCCAGCTGGTGCCGGTCTGGTGAAGTTTTTTCTGAAGCAAAAGAGTTTATACCGATTTTTGAACAGAACGGAAAGATTGTTGACCTTGACCGCCACATTTTCAGGGAAGTTTGCCGTTTTATTAAGCGCGTAAAAGAAAACTACGCCATTGAATTGCAGGTTTGCGTTAATACTTCAATTGTTTCAATGCTGCGGAATGATTTTGTGGAAGATTATGCCGCAATTTGTGAACAGTACAACGTAAGCCGCGACCAGATAATAATTGAATTCCGCGAAACGCTTGAAAAAGATTCGGTTAAAATTGCCAGCGTAATTGAACTGCTGAACAAACGCGGCTTTTTGTGTTCGCTCGCCAATTTTGGCGGCAAGTGCTCAATATCTGCAAGTTTTCAGTGCTTCCCGCTTGCCATGTTCAAGCTTGACAAGGATTTGGTTAAAAATGTTGTTAACTCCCAAAACCAGCACACTATTCTTAAAAATGCCTTTGAAATGGCAAAAGTTTTTGCCAGCCGCACAGGAATTAAGGGCGTTGATACAAAAGAACAATTGTCTCTTCTTTCTCTTTGCAAGTGCGACTGCATACAGGGTGCAATTTTTGCAAAATCAATGGCAAAGGGCGACTTTTTGCAGTGGCTTACTGACCAGATGAAATAACCTTGATTTTTTCCGTTCCTGGGAAAATCAAGGTTTCTGATGATTTGGTAAAAAATTTAAAAATATTTTTTGCAGTATCGTTTTTTTATACTTTCCCCGTTTTATAGTGCTGTTATCAACGGCAGCAAACCGTGAATGGTTTGCAAAACTTAAAAGCTTTGTCTAAAAAGCACAGGGGGAAAATTATGAAACACGTTTGCATTAACATTGAAATGGCTGAACTTTCACCAAAACAGCGCCGCTTTTTGCCTTTGCTTAGTCACGAAATTATTCAATTTGGCGCAGTTATGCTTGACGAAAACTACAACATTGAAAGCACTTTTCTGGCTTTGGTAAAACCCTCGTACTGCTGTCTTTCTTTGGCAACAACCCAGCTTACCGGCATTACCGGCAAAATGCTTGAAGACGCAAAAGATTTTGTAAGCGTGTTCAGCGAATACTGCAACTGGCTGGGCGCAGAAGACGTAAGTACTTACTGCTGGAGTGAACAGGACTATAAACAGATTTGGGACGAAATAAGCGCAAAAGCCCGGCACCGTTACGACCTTTTGGAACCGTTAAAGACTTTTGTTGATTTGCAGAAAACTTTCGGCGATATTTTGCAGGCGAAAAATGCCGTTTCTTTTGATTCTGCATTGCAGCTTTCCCGCTGCCAGTTTGTGGGCAAACGCCACACGGCTCTTGCCGGCGCGTTTAATACCGCACGAATCTTGCGAAAAATTGCCACAAGCAAGAATTTTTCGCCAACATTTGAATTTTTGTACCACGATGTGGAACGTTCTTTTGCTTCGCTTTTCAGCAAAAATGGTGTGCAAAACGGCAATGCCCCGGACGCTGACACTTTGGCACAGTTTGCCGGCTGCATGCCGCAGGAACTGGTGAGAAAATACGAAATTGCCAGAACCTATGCAGAAACTTACGCGGTGCTTGAAGAACATTCAAAGGTGATTGGCAATATTAGTGCAGCCGAAGAAACGGGCAGATTTAGGTTGCCGAAATTTTTGCGTGCGGCTGGTGAAAAGTGCAAAAGTGCCTTTGCCAAAGTTTACGGAAAAATTACGTCCAGATTTTTGTGCACCCGGTACGGCATTCCTGTAAAACAGTGGCTGGATTTTTGCATTAAAATCCGCTCGGCACAGGATTTTGCATTTTGCAGGCGGAAAGGTTATTTGCGTTTTTTGCAGTTAAAAAGCCGCCTGAATTTTGCACCGGCATGGTTTGCTGACAATAAAGCTGTAATTTAAAAAAGGCTAAAAAAATGTGCGCCGGTTTGGGTGGGGCAGGGCGCTGTTTTTGGGCATTTTTATTGAAGGAATGCCTGAAAGCGGCGCATTTTTTATGTTTTTAAGGAGTTTAAAAAGGCTTTTAATTGCTAAAAAATACAGGAAGTTTTTTTGAAATTATGGTTTGTTGCCAGTCATAAAAACGGCGAATGCATTGGGTTAAATCGTCAGCACGCTTTAACCCGGCGTATTTTTCAAAACCTGTCATTCCGGCTTGTAAAAATATTGCAAAAATACGTGAAAATTGTTTAAATTGTTTTCATGCTTGTATTAAAAAATTTTTTATTTGTTGCTTTTGGCGGCGCAGCTGGTTCTATGCTGCGGTATGCATTCAGTTTTTTGCCTTTCAAGGGTTTTCCGCTGCAAACGTTTTTGTGCAATTTGCTTGGCAGTTTTTTAATTGGTTTTATTACCGGGCTTGGCAGCGAAAAAAACTTTAAAAATTCTTCAGTTTTGCTTTTAAAAACCGGCTTTTGCGGCGGTTTTACTACTTTTTCAACATTTTCGCTAGAAAGTTACAATTTAATTAAAAATGGTGCTTTTGTTTTGGGCGTTACTTACAGCGCGCTTAGCCTTGTTTTGGGGCTGGTCATGGTTTTTCTGGGCTTTTTCACAGCGCGCAGAATATGTTCAGTTTCTTCCATTTAGTACGTTTTTCAGGGTAACAATTTGAATCTTATTTCGGCTTACAGACATTTCCGTACAATTACCAGACACCGGCACATGGTTATCATTCACTGTGCCAGATGCGGCATATTTTTTCAGGGGCTTGGCCACGATTTGTCCAAATATCTTCCAATTGAATTTGTTCCCGGTGCAAAATATTATCAGGGTACAAGGTCGCCTAACGAAATGGAACGGGAAACCAACGGTTTTAGCCGGGCATGGATGCACCACAAAGGGCACAACAAGCACCATTTTGAATACTGGACAGATTACAACTGCGTTACAAAGCAGGTTGAACCTGTTCCGATGGACGAAAACTACATAATAGAAATGTTCTGCGACAGAATTGCTGCTTCCAAAGTTTATAACGGCAAAAAATACACTGACCGCGATACTTTGAACTATTTTCTGCGTGGCAGGGGCAGGCACCTTATGCACGCCCAGACCGCGGCAAAACTGGAATTTCTGCTTGACATGCTTGCTGAAAAAGGTGAAAAGGCAACTTTCGATTTTGTAAGGTCTGTTCACAAAAGCGGCGGTTCGCTGCCGTTAAAAGAATACTAGTCCGCAGCGCAGTTTACAGGGCGTTAAGCCGGTTATAAAAATCCATTTTGGACAGGGGCTTGTCAAAATAATAGCCTTGTGCCAGATAGCAGTTATTTTCCTTAAGCAGCTGAATGTCTGCAACGTCTTCAACGCCTTCTACAATGCACTCAATGCCCAAAGTTTGCACCATTGCCACAACCGACTTGAATACCAGATGCTGGTCTTCGTCCGGGTTTTCGTTTTCGTGCAGAAGCGACTTGTCAATTTTTACCATGTTCCACGGCAGGTAGCGGATGAGGCTTAGTGACGAGTAGCCGATGCCGAAATCGTCAATTGCAATGCTTATGTTTGCGTTGCGAAGCGCGTTTGCAATGCTTTGCAGGTCTGCAAACTTTACGTCATTGCTGGTTTCTGTAAGTTCAATCTGAATGTATTTGTGCGGAACGTTGTATTTATCAATAATTTTAAGAATGCGTTCTGCCAAATTTGGCTGGGTTATGCTGCCCCTTGATAAGTTTATAGAAATTTGAACCATCTTCCGGCCTTCATCCAGCCACTGGCGAATGTCAGCGCAGACGTTTTCTATCATGTAAAAATCAAGGTCAGAAATGCTGTTGTTTTTTTCCAGAACGGGAATGAACTGATCCGGGAAAATCATTTTTCCGTCGTGGTTCCATCTGCAAAGGGCTTCGGCGCCTGTAAGCGTGTAATTGCGCAAATCAACTTTCGGCTGGTAATAAACCATAAACTCGTTGTTCAGCAGCGCAACGGAAAAAATAGTTTCTATTACCTGACTTTGCCTTAAGGCTTCGTCAACCTTGTCGTCTACGTAAAGCACAAAGTTTTTTCTGTTAGGCGTAAACCCGTTGCCTTTCTGTCTTGAAATTTCCTTTGCGTAATTTACGATTGGTACAAGGCCGTTCATCACGTCAATAAAAGTTTTGTACCGTTCAAGCGTGCGGTTTACTGTTAAAATGCTTTCTACTGCTACGGCTTTGTCGTTGTCGTAAAAAATCTTCTTGTCTTCAAAATAATTCAGCAGAACTTCAATATGTTCCGTTTTGCATATTATTAAAAAAATGTCGCCGCCCGGGGTTGCTATAATTTCGTCTTCGTCCAGAAGCGGTTTTATTCCGCCGAAAAATTTTCCCAAAACCTTCGTACCATTGGGAAATCCGATGGTCTGGTTTATAAGCTGCATTCTTTTTACGTTGCCGCAGATTGTGCCGTATTTATTCCGTTCGTTCTGCTCAAGAATTCTGTTGACGGTTTTGTAAACTGAAGAAAAATTGTTAATGTCAAAACGCTGGTCTGTAAGGCTAAGGTTTTCTACCAGTTCTCCAATTGATTTGCGCAGCGGCCCGGTGATGTGGGTGCATTCGCCATTGCTAATCTGGTCAATCTGGCTTATTTTTTCCTGAATTGATTCAATCTGTCCGGCAATTATCTGTTCTTTGTTCATATTATTCCTTGCTGACTTCTACTTGCGGCAACATTATTTCAATTTTTACGCCGTTCTGTTCGTCCTGGTTTATTTCAATTTTGCCGTTGTGCATTTTTACAATGCGGATAATTGAAATTAAACGCCAGCTTACGTTGCTTAAATTTTCCGTTTCGCCAAACGCCATAAAATCGCCGTTAAGATAGGCTTTTATGCGCTGCATGTACTGGACAGAAAAGCGCGTTATGCTGTTTTTCAGCGTAATTTGCAAGTTGCAGTTGTAAGTTCCCTTTGATGCATCAATATTTACGCTTACTGCGTTGGTTTCACCGTTTTTCAAAATAATTTCTTCATTCCACATTATAAGGCGCGTAATGTATTTTATGTCGCCAAACAAAGCTTTGGGCAAAACGGGGCTTGCCTGCACGTTTATAGTATATTTTGTGTGCGGCAGTTCGGGCAGTTCAATTTTTTTAACCGAACTTACAAGTTCTTCAATCGTGTAGGGCGCTTCGGTTAGGCTGCTTACAAGTTCGCTTCTTACGGAAGTTTCTACGGCCCGGTCTATCTGGCCGGTAATCTGGCGCAGTGAACTTATTACGCCGATTTTTTCTTTTTCCAGTTTAAGCGGCGACATGCTTAAAAATTCTTCGCTTGGCGTTTCTGAAAATCTGGCAATAAGCGGGTTGAGCACGTTTAAAATCTTTGTGTTTGCCCTTGCAAGGCCGCCCAAACTGCGCTGCAATTTTGCCACCTGGGATTTATGGTACAAACTGTGCCGGTAATTGGATTCGGCAAAAAGCGAAAGCTGTTCGCCGATGCTGGCAATTATCTGACGTGCTTCAATTTCGTTTACCCTGCTGTTTTCTGCAAGCTGAAATTCAATTGTGCCGATGATGCGTGATTCAACTTTTATCGATTTTATCGGCGGCAAGTCACTGCGAAGTGGTGCTATATTACCGCTTATCGGGCTTGAATCCATCAGAAAAGCACCGTTGCTTTCGCTTAAAATCAGGTTCAGGCCTTCATACTGGGACGTTTTGTAAAAGCTTAAAATCGTTTTAAGGACAGAAGTTGAAATTAAGTCGCTCAGCGTTGAACTGTTGCCGAAATCTTCTTCTAGGGCAATCGAAATGTTCAGCTTGTCTATAAGCTTGCTGGCCGATTTTTCAATTCTGTCGGCTTCGGCAACAAAGGTTTCTTCCAGCGAAAGGCTGGTAAGGTTGCCGTTGGCGGCTTTTTCCAGCTGCTGGCAGGTCTGTATAATCGGCTTGCACACTTTTCTGTTTATAATTGAAACCGTCAGTTCGGTAATGATGATTAAAATTAAAAGGCTGTATATTCTTGCCTGCACCATTTTATGAAAGCCTTTTAAAATGCTTGCAGTTGGCGTGTAAATCACAATCTGCCAGCCGTCCGTGTTTTCAATTGTGCTGCGCGCAAATATTGCCGAATTTCCTTTCAGCCCTTTTTTTTCTATAAATGATGCCTGACCGTTCTTTTTAACTGCGCCCATAATTTCCTGCGCTTCGGAAAGCTGTCCGCCTTCTGCCATCAGCGGCGTAAAGTAACGGTCAAAAATTGCAAACCGTGCCTGGGGATTTGCCTTTGCAAAAATAACGGAATCGTAAATTGTTTTTGAAGCCAGTTCAAAGTAAATTGCACCAATGGTCTGCGGATTTTCCTGATTTTTCCAGATTGGTACGCTGATTATTATGTTCTGAATGTTTTCTGCTCTGTTCGTTTCTTCAACCGGAACTGTTATGAACACGTTGCCGTTTTGCGCCTGTATGAAAAAATCCCGGTCGCCGACAAATTTTCCGCTGCTCATGGAATAGCCGTTGTCGTCCAGTATGTCTGCTCTGTTGAATTCGTAAGTGCCGGTCATGTTTTTCAAAATCTGCTGCTTAATTTCAGAATTCGTTCCTTCCTCACTGAATGCCGGCATGTGCCCGGTAACTGATGTCTGATTTTTGTAGAATTCAAGGGTTTTGCTTACGCTGTTTGCCACAAAGCGGGCGTTGTTTTCCAAATTAAACTGGGCATCCTTAATCATTCCCCGGTACTGCGACATTGTTGTTGCCGCAAACAGAATCAGAGATGCGAAGATTCCTACAAGGTACAGCGAAATCCTGAAAAAAGTCGTAATGCTTATTTTTATCTGCTTTGTTTCCACAATTTTTCCTGTAAGAAAGTAAAATTTGAAAAAAACTGAAAATACAGTGACATTATAATGCCACTTACTTCATTTGCAAAGCAAAATTAGAATTTTTAGAAAAACGTACTGGAGATTTTAAAGATTTGCCTTGCTGAATGTACCGTAAAAACCGGTTTTTGCCTGAAAATTTTGGCAAAAAAGCAAAAAGCCACTTGCAGTATTTCTTTTTACGCTTATAATAGAAATATCTACTTTGGTGTTTTTTCTTGAAAGAATAAACCAATTGAATTAATAAAGGAGTTTGTCATGGAAAGAATGCAGTGCGACAATTGTGGACATGTTTACGATAAAGACGAAGGTGATGCAAAAGGCAATGTAGCACCAGGCACCGCATGGGCCGACGTTCCTGCTGATTATAAATGCCCGGAATGTGGAGCTGGAAAAGATAAATTTATTATTGAATAATTCTGTGTTTTTTTTAGAAGGTGTGACTGTCTGCTGTATGCAGACAGCCTTTTTTGTTTAGCGGGCTTTTTTCAAGGTAAAAATTGAAAAAAGCCTGATTTTTTTTCTATTCTTCAGTTTAAAAATTATGAAAAGAACGGGACATGCTGATTTGCCTTTGCATAGCGGAACGGTGCCTAAATGGCTTGCAGACCGTATGCGCGATTTGGGTACGCTGATAATTGAATCGCTGGTGCTGAATTATGGCAAGGACGAAGTTTTGCTGCGCCTTAGCGACCCTTTGTGGTTTCAGTCGCTTGGGGCGGTGCTTGGCATGGACTGGCATTCTTCCGGCATTACTACCAGTGTAATGTACGCACTTAAGCGCGGCCTTAATCCTCGTGCCCACGAACTTGGAATTTGCGTTTGCGGCGGCCGCGGTAAATATTCCAGAAAAACCCCTGACGAACTGCTGTTTTTAAGTGATGCTACCGGTTTAAACGGTGACGAACTTGTACGTGCCAGCAAACTGTGTGCAAAAGTTGACAATACGGCACTGCAGGACGGTTTTCAGCTTTACCAGCACAATTTTATAGTAACAAACACTGGCAACTGGGCGGTTGTTCAGCAGGGAATGAACGGCGCAACCCAGACGGCGCGGCGCTATCACTGGTGTTCGCTGGATTTGCAGTCCTTTGTAAATGAACCGCACGCAGCGGTTGTTGGTGAAAACGCCGGTGCAATTTTGAATTTAACCGATGAAAACGCGGCAGATACGCGCAGCAGCATTTTAACCATTGCGGCAGAACGGCCGGATAAAGTAATTGCAGAAGCTTCCAGAATATTTGAAGACAAGGGGCTTTTGAAGGATTACGGAAGCGAGGCCGGACAGCTGGAACTTTTTGCCGGTGATAAAGTGCCAAAACCTGCGGCACGGGAAGAAAACAGAATTATTACTAGTTCTGACTATAAAACGCTGGTAATGCCTGCCCATCACGAAGTTTTGCCCCAGGATGTAGATTTGAAACGTCTTGGCGCTGTGCTTGCCACTGCTTACGGCAATCAGAGTGAAAAATTTGAAGACCTGCTTTTAACCCAGGGGCTTGGACCGCGCACACTGCAGGCACTTACTTTGGTAAGCGAAGTAATTTACGGTACGCCAAGCCGTTTTAAAGATCCGGCACGTTTTTCTTTTGCCCACGGCGGTAAAGACGGACATCCTTTTCCCGTACCGCTGAATGTGTACGACGAAAGCATATCGGTTTTAAGCGACTGCATTGAAAAATCCAAGCTGGGCTATAATGAAAAATCGGATTGTTTAAGGCGTCTGCATAAAACCGCCCTTAATATAGAAGAAAACTGTGACCCGAAAGCAGATTTTGACGCACTTATGGCGCACGAAAGGCGTAATTCCAGAGGTTTGGGCGGCAAAACTGTTGGCGGCGATGCCTAGTCTCTGCCGATGTTTGGCATTTTTGACATTCAAACAGTTGCAACAACTTTGTTTTTTTTATAGAATAGGGAGTATCGCAATAATTACAAATTTGGAGATTTTTATGGGCGTTGTTAGCATAATTCTTTTAGTTGCTTTTATTATTATTTGTTTTTTACTTGTTGTACTTGTGCTTTTGCAAAATGAAGAAAGCGGCATGGGTGGACTTTTCGGCGGAAACGGAAGCCAGGCATTCGGTTCTCGTTCTGCAAATGTCCTTACAAAAACAACTTATGTTCTTGTAACATTGTTCTTCGTTACAAGCTTTGTTCTTGCAATTTTGAACAAAACACCAGTTGCTAAAGAACTTGACACTTCAAGCATCCAGACAGAAGAATCTGCTGGTGAATGGTGGAACAACGCTGAATAAGAGGCTTTAATGATTCTTGAGGAAGTTTTTTCTCCTAAGGCAATTTGTGTAGATTTAAGCAGCGATGACAAAGACGAAGTTATTGAAGAGCTCGTTGAGTTGTTCGCTGCGGAACATCCGGAAGTAAGCCGCAGTGAGATTATTGAATCGGTTTTTACACGAGAAGAAAAGATGTCAACCGGGATTATGCATAACATTGCTGTTCCGCATGGCAGAACCAGTGCCGTTAAAGGAATTCATGGTGTAATCGGTATTTCGCGTACCGGCATTGATTTTGATTCGCTTGACGGTGCGCCTGTCACATTGTTTATTATGCTGATTTCTTCTCAGGATGATAACGAATTACATTTGCGGGCTTTGAAGCGCGTTTCTCAATTGCTGGAAAAAGAAACTTTTTATAAAGACATTCTTGAACAGAAAACACCAAGCGATGTGTACAGTGTTTTGTGCCGTTATGAAGAAGAATTAGTTGCAATTTAAATTATTATAGCTGTAGCGAAGACTTTGGTTTTCAAGGTTTTCGCTGTTTTTTTTGGTAAAAAGGAATTTTGTATGGAAGATCAGAACGTTATTGAACATCTTTTTGATGTAGAACGGCAAGCAGCCGAGTTGATGGCTGATGCACAGAAAGAATACGACAAGCGTATTGGTGCTGTACGTGAAAAAGCGAACACTTTATACAAAGAATCCTATGAAAAAATCGTAAAAGAAGAAGAAAAAAAACTCGCTTCTGAATGCGCAAAGTGTGACAGTGAATATAATTCTGCTGTTGAGTCTTATCGTGCCGAAGTTGGTTCATGGAACCAGAATAAAGAAGCTTTTAATTCGTTGCTTACAGAATTGCTTTTTAACAGATAAGGTTTTGTTATGTTGGATCGTTCTAGTGCAGCAGATTATGTTTATGCCAAAACCAGCGGAAGGCTTGCAAAGTCGTTTGTTGGTCAGCGTGCAAATCAACTTTTCGCAGTAAAAAGCCTTGCAGAATTATGGCAGCTGGTGTTTGAAACTGAAGTGCCGATGATACCGGAAGCCTTGCTCGCCCAGAAACTTGAAAACGATGCTCAGAATCGTTTCATTCAGGAATTCTGCGAATTGCTTTCACTTTTTTCTAACCCCGATCCTGTTGCGCTGCAACTTTTGCGGCGTTTTGATTATTCCAATTTAAAAAAAATAAATTTCGCATTGCGCACCGGTCAGGCTTCGATGCCGCAAATTGTTGATATTGGTAAATTTTCTACCATAAAGTATGAAGCATGGCCAAATGTTGCTGCCATGACCAGCGGTACAAAGCTTTCATGGTTTAACAAGCCTGTAGAAATTGCTGACGTTAAGGCTTTCGAACACAATCTTGATGTTCAGTATGTAAAAGATTTGTGGACGGCCGTGCAGAATTACCGCGGCGAAGACAGACCGGCCATTGAAAAACTTATCAGTGAAGAATTGATTATTGATAATATTGTTTGGGCAATTCGCCTGCGTGTTTATTTTCAAATGAAGCCGGAAGAAGTTGTGCCGTACCTTGCATGGGTTGGTGAAGCCGGGCAAAAAACAGACCCGATTGCCGGACCTGCGCTGGAAGTTCTGAACAAGTCCCTTGATACTTACGAAGACTGGCAGCACTGGCGTTATGCCGCTTTTTTGAACCCCCACGAAGACGGTGTTGTCTGGAATGTTGATCCGCGCTGGATTCAAACTTCTGCGCGTGCTGCAAACCAGAAGCGTGCGCTCCAGATGTTCCACCGCTTCCCTTGTTCGCCTGCGGTGCTGGCACCGTGGTTTAAAATAAAACAGCAGGAACTTGATTATATCCGCCGTGCTGCTGAAGGTTTGCGCCTGAATGTTGAGCCGGAAAAAATAAAATAATTGCAATTTTTTTTAGTTTTCTTGCAGAAAATGCTTTATAATGGAAGATAACTATTAGTTTTGCAGTGCCGTCAGTTTGGCGGTTAATTGAATAAAGTAAAACAGGAGAAATTATGGCAAAAACAGCTCCCATGCGTCTGATTGAATTGATGATTATGAAAGAGGACGTTGATTCGGTTATTGAATATTTAGGAAAAAAAGCTGTATTTCAGTTTTATTCGCGTCTGAATGATACTTCAACCAATTCTCCTAACACTTCTCGTGATGTTTTTGAAAAACTTCAGGTTGTTCGTTCGTATTTAAATATCAGCGATAAAAACGATTATTCTGAAAATGCGGTTTCGCCGGGTGATGATGATTTTGCAAAGGCTGGCGAAATAATTGGCGCTGTAGACGAATTGCGTGAGCGCGAATTAAAGGCCGCAGAAGAATTAAACAGATTAAAAGATGCTTATAAAGAAGCACTTTCTTTTTCGAATCTTAAAGTATCGTATTCGGAACTTGAACATTTGTCGTTCCTTACAATGCGCATCGGAAAAATTGATCCGGCTGTTTACGAAGATTTGCAGATGGCCTTGGGTGACCGCGTAACGCTTGTTCCACTTGGAGAAGACAAATCCCGCATCATGGCAGCATGTTCGCGCAAGGCACGTTTTGCCCTTGATACGGAACTGAAGAAATTCGGCTTTGTTCAGCTGGAAATTCCAAAGGATTTCAAAGGTATTCCTGATGACATGCTTGAAGGCATGAAAAATGAAATTGCAAATCAGGAAGCTTCAATAAAATTGCTTGAAGAAGAAAGAACTTCTTATGCGAAAACACATTCGGAAGATGTTCTTAAGCTTCTGGAACAGTTTTCTATTGGTATGCAGGTGCAGAATTTACGTGACAAGCTTGAAGCAACTGAACTTGTTTACAGAATTTCCGGCTGGATACCTGTTGCAGAAAGTGACAATTTAATAAAGGAACTGGATAACTTGACAAAAGGCCGCATCGCCGTAAGACAGTATCAGCCAAGTGAAGTTGCAGCTGTGCGGAACGGAAGGGAAGAAGTGCCTGTAAAACTTTCTCACGGTAAGTTCATAAAAAGTTTTGAAGGCATTCTGTTCAGTTACGGTGCACCTAAATACGGTACGATTGACCCGACCCCGTTTGTTGCAATTTTCTTTACATTGCTTTTCGGTATTATGTTTGGTGATGCAGGTCAGGGACTTGTTTTTGTAATCGCCGGTTTGCTGCTGCATTTTAATCTTGTAAAAATTGGCGGCTGGAATAAATATGGTCTGGTTTTCATTTCCATTGGTGTTTCCAGTACGATAATGGGGCTTTTAACCGGTGAATTCTTTACGAATGACGAACTTTTGAAGCCTTTCGCTTATTTTGTTACCGGTTTGTTTGTTGGCAAGGAAAATGCTTTTGCGCCTATTTTGCACCTTATGCCGAGTGATGATACCCTTGCTCTGGTTTTCATTTTCTTTGGTTTTACGCTTTCGGTTGGTTTTGTCATCAACTCGTTGGGTCTTATACTTAACTTTATGAATAACATTGCGCTTAAAAAATACGGAAATGCTTTCTTTGGCAAAACCGGACTTTGCGGTGCATGTTTTTTCTGGTACGTGGTTGTTCTGGCTATCCGCATTGCAGGCTTTAAGCATAAAATTGCAGTTTACGACTGGGTGGTAATTGGCATTACGCTTCTGGGCGTTTTCTTTGCTCATCCGCTGGAACGCCTGCTTGAACATGAAAAGCCTGTTTTTGAAAATGGTCTTTTCGCAGGCATTATTGAAGGTGTAGTTGAACTGCTTGAAGTTGTTTCAAACTATTTGTCAAACACCGTAAGTTTCCTGCGTGTTGGTGCCTTCGCCTTGGCACATGTTGTTTTGGGTTACATTATTTTTGAAATGAACAAACTTGTCGGCGGTGTTGGCGGTTTTGCCGTAATTCTGCTGGGAAATGTTGTTGTTATTGTTCTGGAAGGCATGATTGTTGCAATTCAGGTTCTTCGTTTGCAGTATTATGAGTTTTTCTCAAAATTCTTTAACGAAACCGGCGTTGAATTCAAACCTTTCCAGTTCAAATATAAGTAGTTTAGGAGTATTGACTATGAATGCTAAGAAAATCATTCTTGCTGTTCTTCTTTGTTTCGCTGGTGCTGCTGTTTTTGCTGCAACTGGTGACGAAGCAACTGCTGCTGCAGCCGGTTCATCATTGAAGTATTTTGCTGCTGCTTTTGCTGTTGGTTTTGGATGCATTGGTGGTGGTATGGCTGTTGGTAAGATTGGTTCTGCTGCTATGGGCGCTATGGCCGAAAACGCTGAACTTTCTGGTAAAGCCCTTCCATTTGTTGGTCTTGCTGAAGGTATCTGTTTGTGGGGATTCCTCGTAGGACTTCTTATTATCATCATGTAAGGATAAGACACGGTGCAATACTTTGTTATCGGTGAACGAGAACTTGTTTTGGCTTTCAACCTGGTTGGGGTTCAGGGCGATGTTGTCGTAAACCGTACAGAAGCCCTTGACTCCTTTAACCGTGTTACCGGAAAAGGTGGCGTAATTGCCGGTATGCCGGTAACAGAGGAACGTGTCAAAGTGCTTATTTTAACAGAAGAAGTTTCTTCGATGCTTGAAGATGAAGTGAGTGAATGGCAAAAAACGGGAAAATTTCCGTTGATTGTTGAAATTCCTGGCATTAACGGGCATTTGGAAGGAAAGAAAACCCTTACAGATGCCATTCGTGAAGCTATTGGTATTTCTGTTTAATTTTTGAGAGTTTTACAATGGAAGAATTTCGTTCAACGGAAATCTTAGATAAAGAGATACAAGAAGATGCACGCCGCAAGGCTGAACGCCTTATCAAGCGTGCCGAAACTGACGGGCAGGTTTTGCTTGATGAAAATCAGGCAAAAATTGAAAAAACTGCCGCCGAAAAAAAGGCTTTGTATGCAAAAAAATTAGAAAGCTACAAAACCGACTTAGCCGCTGCTTTGCCTCTTGAAAAAGAGCGTTTCCTGGTTTCTTTTGAAGATTCAGCGGTTAATACAGCCATTGACAATTATATTGCTTCCTTAAGCGAGGCAAAAAAAATAGAATTATTAGCAAAATTTACCCAGGGGTTTAAAAGTGCCCTTGCCGGTAAAGATTTTTCAGTTTCGTACCACGGTTTCAGCGAAGCTTCAATTAAAGATTTGGTAAAAAAAGAATTTTCTGACAGCAAAGTTAGCAAATACGAACAGATTAACGAAACTGCTGCCCGTGATACAGGCATTTACAACGGCATGTTAATTGAAACTGACGACCGTTTTATTCGCTGCAGAATTACAATAACCGAGCTTATAAATTCTCTTTTAGATTCAAGCCGATTTGAGCTTGCCAACACCCTTTTTGACGGGAGATTGACACAATGATTGAAGGCAAAATTACCAGAATTTCTGGACCAATCGTTTATGCTGAAGGTCTTGACGGTTGCGGTCTTTATGACGTTGTTGACGTAGGTAATGCAAAACTTATTGGCGAAATTATTCGTCTGAAAGACGGAATTGCAACCATTCAGGTTTACGAAGATGATACGGGAATGGCGATTGGAGAAAAAGTTGTTTCCAATAACCGTCCGCTTTCGCTTCGCCTTGGACCGGGTTTGGTTGGTACTATTTACGACGGTATTCAGCGCCCGCTTGAAACGATGTACAATGCTTCCGGCGCTTTTTTGCTGCCCGGTGAACGTACAACCCCTATTGATGAAGAAAAGAAATGGGAATTTACTCCTGTTCTTTCTGTCGGTGATGAAATAAAACCCGGCGTAATTATCGGTACTGTTCAGGAAACTGCATCTGTTGTGCACAAAATAATGGTGCCGCCTGCAATGCGTGGCAAAAAACTTACAAAAGTTATGCCAAAAGGCGAATATACAGTTAACGAAGCTGTTGCCGTAACGGACAGCGGTGAAGAAATTTTTCTGGCACAGTACTGGCCGGTGCGTAAGCCGCGCCCTTATGCAGAAAAATTAACGGTTACAGAACCTTTGATGACAGGTCAGCGCGTAATTGACGTTTTCTTCCCGTTGTCAAAAGGCGGTACGGCGGCAATTCCTGGCGGTTTTGGTACAGGCAAAACCATGACCCAGCATGCAATTGCAAAATGGTGCGATGCTGACATTATCGTTTATATTGGTTGTGGTGAACGCGGTAACGAAATGACTGACGTTCTGACCGAATTTCCAACTTTGATTGACCCTAGAACCGGTCGTTCCCTTATGGAACGTACCATTTTGATTGCAAATACTTCTAACATGCCGGTTGCTGCCCGCGAAGTTTCACTTTATTCGGGAATTACGCTGGCGGAATATTACCGCGATATGGGTATGGCTGTTGCAATTATGGCAGACTCTACCAGCCGCTGGGCAGAAGCTTTGCGCGAACTTTCCGGTCGTATGGAAGAAATGCCGGCAGAAGAAGGTTTCCCTGCATATCTGCCTACACGTCTTGCCGAATTTTATGAACGTGCCGGTCGCGTAACTTCATTGTGCGGTGACGAAGGTTCAGTTTCTGTTATTGGTGCAGTTTCACCGCCAGGCGGCGACTTTAGTGAACCTGTTACCCAGCACACCAAGCGCTTTATCCGCTGTTTCTGGGCTCTTGACCGCGAACTTGCCAACGCCCGTCACTATCCGGCTATCGGCTGGATTGATTCATATTCTGAATATGCCGATGAAGTGCGCAGCTGGTGGGACAAACTTGACCCGCGCTGGGCAGAAGTGCGCCAGCAGGCTTTGGACTTGCTGAAACGTGAACAGCGCCTGCAGCAGATTGTCCGCCTGATTGGTCCTGATGCGTTGCCGGATGCAGATCGCCTGATTCTGGTAATTGCTGAAATGATAAAAAACGGTTTCTTGCAGCAGAATGCATTTGACGATATTGATGTTTATTCTGTGCCGGAAAAACAGATAATGATTCTGTCACTTATTATGGAATTTTACGAAAAGTCGCTTGCGCTGATAAAAGGCGGTGCGCCTTTGGTAAAAGTTACGGCACTGCCAGTACGCGAAGAAATTGTTCGCATTAAAATTTCAGTTGCAAACGATAAATTAAGTGAAATTACTGCAATTACTGGTCACATGACTGAGCAGTTTGAAGGATTAGAAAAGATTTACCGCAAGGTGGAAGTGCGATGAAAGGAATAGAATATCGGGGTGTCAGTTCTGTTGACGGGCCAATTGTTGTTGTAAAGCGCACCGCTGACGTATTTTACGGTGAAACAGTTGCAGTTCGCGACCGTGCTGGTGAAAAACGTACCGGTCGTGTTATTGATATTTCTGAAGAAGCCGTAATCGTACAGATTTTTGGTTCTACCAGTGGTATTGACCTTGAAAATACAACGGTTGAATTTCTGGAAACACCTCTTGAACTGCGTGTTAGCGAAGGTCTTTTAGGACGTATTTTCAACGGTTTGGGTAAACCGATTGACGGTTATCCGGAAATTATTTCTTCTAAAAAGGTTAACGTAAACGGTTACCCTATTAACCCTTATGCCCGCGTTTATCCGCGCGACTTTATTCAGACCGGTATCAGTTCGATCGACGGAATGAATACTTTGATTCGCGGACAGAAGCTGCCGATTTTTAGTGGAAACGGTTTGCCTCACAACAAGCTTGCTGCACAGATTATCCGTCAGGCAAAAATCCGTAACTCGGATGAAAACTTCGTTATGGTTTTTGCAGGAATGGGTATTAAATACGATGTTGCCCGTTTCTTTATTGATACTTTTGAACAGTCTGGTGTTCTTTCCAAAGTTGTAATGTTTCAGTCTTTGGCCGATGCGCCTTCAATTGAACGTATCATTACGCCGCGCTGTGCCTTAACTGCGGCTGAATATCTGGCATACGAAAAAGGTATGCACGTTCTGGTTGTAATGACCGACATGACCAACTACTGCGAAGCCTTGCGCGAAATTTCTACAACACGTGGTGAAGTTCCTGGCCGCAAAGGTTATCCTGGCTATCTGTATTCTGACCTTGCAGAACTTTATGAACGCGCCGGAAAAATCAAGGGTTCGAACGGTTCAATTACGCAGATTCCGATTTTGACCATGCCGAACGATGATATTTCGCACCCGATTCCTGACTTGACCGGTTACATTACTGAAGGTCAGATTGTACTTGACCGCGAACTAAGTCAGCGCGGTATGTACCCGCCGGTGGCAGGCTTGCCAAGCTTAAGCCGCCTTATGAAAGACGGTATCGGTGCAAAAATGACCCGCGAAGACCATAAGGATGTTTCAAGCCAGCTTTTTGCAGCTTATTCAAAAGTAAAAAGCATCCGTAACCTTGCTTCAATTATTGGTGAAGAAGAACTTTCTGACGGCGACAAAATGTACCTGCGTTTTGGCGAAGCTTTTGAAAGCGAGTTCCTTACACAGGGTGAGTTTGAAAACCGAACGATTGAACAGACTTTGGATATTGGATGGAAGGTTCTTTCGCTTTTGCCGCGTAACGAACTTTACCGCATTAAAAGCGAGTATATTGAAAAATATCTTCCAAAAGAAGAAAACTGAAAAAACATGCGAATGCAGAATTTATTCCTGAAGGCGAAAAATCCTGCATTCGTTTAATTTTTCTTTTAAATTAGGCGGTTTTTATGGCAAAATTGAATATTGCGCCAACAAAATCAAACCTTTTGATGGTAAAAGAACAGCTTCGCACTGCCCAGGACGGTTATGAACTTTTGGAGCAGAAGCGCGAGATTCTGGTAATGGAATTGATGCACATGGTAGAGCAGGTTAAGCTGCTTGAACGTGACATTGATAAAGCCATTGAACGGGCTTATCCGGCATTGAAAAACATGCTTTTAGCCGTTGGTGGTGACCGTGCCGAACAGATGAGCAGTGTTGTTAGCTACGATTATAAATTTACCGAAAAACAGATTACTATAGGCGGAATGCAGTTTTCTTCCATGGATGTACAGCTGCCAAAACGCGAACTTTTTTATTCGTTTTTAGATTCCTACGCTGATACTGACAAGGTAATGGTAGAGTTTTTTGAACTTCTTCGCCTGCTTACTGAAATGGCGTCAATCAGGACGATTGTATGGCGGCTGGCTGGTGAAGTTAAGAAAACGCAGCGGCGTGTTAATGCGCTTGATAAAATGGTTGTTCCGCAAACCCGCGAAACAAAAATTTATATTGAAAGTGTTCTTGAAGAACGCGAGCGCGAAAATGTTTTTGTTTTGAAAACATTGAAGGCAAAACAAAGCAGGAGTTGAATTTGATTAAGACTTTATTCAAAAACGTTTTAGTTGTTGTAAACAGTTCTGAAGCTTCAATTCACGCTGTTCAGTACGGAATTTTGCTTGCCAAATTGTACAAATGCAACGTAAAAGTTGTATACGTTGTAGACACTGCCACAATAAAACGCCTTACGCTAACCAAGTTTCTGGTTCAGGATGAAAGCGAAGAATGCGAAAAACGTTTGATTGAAGACGGCGAGCGTTACTTAAAATATGCGGAAAATATTGCCGCTGCCAAAGGCATAAAAATTGAAACCCAGATTCGTAAAGGTTCTGTCTGTGCCGAAGTTGTTGCGGCTGCAAACGAAATTGAAGCGGAATTGATTTTGCTTGGTGCTTTTCAGAAAGCAGCTTCAGACAGCCGCGATGTAATTTCTTCTTCTTACCGTCAGATTCTGCTGGAAGCACACTGTTCTGTTCTGGTTGTAAAGGAAGAAAACATAGAAAATTTATATAAAATGGCTTAAAAGAGGAATTTATGCGCACATTGCTTTTACATACACTTGATAACAATAATCCGAAACATAAAACAGTTCTTCAAAACCTTGTTAAAGGTGCTCAGTCACGTGACAATCAGGTTGATATTTTTGATGCCGTACACGATTCCCTGGACAACCTTCACATTGCGTATTATGAATACATTGCCGTTGCCGTGCCTGCCGTTCAGTTTATTGGTGCAAAGCCCGTTAAAAAAATCAGCGAAGTTTTTGCTTCCTGCGGAAGTGCTGCCGGCAAAAAAGGCTGTGCACTGGTTTTAAAATTCGGTCTTTCTTCTACCAAAATGTGCAATGTTTTGATGGACCAGCTTGAAAATCAGGGCATAAAGCTTGATTATTTTGAAGTAATTGAAAACGCAGAACATTCTGTGGCAGTTGGCAAAAAAATAGGCTGATTTTTTTGTGGAAGACTGTTACAAGATACTAGGCATTTCTTCTTCTGCAAGCATTGCAGAAATAAAAAGTGCTTTTCGACGAAAGGCTAAATTATTACATCCCGATCTTTCCTCAAGTGAAAACGCTGACACTCAGCAGTTTCAGCGGCTTTTAAAAGCCTACCAGACATTAATTGATTCTCATCAGCGTTCAATGGTTGACGCGATTTATGCTTCGCGTTACGACCGTGGCTCAAAAAACGAGGAAAGTTTTGATTACCGACTGTGGCTGTTAAGCCGCACTGACGAAGAAAGCCGGTGCAAGCTTATATTTTTCGATTTGATGCACCAGCGCGAAGATGACGCGGTTGAAGAATACAAGCGAATGTCTGTAAGCCGCGTTGATTTTTCTCTTTCGCGCTGGTTTACCCGTGAAGATTTTATGGACTGCGGCTTTATTCTTGCTGAAGAACTTATTTTCAGAAATGAGTTTTATGATGCCTATCTGCTTCTGGCGCAGATAATTCGCATGGAATACAGCTATGCGTATTTCAGGCATTTTTTTCCAGAAGTTATGAGCTTGACGCGCAACCTGCTGCGCACCCAGCTTGCCGGAAATATTGACGATGAGCTTGCCCTTGACGCGTGGGAAGATGCCTTTGACCTGAACTTTGGCAAAAAGGATGAGGCATTTTTCCTTCGCCTCATGTCCGAAGCTTACGACCGTTTGGGTGACGAAGACACGGCGGCACTTTGTCTGCGCAAGGCTTTGCAGCTAGATTCGCAGCTTTCGGTGCCGGCGCGGTACAGGCGAAAATATGCAGAAATGTAGAAAAAGTTCTGTTTTTTTTCAATTTTAGGGCTTTTTGAAAAAGTAAATTTTTGTAAAATTTTATATAGATTAGACGCGGTTATTTTTTTCGCGTTTTAAGGAAAAGATATGATTAGGCTTAAGAATGAAACACAAATTAACGGCATCCGTAAATCGTGCAAGCTTTTGGCGCAAATGTTCAATGAAGTTTTGCCGCAGGTAAAGGCCGGAATGAGCACCCGCGATGTTGACGATTTGTGCCGCGAGTTTATTATTGGTCACGGCGGTAAACCGGCCTGGTACGCAGAAGGTTTTGACGGCGCTGCGTGCATTTCCGTAAATGATGAAGTTATTCATGGTGTTCCTTCCAAAAAGCGCAAGATTGTTGACGGCGACATTGTTTCAATTGATGTTGGCATTGATTTGGACGGGTATATCAGCGATTCCAGCCACACGATTGCCATTGGTAAAGTAAGCCCGGAAGTTGAGCGGCTTATGCAGGTTACAAAGCAGTGCCTTGATGCCGGAATTGCTGCCTGTAAAGTTGGCAACCGCATCAGCGATATTTCCAAGGCTGTTTATGCAATTGCCGATAAAGCCGGCTACGGCGTTGTTTACGATTACTGCGGTCATGGCGTTGGTTTAAGCGTGCACGAAGAACCGAATATTCCAAATGTGCCGGGTCGCGGGTTAAATCCTCGCATTCAGGCTGGTATGGTTCTGGCTATTGAACCGATGATAAACCTTGGTGTTGCAGATGTTTACGTTGATTCTGCGGACGAATGGACGGTTCTTACCGAAGACGGAAAGGTTTCCTGCCACGAAGAACACACCGTTGCCGTTTTTGCAGACCATACGGAAATTTTGACGATTCTTTAGTTTTCTGTTTGTGCGGCGGTTTATGAACCGGTGCCACGAAAATTTATTTTTCTGCTGTAAAACATGCATTGAAAACTTGATGAAAATGCCGGGTATTTTGCAATTTTTTGCTTAACCCGGTTTTTTTGTCTGTTTTGGGTGCTGAACTGCATTTTTCCTTAGAAAAAATAAGAATATTAACGAATTATTAAAAAATCTTAATGAAAAATTAAGGAAAAAAGCTGTAAACATTTTTCTTTTGAAGGGTTATAAAAGTATATTAAGTATGTGCAAGACAATTTGCAAACTTAATGTGCCTGTTCTGGCAAAAGTTGCAGGCATTTATTCTGTAAAAAATTATCCGCAGCATTTTGCTGTGTTATTTTGGAGGTTTGTTGATGAAACGAATGAAACAATGGGTAAAAAATAGTATTGCAGTGGCAGCAACCGCTCTGTTTGGCGTTGCTTTCTTTACTTTTTCATGTTCTGCAAAACAGCCGGACGCAAATACTGCATTTGCAGAAAGCAGGAACAGCGTAAAAATACCTGCAAACGCCCTGTCGGTTGCAGAAGCTTTGCAGACTGTAAACCGGGCAGTAAGTGACGGCGTTTTGCCTTCAGTTGTAGAACTTGACGTTGTAGAGACTAAGGTTCAGCAGTTTATGAACCCGTTTGAAGGTTTTCCTTTTTTCTTTTTTAATCAGGGAAACGAGCAGGGTGAACAGCGCGAATACAAGCAGCAGGGGCTTGGTTCTGGTGTAATTGTTCGCCAGAACGGAAAGCTGTACTACGTGCTGACAAATAACCACGTAGCAGGCAAGGCTTCTGAAATTTCAGTAAAACTGAATGACGGAAGGGTTTTTACCGGTAAGCTTGTTGGCGCTGATGAACGCAAGGACATTGCCCTTGTTTCTTTTGAATGTGATGACAATTCCATTCCGGTTGCAGTTTTGGGCAATTCTGATGCAGTGCGCACCGGTGACATTTGTTTTGCAATGGGTACGCCCCTTGGCTATTATTCTTCCGTTACACAGGGAATTGTCAGTGCAACCGGCCGTTCCGGCGCAGAAGTTGATAACATTAACGACTTTATTCAGACTGATGCAGCCATTAATCAGGGTAACAGCGGCGGCCCGCTGGTAAATATTTACGGCGAAATTATTGGCATCAACACGTGGATCAGTTCTCAGTCTGGCGGTTCACAAGGGCTGGGCTTTGCAATTCCTATTAACAACGTAAAAAAAGCAATTGATGATTTTATCAGCGGTGGAAAAATTACTTACGGATGGATGGGTATTCAGCTGACGGATGTTGTTGATTCTTACAAGGCAGACCTTGGCGTAAAAAATAAAAACGGCGTTCTGGCTGCTCAGGTTTACTTAGGTTCGCCTGCTGCAAAAGCCGGTGTTCAGGCTGGCGACTACATTATTGCGCTGAACGGAAAAGACGTTAAATCAAGCGACCAGCTGGTGCGCGAAGTTGGCGATTTGCCGGTTGGCCAGAAAGCTGTGTTCACATTGATTCGTGGCGGCAAGCAGATGACAGTAACTGCAATTGTTGAAGAACGTACTGACTCAACGGTAACTGATTCCAGCAAGTTGTGGCCTGGTTTTATTGCAGCACCAATTACGCCGGAAATAAGAAAGGAACTGAAACTTAACAGCAAGGTTAACGGTGTTGCAGTTGCTTCGGTTCAGGCAAAATCACCTGCTGCAACACTTGGTTTGCAGGTTGGCGATATTATCACTGCGGTTAATGGTCAGGAAGTGAAAGAAATTAAAGACTTTTACGCCAGCATGGACTTAACTGATAAAAAGGAAATCTGGTTTGACGTTATTCGCGACGGCCATTCAATTTCTACAGTAAAATACCGTTTTGACCGTAAAAGATAATTCTGAAAATTAATGCAGAACGACAATTGTAAAAAGATTTTTATAATTGCCGTTTTTATAAAAGCCCAATGAATTAGGAAACATGTGAAGGAATCTTCCGTGTTTCAATAATTTGTTGGGCTTTTTTGTTAACTTGTGTTTTTGCTTTGTAAGGTGTAAAATATTTTCAACTTTTTTTTATTTTACCTTTTGAGGTTTTTTTATGTTTAAAGAATTTTTACCTTATGATGTTGTTCGTAACGATGCACTTAAACTTGCAGACCGTATTGTTAAAGATGGTTTTATTCCGGACGTTATTTATGTTCCTCTGCGTGGCGGTGCTTATATGGGCAATGTTATAAGTGAATATTTTAAAATTGCGCGCAAAGGTGAACGTCCTGTGCTTTATGCGGCAGTTGTCGCCCGTTCCTATACTGACATTCGTTCGCAGGACAGAGTAATGATTGACGGATGGACGTATAATCCTGAACATCTGCGAAACGGCGACAAAATTCTTCTGATAGATGATATTTTTGACACTGGCCGTACCATCAATTTTCTGGTAGAAACCCTTCTTGAAAAGGGTATACCGCGCAAAGACATTAAGGTTGTCGTTCACGATTACAAATATTTCACTTACAAGAATGAACAGCTGCCGATTCAGCCTGATTACTGGTGCCGAAAATTTGAAATTACCAAACCGGAAGAAGACCGCTGGATTCACTACATGAGCCACGAGCTTGTTGGATTATCGGACGAAGAACTTGAAGAACATTATTACAAGGTAGACCCGGCTTTGCGCGATGTTCTTGGACCACTTTTGAAAAAATAGTTTTGCTTGCCAAACTGTAAAAAAGCGAGGAATTTTTTGATAAGGCCATATTTAAAAACGTTTTTTACGATTTTTCTGTTATTTTTATGCGTATTTGCACTAAACGCACAAACGCTTTTAGCTCCGTCTTACAGCGTGCAGGCTGTAAAGGGTGGCTTTGTCTATACTTTTTCCGTAAAAAGCGGTGAGCTTGTCTGCTACCGGGTTTACGATTCTTTTACCGGCAATGTTACCGGCGGTTTTGCCCAGAACGGCGAAACTTTGGCAATAAACTACAACGATAGTGTAAGTGCCTGGTGCCAGAACGCTGCCGGTACACGCAGCAAGGAAATTTTATTAAGCAAAAATCCAAACCAGAATCAGAACGTTGAAATAATCAGTCCGGTGCCGGGCACATGGGCAAACCGCCAGAGCCTTGTTCTGAATGTTCCAGCCGGTACGGAAGTTTTCTATTCGTTCTGGGAAAGCGACCCGCTGGATTTTGGGTTTGCCTATGACGAACCTGTTTTGATTGATTTAACAGGTGACGTAAAATTAAGCCTTGCCATTGTCAGTGCCAGCGGCAATGTTGAAAAACGTGAAATCAATTATACGGTAAACGAAAACAAAAATCTTCGCGACCCGATTCCATATAAACAGTTTGAAGCTTTTGTAGACTGCGGCGTTCGTTCTCCAGTTCCGCTGCCGCAAAATGCACTTTTCTGCTTTAATGACGAAGTTTTGCCAAATTTGAAGGGCAGAACCCTTTATCAGCAGTTTCCGTCCTGCGTCGATTCCCTTTTGCCGCTGGTGGTAAACAGCAACAACCAGCTTTACCGCTACGTTTTGCGCACCCGTGACGCGCCCCAAACCGACATAGGCCAGCAGCAGGCAATTTCTTCACCAATTCAAATAGTGGACTGGAATTTTGTAAGCTTTCCAAGCGGCCAGCAGATTTTTTATTCCGTGGACGGCGCGGGCTGGCGGCTTTATGTTGAACCGTTTTACATTGACCGCAGCAAAACCCACCGCGTTGCATGGAAAACCAGCACATTCAGCGATTTTGTGGATTTGCCTGCAAAGCCGGAAATTGTCGGTGTGCCCAAAAACGGCATAACAAACGCGCCGGTAGAATTGCACTGTTCCAATTCCCTTTACACATTCAGAATTGAAGACCAGAAAGGCATTTCTAAACCTCTTACATCTTTTTACGTAGACACAATTTACGGCGATTCTCGCCAGTTCAGCCTTAACCTTGCAATTTATTACGGCAACATCCGTCAGGGTGAAATTGACGTAAACTTTACAATTGATAAGTGTCCGCCGGAAGCACCGGAACTGAAAATTGCAGGCTCGGAGGAATATTTCCGTAATCTTGCAATGGTGGCAGTAAGTGCCGGCGAAAAAGTTTTTGCCGCAATTGACGAAGAACGTTCTTATGTCAATTTTTATTCAAAACTGGAAGACAGCCAGAACAGCGAAGTTTCTGACGAATTAACTTTTTATCCGCTGGTTGGCAATAAGATAACCCTTGAAGGCGACGACGAATACGCAGTAACTTACACGGTTTTCGCCTATACGCAGGATTCTGCCGGAAACAAAAGTGAAACGGTTGCCTGCCGCGCCGTTGTTGACAATAACAATTTTTACCTTGATTCTAGCGCCGGTGATGCAGGCGACGGTTCGCCAAATGCGCCTTTTTCTACATTTGCCGAAGCCTTGCGCTGTGCCAACTGCCGCGACTACACGGTTCTGCACATGCGCGGCGCTTTCAGCCAAAGTGAAAAATTAAACCTTCTGCGCGATTTGCGCCTTATTGCCGATGATTCTGCGCTGCTTGCTTTTGACAGCGACGGCTGCCTTAAAATAAAATCCTGCGATTTTTCGGCGTTTGGGCTTGTTTTTGAAAAAAACGGCGGCGAAGAAAACTTTGCCGATTATATTTTTTCTGAACCAATTGTTAAAAGTGAAAATTCAAAGCTTACTTTTGATGCCTGTGAATTTATTTACACTGGTTCAGCTCCAAACGGGGTTCTGTCCCTTACCAGTGGCAGTTTTTTTGCCCAGAATACCGGAATTACGATGCAGAATTCATCCAGCGCACTTGGTCTGGTTGCCCAGGATTCCAAGATTGTTGCCGAAAATTTCAGGGTTTCCGGCACTGGCGACATGATTTCGGCTTTTTCATTAAGCAACAGTAATCTGGAACTGATGAAAGTTCGCTACATGCTTGCGGCCAAAAGGCCTAAAGGCGCAGAACTTTTTGGCTGCAATTATTACGTAGACCAGAGCGCAATGCAGAATTTTTCAGATTATGCGGGTTCTTTTATTCCGGTGTGGAAAGATTCTTCTTCAATTGAAAGCCGTCTGGCGTGGGAATAAATCGATGGAAAATTACAAATTTGTTTGCGGAATTGACGAAGCAGGGCGGGGGCCTTTGGCAGGGCCTGTTACTGCCGCGTGCGTGGTTTTGCCTGAAGATTTTCCTGTTGAACTTTTAAATGATTCCAAGAAACTTTCAGAAAAAAAACGCGCCGCCCTTGAAACCCTTATAAAGGAAAAAGCGCTGGCTTATGGCATTGCAGAAAGCACTCATACAGAAATTGATAAAATAAACATTCTTCAGGCAAGTTTGCTGGCAATGCAGCGGGCTTTTGATGCAATGGTGCAAATGCTTTGCGAAAAAGGCCTTTTAAAACCGGAAGAAACAGATTTGTCGAATATTAATGCAATTGTTGACGGTACTTTTGTTCCGCAGATTGGTGTAAACGCAAAGGCTGAACCAAAAGCCGACGGCAAATATCCGTCCGTAATGGCGGCTTCCATTCTTGCAAAAACCTGCCGCGACCGGCAGATGTGCGAATATGCCAAATTGTACCCGGCATACGGTTACGAAAAGCACAAAGGCTATCCTACAAAAGTTCACCGCGAAATCTGCCAGAAAATCGGGCCTTCGCCCATTCAGCGTTTAAGTTTTGATTATAAAAAGTAGGGCTGTTTTTGTTTTTACGCGCCTTTATAAAAGTGCAAGTGAACAGTATGATTATAAAAAAACCGGCATTCTCGCCGGTTTTTATGTTTTATTTATTTTCAGGAAGTTTTGAAACAACATGAACTCTGCCGGTTTTTTTTACCGGACTTTTATATGCAGGGCGTTCGTCTTCAGTTTCTTTTTTACGGTAAACTTTTTTCTTTCCGGCTTTTTCATCAGCAGCACCAAACCCATATTTGGCTTCTTTTGCTGCTTTTTTTTCAGCTCTGGCTTTTGCTTTGGTTTTGCGGTCTTTTTCAATAAAACCAAGTGAATCTTCTAAACCTTTGCAGAATTTCTGCATGTCATCAGCAAAAACCACAATTGCATGACGGTCAAATTCTTCACCATTCTTGTTCTTGCTTTCTACAACCTGCAAAAAAACATCACCGGTACGGTTTTCCTTAACATTGAAAAAATAAGACCGGTTATCCAACACAACTTGAGTGGTATAAAGTTCACCCCGCATTCCCATAGCGTTCCTTCCTTAAAAGTGTAAGTGATTATTTAGAGTGTATATTTGATTTGGTAATTCAAAATCTAGCACACAATGCAAATAATTGCAAGCTTTTCAACGGTTTTCGTTCATTTGCTATTGAATTATTTGCAAAAAAAATTGCAGGCAATTTGAAAAAACATGCCATTAAGCCTTAACTTTGCAGCGCTTAAAGTTTTCTGCAAACCAAAAATAAAAACCGCAGGCATTTGTACCTGCGGTTTTATAAAGTTTTATAGGCTTTTACGGTTCAGCTTATTTTGAAAGTGCGTCGGCTTCCAGCAGCATCCGGGTGTGCCATTCCAAAAGTTCGGCTTCTGCCCGGGCATTTTCGCCCCTAACATCGCACATAACCCTAAAAACCGGTTCAGTTCCGCTTCCGCGCATCCAGATAAACGCACAGTTTTCGCCTTCTGCATCTTTAAAAAGAACCTTCAAACCGCCTTTGCCCGAAACGCTGTAATCAATAATTCCAGCTTTTTCGTTCGTGCCGTTGTTGCAAATTGCCACATAGTCAGCAATTCCATATTTTTCCAAAAGTTCACTGCGTTTTTCATTCCAGTGCTTTTCAAAAACTTTCTGATAGGCGGCCTTAAGTTTTGCGTGGTCTTTCTGGGTAACACCGGCAACCGCGCGTTTTTCTGAAACGCCGGTGGTAGTGAAAACTGGCAAAGTTTTTATTACGTCGGCAAGGTCAAAATCATTTTTATAGCATTTTTCCTGATTGGAAATCTTGCACCACGTATGAAAAAGTCCGGGTTTTTCGCCCTGATCTTTAATCGTTAAAAGCTTGATGAGCGCAAAAATTGTATTTAACGGGTCTCGCACCGCCGCCGGGTGCGTAATGTTTCCGCCGTTAGAACCTTCACCCAGTATGCGAACCGTGTAACCTTCGCTGCGCTTTAACCGGGCAAGGTTTACAACGTTTGCTTCGCCAACTTCTGCCCTAAACACCTGTGCGCCAAAGGCACTGGCAATTTTTTCAATTCGCATTGAAGTAGGGTCGTTTACAACGACGGCGGTTTTTTCAAGCTTGCCGTTTTCGTAGGCCAGTGCGGCAAGTTCTGCAAGCACGGAAAGGGCAAAAACTTCCTGGGCTTTTAAAACACGCGGCTTGTTTTCTGTAGAATCGAAAAATACAATGTTTCCGCGGTCGCCGTCACAGTCCGGCATGTAGCCCAAAAAGGTCTGGTATTTTTTAGAGTGGTTTTCCGCGCTTTCACAATCATTCTGCGCCTTTACTCTGGCAAGTTCTTCTGCGCAGTAAACCAGGTTTTCCGGCTCTGGTATAATTGTGTGGGCAATCTGGCCGCATTTACTGTTAATTGAAAAAAAGTCGATGCCCAAACTGGCAAAAAGTTCTTTATCAATTGAAATGCTGCGTGCACTGCCGTTAAAGTCGCAGACAATGGCCACAGGTGCATTTTTGCAGGCATTTTTTATATTTTCAGCAAACTGCTGCTGTTTTTTTTCATCTTTATGGGTGGAAATAACTTCCATTGTAAAGGCGCGGTACTGGTTAAGCGCTGCCTTTTTGCATTTTTCCACGCCGGCAAACACAGCGTCAATTTTTTCAGTTGCCGGGGCACTGCATAAAGCGGCTGCAACCTGCACGGCGTTTTCTTTCAGGCATTCGGCTTTAAAGTTTTCTGCCAGCGGAATTGCGTCGCTTGCGGCAATTACACCGCCATCGTTTAAGCCGAATTTTACGCCGTTGTGGCCAATGGGGTTGTGGCTTGCAGAAATGTAAACGAAGCCGTCAAAAAGCCTGCCGTATGCCATAATTTCCGGCGCGGCGGCAATGAAAATATATTCAACCAGCACGTTTTTGCCGGTTAAAACCCTTATCATAATGTCGGCAATCTGTCTGCCGGTTGGGCGGCTGTCGCAGCCTAACACAATTTTGGGCTGTTCTTTGCCGCTTTTTGCCTTGATGAAACCGGCAAAAGCTGCCGCCATGTGGGCAGCAATTACTGCGTTTGCTTCGCCAATCTGGTCTGTTTTGTCTTCTTCTTCGCCGCTTTGGGCAAAAATTTTTCGCCAGCCCGAAGCCGAAAGAATTGTTTTTTCAATCTGTTCGTTTACTTTTTGGTGTAAATTTTCAGTTTTAATTTCTTTCAATGGAATGATTTGTGCATCGCCAATTTCAAGGCCGGTCGTTTTATCAGAATATTTCATGTTTTTTCCTTAAGTTTAAGTGCACTTAAGAATACTACATTTTTCAAATTGAATAAACCGGCATTAACGGCACTGGTTTTGCCCGCAACATGCAAAAAAAATGAAATCTGCTGCTCCGTTTCTGCGGCGGCAATATTTTTCCGTTTAAAAAAATGTCCGCCCGGTTTGCAGTTTTTAGGCTGTTTTACCGGGTGGACATTTTTAAGGTTGTTTGGAATCACAAAATAAAGATTCTTATTTGTTCCTAAACTTTGAATTTTCCAATTTCTTTATTCAGTTCGTTAATTTGCAGCTGGGTATTTGTTGCCATTGTTTCAACGCTTTGTACCAGTTCTTCAAAAGAATTAATGTCCGAATTGATTTCCTGAATGCTTGAACCAATTTTGTTGCTGATGGCTGTAAGGCTTTGCATGTCGCTTAAAATGCCCTGCGAAGTTTTCAGCATTTGGGAAGAACCTGATTTAACGTCGTTGGTAGATGCTGCAATGTCTGCAACTGCCTTCATAACCTGGCTTCCGCCTTCGCTCTGTTCTTTCATGGCAGTCATAATTACTTCTTCCTGCTGCTTAACGGCGGTTGTCAGGTCAAAGCTCTGCATAAAGTCTGCTTCCGTTTTGGTTGATTCTTTTGCAATTGATTCAATTTTGTTCTTGAATGTATTCAAAACCGTTGTAATGTTCTTGCTCTGGGCTTCTGCTTCTTCTGCCAGTTTTCGTATTTCGTCAGCAACAACGGCAAAACCTTTTCCGCTTTCGCCGGCGTGGGCTGCTTCAATTGCGGCGTTCATTGCAAGCAGGTTGGTCTGGTTTGCAATGTTTTCAATAATGCTGCTGGCTTCAAGCAGTTTGTCCGATTCACTGCTTATTTCGTTGGTAAGCATAACCGAAGCAGACATTGCGGTTTTTACGTCGTTGGATTTTTCTTCCATCTGGTTAATCAAAGTCTGGTTTTTAATCAAAATTTTGTTTACCGATTCAATGCTTGTAATCATCTGTTCAATTGCCGCAGATGATGTATTGATGTTTGCCGTCTGGCTGGTAATTGCTTCGTCAAGCTTGCTGATTGTGTCGGTCATTTCTGCTACAGAATCTGCCGTGCTGTTTATTTCCGAATGCTGGTTGTCAATTTCTCCGTGCAGCATGTCCGTCAGAGACTTGATTTTGTTGATGGTTTTTTCTTCAAATTCAACGTTTTCAACCATCTGGTTGCTTACGCCAGACACCGTTTTGGAACTTTCGTTGGCAACTTGCAGGGTCGTTCCTATTTTTTCAATGGTTTTGTTGAAATAAAAACCAATTTCGGCAACTTCATCCGAATGAAGAACGTCAAGGCGAACTGTCAAGTCTCCGTCGCCGGCAGCAATTCTTTTAAGTGCGTTTGCGGTTGTTGTTAACGGTTTGGTAATGCGTTTTGTAAGTGCAAAGCTTACGATAAGAACAATTACAATGATTGCAAATGTCAGCGGAATTACGCGCACCATGATGTTGTCGCGGGTGCGGTTAAAGTAACTGTCTGGAACAATGATTCCAAGCGTCCAGTTTGGCGAGTTTGGAATCGGAACGTATACCATGTAGTTTTCTGTTCCGTTTTCAGTAAATTTTCTGATGTTGGAAACGCCGTTAATCATGTCGCTTCCAATTTCGCTCATTCCCGTGTAGCCCTGAGAATCAAGGTCTTTGATGTTCAGTTTCATTACTTTGTCAACGTCCGGGTGGGCTACAAAAACGCCGGCGTTGTCTACAATAACGCCGTATCCTACGCCACCAATGTTAATTTTCTGTGCAATGCTCGAAATTGATTTTCCTTCAATACCGGCAATCATAATTGAAGTATTCTTGCTGCTTCCTTCCTGGCGCACGCCGTGACCAATTATGATAAGCGGTTCGTTGGTTGTTGCACCGATGAACGGGTTTGTTATGTAAAAATCTTCGTTTCTTTCTATAATTGGTGGAAAATATGGCAGTGGTCTTGCATCAAGCCAAGCGTTTTTGGTTGTCCAACCGCGGCCGCTGTCCTGTACGTAGGCAAGGAACAGATAGCGGGTATCGTTGATTCTGTTGTATGCTTTTGTTAAAAGCGGCTGAATGATGTCCCAGTCATCGCTTTTTACTTCGTCGGTTTCTGCATAAGCCCTAAGCATTGAATTGGTTCCGCCAAGCCACGATCCGATTTCTTCAGCCTTGCCGGAAGCGATAACCATAATGGTATTGATTTCATCTTTTTTAGAAGTTGTCATTACGATGTTGCCAGTTACGACCGTTACAGCAACGGCTATAAGCAGCATGGATATTCCAATCATAATATTTACTTTAAAAGAAATTGATTTTTTTCTTTTGAATTCTTCCTGTTCCATTACGTATCTCCTGTGAAAAATCCGCATTTACGGCGAGCCATGAAAGCTGTATTTCGGTTCTGCCGGTGCAACGCACGTACAAAACCTGGCGGCGAAAAGTACGGTAAGGTGCTTTCGCCATGCTTCCCTGAATGAATATCTTTTATTTTAACATGAGTTTACAAAAATGGGAAAAAATCCGTACTCTGTTCGTGCTTTTTTGTAGATGCTAAATTTTTGCCGGGCGTGCAGGCTTCAGCTTTATTTGAAGAAAATTCATGTAAAAATTTTTGCAAGGAAAAACTATTTTTTTACTAGGTTTTGTTTCCGTTAAAGCTTTGTGCTATTTTATTGAATCATAACAAATTGCCGCCTGCTTAAAATTTTTCGGTCATAAAAATGCACAAAAGTTTTTAGTAAAATAGTTGAAATTATGAGAAAAAACTACCATATTTATATAGGTAATAAAGAAAAAAATATCGAATCTGAGGTTCTTATGGATAAACGAATTTATCTGGATTATAACGCAACTGCGCCGCTTTCGGCAGAAGTGCGCGATTTTTTTGTAAAAGAGCTTGACCTTTATGCAAACGGTTCCAGCATGCACGCCGACGGCCGCGAAGTTTCCAAGCACATAGAAACGGCGCGCAGACAGGTTGCTGAATTAATCAATGCAAGTGCAGAAGAAATTGTCTTTACTTCCGGCGGTTCAGAATCGAACAATACGGTTTTTAACGCAATGCTTGCCCTTGGCCAGAAGCTTGGTAAAAAAACGGTTGTTACAAGCCAGATTGAACATCCGTGCGTAATTGAAAGCAGCAAGCGCCTTAAGGATTTCGGCTTTAATGTAATTTATCTGCCGGTTGACGAATACGGCGTAATAAAAATGGAAGATTATAAAAAGGCGCTGGAAGAGAATCCGCTTCTTGTTTCGGTTATGACCGCCAACAACGAAATCGGAACTGTTCAGGACATTAAAACCCTTGCAAAAATGGCACACGACAAAGGTGCTTTGTTTCATACCGACGCGGTTCAGGCCTGCGGAAAAATTCCCGTTGACGTAAAGGATAGCGGCGTTGACTATCTTACAATGTCTGGCCACAAAATATATGCACCAAAAGGTGTTGGCGCGCTTTACATCAAAAAAGGTTCGCCAATTGAACCTTTCGTTCGCGGCGGTCATCAGGAACACGGTTTGCGTGCCGGTACTTACAATGCGCCGGTAATTGCCGCAATGGGTTGTGCCGCTGAAAATGCAAAAAAAGAGCTTGCTTCCTACGAAATGCACACCCGTGCTTTGCGCAATCAGCTTCGCGACGGGCTTTTACAGAAAATTCCGAATATCCGCGTAAACGGTCACCCGGAAAAAGTTTTGCCAAACACCCTTGACGTTTCTTTCCCGGGTGCAGAAGGCGAGGCTATCCTGCTTCATCTTGACCTGCTTGGCGTTTCGGTTTCTACCGGTTCAGCCTGTGCTAGCGGTAGTTTGGAACCTTCCCACGTTTTGATGGCAACCGGTCTTGGTCCGGAACTTGCACACGGTTCAATTCGTTTCAGTTTGGGTAAATATTCAGCCAAAGAAGACGTTGATTACATTCTGGAAAAATTTCCGCCGGTTATAGAAATGCTTAGAAAAATGTCTACCTTGCAGCAGGCATAATTGAAAAGGAGAATGAAATGGAAGATTGGGTATACAGTGAAGTTGTAAAAGAACATTTTATGAATCCGAAGAATGTTCTTCTTGAAGACGAAGCTTCGTGGCCATGCGACGGCCGCGGAATTGTTGGAAACATTAAATGCGGCGACCAGATGCTGATTTTGCTGCGCATTGCTGATGATAAAATTACAGACTGCCGCTGGAAAACTTACGGCTGTGCCAGTGCCATTGCTTCAACTTCAATTCTGTCTGAAGCAATTAAGGGAATGCCGATTGAAGAAGCCTACAAACTTAAGCCACAGGACATTGTTGCCCGTTTGGGCGGCCTGCCGGACAATAAAATTCACTGTTCCGTTTTGGGCGACAAGGCTTTGCGCGCTGCAATTGACGATTATTTGACAAAAAACGGCCGCCCAAGCCTTGCTGGCAGCGAAACCGTTGAAGTTATCTGTACCTGCCTGAACATTACAGACCGTGACATTGAAGATGCCTTTAAGGCTGGTGCCCGTAACTGGGAAGACTTGCAGGCTAAAACCAAAATTGGTACTGTCTGCGGCGGCTGTAAAGAAAAGGCACTTGAAAAACTCCACGAATTTGAACATTTGTACGGCTAATTTTTCAGTTTATTGCCGTGCATAACGCATGACGGAAAATAAAAAGGCACCGGAACGTTTATAAAGTTCCGGTGCCTTTTGTGCTTTATGGTTGCTGTGTCTGTTTTTTGGGTTAGTTAACGTCAACGCTGTAGGAAAAATTTCGTTCGTTGCCTTTTAAGTCCATGGTCTGTACTACCAGCAGGGCCTTGCCTCGGTTAAAAGTAAGGTTTGCAAGCAGCTGCCGGTTTTGTCCCGGAAAAATTGTTGAATAGTAATAGTTGCTTTTGCCGTCTATTGTAAGCTGGGAACCGTTCTTTTTCAGCATGTTGTATGTCATGCTTTCAGCTTCTTTTCCGTTCAGCAAGACTGCAATGCGGAAAGACGGCTGATGTTCTACCTGTTCAAAATAAAGGGAATATGTGCCAGCCGGAATGGTTTTTGCGCTGCCTAAACGGTAAGTCGTTCCGTTTTTATTAACAACTATAAGGTTTTTCAGTACAAACTGGGGATAATCTTCCTTTGCAGGCAGCAGGATAAGCGGATTTATCAAGGTTTTGCTCTGGCAGTCTGCAACCTGATATTCCAGCCCGGCGTTTGGCTTGTGCCAGCCGCTGTTTCCGCTTTCGCCAATCAGGTCGCCTTCGGTAAGTGTCTGCCTGCTGCTGTCGCCGGGTTCGGCCAGATTTCCGTAAACGCTCATCAAGTTATCGTTGTTTACCGTAATAATTGAATTTCCCAAAGGCGAATCGAAGGTGCAGTTATTCTGAGATTCTTTTATGTTTATTACAATCTGACCGTCTTCTGCGGCCGTAATCTGCTGGCTTTGGTAAAATACAAGGCCGCTTGCAAATGCACCGCCGCGCTGGTTTGTAAAATATGTGAAAATTTCGTTTAAACTTGCTATCTGCTGCGGCCAGTCGGTTGCAAAGCTGCTGGCTGAAAGAATTGAAAAGGCAAAAGCACAGGCTAAAGTTTTAATTTTACTGGTCAGTTTTTTTTGTTTTTGCATTTCATCCTCCGGTTCTGTGCTGCAAAACTTTTTTTAAGTTCAAGTTTAAAAACGTAAACTAATTATAGCACAAAATTTGGTAACATGTTTGTGTAATTTGAATTATTTCTAATTTCTGCCCGTTGTACGCACTAGGCACACTTCCTGCGCCAAAAAAAAGAGCAGTTTGGACTGGTAAACTGCTCTTTGGGTTTTAAAATTGTGTTTGCTTTTGGGTTTGCGCCGGCTGTTTAAACATGTGCATTCAGTCATTCATAACGCCTGCGCCGGTTTTGGTTTATTTACGTGAAATGGACATTTTGGATATTTTTTCATCGTGGCCGACAAAAAAGCAGCCGTCGCCGCCCAAAATAAAGGCACTTTGTGCCGGAAAACTGAAATTGCCAATAAGATTTTTGGTGTTTTCCAGAATGTAAACGTAAAATTTTGCATTTGATTTGGTTAAAACCAGAGTAATGTCGCTGTTTTTAATTTCGGCAATCTGCATAACGTCGCCTTTTACGGCAATGTGTTCGCTTTTTAAATTCTGGCAGTCTACAACGCCAATGCCGTCGGCATACTGAAAATAAACCGTATTCGAATCATCGGAAAAATGAACGAATGCCTGATTTTTATAATTTTTTTCAAGGAATTCGTGAAAAATTACTTTGTGCTGAGAATTTTCAAAAGAAAAAAGCAGGAATCTCTGCTGGTCAATTCCGCTTAAACATGCAAACATGTTGGCTTTTTTTGCAATGTCTGCGCCAAAAATTACTTCGTAGTTGCTGCCGCCCGGATAAAATGAAAAACGCGTGTCGCCGTTTGGTGCAAGGCAAACCAGTTCGCCGTCTGCAAAACCAATAACTGCGCCTTTTGCGCTGCTGTTGAATGCGGTAATGGGGTTATAGCCTTCGTAAAGCCAGCGTTTTGCGCCGGTGCTTGTGTATTCGGCTACCGAATTTCCGCCGGGTGCAAAAACAAAAATCCTGTTGTTCTGAAGGAACGGAAAGCCAGCCGTCCGCAGAACGGTCTGTTCCTTGCCGCTGGAATTGGTAATGCTGATGTTTTCAGCGTCGGCGTTGTAAAGGCTGTAAAAACTGTCACAAATTGTTGCTTTGTAAGGAATTGTGTGTAAAGAAACCAGATTTCCGCCAGCAGTAAAATATCCGCAGTAGTCTTTAAGGCGGAAAGGAAAAGTTTCTTCGTTCTGTTCAGCTGATGCTTCCAATACTTCTGCTGTTTCGGCGTTTTTTTCAGCATCGGCTAAGTTGATTGTATATTCGGTATCTATTGAAAATTCGCTTGTAAGGGGCAGGGCTGCAATTATTACATAAACTAAAATGAACACAGCGCCAAGAATTACAAAACGGCGCATTTTTTCTCTATATTTCATGGTTTTTATGGTATACTATACGCTCCAAAACTTCAATTATGTTAGAGTTTTTCATTTTGCCAAAGTAATTTGAAAATTCATATTTTTTTACCAGTGACCGCTTTTTTATGCCGCGCTAAATTTTAACCGCCTTTTTTTGTTTTTTTCAGCTTTTTTTGCTAAATGCTGAAGGCTTGTGCTGTTTTCTGGCAGTTTTTTAAGCAGAAAAATTACAGAAACTGAAGAAAAAATTTGTACTTTCGCCGTTTTTTATGTCTTGCTGAAAGTTCTGAAAATTGAAATTACGGAAAAAGTGCTAATGTTTTACAAAATTTTTACATGAAATGACAGGATTGGAGATTTTAGATGTTTTAATGTCAGTAAACGCAATAAACTCCAGTAAGTTTCTAATACTTGACAAGAAAACGTAATAACTGCAAAATATTCAAATATCTACACACTTTACTGCGGTATTTTTAACTACTGCAAACAATTTGCATTTGTGCCGCTTTTCTTTACTATCGTTTTACAAGGAGATTTTTGTGGAAGACGACATTCTTACCATTGAAGAAGTTGCAACATATTTAAGAGTTTCTGAACGCACAGTTTACGATTGGGCGCAGAAAGGTGAAATACCTTCTGGTAAAATCGGTACCGTATGGCGGTTCAAGAAATCGGAAATTGAAAAATGGGTTGACGACCGGCTTTCGGCTGGTTCAAAACCGGCACTTGTTTCTGACCAGATTCAGATTAAGAACATTCTTTCGCCTGACCGCATCATTTTTTTGAACCATTCAACAAAACACGATGCACTGGTTGCCCTGGCTGACAATTTGAGCACTGCACCGCAGGTAAAGGCAAGCTACGAACTTTCAAAGGAAATTCTGAAGCGTGAAGAACTGATGTCAACCGCAATGGGACGCGGCATCGCAATTCCTCACGTTCGCCTTGCATCGGTAACTGATCTGGTTATGTCTGTCGGCATCAGCAAGGTTGACATTATTGATTTTCAGGCAATTGACGACCAGCCTGTGCGCCTGCTTTTTATGATTGCTGCGGCACACAACCAGCACGCTTACTATTTACAGACACTTTCGTTCATCAGCAACCGGCTGAAAAACCCGGATTTGCGCAATGCGCTGCTTGAAGTTGAAAATCCGCTGGATGCATACAATTTGCTTATTGCAGAAGACTAAAATATTTTATAAGCGTTTGACGTTTATTGTTTGTTATGGCTGAAAAACCAGCAAAAAGCCCCTGTCCTTTTTTTGTTGTAAAAAGGACAGGGGCTTTGTTTTTTTATTTCGTTATGATGTGCATGTTTTTTATGGTTCTTCTATGGTTCAATTTTGAACGGCGTAAAAAAAAGAAAAACGGTTTGCCGTGCCGGAAAGTTTTTTAGCCGAATTTAAACGGCTGCTTTGCTTCAATTCTGTTTGCTGCCTTTCCTGCGGCGCGGTTATTTGTAAAAAGTTACCGGCATCCATGCGGTGTAATCGTTCATTTCCTGGGCAACCAGCCCCAAATCCACTTTGGCGGTAGTTTCGCCAAGGGTGTAAAGCTTGCCGTCGGCCTTAATTTTTGCACCGTTTCCTTCAATTTGCACGCCAAGCAGCGCGTGCAAATATTTGCTGCTTACAAAAAACGCCGTCTCAAAGTTCATCTGGCGCAGCATAACCGCCAGCAGTATTGAACGGCTGTCGCAGTCGCCGCCCTGACCGCCAATCAGTTTTACCAGCGGCGTAAAATCTGAATTATTGTTGTCCCGCACGTATTCAAAGTTCTGCACCCATGTTAAAAGTGCCTGAACAAGTTCGCGCCGGCTTTTTACCGGGTTTTCGCCAAAAGTAAGTGCATTCTGCACTGCAAAACTGAACCGGCGCAGGCGCCTGTAGCTGTCGCGGAAAACCATTTTGTAAAAGCGCTGGCACGCGGCCTGCCCAAAACCGTTGTTGTTTTCCATTACAAGAATGTCAAATTCGCGCTGAATTAAATATTCGCCTGCTTCTGCGTCGTTTTTGTCGATTAAAGCCGTAATTTTATTTCCTGCAATTTCTGTTTCAATTTCTTCGCTTCCCAAATCAGGAAAAGCGAAACTTGTAAAAATGCCGCTCTGATATTTTGCGCCCAAATCGGTACAAAGGCTGTCAATTGCAGAAATTATGTGATTTTCGCATGCATCGGCCTGTTTTTCGGTTTCGGGGTAAAAACCCACCATTGCAACCCAGCCTTTCTGGGATGGCAGTTCTGCGGCGGCGGCCCAGCCCAGATAATTCCGGCTGCCAAGGACAAGTGCAATTTGTGCCACGGCGCAGTCGCGGTTGCGCCACGTAAAAGTTTCGCAGTCGCATGCCCCGTTCAGCTTGTAAACAAGTTCGCTTACAATTTTTTCGCAGGTTTGCCCCCGTGCGTGCTGGTATGTGAACAAAAGAATTTCCACCGGCAAAAGTCCGCTGGAAAACTGATAGCTGTCATAGCCGTTGCTGTCAGTCATTCTGAAATCGTCGGGCAGGTCTATTGCGTAGCCCAAACTTGGCGAATCAAGGTAAAGCGCAAAGGTTTTAGGCTGAAAAATTACCAGAAAAGCAAGAAAAAATGTAAAAAATGCAAAATTGTGCTTTATGTTTTTCAAAAAAATCCTCCATTTGCAAATTGAAAAGCTGCCGGAATTCCGTAAAAAACGCCGGCTTCTTAAAAGTTTCGTGCCTGTTTTTGTGGTTGCTAAGCAGTCGCAAATTTTCTATACTTTTCCAATGAACCAGATACCCATTCTGTATGAAAACAGCGACATTTTAATTGTAAACAAACAAAGCGGTCTTGCGGTACAAGGCGGGCAGGGAATTCTGCACCCGCTGGACGAAGTTTTGCCCCAGCAGGTTGGGCAGAAAGTTTATCTGGTTCACCGCCTTGACCGGGACACGGCCGGTATTCTGCTTGTAGCCAAAAGTCCAAAAGCCGCTGCCGAATATACGAAAATTTTTGCAGGTAAATCGGCTTCAAAGGAATACATTGCTTTTTCGGCAGGAATTCCTGATAAAAAAACCGGAACGATTAGCCAGAACGTAAACACAAAAGGCGTAGAAAAAAATGCCTTAACAATGTACAAAATCCTTAATTCGGCAAGGCAAACCGGCCCTGACGGCGAAGCTTTTGAAGTAAGCAAGCTGTCACTTTCTCTCGGCACCGGGCGAATGCACCAGATACGCATTCATTTAGCTTCCATTAATGCGCCAGTTATTGCCGATGACAAGCACGGCAATTTTTCCGTAAACAAAAAACTGAAAAAGCTTTACGGCGCAAAAAAACTCATGCTTGCTGCGTGGCGCCTTACACTTCCGGTAGAAGGCAGAATGCAAACCTTCAGCATAGATTTGCCCGAACACATGGTGAATTTTGAGCAGCGTTTTTTTGCAGGCGGCGCAGAAGAATAAAGCCGGTTCAAGGTTCATTTGGTGCACTTGACACAAAGCCTTTTTCAATTCATCATTCTTGCACTATGGAAAAAGAAGCTCTTTCCCGTAATTATCTAGAAACATTGACTTCGGCAGACCTTGTTGCCCTTGCTGACGATTACGGAATTGACATACCCGAAGGTTTAAGCCGCCGTTTTATTATTGGCGAGCTTTTGGAAGCAATTGACGAAGCTAACGACAGCGATTCTGCTGATTTACTGAACGACGATTCTGATTTTAAGGCAAATACAGTTCTGCCAAAGTCTTATAACGAAACACAAATTACACTTTTGCTGCGTAATCCGGCATGGGCATTCGTTTACTGGGACTTGAACGAAAGCGATTACCGTGAAGTTACCCAGACTAAGGCTTTTACAACTTTTGTCCTGCGCGTTCTGTATTTTTCTCAGGTGGACGATGAAAAGCCTGCGGAAGTTTACGATATTCCCGTTAAATATGAAGATTTAGACCGCTATATTCTGCTTTCTCAGGCAGAAAGTGCAGTGCGAATTGATTTTGTGGCAGAATTTAAAAGCCAGGAACCTCGTGTTCTGGCAAAATCGCGCAAAGTAATAATTCCAAAAGGCTGTCCGGAAATTACCTTCCAGTCGCTTACGGAAAAAATAGATCCGGTTCTGGAACTTTCCGGTTTTAACGAACTTTGCCGAACTCATTACATGAATCACAGGCAGTCTTTTTCGTAATTTTGTACGCAACCGCCGCCTGAACGGAAATTTTTAAGATTTTAGGAATTTCCGTAAGTTTAACTTGTACATGCACGGCTTGTAACATTTGGTTTTCAAAAAAGCTGGCTCTAAAAGCTTTATTTTCTAGAGCCTTACTATAAAATAAATCTCAAAACAGAGAGAGAAAAATGTCGAAAAAATCACTAATTTTTTGTATTTCTGCGCATCAGCCTTACATTTGCCACAAGGAAGACGAATTTTTGCCGCAGAATGAGTTGCTTTTTACTGCAATAAGCGAAACTTATTTGCCGCTGCTTAACATGTTTTCAAATCTGGAAGCGGACGGCGTTTCGTTCAAAATTATGATGTGTTTTTCGCCTTCTCTTTGCGCACTTTTAAGCGACCCGCAGATTCAAAGCCAGTACATTGAATGGCTTGACCGCGGCATTGCCCTTGGTGAAAAACAGGTTGCTTTGTACGGCGATGACGATCCGCGTAAAAATCTTGCACAGAAGCAGCTGGATTTATCAATTCAGAACCGCAGGGATTTTACGGAAACTTACCAGCAGGATTTGCTTTCTAAATTTTCCTACTATGCTAAAAAAGGCAATCTGGAGCTTCTGGCAACGGCCGCAACAAACTGCTATTTGCCGATGTATGCGGACATGCCGCAGGCTGTTCAGGCTCAAATTGAAGTTGGCTTAATTTCTCACCGCCATTATTTTGAATCTGCGCCGGAAGGTTTCTGGCTGCCTTACATGGGTTACGCTCCGGGGCTTGAATCCCTGATTCGCCCTTACGGTTTTCATTACACAATTCTGGATTCTCACGGCCTTCTGTTTGGTGCGCCCGTGCCAAAAAACGGCATTTTTGCGCCTGCAAAATGTTTTAATGCCCTTGCTGTTTTTGCCCGCGACAATGCGGCCGCACCGGGTTTTGAAGACGATGTAGAAAAAATTGCATTAAAAAGTGTTTACCGCAACCAGAACCGCGATATTGGTTTTGAAGAAAGCCTTGAAAATCTTGAAGGCTTTTTGAACAGCAAGAATGTCCGCCTTTCTACAGGATACAAATACTGGTCGCAGGAAGAAGATTCTTTCTATAAACCGGAAGAAGCTTTTGAAAGCCTGAAAACTGATGCAAAAAATTTCCTTGATGAAAAATCGAAAAAATTAAATCAGGCAAGCGAACTGCTTGAAAATACAGACGTTCTGTCACTCTGCTGCTTTGATTCGGGCTTTTTCGGCCAGCGCTGGCATGAAGGTATTGCCTGGCTTGAAGAAATTTTCAGACAGATTGCCAATCGTGATGACATTGAAATGGGGCACTGTTCCGAATTTATTCAGGACAAGACAAAATTGCCGCGCATTACGCCTTTCAATTCTGCCGTTGCAGGCGCGGGCTATGCGGAAGATTTGATTGACCATTCAAACGACTGGATGATTCGCTACGTGCGCAAAGCTGTTGAACGCATGGTGGATTTAACCCAGCGTTTTCCTACGGATACGGGCTTGAAAGAACGTTCGCTGAACCTTGCTGCCAAAGAAGTTTTGCTTGCGCAAAGCGGCGACTGGGCAAAAATGGTGAAAGAACAGGATTTCGGCGATTATGCTTCTGAACGTTTTAAGGAAAGTGTAGGCGCTTTTTCTACCGTTTACGACTCTCTGGGTTCAAATTCAATCAGTACTGAATGGCTTACAAATATGGAAAGAAAACACAGGATTTTCAGCTGGATAAACTATCGCGCGTTCAGTTCTAAAAGCTGATTTGGGAGGCTTAAAATGAGTGAATTTTTTAACAAAATGAAGAATTATCTTGACCGGGGTGTTGAGGTTTCTAAAGATGCTCTGGTTAAGGCAGGTGAAAAGGTTCAGGATTTTGGCGATAAAAGCGTAAACCGTATTGAAATTTCCCAGCTTGAAGGCAAAATTCAGAAAGAAATTTTAAAGCTTGGCAATTATGCTTACAGTTCTTTTACAAAAGAAAACTGCACCAGTTTTTCCACTGAAGATGAAAACGTCCAGCAGATTTTAAAAGAAATTGCATTGCTAAACAAAGAAATTGAACAGAAAAAAGCTTTGCTGAAAGAAAAAGAAGAAACTAAGACTGTAGAAACTGCTGAAGTTGCAGAAACAGAAGATGCTGTGGCTGACGAAACTGCGGAAACAATAGAAGAATAAAAAAAAATAAAATTTTTTGAAAAAAAGTTTAAAAACCATTTGACAAGAAATATCTGTTTGGTGTATAAACTTTATCACGCTGTAATGCACTAACACGTTATGCAAATGCAAAATATTGAAAAGCGTTGCAGAACATGCAAAAACCTTGAAAATTTTTGAAAGGTTTTTGCAATCCCTCTTGACAGAGAGGGAGAAAGGGTATAGAGTCTATGACACTCACCCGCTGAAAGGCGGGACTGAAATAAATGAAGGGGAAGCAGCACGGCTGCGAGGATCCCCGGAAAGAGATGTTTGAAACGGAACAGGGAAGGAAAAGAAGACAGAAGCGCCCGGCAGGCGGAAGCCGGCACGGGCGTGAAGTCAGGTTCGTCGTCCGGGAAACCGGACAGAGAATTGGACGGTCGGGATCCTGAGGAAGGATACCGAAGCAAAAACAACCTTAAGGTTGGTTCCTTTAATTAAGATTGAAGGGATTGAGCGATGAAATGAGGATCTTCAGGCTTAATGCCTAAAGAATAAA
>JAZRVO010000023.1:0-62160 GCA_045599185.1 Treponemataceae bacterium | reverse complement strand
CCATTGTCCGATTACAATGAACTTTAAGGCAGTGGAAATATCAAATAAACTTTTCAACGAAAAAGTTCAGCGATGCCTCAAGAATAATCCTGATGTAAAAATTATTGGTCTTGACCGTGGTGAACGCCATTTAATTTATCTTTCGCTTATCAATCAGAAAGGTGAAATTGAACTTCAGAAAACGCTGAATCTTGTTGAACAGGTTCGTAACGACAAAAGTGTAAAAGTTGATTATCAGGAAAAACTTGTTCAAAAAGAAGGTGACAGAGATAAAGCTCGTAAAAATTGGCAGACTATTGGAACCATCAAGGAACTTAAGGAAGGCTATCTTTCAAACATCGTTCACGAAATTGCAAAATTGATGGTAGAAAATAATGCAATTGTTGTATTGGAAGACTTGAACTTTGGATTTAAACGTGGTCGCTTTGCAGTTGAAAGACAGGTTTATCAGAAGTTTGAAAATATGCTTATCGAAAAGTTAAATTATCTTGTATTCAAAGATAAAGCTGTTACAGAACCTGGTGGAGTATTGAATGCTTATCAACTTGCAAATAAGGCTGCAAATGTTAGTGATGTAGGTAAACAGTGCGGATGGATTTTCTATATTCCGGCTGCCTATACTTCAAAAATTGATCCAAAGACTGGATTTGCAAATCTTTTTGTAACAAAAGGTCTTACAAACGTAGAGAAGAAAAAAGACTTTTTTGATAAGTTTGATTCAATTAGTTATGACATTGAAAACGACAGTTTTGTCTTTGGATTCAATTATGATGCATTTGGAACAAATTCTGACTACAACAAAAACTGGAATGTTTATTCCAAAGGGGAACGGCTTGTATTCAGCAAAGTAGAACGCAGCACAATCTCTGTAAATCCAACTGAAAATTTAAAGGCCATTTTTACAGAACAAAAAATAAACTGGAATACAGGAGACAACTTTATTTCACAGGTACAGGAAATTCAAGCAGAAAGAGAGAATGCACATTTTTATGATGAACTTCTACGTTCCTTTAATGCAATTCTCCAAATGCGCAATTCAATTCCAAATAGCGAAATCGACTATCTCATTTCACCAGCAAAAGCGGAAGACGGAACATTCTACGACAGCCGGGAAGAGTTTAAACTTGGAAAGGATGAGAATGGAAGATGGATTTCAAAACTTCCTGTAGATGCTGATGCAAACGGAGCCTATCACATTGCTATGAAAGGTCTGTATCTTTTGAAGAATAACTTTAATTTGAATGACAAAGGTAATATTGAAAATATTTCCAACGCCGACTGGTTCAAGTTTGTTCAAAATAAAGAGTATTTGGACTGAATCAAATTGGAACAATACCTAAAAATCAGTTTTTTGAACGATTTTATATTTTGTCCGCTTTCCATTTATTATCATCAGCTTTATGGCGACCTTTCCGAACGGCTTTATTATGGTTCTGCCCAGCTGGACGGAAAAGCCTGCCATGCGGCTGTTGATGAAAAACGGTATTCAACACACAAAGATATTCTTCAAGGCATAGACGTTTATTCTGACGAATACAGACTTTGCGGAAAGATTGATATTTTTGATGCAAAAAAAGGACTGCTGACAGAACGTAAAAAGCACATTGAAAAGATTTATGACGGCTATGTTTTTCAGCTTTATGCGCAGTGTTTTTGCCTGCGCGAAATGGGCTACAAAGTTAGCAGTTTTCGCTTTTATTCAAGTGATGACAACAAGGTTTATGAAATACCACTTCCGGAAGAAAATCCAGAGATGTTTGGGAAATTCAAAATGACGAATGAAAAAATGCACGGATTTAATGTTGATACTTATGAACCGCAGAATGAAGAGAAATGCCGTTATTGCATTTACAACGATTTCTGCGACAGACCGCGTGCTGGCAAAGCGTATTGCGGAGGCTTTTAAATGATGAGTACAAGGGATTTTGAATATAAGCAGATTGCCTTTGTGTTTACCGAGCGTGGTGAGAAGATAAGTTTTAAAAACGACAATTTGATTATTGCTGACAGTGAAGGCAGAATAAAACATCAGTCTACATGTTACAGGCTATTCATTCTTTTTGTGTGCGGAGATACATGCTTAACAACCGGACTTTTGGAACGTTCCAGAAAATTCGGTTTCAGCATTGTTTTTATGAGTTCAAACCTTAAAATTAGGACAATTCTGCCTGCAAAAGCAGAAGGAAATGTTCTGCTAAGAAGAAAGCAGTATGCGTATGATAAAAAAGAAATAGCTTCGTATATTATTGCAAATAAAATTCATAACCAGTGCTACTTTTTAAAGAAAAAAAGGGGAAAAACTGAAGAAGAAAAGGAAACCATAAAAAAGCTTGAACAGTTTGAAAAGGATGTTTTGAAGGAAAACCTTACCGGTCAGGAAATAATGGGAATAGAAGGAATTTCTGCACGGCTTTATTTTGAAAGTATGTTTGCAAAGTACAACTGGATTGCGCGACGACCAAGAGTAAAACACGATGTAATAAACTGCCTTATGGACGTTGGCTATACTATTTTGTTCAACCTTATAAATGCACTTTTGGAAATGTACGGCTTTGATGTTTATGTTGGAATTTTACATACAGAATTTTTTCAGCGAAAATCACTGGTTTGCGATTTGGAAGAACCGTTCAGACCAATAATAGATGCAGCACTTTTAAAGGCATTGAATTTAGGGCAGGTAAACGAAAAAGATTTCTGGAAAAATCAGAACCAGTATATTCTGACATGGAAACATTCTGCACCGTATATAGAACTTTTTTTGAATGCATTGCTTGAATATAAAGACGAAATCTTTCTTTTCGTTCAATCCTACTACAGGGCATTTGTGCGCGATAAAAAAATTGAAGATTTTCCGCGCTTTTATATGGAGGAGTGCTGATGCTTTTGGTTAGTTATGACATTGCAAACGATAAAGTAAGGACAAAATTCTCCAAATACCTTTCAAAATTCGGTTTCCGCCTGCAATATTCTGTTTTTGAAATCGGCAACAGTGAAACAGTCCTTAAAAACATACAGGCAGAAATAGAAAATGTTTACATGAAGGGTTTTACAGAAGAAGATTCTGTGATAATATTTGATTTATCCGCAACGTGTAAAAAAACTTGTTACGGATATGCAAAAAATGAAGAAAAAGATGTGTTTGTAATTACCTGAAAAATTGCAAACCTGTAGTCTTACTGAGGTTTTTGCCAGTGAAAAGTTCTAAACCTGCTGTTTTTTATGTAATGAATGCAAAATATGACAGCAAACCGTACTGTTGTACAAATGAAAGGGTTTAGAACCAAATAAAAATTTCTACTGTTGTAGATACTTTGTTGTGGCAAGTTCCTGCGCTTGTTTAGAACCAAATAAAAATTTCTACTGTTGTAGATCTCTCGCTTGACAAAATTATTAAATAGTTTAGAACCAAATAAAAATTTCTACTGTTGTAGATCAGGCAAATACGCTTATTCCCTGTGTGTTTAGAACCAAATAAAAATTTCTACTGTTGTAGATTAGAAGAAGTAACCGAAAGCCCGGCGGGTTTAGAACCAAATAAAAATTTCTACTGTTGTAGATTGTTCCATAATTGTGCCGGCAAACATTTGTTTAGAACCAAATAAAAATTTCTACTGTTGTAGATTCAAAGGCTCAATGGTAAATGCAGAGGTTTAGAACCAAATAAAAATTTCTACTGTTGTAGATTTTGCCGAAGCTTCCAAGCAGGGTTTGTTTAGAACCAAATAAAAATTTCTACTGTTGTAGATATAATGGTTTTAACATTGTCGTTAGTTTGTTTAGAACCAAATAAAAATTTCTACTGTTGTAGATCCATGTACGCGGATTTTATTTCATCGTGTTTAGAACCAAATAAAAATTTCTACTGTTGTAGATTAGCCGAGAAACTCAAGAAGCTCTTCGTTTAGAACCAAATAAAAATTTCTACTGTTGTAGATTCAGGAACGGCGTAGCCTTTCCCCTCCGGTTTAGAACCAAATAAAAATTTCTACTGTTGTAGATATAGTTTCCTGCGTTTTTTCAAACTTCGTTTAGAACCAAATAAAAATTTCTACTGTTGTAGATATTCGTTTCTCCTGTTTGTCTGTTGGTTTAGAACCAAATAAAAATTTCTACTGTTGTAGATTTGTTGCGTTTTATTTCGGTGACAGTGTTTAGAACCAAATAAAAATTTCTACTGTTGTAGATAGGTTGTCTTTAAGGCTGCTTATTACTGGTTTAGAACCAAATAAAAATTTCTACTGTTGTAGATTAAGGTCATGCCACTGCGTTTTTCTGGTTTAGAACCAAATAAAAATTTCTACTGTTGTAAATAGTTGGAGATTCCTTATGAAATATGTTTATCCTGTTATTTTTGAAGAAGCCGAAGAAGGCGGCTATAATGTAACTGTTCCAGACATTCCGGGTACATTTACTTGTGGCGATGATATGGCTGATGCTGTTTTTATGGCAGAAGATGTAATTGCCATGATGCTTGCAGATTATGAAGATGAAAAAAAAGATGTTCCTGCGCCCTCAAAAATAAGTGATATTAAAACAAACGGCATTGTTTCGCTTGTTGAATCTGATACAGATGAATGGCGCAAACGCTGCATTTCGTCAGCAAAAGTTTAGAACCAATAATAAATTTCTACTGTCATGTAATAATCCTGTTTGCCGGCATTTAGTTTTCCACAAAAATCAGAACGTTTAAACTCAACTGTTCTCACTCTCAAACCATCATTGGTTTGAGGCTTAAACACTAGTTGTTCTCACCCTCAGAACAACGTTGTTCTGTACCCCAAACCAATATTGTTCTGAGGGTGAGAACAGCAAGATTTTTCACGTATACAATCAGAAACCACAAATTTTTTTCATATTTTTTCTTCAAAAAGTGCTGAAAATTTTTTTTTTATGCGTATTAAAAGATGAACGCAGTTTGCGCCGCATCAAAAAGAATCTTCTGTATGTTTGCGGCGCGGCACTTTATCTTTGGAGAAAATGATGAAACCATTTGAAGAACTGGCCTTTTACGACGACTTTATGTTCGGCCAGATAATGCATGACAGGGAAATCTGCAAGACGGTGCTGGAGATTCTGCTGGGCATAAAGATAGACCGGCTGGAATACCCGGAAGTGCAGAAAATCATAGCGCCCTTTTACACCACAAAGGGCGTGCGCTACGACGTTTATGTAGAAGGCGGAAAACGCGTGTACGATGTGGAAATTCAGAACGCCACCGAGCCGAACATCGGCAAGCGCACGCGGTTTTACCAGAGCATGCTGGACGTAGTCGCCCTGATGCGCGGACAGAACTACGAAGAACTGAAAGAAAGCATAATAATCTTCCTCTGCCGCTACGACCCTTTCAAAAAGGGCATTCCGTGCTATACTGTGGAACGTAAATGCAGGGAAGACGGCAGCATACGGCTGAACGACGAAGCGACGCTGTACGTATTCAACTGCAGGGCATACCAGAACGCCCAGAGCAGCGAACTGAAAGGCTTTTTAAAGTATATAGAATGCGGCAAAGCCGAAACAGACTTTACCAGGAGGTTACAGAAGATGGTAGAAATAAAGATAGGAAACGAAGTAATTAAAAACGCATACCTTTCGTGGAGCCTTGCAGAACACGACGCCATCCGAAAGGGCAGAGTTGAAGGAAAGGCTGAAGGCTTGGCTGAAGGTATAAGTAAAGGCGAACAAAAAAATAAACTAGCAAACGCCAGAAACCTGCTTGCCATGAAGCTCGGAACCAACGAACAGATAGCCCAGGCAGTGGATTTGCCGCTGGAAACAGTAGAAGAACTGGCAAAGCAGATGTGAGCTTTTTCCTAGAAGAAACCTCGATGAAGATTGACTAAGATGAGAGAATGGATGTTTCCATATGTTTTACAGGAGGCATCCATTTTGTTTTATCTGAATCTGTTTATTGTAAACAGATATCATTTGTTTGTAAGTGTTTTACTGATATTTATTATTTTTAGTATTATTATTTGGTTATATAGATAATAAGTTTAATTATTTTTATATGAAAAACTTATTTTCAGTTGTACTTGAAGAAAAAGACAGAAATTGCATTTTCTCCGCTTAATATGAATATTGAAACTTTGCTAAGGTTTAAGCCTTACTGGAAGCCATTAACTGAAAATGATAAGTCAAGATTAAAAAAACTAATAAGTTTAAATTCAGAATATACTGAGATTTCACAGTTTATGATTGAAAACAACTGTAAATTGGAACAGGAAGCTGAAATTTTATAAATAGGTCAAAATTCGAGTTCCCTATAAAAGGTAAAAAGTCATTTATTAATTATACTAAAAACAGCCGTAGACAGACACGGGCACGAAAAAAATTACGCCGTGCGTATGCACAAGTCTTTTTTTTTCGGGGCAGAGACTGTCGAAAAGCTGTTTTGTTACCATTTTATATAAACTCGACATTTGACCAAATAATAATTCCGTTTATTTTTCCGTTAAAAATAAAAAATGGTGCGTTTGCTGTAACGCACCATTCGGTTTTTCTGCATTTATTCAACTGTAACGGCAGTACCGCTTGCCGTAACCATCAGCATGCCGTTGTCTGCGCCCAAAACTTCGTAATCAATGTCTACGCCAACAACGGCGTTTGCACCAAGGTTTCGGGCTCGCTGCTGCATTTCTTCAATGGCGTTTTCGCGGGCTTTTATCAGTTCGTTTTCATAACTGCCGGAACGGCCGCCAAAAATGTTCCTTAAACCGGCGGTAAAATCCTTTAAAAAGTTCACTCCGGAAACAACTTCGCCAAAAACAATACCTTTATAATCAACAATTTTTTTGCCTTCAATAGCCGGTGTAGTTGTAACAATCATAATTCCCTCCGTTGTTTTGCATTTTGCACAAAAGCCGCTATTTTGCCGTGCCGGTGTGCCTGCATATAGCTTCAAAAGTTTCGTCGCTAATGTCGTGTTCAATTTTGCAGGCATCTTCAAGTGCGGTTTCTTCGTTTACGCCAAGACTGATAAAAAAAGAAGATAAAATTTTGTGGCGCGTATATATTTTTTCCGCAATTTCCATGCCTTTGTCTGTAAGGGTAATCATGCCGTCTTTTTCCATGTTGATGTAACCGTTTTCGCGCAGACGTTTTGTTGCATAGCTGACGCTTGGCTTTGTAACGCTAAGGGTGTTGGCAATGTCAATTGAACGGACATAGCCCTTTGTTTCTTTAAGCATAAGCATAGATTCAAGATAATCTTCAGCAGATTTCATTATTTCCATAATTTTTATTCCTTATTCAGCCTTAGTTTACAGCCCTAACAGCCTGAACCCTTGAAAACAACCACAGGTAACAGCTGCCGCCGTATGCTGGTTCTGCCGGTTTTTGAAGAACAAGCATGCGGACTGTTTAAAAATAACATAAGAATTTTATTAAATCAACGGAAAGAAAAAGGGCGAAATCTGTTTTTAAAGTGCGGTTTTTACGCATTTTGTTTGCCGTAAATGCCTGAATGCTGTTTTTTGTAATGTAAAATGTATTGACTAAAATGGTTAGACTGATTAAACTCAACAAAGTAAAAGTAAATTAGTCTAGGCTAATCAATATTAGTTTAGTCTAATTATATGGAATCGAGGTGAATATGCCGCTTTCAATGGTACAGATAGGAGAGACGAACATAATAAAAAAAATTACAGGCAAAGACGAAGTTCGGCAGCATCTGGCAGAACTGGGCTTTGTTGTTGGCGCACAAATTACCGTGCTTAGCAAAATAAACGGCAACCTTATTGTTGGCGTTAAGCAAAGCCGGGTTGCCCTTGGCGATGCCCTGTGCACGCGCATTATTGTGTAAAAAAAATTAAAGAGGAAATATTATGAAAACATTACGTGACGTAAAAGTTGGCGAAAATGCAGTAATTGCCAAACTGCACGGCGAAGGCGCGTTAAAGCGGCGGATTATGGACATGGGACTTACAAAAGGCACTGAAATTTTTGTACGTAAAGTTGCTCCTTTAGGTGACCCGGTAGAAATTACGGTTCGCGGTTACGAACTTTCGGTGCGGAAAGCCGACGCAGAAAGTATTGAAGTTGCAGAACAGCCTTGAATGAGTGTTTTACGGCTACTGGTTAGATAAAACTAACAATTGTTAGCCCAAACGAATGGTAAAAAAACTTTGCATGTGCCGGTTCTGCTTAAATTCAGCATGAATAAAGGCGCTTAAAAAGCAGCAATGCCTTATGCAGGCTTTGCGCTGCAAGCATTTTTCTGCTTAACAAAAATTACGGAGATTTATTATGGAAATAAAAATTGCACTTGCCGGAAACCCAAACTGCGGCAAAACCACAATGTTCAACGACTTAACCGGCAGCAACCAGTTTGTGGGCAACTGGCCGGGCGTTACCGTTGAAAAAAAGGAAGGCAAACTTAAAGGAACGGATGACGTAATCATTCAGGATTTGCCGGGCATTTATTCGCTTTCGCCTTATACGCAGGAAGAAGTGATTACGCGTAATTACCTTGTAAACGAAAAGCCGGACAGCATTATTAACATTGTAGACGGCACGAATATAGAAAGAAACCTTTATCTTTCTACCCAGCTTCTGGAACTTGGCATACCAACCGTTATGGCCATTAACATGATGGACGTGGTGAACAAAAATGGCGATGTTATAAACACCGGCAAGCTTGGTAAATTTCTTGGCTGCCACGTTATAGAAGCCAGTGCGCTGAAAGGTTTTGGTTCTAAAGATGCGGCAAACAAGGCGGCGGAACTTGCCAGACAAAACATGCCGGCGGAAGCTTTTCATGTTTTTGAAGGAAGCGTAGAACACGCGATTGCCCACATAGAAGAAGCAATTGAAGATAAAGTAGAAAAACGTTTTTTGCGCTGGTACGCGGTAAAACTTTTTGAACGCGATGCAAAAGCCTGCTCAGGACTGAACCTTGACAGCGCAACTTTAAGCCATATAGAACAGCACATAAAAGACTGCGAAACTGAACTTGATGACGATGCCGAAAGCATAATCATCAATCAGCGCTACGCTTACGTTAAAAAAATAATTGAAACTTGCGTTAAAAAAGCAAATAACGGCGCAAAAATGTCTGCTTCTGACAAAATTGACCGGGTTGTAACAAACCGCTGGCTTGCTTTGCCGATTTTTGCCGTTGTAATGTTCCTTGTTTATTATGTTTCAATTACAACCGTTGGCGCGTGGGCAACCGACTGGGTAAACGACAGCCTGTTTGGCGACGGTTTTTTTCTGTTTGGCATGGGCAGCAGTGCCTATGCCGAAGCGGCAGAAGAATACGGCACGAATGCCCTTATAATAGAAGGTTTTGACGCATTTGTAGAAGAAAACGGTGCAGAACCGGCCGGCGATTTTGAATACGCCGTAACTGATGAAGAAACTTTGGAAGTATCCTACGAAACGGCAAGCTTAAAAGACTATTCTGCCGCTGCTGCGTACCTTGCCGCAAACGAAGAACCAGACCCTGCCGATTACGGCGTATGGGTTCCCGGTATTCCGGCACTTATAGAAAACCTTTTGAATTTCCTTGAATGCGCAGACTGGCTGAACGCCCTGATTCTTGACGGTATTGTTGCCGGTGTCGGTGCTGTTTTAGGTTTCGTTCCGCAAATGCTGGTTCTGTTCATTTTTCTTGCATTTCTGGAAGCCTGCGGATATATGGCGCGCATAGCCTTTATTATGGACAGGATTTTCCGCCGGTTCGGGCTTAGCGGCAAATCGTTCATTCCGATGCTGGTTGGCACTGGCTGCGGTGTGCCGGGCATTATGGCAAGCCGCACAATTGAAAACGAACGCGACCGGCGCATGACGGTAATGACCACAACTTTCATTCCCTGCGGTGCAAAACTGCCGTTTATTGCCCTGTGTACCGGTGCATTTTTTGGCGGAAACCCGTGGATTGCACCAGGCGCATATTTTATTGGCGTTGCGGCCGTTATAGTTTCCGGAATAATTCTTAAAAAAACAAAGATTTTTGCAGGCGAAGCCGCCCCTTTTGTAATGGAACTTCCGGCCTATCACTGTCCTGCACCTGGTAACGTGCTTCGTTCCATGTGGGAAAGAGGCTGGTCGTTCATTAAAAAAGCCGGAACAATCATCATGCTTTCTACCGTTATGGTTTGGTTTACTTCGTTTTTTGGCTGGGCAGACGGTGCTTTTACCATGCTTGAAGAAGAACAGATGGACTGTTCTATTTTGGCAAAAATTGGCAGTGCCGTGGCATGGGTGTTCAGTCCGCTGGGCTGGGGAAACTGGCAGGCAACTGTTGCCGCGTTTACCGGGCTTGTTGCCAAGGAAAACATTGTAGGCACTTTGGGCATTCTTTACGGCAACTGGGCTAACATGGGCGAAGCCTTTTCTCCGCTTGCCGGTTTTACCTTTCTGCTTTTTAACCTGCTGTGTGCGCCGTGTTTTGCCGCAATGGGTGCAATTAAACGCGAAATGAACAGCCGGAAATGGTTTTGGTTTGCAATTGGCTACCAGTGCGGTTTTGCGTGGCTTGTGGGTTTTGTAATTTTTCAGCTGGGCAGCCTGTTTGCCGGGAAAGTTTTGGGTGCTGGCGGAACAGCTGGCGTAATTAGTGCTTTTGCCGTGCTGTGCGGTTTTGTGTATATGCTTTTCCGCAAGCCAAAATATGTGAATTTGTAAAGAAGCAGGGGGAATTTTATGGGAACTGCAATTGTTTGTTTGCTGCTTGTTTTGGCAGCGGTGTGCATTATTCGTGCAGAAATTAAAAAATGGGTTAGGGCTAAAAAAACCGGCACCTGTGCCTGCGGTTGCAGCGGCTGTGCAAGTTCCGGCTGCTGTGCTGGCGGCTGTTCCGGCACAAAACAGGCTGAAAAATAAAAAAAATGGCGGAAAATAAAATCCGCCATTTTTATGCATGAACAAAAACTAAAGCATTTTGCTTAATTTTTCACCGATTGGCTTTAATTCTTCCATTATACAGTCTTCAATTTTGCCGCCGTCTGTGGCCTGCGCCAAAGCCGGGTTAATGGGCAATTTACAAACTGTATCAATGCCGTACTTTTGTGCAATTGAATCAATGTGGCTTTCACCAAAAATGTGGTGTTCCTTGCCGCAGTCCGGGCACTTAAAGTAGCTCATGTTTTCTACCAGTGCCAGCACCGGAATGTTCATCATGTTTGCCATGTTAACGGCTTTTTCTACAATCATTCCAACCAGTTCCTGAGGAGATGCTACTACAACTATTCCGTCTACCGGCAAAGACTGAAAAACCGTTAAAGGCACGTCGCCTGTTCCCGGCGGCATGTCTACAAACATAAAGTCAATGTCGCCCCATGCTACGTCTGTCCAAAACTGTTTTACTGCGCCTGCAATAACCGGGCCGCGCCATATAACCGGTGCCGTATCGCTTTCCAGCAAAAGGTTAAGCGACATTAAGGCAATGCCTTTTTTGCTGTAAACGGGCAAAAGTCCGTTTTCGTTGCCCTGGGGACGTTCCGTTACGCCAAAAGCTTTTGGAATTGAAGGGCCTGTAATGTCGGCATCAAGAACTGCGGTTTTGTAGTTACTGCTGTTTGCCGCAACTGCCAGAAGGCTGGTTACAAGGCTTTTGCCAACGCCGCCTTTGCCGCTTACAATGCCAATCACTTTTTTAATGTGTGCATCCTTGTGGGGTTTTTCCCTAAAATCTGTCTGCTGCTGTGTGCGGTCTTTGCAGTTGCTGCTGCACGAACCGCAGTTATGACTGCATTCGCTCATGTTTTCTCCAAAATATTGAATTTTTATAATATTGAAATAGTTGAAGCACGAAAGTCGCAAAAACCGCACAACTGTTACAACCTATGGTTGTGCCAAATGTGCGTTTTTTTGCGGTTTTCGTGCACCGGCAAATATTTCAGTTTTAATATACGCCTGCATTTTTCCGGCTTACGTTTTATACAAGGTTTTTGGCCGGGCAGGCGTATTGGCGCTTAGTTTACCTGGTTTATTGCCTTGCCGCTGATGAATGCCTTAAGGTTGTTAACCGCAATTCCCATAAGGCGCTGGCGTGTTTCAAGGCCGGCCCAAGCTACGTGCGGCGTAATTACGCAGTTTTCTGCGCCCAAAAGCGGATTGCCCGCCTGCATTGGTTCTGCCGCAAGCACATCGCAGGCATAGGCACGCAGTTTTTTTGCTTTAAGCGCGTCTGCAACTGCCTGTTCTTCAATTAACGGACCGCGTGAAGTATTTATTAAAATTGCGCCGTCCTTAACAAGCTTCAAAGATTCTGCATTGATAATGCCCTTGCTTTTTTCTGTTAAAGGGCAGTGCAGGCTTACAATGTCGCTGGTTTTAAGCAGTTCTTCAAAACTTACGGCCTTAACCTGGGGCTGGCCTTCTTCAAAAAGGCAGGCATATTTTGCATTGAAAGCGTCAATTTTTTCAGTTGAACGGGTAAACGCAATTACGTTCATGCCCATTGCAAGGGCAATTTTTGCTGTCTGGCTGCCAATTGAACCGAAGCCCACAATGCCAAGGGTTTTGCCGAAAAGTTCAGCAATCGGGTGCTTCCAGTAGCAAAAGTCCGGGCTTTTAACCCAGTCTCCGGCGTGAACAGACTTGCTGTGTGCGCTTACTCCGTTGGTAACTTCCAGCAGAAGGGCAAAAACAGCCTGTGCAACAGCCATGGTGCTGTATGCCGGAATGTTTGTAACGCAGATTCCGTGGTTTTTTGCCGCCTGCAAGTCTATGATATTATACCCGGTGGCAAGAACCCCGATGTATTTAAGGTTAGGACATTTTGCAAAAACGCTTTCGTCTAAAGGAACTTTGTTGACCAGAACAATTTCTGCATCTCCAATGCGTTCTGCACGCTGTTCCGGGGCAGTTCTGTCGTAGCAGGTAACGCTGCCCAGTGCTTCAAATCCGCCCCAGCTAAGGTCGCCGGGGTTTAAACCGTATCCGTCAAGAATAATTATTTTCATGTAAACAATTTTACAGCTGCTTGGGGTAAAATTCAACACACCGGCAGACGGTATACAATAGTAGAAAAATAATAGGAAATGCTTTAGTTGATATTTACTCTTGCACAGGCGCGTAATGTTAAAACTTCACTACTTATCTGCCTTCTGTTGCTTGTTGAAGAAAGGTCATTGGTCGCATTGGCTACGTAAAAATATACCATATCCCAATCCATACCCATTGAGTACAAGTTTGCCGTCATGTACCAGGTAGTGTCGCTTATTTGTGTACCGCCAAGTAAAGCTAAAGTGTCATTTATTTTGTTAAAGTCATTAAGCTTGCTCGTACTGTTAATTCTGTTATACAGCTCATTATAAAGAGGAATGTACCAGTTAATGGCTGGATAATTTGGCAAAGTTCTTAAATATGCAAATGCAGCAGAAGTAGAAAAAATATATAGATATTCACTTTCCATATCATCTTTAGTAAAATCACCGCTCAATCCACTTTCTGAATAATCATTTGAAATCATTTCTAGGTTAGCATTATTAAATGCTAGGTTATTCCGTTCTGTTAGGGAAATAAAGTAAGCATCCATTCCGTCATAATTATATATAACACCAACAGCAGTTTTTCCTGCTGGCAGCGGTAAACTGGGCGACACAACTGTTTTATCTGAACAAATAATGTCACCAACGTCAGGGGCTCTAAACGCTGCCGTAAGTGTACCGCTGTATGTTGTAAAGTCTGCTGCTGTAAGGCTTGTTATATAATTTGGATCGCCGGGTACTTTTTGCCAGCCCAAAAATACCGAAGCATTTTTGCTTGCAGCTGGTAATGTACAGCCCGATTTTGTTAAAACCGCATAAGCTGCACCGCCTGCAATTGTGCCGCCATCGGTATCTAATTCAATTTTGCGCCCAACGGAAAGGCTGATATTGTTTACTCCGCCTGTAAGCGTAACTTTTCCGCTGTATGCGTTTGCTTCGCCTAAAGCCGTGTCAATTTTTGCATCAATTTCTATAGTTTCGCCTGTAACAATACCGTCGGCAGCCCCCAAGCTAATTGAAGTATTTGCGTCGCCTGCGTTTACTGTTTTTACAATGGGTGCGCGGCTGCCAATTTTTATGGTAAAGTCAATTTTATTCCAGTTAAGGGCTTGCAAGGTTTGGCTTTGTGCCGGGTTTATTGTCAGGCTGGCTTCACCGCTTCCGCCGCCACTGCCAAAATTTTTTCCTGCATTGTTTCCGCCCTGAGACGCTATCATACCGCCGCTTTTGCGGTTGCCTGTACTTTGGTTTCCGGCAGAAATGCTTCCGCCGCCACCTCCTCCTCCGCAGGAAAAAGAAGAAAGGCTAAGCAGCACAATTGAAACATAAGACATAAAGGAAACAAAAAGGCGTGCAGGATTTTTCATGGAAGATACCTATGATTAAATATATTAAAAAAGTAAGTTTTTGTTAACCGGTTATGACTTTGTAAAGCAATAAAATATAAAAGGCCAAATGTTGAGTTTTGTACAAATGGCTTTTATTCTTTTATATAAAACCCAAAGTTTAGGCTAAAATAAAAGAACTTTTTCGTTTAAATCACGGTGATTTAAATGGAAACTGAAAATGGTGCGGTTTGCAATGCAAACTGCGTCTTGTGTATAATGTGCGTGCCGGATGCTGAAAAACTGTTTTTTCCGTCACATTCAATTTTGAAAAGGGTAAAAAAATGTTTATTGGGGTTGTTGTTCTGCTGCTGGTGCTTGCGGCTTCTTTTGTCTGGTTTTTATGCAGAAAAAAGCGTCCTGTCAAAAAACAATCTTCTGCAAAAATCAAGGGTGCGGTTATTATTCTGTTTGTGTCGCTGGCTGTGCTTTTTCTGCCGGTGCTTGCACTGTGGCTTGTAGCGGCAATGGCCGGGTTAAAGTTTCACCTGCTTATTCCGCTTGCTGGCATTGTGCTTGCCGTTCTGGCTTCGTATGTTGCTTTTGGCATTCAAAACAACCTTCTGAACAAAAAAACCGTATTCTGCCTTTCTTTTATTGCCGTTTTTATGACTTTCGGCGTTCTGGCAGAACGGTACTACCGTTTCACTTACATTCCTTCCATAACGGTTACCCAGCGCGGTCAGTTTTACCGTTCCTACATGCCTTTTACTGGTTCTTCCAGCCTGGTTCGCCTTAACAAAACGCCTTTCCTCCAGTTTTCTGCCGAAGACGAACTGCCCGTGGTAGACGGGGCAACGGCGCTTTTTCCGGTTTACTGTTCGTTTGTAGAAAATGTTTACCCAAAAACTGCTGACTGCGAAAAATACGTGCTTTTTAATACAACAGCAGGCGCTTACCAGAATCTTACGGCTGGCAATGCGGACGTTATTTTTGCAGCCGGGCCTTCTAAAGAACAGCTTGAAAGCGCGGCCGAAGCTGGCGTTGCTTTCAATTTTTATCCAATCGGCTACGAAGCCTTTGTTTTTATCGTCAACAGTAAAAACCCTGTGTCCGGCCTTACCGTTCAGCAAATTAAGGACATTTATACGGGGAAAATTACCGGCTGGAACGAGCTTGGCGGAAAAAATCAGAGCATCAGGCCTTTTCAGCGTGAACCGGGCAGCGGCAGCCAGACGGCGTTTGCTGCAATTATGGGCGCAGATGCAGAATTTCTGCCGCCGGAAACCCATCAGGTAACGGGCATGGAAGGTTTGGCTGACGTTGTTTCTGACTACGAAAACCACGGCAACGCAATCGGCTATTCGTTCAGGTATTATGTTGAAACCATGCAGCGCAACAGGCACGTTAAAATGCTGAATGTTAACGGCATCGCACCGACTAAGGAAAATATTAGAAGCCGCGTTTACCCGTTTACGGATAATTTTTATGCGGTTACGGTGCATGGCAGGGAAACTGAAAATACCCGGCGTTTTATTGAATGGATTACAGGCGAACAGGGGCAGGAAATTGTTGAAAGGGTAGGCTACGTGCCGCTGGAAGGTGGACGCTAGCTGTTTTTTAGGTTGCGTGGTGCATGTTTTGGGCTTATAATTCTATGTATGAAAACGTCTAAAAATCAAAAAATTGTTTCAGCTGCCTGTGCTACTTTGGCAATTATTGCGCTTTTTGCAGCAGGCTGTGTTTCCAGCGGCAAAGGCCTTGGCAGCAGTCTTGCACAGGGCGAAAAAGACCCTGCTTCTTCCGTAAAGCGCGAACCGCAGAAATCTTCGGAAAGTTCAAAGATAAAGCAAATTAAATCTGTAGAGGAGATTCAGTTGAACGACAATGAATTTCTGGTTTCTCTTGCAGAAAATCCTTCTACCGGCTACGGCTGGCAGTACACCATATCAAATCCGGAACTTGTAAGTGTTTCCAATGATTATTTTGAATATGACAATTCTTCTGAACCGAGGGTTGTTGGCCGCGGCGGTATGCGGCACATTGTTTTCTGCTGCAAAAAGGACGGAAAATCTTCCATAGATTTAGTTTACTGCCGTTCCTGGGAAAAAGGTGAAGTTGCCGACAGACGCGTGGTAAATGTTGAATATGCAAGTGACGACGCTCTTTTCTGGTCGATGGAAAGGGTTAATGTTCAGGAAGAATGGTAATTGAACGTATCTGTTCTTGTGTTAAGGTGCTGAATTTTTCAGTGCCTTTTTTTTGTTTGTGCCGCGGTTAAGTTTATGCGGCGTTTTAAGGTTTTTTGTGGCCGGTTTTAGGGGGGGGCTGGTGCTTTGCGCCTAGTTTCTTAATAAATAATTAAGCTTCTTAAATGTCGCTAAAGTTTATTGACCAAAAGAACTAAAAAATCTACAATTAAAACCAAACAAGTGAAAAACTTATTTTAATTTTCAAAAAACTGGTTGTTTAGGCAGCCTGCAAATAGGAGTATTTATGCGCAGTGACATCGTAAAAAAAGGTAATGAACGTGCACCGCACCGTTCTTTGTTTCGTGCAATGGGCTATACAGATGAAGAATTATCAAGACCGCTGGTTGGTATTGTTAATGCTAAAAACGAAATTGTTCCGGGGCATGTTCATTTGCAGCAGATTGTAGAAGCTGTAAAGGCTGGAATTCGCATGGCAGGTGGTACTCCTGTTGAATTTCCTGCAATTGCTGTTTGTGATGGTATTGCTATGGGTCACGAAGGTATGCGTTATTCTCTTGTTACACGCGAACTTATTGCTGACTCTATTGAATGTATGACAACTGCCCATGCTTTTGACGCATTGGTAATGGTTCCTAACTGCGATAAAATCGTTCCGGGTATGCTTATGGCTGCCGGTCGTCTCGACCTTCCAACCGTATTTGTTTCCGGCGGTCCAATGCTTCCGGGCAATTACAACGGCAAGCGTCTTTCTCTTTCCAACATGTTTGAAGCCGTAGGTGCTGTTTCTGCCGGTAAAATGACAGAAGAAGAACTTTGCGGAATGGAACACGCTGCATGTCCAAGCTGCGGTTCTTGTTCAGGCATGTTTACGGCAAACAGCATGAACTGCGTTACAGAAGTTCTGGGTATGGCATTGCCGGGTAACGGTACAATTCCTGCCGTTTATGGCGAACGCCTTGCACTGGCAAAAGAAGCCGGTATGGCAGTTATGAACATGCTTAAAAAAGGCATTACTGCACGCAAAATTATGACGCAGGAAGCTTTTGAAAACGCCCTGCGCGCTGATATGGCTTTGGGTTGCAGTTCCAACACTGTTCTTCACCTGCCTGCTATTGCACACGAAGTTGACGTAAAAATTGACCTTAACCTGATTAACAAAATTTCAGAAGAAACACCAAACCTTTGCCGCCTTGCACCGGCTGGTTCTACCTTTATTGTAGACTTGTACGAAGCCGGCGGTGTTGCTGCCGTATTGAAGGAACTTGACAAGAAAAAGCTTATCAACACCAAGCTTATGACTGTTACCGGCAAGACAATTGGTGAAAACATTAAGAACGCCGTTAACAAAAATCCAGAAATCCTTCGCCCGATTGATAATCCGTATTCGCCAAACGGTGGTATTGCAATTCTGTTTGGTAACCTTGCACCAAACGGCTGTGTAGTTAAACGCTCTGCCTGTGCACCGGAACTGATGAAGCATTCCGGTCCTGCACGTGTTTTCAACAGCGAAGAAGATGTTTTTGCCGCAATTCAGAAAGGCAAAATCAATAAAGGCGATGTTGTCGTAATCCGTTATGAAGGTCCTAAAGGCGGTCCTGGTATGCGCGAAATGCTTGCTGCAACAGCTGCTCTTGCAGGCCGCGGTCTGGACAAGGATGTTGCACTTATTACTGACGGCCGTTTCAGCGGAGCAACACGCGGTGCTTCAATTGGTCACGTTTCACCGGAAGCTGCTGTTGGCGGTCCGATTGCGCTGGTAGAAGAAGGCGACATTATTGAACTTGACATTAACAATTACAAAATTACACTTAAAGTTTCTGATGAAGAAATGGATAAACGCCGTGCTGCATGGAAAGCTCCTGAACCTTGCAAGGGTAAGGGTTATCTTGCTCGCTATGCCAGCCGCGTTCAGTCGGCAGACACCGGTGCAATTCTGGCAGAAGTTAAATAATGCCGGAATCAGGCGCATGTAAAATGTGCTTGAAATAGAGAATTGGGGCTTTCCTTTACCTTTCAGTACGCTTTTTGCGCGGCAAAAGGTATGCTGAAAAAGGAAAAGCCCAGTTCTTCTTTTTAAACATATTTTTGTTTTACAAAGAATTTATAAGGAGCTTTTTATGCAGTACACAGGTGCACGCATTGTAATTGAATGCCTTAAGGAACAGGGCGTTGATACTATTTTTGGTTATCCGGGTGGAACAATTTTAAATATCTATGATGAGCTTTACAAAAACAGCGATTCTATCAAGCATATTCTTACAGCCCACGAACAGGGTGCTTCCCACGCCGCAGACGGTTATGCACGTTCAAGCGGAAAAACCGGCGTTTGTTTTGCAACAAGCGGCCCGGGTGCTACAAACCTCGTAACTGGCATTGCCACTGCCTATATGGATTCTGTGCCGATGGTTGCAATTACATGTAACGTTGCAACACCGCTTTTGGGCCGCGATTCATTTCAGGAAGTTGACATTACCGGCATTACCATGTCTATAACAAAGCACAACTACATTGTGCGCAAAGTTGAAGATTTGGCAGACATTATCCGCGAGGCTTTTGCAATTGCCAAAAGTGGTCGTCCGGGGCCTGTTTTAATTGACATTCCTAAAGAAGTTACTGCCGCCGTAACTGAATACACACCGATGAACCTTTTTGAAATTGATTCAAAGGTTCTGGACAAGGAAATTAAGGACGGCAAGAACCACAGCAACGCCAACCGCATTACAAAAGTTAACGTTGCAAGCGATGAAGAAATTGCCGCTGCTGCAAAGGCAATCAGTGAAGCAAAGCGTCCGTTCCTGTATGTTGGCGGCGGTGCTGTTATTTCCGAAGCAGAAGCACAGGTTCTTGAACTTGCAGAAAAATGCAATATTCCTGTTTCTGTTTCGCTTATGGGTAAAACAGCCTTCGATGCAAACCACCCGCTTTGCGTTGGCATGATTGGTATGCATGGTACAAAAGCCGCAAACATGGCAGCAAACCAGTGCGACCTTTTGATTGCCCTTGGTGCACGTTTTTCAGACCGCGTAATTTCGGACGCAAGCAAATTTGCCAAAAACAGCAAGGTTCTGCACATTGATATTGATCCTGCTGAAGTTAACAAGAATATTCATGCCGATTATTCCGTAATTGGCGACTTGAAGGAAGTTTTGGCACGTATCATTCCGCTGGTTGAACCGCGCAAGGCAGACGGCTGGAACGATGATGTTGCAGAATGGAAAAAACATTTGCCGCCAATGTATACGCGCAAGCTGAAGCTTCACCCTAAAACAATTTTTGAAACAATTCACCAGACTTTGGGTGAAAAAGCAATTATTACAACTGAAGTTGGTCAGCACCAGATGTGGGCGGCACAGTTCTTCCCGTTCAGCAAGCCGCGTTCGTTCTTAACAAGCGGCGGACTTGGTACGATGGGTTACGGTACTGGTGCTGCAATGGGTGCTCAGGTTGCAAATCCAGACCGTTACGTTGTTCATATCGCCGGTGACGGTTCTTTCAGAATGAACTGTAACGAACTTGCAACAATTTCATATTACAATCTTCCTATTGTAATTATTGTTGTAAACAACGGCACTTTGGGTATGGTTCGCCAGTGGCAGAACCTTTTCTACGGTCAGCGTTTTTCTCAAACAACCCTCGACCGCGGTCCGGATTTTGTAAAGCTTGCAGAATCTTATGGTATTCGCGGTTTCAGGGCAGAAAACGAAGACGAATTTAAGAAGGCTTTTGAACAGGCTGTATCACTTTCTGCCGACGGTAGACGAACACCAGCCCTTATTGATACAATGCTGAACATTGATGAGATGGTTTTGCCGATGGTTCCCGCTGGAAAACCTATTGACCAATTGCTTTTGGAAGCTGGAGATAACTAATGATTGAAAAGAATCCTAATTTTGCTAACTTGTCAGCAGGGTATTTGTTCCCTGAAATAGCTAAACGCCGCAGGGCTTTTGCAGCTGCTCATCCGGAGGCTAAAATTATCAGCCTTGGAATTGGAAATACAACAGAACCTTTGACACCGCACGTTGCCAAGGCATTGAGTGATTATGCCGCCGGTTTGGGTACAAAAGAAGGCTATACCGGTTACGGTGATGATTCTGCCGGTGAACCGGAATTCAGAGAAAAAATTGCAAAAGTGCTTTACAAGGGTCTGGTTGAACCGAGTGAAGTATTTGTTTCTGATGGTGCTAAATGTGATGTTGGCCGCATTCAGCAGATGTTCGGTGCAAATGTAGCTGTTGCCGTTCAGGATCCTTCTTATCCGGTTTACGTTGACGGTTCTGTTATGGTTGGCGCTGCAGGCCATGCACCAAAAACAGATGCAGGTTACGGTGACGTTGTTTACATGCCTTGTCTGCCGGAAAATAACTTTTTCCCGGATTTGTCAGTTGTAAAGCCAAACAGCCTTATTTATTTCTGTTCGCCAAACAACCCTACAGGTGCAGTTGCTTCAAAAGAAGAATTGAAAAAACTTGTTGATTTTGCCAACAAGAATGACTGTATCATCATTTTCGATGCTGCATATTCTTCATATATTCGTGACGAATCTATTCCTAGTACAATTTTTGCTGTTGAAGGTGCAAAAACTTGTGCAATTGAAATTAACTCTTTCTCTAAGCCAATCGGTTTTACGGGTGTTCGCTTGGGCTGGTCTGTTGTTCCTGCTGCATTGAAATTTGTAGACGGTACACCGGTTCAGCAGGTTTGGACACGCCTTACAAATACTTTCTTCAATGGTGCTTCTAATATTGCACAGGCTGGCGGCATGGCTTCGCTTGATGACGAAGGAATTAGGGAAACTAGAGAACTTACAGATTTTTACCTTGAAAATGCACGCATTATCCGTGATGCATTGAAAGGCGAAAACTTTGCAAAAGCCGGCGTTCAGATTTTCGGCGGTGACAATGCTCCTTATGTTTGGGCAAAGTTTCCGGGCAAAGGAAGCTGGGAAGTTTTCGATATGATTCTTGAACAGTGCAACGTTGTAACCACACCGGGTGCCGGTTTTGGTCCTGCAGGAGAAAGTTTTATTCGTTTCAGTTCTTTCGGACATCGGGAAGATGTTATTGAAGCAACAAAACGTCTGGCTGGTTTGAAATTGTAAAAAATCAGGGGCAAGTGTATTTTTTATGCTTGACTTATAACATTTAACTGGTAAAATATAGGTTATGAGTGATTATCTTGACGCTAATAATGAAGAATTGTTGAAAGACTTTTTTGCAGAAGCCGAACAACAAGTTGAAACTCTGGAAAGTAATATTCTCGTTATCGAAAATGATCCGTCTAACCATGAAGCGGTTGACGAAATTTTCCGTGCTGCTCATACTTTAAAGGGTGGTTCAGCAACTGTTGAAATGAATGAGCTTTCTAGCTTTACTCATGTAGTTGAAGATTTGCTTGATGAAATCCGTTCTGATAAGGTTGAAATAACTGAACCAGTTGTAGATGTTCTTTTGTCTTCAATAGATATTATTAAGACAATGCTTGAAGAAAGAGCAAATGGTTCTGTTTACCAGGAAGATGTCCAGCCAATAATCGATACACTTCGTTCTTATATTCCCGCTAATAGTGGTGAAAAGCCTAAGAAAAAGAAACCGAGTCTTGCAGAATTGCAGGCTTCGGCCGCACCGGCACCTGCTCCGGCTGCACCTGTTGCAGCCAGCGGAGAGGGTTCTTTGCCTGCGCTTACTGAATATGACTTGCTTGAACTTAAGCAGGCTTGTACGAGCGGCAATAAGCTTTGGGCTGTTTTTGTCACTTTTGACGAATCAAATCCAATGAACTCAGTTGGTGGCATTCAGGTTTTTGCTTCATTGAAAAACCACGGTTCTGTATTAAAAACTGTGCCTGATTTTGAAGCACTGTATGAAGATGACTTTTATTTGAATGTTGTTTATTTTATGGCTTCAAAAGAAACTGGTGAAGAACTTGAAAGTGCCTCATTTTTAACTGATGTTACTGTCCTGACTGATGCAAAATGCATTGACGGCATGGACATTAATTCAATTAACAATTTGCAGAAAGATTATGTTGCAAGGGCTATGGCTGCTGTTGGTTCTGCACCTGCACAGCCTGCACCTCATGTAGCTCCTGCACCTGTACCAGTAGCACCTGCTGCTACTCCGGTTGCAGTTAAGGCTGAACCTGCTCCTGCAGCTGTTGCAGAAGAAGCTGCACCTGCTAAACCGGCTGAGAAGCCAGCAGAAAAAGCACCTGCTAAAAAGCCTACTCAAGCTGGCGGTACTGGTCATTCTTCTTCAGGCAGTGTTCTGCGCGTAGACGCCAAGCGTATTGACTATTTGATGAATCTGGTTAGTGAAACTGTTATTACAAAAGCTGCATTTAACCAGGCTGCTATCAATTTTGGCGAATTACAGACTCAGCTTCAGGGTATTGAAGGCGAGTACAAAGAAAAAATTCGCAGACTTCTGGAACAGTTGCCTAAAATGGTTGATTCCGTTCAGAATGGTGCAACTGTAAAAGAAGTTAAGACACAGATAAATACCGAGTTTGGTGATTTGTTCTCTATTTTTGATGGTTTCGATGCTTCATTTAAGGCAACGGCAAGTAAATTCCGTTCTTCAACACAGAATCTTGGTCGTGTTGCCGGTGAATTGCAAGAGGGCGTAATGAAAATCCGCATGGTTCCAATCAGTCAGATTTTCTCTCGTTTCCCTCGTGTTGTACGTGACCTTTCAAGGGAACTTAACAAGAAGATTAACTTAGTAATTGAAGGTGAAGAGACAGAACTTGATAAATCTGTTATCGAAGATCTTCTTGACCCGATTATGCACTGTGTACGTAACTCTCTCGACCATGGTATTGAGCATCCTAACGACCGTATGGAAGCTGGTAAACCGGAAGAAGGTACAGTTACGTTGAAGGCAAGCAACGAAGGTAACATGATTGTTATTGAAGTTATTGACGACGGTGCTGGTATTGACGTTGCAAAAGTTCGCAATAAGGCTGTTGAACGCGGTCTTATTCATCCTAATAAAATTATTTCAGACCATGATGCATTCCAGCTGATTTTTGAACCTGGTTTTTCTACTGCTGATAAGATTACCAGTGTTTCTGGACGTGGTGTTGGTTTGGATGTCGTTAAGACGCAGATTGAAAAGCTTAATGGTACGGTAGTTGTTACTTCTGAACGCGGAATCGGTACAAAGTTCTGTATCCGCCTGCCATTAACTTTGGCAATTATTCAGGGTCTTTTAGTACGTGTTGCTACAGAAGTTTATTCAATTCCGATTGCTTCTGTTATTGAAAGTGTACGCGTTAAGAAAGAAGAGATTTCTACAATTGACAATTATGAAGTTCTTAACGTTCGTAATGAAGTTATCAGTGTTATCCGTCTTGACCGCTTGTTCGGTTTAAGAAACAATGTTGATTCTGAATATAACTTTATTGTAATCGTTGGTACTTCTGATAAGAAGATTGGTGTAATGGTAGATGCGCTGATTGGTGAAGAAGACGTTGTTATTAAACCGTTGCGCGATCAGTTTACTAACTCTCCGGGTATTGCCGGTGCTTCAATTTTGGGTGACGGTTCTGTTTCGTTGATTATTGATGTTACTCAGCTGCTTGAACTTGGTGTTAAGCAGGAATTGATTGCACGTCAGGAACGTGAAGCCATCGTTTTGTAAGGGGTAAATATGGAACTTGTTGCTGATGTTGAAAAACAGTTGAGCGCTGAAAATATCGCAGAAGAGAAAAAAGATCTCATTACAAATGTAGACTTTAAGATGGTTACTTTTTCTTTGGCAGGAAAAGATTATGCCATTGATATTATGCGTGTAAAGGAAATAGCTAAGGCTGGTCGCTTTACGTTTGTTCCTAATACATCACATTTTGTTTTGGGTGTTTACAACTTGCGTGGTGATATTATCCCTATTATTGATCTTCGCTTGTTCTTTAATATTCCAATTCCAGAACGTAGTGGAAACGAAATTGAAAATATGATAATTGTTTCCATTGAAGAACAGACTTTTGGTGTGGTTGTAGATGGAATTGATAAGGTTGTAGGTATTCAGAAAACAGCGATTCAACCACCGCATCCGCTGTTTGGTGATATAAATATTAAATATATTTATGGTGTTGTTGAAAATGCTGGGCATCTGTATATTCTGCTTGATATTGAGCGTATCTTTGGTGCAAAAATTGCAGCCGAAGAAGAAGCAAATGAAAATGGCGAAGAATCAATGCAGGAGGCTGGTGTCGTACAGCAGATTGTAAAACAGCAGCCTGTTCAGCCGGTTGTACAGAAAGTAGCTACTCAGCCAGCAAAACCGGTAGTTACTGACCCAAAGCAAGATCCTAATTATGGTTTTATTACGGATTCTTTGGCTTCCCTTAAGAAGTTTTATGCAAGTTTTGTGAATGAATCTTGGGTTACGGAACGTTTTGTGTCATGGGGAAAAGAAAGGGGAAAATCTGCTCAGTTGCAGAATGAAGCAGATGCAGATGCTTTCCTGAAAGAGTTTTATTCTCCGTGTACAGGTTCTTTCTGGTCGGCAGAATATTCGGAAGCTGTTTATAAAGCTTTGCCGGAAAACAGTGCTAAGCAGATTAATGTTTGGAACTTAGGCTGCGGAAAGGGTTGTGAAACCTATTCCCTGGCTTGTGTTCTTAAAAAGCGTTATCCAGAATCACGTATCAGAATCTATGCTCACGATGTAGATTTGATAAGTATTTCTAATGCGCCGATGCTTACAGTACCGGAAGCAGCTGTTACTTCTTGGATGAAGCCGTATATAACAAAAAGTGTTGGCGGTGCTAATGGTTTCGCTCAGGAAATAAAGGATATGATTCTTTTTGAATATCATGACTGCATGAATACTGGTAATATGCCAAGTTCAGATATTATTTTCAGCCGTGATGTTCTTTCTTTCTTGCCTGTTCAGGCTCAGAAGTCTTTGGTAGAGTCTTTTACGGATCAGGTAAAGGGTAACGGAATTGTTATTCTTGGTAAAAATGAAACATTTGGAGCGAACGGAGGCTGGCAGGAAAAGATGACAGGCTCTATAGTTGTGTATACAAAATAACTCATGCTACTGAAAGGAGAATACAATGAGGGTTGAGTATATTAATCCATTTGTTGAAGCTGCTTACAATATTTTGTCTGAAGTTTTGGCAGAGGATGTTAAACGGGGTGATTTGTATTTAAAATCTACTTCAATGCCTGTTATGGGCGTTGCTGCTTTTGTTGGTTTGGCTGGTGATGTTGAAGGTCGTGTTTTGTTTGATATGTCTATGGATACAGCTTTGAAAGTAGCTTCAAAGATGAACATGGAAGAACTTACGGAATTTGACGAGTTGGTAAAAGCAACAATTACTGAAGTTGCTAACATGATTACTGGTCAAGCTGTAACTAAATTGCATGATTTGGGTTTCAAATTTGATCTTACACCTCCTTCTTTGTTTACTGGAGAAAAGATGGAGATTTCTGATCATGAAGTTGAAGCTTTAATTGTTCCTATGCTTACAGAGCAAGGAAAAATCGAAGTAAACGTCGCTGTTCGTGAACGTGTATAAATTTTGAATGGGAGTGGAACAAAATGATTACTAAACAAGATTTTCCAACAATTAATGAACGCTCTCCGGATGGCCAGAAAAACGATGGTTCAAAAATTCGGGTGCTTGTTGTAGATGATTCTATGTTTGTTGCAAAACAGATTGGTCAGATACTTACAAGCGAAGGCTATGAAATTGTAGCTACAGCTGCTGATGGAAAAGAAGGTGTAGATAAATATAAAGAATTGTACCCACATGTTGATTTGGTTACAATGGATATTACTATGCCGCGCATGGATGGAATTACAGCTTTGGAACAGATTGTTGCTTTTGATAAAGATGCAAAAGTTGTAATGATCAGTGCGCTTGGTAAGGAAGAATTGGTAAAAAAATCTTTGCTTACTGGTGCTAAAAACTACATTGTAAAACCTCTTGACAGAAAGAAGGTTCTTGAAAGAATCAGTTCTTCGTTGAAGTAGGATTATTAATACAGGCCGCTTGCAGCCATATAAAAGCCAGCGAATTAACAGATGTTCTTTCGCTGGTTTTTTTTTGTTTTAATTCATTGAAACAAAAAAAATTATTCTTCTGTTTCTTCTGCTTTTTTTTCTATTTCTTCCATTTTTGGCAAAACATCTAACTGCATAGCATCCAGCATGTAATAATTTTTTTCTGTTCGTATTAAAACGTCAGTTTTGTTCAGGTGCTTCTTGAACAGTTCGCGGATGTTATGAATGCGAACGTAAACTGAATTAATTTTTGAAGTGCTGTTGTCTCCGTAAAGATATAACGCAATGTCTTTTATGAACTGTTCTTCGTTGCTGCTGGCATAAAAAAGGTTGAACACTTTTTTGTCCGCTTTTATCATTTCCTGATACCAGACTGGTGCATTTTCTTTTGCACCAAAAACTTCTGACATTTTTACAAGCTGATTATAAACTTCTTCTTGTCTTGGCGGATCCATCTGCTGCAAACCGTTGTAAGCCATCCAGTAATTCAGCAGGTCTTTCTCGGTCATATTCTGTTCATAATACAAAAATATAAAATCGTCCGCGTGTTCCCGCACGCCAATTCCAAGATTTGAATAAAATTCCAGAGCAAATCTGTCGGCTAAAAAATAATCGAATTTTTCTTCTTTTAATATTTCCCTGAATTGGTACATATTGTAAATGTTTATCATTTCGTCGCCGGTTTTCTTAAAATGTTCTTCTAAACGGCATATTGGAATTTGGTTTTTACATAAAGTTAATAATTTCATAAATTTCCTTTTTTTTTATTTATAATTAAAAAATAAAGGAAATTCAAGAATTTTAAAAATAATTAAACTGAAAACCGGTAAAAATTGGAATTTTAAAACAAATTATCTAATTTTCTGAATGCAATGATTTCTTAAATTCAACCGAAAAACATTAAAATTGCTTTTAAAACAAAAAAAGCACCCGTTAAAGGTGCTTTTGAAATTAAAGTTTTTAACAAACCTTAGTTATTGATGCGTTCAAGGTATTCGTTTGTTTCTGTGTTAACTTTAATTTTTTCATTCTGCTTGATGAAAAGCGGAACGCGAACTGTAAGACCGGTTTCTGTTGTGATTGGTTTTGTTGCACCAGAAACTGTATCACCTTTTACGTAGTTTTCGCTTTCAGCAACAGTAAAAATCATTTTCTGTGGAACTTTTACGTCGATTGGATTTTCTTCCCAAATAACAATCTGGTAATCAACATCATCGCGCAAATAATACTGCAAGTTTTCGTTCAAATCTGTTGGAACATTAATCTGGTCGAAAGTTTCAACATTCTGGAAAACGTGGCTGTCGCCATCAGAGTACAAATACTGGGCAGTAATTGTTTCTACAGTTGCATCTTCAACCATATCAGGTGTTTTGAAAACCTGCTGGCTAAGAACAGAACCATCTTTCAAATTCTTTAACTTGCAACGAGCAAAAGCTGTACCTTTTCCTGGGTTTACAAATTCACGTTCTACAACGAGGTATGGGCAATTCTTTATCAAAAGAACGGTTCCCTTTGCGATATCGCCGCCTCTAATCATAATTTTCCCCTCTTGGTAAGTGCTGCGTGTTTACAGCCTGAAATTTTGTTAATTATAGCGAAAATAAACATTTATGCCTAGATACCCGTGAAAAAGCCGCCTTAAAATTGCCCGTTTACTTCCAGCGGAAATGGCAGAACGCCGTTAATCGTCTTTTTTTCAAGAAGGCTCATAATCAGCCTGTCTACGCCGATAGCAACGCCTGAACATTTGGGAAAACTGCTGAAATTTTTCCAGTAATCTTTATCAATTGCGTGGGGTATGCGCGCAAACTGATTTTTTTCAGAACCTTCAGTTGCAAAATATTCTTTGATGTTTTCGGCATCCGTTTCTTCGCTGTAGCAGTTGGCAAGTTCTATACCGTTAACGTAAAGTTCCCAGCGTTCCTTGCACGGAATTGTTGAACCGCCTTTTGTATTTTGGGCAAGACAGCGCACTGCAGAAGGGTAGTCGGTTAAAAACACCGGTAAACCGGGCGGCGTGGTAAGGTTTTTCAAATTCTGTTCAACTTTATGAACGAAAATCATTTCAAACAAATCTGCCCAGTTTTCGCCGGGCTGCGGATTTAAGCCCATTTTTATGGCCTGTTTTTCCAAATCGGCAGCATTGGGGCAGGATTCAAGTGAAAAACCTGCCAGTTTTTCAAAAGCTTCGTTCATTGTTACCTTTGTAAAAGGCGCAGAACCGATAGTTTTGCTTTCAATGTTCAGTTCTTTCTGCAAATACTCAAAAAGTTCTTCCGTAATTTTCAGGGAATCTTCGTAATCTGCGTTCATCGTGTAATATTCAAGCATCGTAAATTCCGGGCTGTGCAAATTGCCCACCGATTCAACGTTGCGGTAACATTTGGAAAGCTGAAAAACTGAAACTTTGTGCTGGCCAATCAATTTTTTTATGTAAATTTCCGGCGATGGAACGAGAAAAAGCTGATGTTTTTTATCATTCCACGGTTCAAAATATTCTGTTTTAAAAACTTCAAGGCAGGTTTCCGGAATTAAATCCGGGCTTAGCGCCGGCGTGTCAACTTCAAGGTATTTTCTTTCAATGAAAAAATTTCGCACGGCCTGAATTGCCCTGGCGCGAAACTGCAACAATTCTAAATCCATAAAACGAATATACAAATTTTCAGTAAAATATGCAATTTACCGGCACAATTCTTCCCGCCGCAAAACTGAAATCCTTAGAGTTTTCTTCTGTATCGAAAGCTTTATACATTAAAGTAAATAATTCAAAAATAGTCATAAAATTTATTTTCTCCTTTTTGGATTTTTATCAAAACCTGTCTCTGAATCCCATTTTCTTTGTTTTTCATTTCTGCCAGTTTTACTGATAGTATTTTCATGAACTTTACCCCATATCTGAAAAACATCTGAATCAAAGGTGTTATCACCATAAATCTAGCTATAAATCAAAAAGTAATATGTTTCTATCTGAATTTTTTCTAGCTTCATATTGTTCTCTTTCTGTTGGATATTCACAAAAGTAGATTTTCTTCTTATGACACAAAGGTTTGTCTTCATCTAGCAATCTGCCATAAATCAGTAAGGCTGAAGGTTCAAGGCGATTAACCATTTCTTTAAAGCCTGCATGAAAATTAGCCTTATCTTTTTTTGTTCCCAATGCACTTAATATGCCTACTGCTAACAATGAGTTCCTTCTTAGACCTGAAAAGCAAAAATCCCATGAATATTTGTCACCCCAACGAACGCTTGGAATAACATTTACACCATTGTTTATGAGAAATATCCCGAATGCACGAGATTTATATGTTTGATATTGCTGAACAGGAAGAGGAAGGTTTGTGTATATACTGCAGTCTGGAAGGATTATACTCTGATACTTCTTGAAAACTTCTAGTTTTGCAATGGATTTTGCTTCGCTTCTGATTGTAGGCTCAAAAAGATAATCATATTGAAAAAAAATGAATGCTCTTTTTTTCAGAATCTTTTAAGTTCTCTGGCTTTAATTCATGTCCAAACAAGACTAACTTTTCGGGAATCTTTGCAGTACCTGAAACAATAGGATATTCATCAGTTATTCCATTAGCTCGATCTTTCCCAAAATCATAATCTTTAATCTGCCAAAATCCAAAAACGTCTTTATTTACACTCATACTTTTAATTCTCCGTAAAAAAAGGGAACTGAAAAACTCAGTTCCCTAAAATCCTAGAATACTTTTTCACCGTCACAATAAACTTCTTTTGGCATATTGTGATAAGTGATTTCAAAAAGCTGGTTTGTTTCAACATTTTTGAAAACTATCATCCAATATTCTTCATAATTTGGATCATCTTCTGGCAGACAGTTTTCTGATTCACAAGCAGTGTCAAATAATGCGTTAATAACGCTATTGTCCTCTGATACAAATTTATAACTGTTCTTTGTATAATCATGTACGAATAAAAGAAAATCCCAAAATCTACCGGCTTCATTTGGATTGAGCATCATAATTATTTTCTCCTTTTAATTTGGTTTTGCAGGAACAATATGTGTTTCTTTTTTTTGAATGATGTATTGTGCCGTTGGAAGTAGGCATATACCCTTTTATCGGATCGTTATACATTCCGATAGTTTTTCCAAAATCAACTCGTTCCTTGTTGCTTGAGGATGGATCACCAACAACATCTCCTTTTCCAGAGAAATTATTGGTTAATTTGCTTGCCTCAGACATTGAAACCGTCAGCTTACTTTTGCCTGGTTGATAATTCGGATGGCCTTCAATTTGCCTTCTTCAAGTTTTGTAGGCCATGTTTTGGTATCGGAGAATTTATTTGTATTTGAAGATGGCGTCATGTGATTCATAACATTATCTTCTTCTCCAAATAAACTCTGTTGTGATGACCCAGTGCGGTCTAAATCTCTGTTGTTTACTCCAGATTTCTTTCCGCCGGATCCTTTAAAGCTTCCAGCTCCCATATCTGGTTTGCCCTCCATGTAAAATGGCAACTCCTTTTTTTGCGGCGAATTGATATAAACTGCATCAAAAACACCAGGAGAAGCGTCAATATTTTCTTTATTGACGAAAGCACCGGATTAGGTTTATTTTTCAATTACCACATTGAAATGTCTTTTCCGGATGTTTCGTCGCTTGAATCCAGTACCAATGGATTTAAGTGTAATGCTTATGCCAATTACAGGCTTGTTTCGAGTACCAATCGGAACAAGCTTTTTTATTTTCTGCTTTCATTAGTAGGCGACCTCCATTTAAACTGCCTTTTTGAATAAAGGTTCATTTTTATATTTCAAATACAAAGATGATTCATATAACTCAATCTTATTGTATCTTCGTTTTGCTCCAAGCCATTTCTTATAATATGAAAATGCGTTGTATGCAAAATCCTGAGATACGTCGAATGCCTCTGCAATATTCATATAATCGTTTGGTTTAATCAAATGCACTAAAACAGGGGGAGCAAGCAAGAACTTTGCAAAAAAAGTTAGTTTCGGCTTCTGCCATCACTCATTTCATAATGTTTAAGAAGATAATGACCAATTTCGTGCATGATGGTAAATTTCATCCTTTTGGGACGCATAGTGTCATCATAGTATATGAATCCTCTGAGTCTTCCTTTCTTTTGTCCCCAGACAAGGAATCCGTCCTTTGAAATTGCATTAAAGTTCTTCTGCAATTCATCAAGCTCATAAGCAGTTAATTTTGAGTATGGAACAAGAATAAGTCTGTTTATTCGTGCAAGCTCAAATACATCCACAGAAATTGTATCTGAATAGCGAATAAGGTTATCTGTTGCTATTTCTTTTATTTTCTCATAACGCCATGGTGGTAATCTCATTTTTGCTTCATTCTTTTATTGATAGATTCTAAAAGTTCAATCAAGTCATTTCTTTGCTCTTCAGTAATGTTTTCTGCACTCCGAGCAACGAAACCTTTTATTTCAGCATAATCTGAGAATGGGTCTTTCCCTGTAAGCAGATATTGGCTTGTTGTTTGAAGACAAGTAGCAATGTTTGCCAAAATAGCGGTTTTAGGAATTCTTTCAGAATTCATGTATCTTGAAAAAGCAGCTTCAGTTACACCAACCAAGTCGGCAACCTGTTTCTGTGTATATCCAGATTTCTTTATGAGGTCTTGTAGTCTCATAGCAAAAGTTTCTTCCATATAGTTGGGGTATCTCCATTAATAAAACTTACCGTTAGTAAAATTCTTACCAATCGGTAAATCAAGTATTTTTTTTAGTAAATGCAAAAAAAATCTGTAAAAACCTTAATTTGTGTGATAAAATTAGGGAATGTCGCAGCCTAAACTTTTCAGAATTATTGACAGGGCCGTGCAGGATTATTCGCTTATTCAGGACGGCGATAAAATTCTTGTTGGGGCATCGGGTGGCAAAGATTCTACGGCGTTAATTGAATATTTTGTCCAGCGTAAGGCGCAGCAACGCGAAAACTTTGATTTTGCGGCGCTTCATGTTTCAACTGAAATTGCACCGCCTTTTGACGGAGAACTTTTAAAACTGTTTGAATCGTGGAATGTTCCTTTGCAGGTTGTGGAAGTTAAGGTTTTGGAGCGGCTTAAAGAAGGCAAAAAAATGAACTGCTGGTGGTGTTCAACCCAGCGCCGCACCGAACTGAACAATTATGCAATTGCCAACGGTTTCAACAAAATTGCCCTCGGTCATCATCTGGATGACATTTTAGAAACACTGCTTATGAACGCGTTAAATCGTGGTGAGCTTTCTACCATGCCGCCAAAGCTGAAATATAACAAATACCCGGTAACGGTAATTCGGCCTTTGTGCATGGCGGACGTTAATACAATTATTGCCCATGCAAAAGAGCATAATTACATTTCTGCAACCTGCACCTGCAATTATCAGGAAAATTCTGCCCGAAAGGATGCGCGCAGGCGGCTTGCAGATTTGACCCAAAATAATGCTGCCGAAAAACAGCGGCTTTTTATGGCGCTGCGGAATGTAAGAATGGATTATTTGGCTTACCCCGATTGCGAATTGAAAAAATTTAGAGGCTTTTATGATAAAAGTACCGGCATTAACCAAAAATAGTGAAATTATTAAGCTTTTAAACGAAGCTCAGCAAAAACTGGGCAACATTTATTCTTTTGAATTTTTTGAAGACCAGAACAGTTTTGATTCTTTTCTGCGCCAGAATTTTTGCGACATTATTGTAATTGAACGCACAAGCGAAGACAGTGAATATTCCCAGTATTTTGAAAAAATTGATGCGGATTATTTTTACCGTTTTACTTCAACTTTGCTGGTTGTGCCGGATGAAGGTTCAAGAATGGAACTGGATATGTCTGCTCACAATACGCTTCTGCTTGCATCCAGTATGCACGATTTTGAAATGAACTGTGCCCGAATATTTAAGATTCTGCACCAAAATGCCCAGTTCCTTCACAGCCGCTTTATTCAGAATGATTTAGGAGTGCGCGAAATCGGTCAGTTTGTTTGTGATAACGATTCTTTTGACATAACAGTTTACATCAATCTTCTTTTAACATATCTTAGCAACAGTGGCCGCATAGATTTTGAAGGAAAATTTCTGTTGCAAACAGCCTTGATGGAAATGCTTTTGAATGCACTTGAGCATGGCAACTGTAAAATTACTTACGAAGAAAAAACACGCTGGCTTGAAACAGGCAGCGATATGCTTGAACTGATAGAGCAGCGCAACCGTCAGAGTGAAATTGCCAGTAAAAAAATATTCATCAATTATGAAATTTGCGGTGACGAAACCAATTTTATGATACGTGATCAGGGCGAAGGTTTTGACTGGCGCGAAATGCTTAAAAAAGACATTGAACCTGGCCTGCATGGCATGGGCATTAAAATGACCGAAGGCATGGTAAAACGCCTTACTTATAACGAAATTGGCAATGAAGTTTATTTTTCTGTAGAAAACGCGCCATCCACAAGTTTTCTGGTAATGCGCGATTTTGAAATTAAGGATTTTAAGGCTGGTGAAATTATAAAGCAGCCGGAAACAGATACCAGCGTTTTGTACATGCCTGTTATTGGCGAAATTGAACAGGCTTTTGCCGACGGTAAAAAGTCTGTAGTTACGCCTTCTGATGTTTTTGTGCCGGATGCTTTTTTAGGCAACGAAAACAATTCGCAGTTTTTTTCTCTTACCGCCACCAGCGATGTAAAAATTATGACGGTGCAGAAAGATGACATGCGAAGTTTTCTTAAACGCAACCCAAGTTTTGAAAATTTTGTAAAACAGCGCGGCTTAATGTAATAGGTCAAAATTCGAATTTTATATAAAAGGTCAAAAGACATTTCATATAAACTCGACATTCGGTCTAATTTTCACTTTGCGGCAAGCTTAAATTAAGTAAAAAGCCCCTGCAAACTAAAGGCACGTTCCAAAAAATGAAGTGTGTCCTTAATTTGCAGGGGCTTTTATTTACGGTTTGCAAGCCACAAACACGGCAAAGACAAAGTGCTTGTGTACTTAAAATGCCTTTGCCATATTTTTTTTTAAGCTGCATACCGTGTTTTTAAGGGCAAAACAGAATTCAGCTTTTTTTGCGACCCAAATTTTCTTCAATGAATGTCAATTTCAGGTTTTTAAGTTCTTCTGTTATAGAAACCTTGTAAATGTGCGGATTCAAAATGCGCTTGTATGTCGAATCGAAGCATTCCAGCTGGCTTTCGGCATTTATGCGTGCCTTTTTAAGTGCAACGGCAGGTTCTTCTGCCGGAGAAACCCTTTTACCGTCCTTAACTTTAAGGTTAAGCATCTGCTGGGCTTTGTACGGCTCAAAACTGAACTGGCGGTAGTCAATTGAAGGGTGGTAGAAAACACTCTTTGTGTCAGTTGGAATTTCTTCGCCTTCAAGGGCAACAATGTCAGCGCAGGCCATGCCGTCTTTGTCAAACAGGCGCCATACGTTTTTAATGCCAGGGTTCGTAGTTTTTTCCGGGTTGTCAGAAAATTTCATGGTTGGAGACATTTTTTCTGTTGCCGGGTCAAAACGCGAAGCCAGTTTGTAAACGCCGGTAAACGAAGCTTCGTTTCCGCCGGTAACCATGTGCGTACCAACGCCCCAGCTTTTAATAGGTGCGTTCTGCTGAACCAGAGTTTCAACAATTTCTTCCGTTAGTTCATTGCTTACGCAGATAAACGCGTTGGGAAAACCAGCCTTGTCAAGCTGCTTGCGCACTTCTGTAGAAAGATACTGAATGTCGCCGGAATCCAGGCGAACGCCAAAATTGTAACCCTGTTCACTTAATTCGCGGCCGGCAATAATTGCATTTTTAATGCCCGAATTAAGCGTGTCATAAGTATCAATCAAAAATACAGACTTGTCCGGGTACATTTTTGCGTATGCGCGGAAAGCTTCAAGTTCGCTGTCGAAGGACATAATCCAGCTATGAGCCATAGTTCCGGAAACAGGAATATCGTAAATTTTTCCGGCAAGGGTGTTGGAAGTTGAGCTTGCACCGCCAATGTAAGAAGCACGTGTTGCGCTCATCGCACCGTCTGCACCCTGGGCGCGGCGCAAACCGAATTCCATGATTGTGCCTTTTTTGCTTGCAAGCCAGATGCGGCTGGTTTTGGTCGCAATCAAACTCTGAAAGTTAATCTGGTTCAAAACCAGGCCTTCAATAATCTGGGCTTCAATCAAATTGCTGTGAATGCGCACGATCGGTTCGTTTGGAAAAATTACGGAACCTTCGTCCATGGCGTAAACGTCGCCGGAAAATTTGAAATCTTCAAGGTATTTCAAAAAGTCGTCTTCAAAAATTTTCTGTTCTGCCAGATATGCAATGTCTTCTTTTGAAAAACGGAATTGCAAAAGGGCATCGAGCATTGATTCGAGACCGGCAAAAATTGAAAAGCCACCGCCAAAAGGCTGGCGTCTAAAGAACATGTCAAAAACTGCCGGAATGTCTTTGTTGTGTTTCCAGTAGCCTTGTGACATCGTCAACTCGTAAAAGTCGGTAAATAATGCACTATTTTGTAAATTTTTCATAATAATTCAAAGAATATGCCAATATTTAATGCTAGTCAATGCCGTGCTTTATAATCGTTTTCGTTTTCCGTTGGGCTTGTGCACGGTGCACAGTTTTTCACTTTATGTTACGCAGGTTGAAATTTTTGAGCCGTTGTATGTTTTTGTCACTTCAATGCGAGCCGGAATGCGGTCTTTTAATTCGCTGCGGTGCGAAACAAGGCCAATCATGCGGTTTCCGCGTATTTCGTCCAAAATCGACATGGTTTTTTCCAGTGTTTTTCTGTCTAGCGTACCAAATCCTTCGTCTATAAAAAGTGAATCCAGCTGAATTCCGCCTTTCTGACTAACGACGTCAGTTAGTGCCAAAGCCAGGCTTATTGAAACCAGAAAAGTTTCGCCGCCGCTTAAAGTAGTGCAGGGGCGTTTTTTGCCGGTTTCTGCGTCAAAAATTTCCAGATTAAGCCCGGCGTGGTGTTCTCGCCCGGTTTCGTTTTCCGGCTTCAAAAGAATTTTGTAGCGGTTGTTGCTAACTTTTTCCAGCCGCCGGTTTGCGTACTGGGTAATTTCTTCAAGGTGAATGCTTAAAATCCACGACTGAAAGCTTAGTTTCTTGCTGTTTTTTCCGGTCAAATCATCGGAAAGTTTTTTGTACAATGCAGAAGTTCTGGCATTTTCCTGCCGCTGGTTTTCCAGTTCGTTCCAGCGCATTAAATTTGCCTGAATCTGGTTAATGTCAATTGCCTTTTTTTGCAGTTTCCTCTCAATTTCTTCCGTCTGTGCTTTGGCATTTGCCAAATCTTCTTCCAGCCGGGTGGTATCACCGTCACTCTGACCTTGCAGTTCGTCCTTCAGGCTGTTTAAGCGCAGGGTGAAATTATCAACCCCTTTTTTCCACTCGTTCAGCGCATTTTCCTGCTTTTCAATTTCGCTGCCGGGTAAAAAACACTGCTGCATCTGTTCGGTATTGGCAAAATTGTGCTCTTCCAGAATGCGGTTCAGTTCACCTTCGGCCTGTGTAAAATCTTCCCGGCTTTTCAAATACTGATCATTTAAAGTCTGCTGCCGGGCTTCAAGGGCTGTAATTTCTTTCTGGGCATTCTGCAAATTGTTTTGAAGGTTTTCTATAAAATCTTCGTTTTCGTCATATTGCTTCTGTTTTTTATCCAGCAAATTTTTTGCAAAATTGCTTGGGTTGCTGTCTTTTTCAAATTGAACGGCAGCTTCTCCCAAAGCACTTAAAAAATGCCTGTACTGTTCTTCGCGTTTTGCCTTCAATTCGTTCAATGCGGCCGTTTTTTCTTCAAGTTCGGTTCTTAAAGGCTGCAAGTCACGTTCCAAAGTTTCCTTTGTTTTTTCAAGACTGTTGATTTTTCCTATTCGCTTGGTTTCGTTGTCCAGATTATTCTTGGTCTGTTCCTTTTCGCCTGCGGCAATTTTCAAATTTTCTGCCGCATTCAAAACAGGTTCGCCTAATTCCATAAGTTTTTTCTGCGCAACTTCAACGCGCGCCCGTATTCCGGCTACCGCTGCTTCGGCCTGCTTTAAGTTTTCGGTTTCTTCTTCTAGACTTTGGCTTTTAATTTTCAGCTGGTCGTCAAGGCTAAAATTTTTCTGCAATTGGCGTGCCAAAACAGGGTGGTGCAAGCTGCCGCAAACCGGGCAGGGCGCGCCGTCGGCAAGGTTTTTGGCAAGTTCAAAGGCCATGTCTGCATGAATCTGTTCGTTTTGTGCCTGCTCAATCTGTTCAATTTCACTTTTTAAAAGTGCTGCGCGGTTTTTCAAGTCTTCGCTGCGCTTTTGTGCCGAAGCAAGGCCGCTGTTCTGCTCGTCAAAACTCTGCTTTGCCTTTGCATATTCGTCAAAATTGCGTTTGTCTTCTTTTGCTCTGTTAAGTTTTTCTCCGGCCTCTTGGTCTAGCCGGTTTAAAAGTTCAATATCGGGCTGGTTCTGTTTAAGCACCTTAATTTCGCTTTCAATTGGGGCTAGTTTGTTTTCTTTTTCCGCAATCTGTTTTTCAAGGCCGGTTTTTGCATTTGAATATTCGTTAAAAAGCGGGCGGCTGCCGGTCAGTTCTTCCTGCAAATTGCAGGCAAGTTTTAACTGGCCAATTTCGCCTGAAATTTTTCCATTTTCTTCTGTTTTGGTGTCAATTTGTGCCTGATTTGCCTGCAATGCGGCAAATTTGGTCTGGGCTGTCTGCAAGTCGCTTTTGTTCTGTTCAATCTGTGCCTGCAAACCGGTGCACTGGTTTTTCAAATTGGTAAAAGTGTCAAACGCGCTCTGGCAGTTTAGTGCCTGCCGTGCCTTTAAAATTGTCTGCTCTTTAAGGGCAAATTCGTCTTTCCGGCTTTCCAGCTGTTCCAAATTTTCCTTTACGCGCTGCAATTCGGCAAATTTTTCCTTGGTTTCCCTGTATTTTTCCAGCCGTGCAGAAATTTCAAAGGTTTTCTGGGTTGCCTTTGCTTTTTCGTCTTTCAGCAAGGCTTCTTCTTCTTCCAGCTGTTTCTGCTGGTTCTGGGCGTTTTGGGGCGAAAATTCTTTCGCCATTTCGCCAATCTGGGTTTCTATATATTTCAGCTGGCTGCTGGCATTTTTGCTTTTTTCTTCGGCGTAGTCGGTAATTTTTTTGTAATCGTCAACGGGGAAAAGCTTCGCAAGGGATTCGCGGCGTTTGTCGGAACTGAGGTGAAGAAATTCGGCGAAATCGCCCTGGGGCAAAAGAACAATGCGTTCAAATTCTTCTTTTTTAAGGTTTATAAGTGAAGCAATGCGGCTGTTTGCTTCGGTTTTCTGGTTGGAAACAATCTGCCAGCCAAGGCTGTTTTCTTCGTAAAAAATTACGTCGCTGTCTTTTTCGCTCAGCTTGCCGTTGCGGTTTATGTACTGAGCCGGGGTGGTGCGCTTGATTTTGTAATTTTTCTGCCGCAAAATAAAGTCCAGTTCCACAAAACTTTCTTCGCCGGGTTTGGCAAAGTCGGAACGCAGGGTTTTAGGTGCCGGATTGTTTCGTCCGGGAATTTCGCCGTAAAGGGCAAAGCAGATTGCGTCAAGGATTGTGGTTTTTCCGGCACCGGTATCGCCGCAAATTAAAAACATTTCTCCAAGCTGGTCAAAATTAATTATGGTGCTGCCTACAAACGGCCCGATGTTTTGCAGAATTAGTTTAATTGGCTTCATTTCTTTCCTTTTCTACCTGTTCCTGACATTCTTTAAATAGTTCAATTTCGCTTTCTTCCGGCTCTTCGCTTACTTCGGTCAGAAACATTTTGAACTGGTCAAAAATATTTTCACGTGCGCCGGCTTTGCGGTTTTCAATCTGGCTGCTCATTACGCTGCCAAATGCTTTGTCCTGCTTAAACGAAAGCAGATAGCTGAATTTGCTTTTTAAAAGCATCACCGGGTTTTCTACAATTTCTTCGTTGTCAATGCTTATTTCGCAGTAGCAGTCCCGGTATTCGTCGTATTTTGTGCCGTTAAAAAAATCGCTGAAAGAACCTGTAAGGCGCACGGCCTTGCGAAGGGGTTTTACAAAAACCGGCGTAATCTGGGGCTTTGCTTCTGCAAAATTGGTGTCGTCAAATTCAATACGCAAAAAGCATTTGTCGTATTTGCATTCGTCAAAAGAATATACAAGGGGCGAACCTGAATAAAAGGCTTTGCCTGCTTTTTGGTAGCGGTGCAGGTGACCAAGGGCTGTGTACGTAAAATCGTCAAAAAGGTGGCTGTCTACCTGTTCGGCCGTGCCCCAAATGGTGCGTTCGCTTTCGCTGGTTACGGAACCGGCCGCAAAAAGGTGCGCCATAACAACTGAACATTTGGAAGAATCTTTTGCGTTTTTTATTTTTTCAACGGCAATTTTTACCATTTCGCTCTGGCTTGTAACCGGCTCTTCGCCATGTTTTTCGGTGTTTTTTCCTTCGTCGCTTTCTTCCGCACTGCTGCTGGTTTCTTGCGGCCTTTTTATTGCCCCGGCGTTTAAAAACGGTATTAAAAAAAACTGCGTGTTTTTTATGCAGACTGGGTTTGCAAGGTTTTCGGCATCGGTAACTATAAAAATGTTCTGGCTTTTAAGCAGTTCTGCTGCAAAACTAAGCCTGTTTGCAGAATCGTGGTTGCCGGAAATGATGAGAACCGGCAGTTTCGGGTGCTTCTGGTTTAGGGCGGTTAAAAACCACGAAAAAAGCTGACTCGCTTCTACGGGCGGAATTGCCCGGTCGTAAATGTCGCCGCACAAAAGCAGAACGTCGTAAGGTTCGTTCCGTGTCCGGGCATCGTCAAGTTCGTCCATAAGCTGGTTAAGCGCGTATTTTTGGTCTTCAATAAGTGAAATGTCAGAAAAAAGTTTGCCTAAATGCAGGTCGCCGCTTTGCAGTATTTTCATGTTTTAACTTTATTATAATTGAAGAAATATGTAAATTAACGCATTAACTAACGCAAGCCTTTTACCGGTCAGTACCGTTCTGCCCCAAAAAACTGAAATTCGAGTTTTACGGTTTTGTCATTCCGAACTTGTTTCGGAATCCGTGTCAGTGCTGTTCTGCCCAAAAAAAACTGAAATTCGAGTTTTGCGGTTTTGTCATTCCGAACCTGTTTCGGAATCCGTGTCAGTACCATTCTGTTTCAAACAATTGAAAAGCGCGCAAGTCTTTCGATTGTGTGATTGTGTGTTTGTACGAGTGTACGGGTGCGCAAGTGGGTTGAGTTTATGCTTGATTGTGGGTAGAATGTAAAAACTTTCTTCTATGTACTTTGAATGCCGGCTTTATAAAAATCCGGAATTCGGGCTATGTAAACAAGTGCATTTATAATGGAAGATTTTTGTTTTTTCTGGAGATTTTGAAATGGAAAGAAGTTTTGTAATGTTAAAACCCGGTGTTATTAACCGCCGCATTTGTGGCGAAGTTATAAGCCGCCTTGAACGCCGCGGTTTGAAATTGATTGGCCTTAAAATGATGAATATTTCGCCTGAACTGGCAAGCCAGCATTATGCCGAACACAAAGGCAAGGGTTTTTACGACGAACTTATCGAATACATGACTTCCGGTCCGGTTATTGCCATGGTTTGGGAAGGCTACGAAGCTATCATGCATATCCGCAAAACTGTTGGAGCTACAAACATTAAAGATTCTTTGCCTGGCACAATCCGCGGCGATTTCTGTTCCTGCACAAGCCACAACATAATTCACGCAAGCGATTCAACTGCAAGTGCAGAACGCGAAATTGGCCTGTTCTTTAAGCCGGAAGAAATTGTTGAATGGACCGATGAATTGGAGAAATGGTTCTAGTTTTCATTTTTCAGCACCTGATGAAAAAATAAATTATCAGGTTCAATTTCGGTTTTTTGGGAAATTGGCAGAGCCGAATTATTTTTAAGCGAATGCGCTTAATTTGTTGTGCAGAACCGGGGCTTTAAGCTTCGGTGCGCCATTATTCGGCGTATTGGTCATCAAAATCATATTCTGAATAAAGTTTGGAATGCCCAAATTCTTAAAGCCCGGAATTTAAACTGTCAGGTGCCGGAAAAATCAGGCATTTCTGTTTAAAAAGTTTCCGTAAAATTAAACTGAAACTTTTGATTTTACTTTGTGTCAAACTAATGTGGGGCGCTGTTAATTTTAGAGCCTGTTATTTTTTATTTTTAGGGGAATCTGTATGGAGAATAAACAACCAAAAAAAGTTGGCGTTATTGGTGCCGGTGCCTGGGGGACGGCTTTGGCACATGCTTTGGCCAGAGAAGGCCACGATGTTGAAATTTGGGCACTGGAAAATGATGTTGTTGAATCGATAAACAGCCGTCATACAAACGACCGTTATCTGCACGGTTTCAAGCTTTCTGCCAATTTAAAGGCTAATGGCGACATCAACGCCGTTGCTTCTGATAAAGAGTTTCTGATTTTTGCAAGTCCGTCGCTTTATCTTGCATCTACGCTGCGTAAGCTTTCCAACATTCCGTCAATTGCCGACGGTTCTGCATGCATCGGTGTTCTTACAAAGGGTTTCGTTCCTTCTGCCGAAGGTCCGCGCCTTATTCTTGAAGAAATGGAAAGTGCGCTGCCAGCCTGCTACGCCAAAAACCTTGTTTACATTGCAGGTCCAAGCCACGCAGAAGAAGTTGCTCTTGGTAAAATTACCGGCTTAATTGCAGCAAGCGAAAATCCTAAAAATTCAATTCGTTTCAGGGAACTGCTTAAGGGTAAAACCCTGCTTGTTTATTCAAGTTTGGACGTAATTGGCGTGCAGATTTGTGCTGCGGCCAAAAACGTTATTGCAGTTGTATTCGGCTGCCTTGACGCCGTTGCAGAACATTCAGAAATGTTCGGTGACAATACCGAATCTCTGCTTCTTGCAGCAGGCCTTAACGAAATTCAGACTTTGGGAATTGCAATGGGCGCAACACACGCCGAAACATTCTCTTCTATTTCCGGCGTTGGAGATTTGGACGTAACCTGCCGCAGTAAATATGGCCGCAACCGCCGCTTCGGTCAGGAAATTATTACCAAAAAAATCCTGAAAGATTTCAAGTCGATTGATGATTTGATTGATCATATTGGCGAAATCGGCTATCTGCCGGAAGGTGCCGTGGCCTGTAAATATGTTCACGAAATCTGCCAGAAACATAACATAAAACTTCCTATTTGTAATGCGCTTTACCGGGTTTTGAACCGCGAAGTAGAACCTTTAGACGTTTTGCAGGAAATATTAAACGGAGATAAATAATGCTTGAGAAAATTACCAACACCGTTACCGACGTTGTTCGTTCAATTTCGGGAAAATCAACGATTACCGAAAAAAACATCGAAGAATACGTTGATAAAATTAAAATGGCACTGCTTGAAGCCGACGTTAACCTTAGGGTTGTGCGCCGCTTTGTAAACAGTACCATTGAAGAAGCCAAAGGCGAAAAGGTTTTACGTTCCGTAAATCCCGGTCAGCAATTTGTAAAAATTGTTCACGACAAACTGGTTGCACTTTTAGGCGATGAAAAGCAGGATTTGAAGCTTAAAGGCCAGGACACCCAGTCTGTAATTTTGTTTTTAGGTTTGCAGGGTGCTGGTAAAACAACTTCTGCCGTTAAACTTGCCGCCAAGCTTAAAAAAGAAGGCCGCAATCCTTTGCTTGCTGCCTGTGACCTTGTTCGCCCGGCTGCCGTAGAACAGCTGTGCGTTCTGGGTGAAAAAACCGGCATTGAAGTTTACAAAGAAGATACAAAAGATGCGCTGAAAGTGGCTAAAAACGCCCTTGATTATGCAAAAAAGAAGGCTTATGACACTTTGATTGTGGATACAGCCGGTCGTTTGCAGATTGATGAAGGCATGATGGCCGAAATTGCAGCAATTAAAAAGGCACTTAATCCTGATGAAACTTTGCTGGTTGCCGATTCAATGACCGGTCAGAGTGCCGTAGACGTTGCCAAAACTTTTGACGAGCAGCTGGGCTTAACCGGCGTTATCCTTACCAAGTTCGACTCTGATGCCCGTGGTGGTGCGGCGCTTTCGTTAAAATCGGTTACCGGCAAGGCAATTCTTTTTACCGGTACTGGTGAAAAAATTGAAGATTTTGAACCTTTCTACCCAGACCGCATTGCCAGCCGCATTTTGGGCATGGGCGATATTGTTTCTTTGGTAGAAAAAGCACAGGAAACCATTGACGTTGAAGAAGCCGCCAAGCTTGAAAAGAAAATGGCTTCCGAAACTTTTACATTGCAGGACATGCTTGACCAGCTGCAGCGGGTAAAAAAAATGGGCTCAATGCAGCAGATTATTGACATGATGCCTGGTCTCGCCGGTCAGATTGATGAAAGCATGATAGACAAATCGGCACTGAAAACTCAGGAAGCAATCATTCAGTCAATGACAAAGAAAGAAAGGGCTAATCACCTGATTATCGGACCAAGCCGCCGTAAGCGCATTGCAAAAGGTTCTGGTACTTCGGTTGCAGAAGTTAACCGCCTTATCAAGCAGTTTGAAAAAACGCGCCTTGCCATGAAAAAAATGACCAAAAACAAGGGCATGCAGCAAAAGCTTATGAAACAGTTCGGCGGACAGATGCCGAATGGTTTTCCGGGAAATTTTCCAACCAATTTCCCCGGTTTTTAATTTATAGTTGAATTTTTAGCTGTATCAAAAAAGGCCTGGAGCACTTCATTTCAATTGTGCATCAGGTCTTTTTTATTTTTTGCTGTTATTGCGTTTGCTGTAACGGTTTTGCATCACGTTTGCGGCAAGTTTCGGCTGCATAATCTTTCAATAAGTAAAATATTCCGCGGCAAAGCATGACATTGCTTTCTTTATAAAAAGCCTTTATATTGTTTTTATGATTTATCCTTATATGACTTTGCCTGATAATACAGAAATAACTCATACAGAATTAAAAAGTGATGGAACTGTTACTGTTTATATCGAAACTCCGGATGAAAAAGACGGTTTTCATCATGCCCAATGTGTGTTGCCAAAATATGAATGGAGCGATGTTTTTGGCTATTCTGAAGAGCAAATGGCAGAATTTAAGGATATTGTAGAATCTGGAGCCCATTTGATAATCCGCTTTGCAGAATGTGGTGGTTTTACCAATGCCTCAAATTTTTAAAGTTGGTTCATACTGTGTATATTTTTGGTCTAAAGAAGGACTTCCTTTAGAACCTATTCATGTCCATATTTCAATTGGTGCGCCACAGGAAAATGCTACAAAAGTATGGTTAACCAAAAAAGGCAAAACTTTACTTGCCAATAATAAGTCGCAGATAAAAGACAATGAATTAAATGCCGTCATGCGTATTATTGAAACACGCTATTTTTCTATTGTTGAAAAATGGCGTGAACGTTTTGGCGAAGTTTCTTTTTACTGTTAAATATTCTTGTTTCAATTGAAAAATGTGTAATTACATATATTGGGTTAAAATTTATTCTGTTGCTTCTTTGTAGGCGCGGGTAATTTTTAAAAATGAATCCAGCTGTTTTTGCTGAAAACTTTCTATTAAATAATAAATTTCGCGTTTTTGAATGGCTTGCAGCTCTGTTGCGGCTTTTGTGGTTTTGCTTTCTTCGCCTGTAATTAAATATTCTGTTGTAACATTAAGCACTTTTGCCATTTTTACTGCAACGTCGGCAGCCGGAATGGAATTGCGGTAAAGGTACATATTCAGCGTGCTTACGCTTATTCCAACTTTTGCTGCAAATTCTTTTATGCCAAAACCTTTATAACTAAGTTCATCAGACAATCTTTGCTTAAAACCTTTTGCTACATCTTCCATACATAAAAAATAATGAAAATATGTAATTGAAAGCTGAACTGGTGTGTAAAAACATATTTGGTCGTATGCTTTTACATATATTTCAATCATTTTTTCTGCCTTTTTTGTTATTAAATTTTTGAGGTTATTATGGCAGAAGTTAAAAAGCGTTTTGATGAACTTGACGGATTGAAAATATTTTTTGCGCTATGGGTAGTTTTGTATCATTACTGGATTAGAGTTGCTTCTTGTGATATGTCTAAATGTCCAAATCTTTTTTTATTTCTATATACCAAAGGTTATTTATCTAATGGTTTCTTTTTTATGTTAAGCGGCTTTTTTATACAGTATAATTATGGTAATTTAATCTCAAATATTAATTTTTTTGTTTTCTTGCGAAATAGATTGAAGAAGTTGTATTTCCCTTATTTTTTTGCTGTTTGTATAGGTATTTTAATTTCTTTTATTGATTTTGTTTTGTTAAATGGACAGTTCGTTTGGGGAATAGGATATGAGATTTCTGTTTCAAGAATTTTTGCATCTTTTACAATGTCCTACTATGGTTGGAATGTAGAAAGATTTCCGTTCATGGAAGTTACTTGGTTTATAAATGTTTTATTTCTTTGCTATATTGCATATTTTTTGATTGTTTATATATCAAACAGATTACAAATAAAAAATAGATATGCTTACCTTTTTTTTCTTTTATTTGTTTTTTTTGGTGGTGCAAAAATGGGATTCAAATTTCCATTTTTTTTAACAAATACTTGTTATTCTTATTCGTCTTTTTTTGTTGGTTGCTTATTGTATTACCTGTTAGGGTCTGGATATTTTTGTAAAAAACAATGTGTTATTGTATTGGACTGTTTTATTGTTTTGTTTTGTATATTATCATTCAAATTTGGTTCTGAAAGAATTTGGGGTGATTTAAATTATATTTTTACTTTTTTCATTTTCCCAGTTTTGATTTTAACAGTAGAAAACTTGCCAGTTGCAAAAAAAGTTTTTAGCTGCAAAGTTTTAACATTTGCCAGTAAATATTCTATGGATATTTATCTAACTCACATGGCCGTTTTGCTGCTGACATTGATTTTTAACGAATACTTTAGTTGGAATTTAAATTTTGCAAGCTACAAAGTTTTGGGCTGCATACTTTTAATAATATTTGCCTTGGCGTTTGTATGGCATCATGTTATGGCAATTGTTACACCGGCTTTTAACCGCTGGTTTGTAAACTTTATTGCGCCTGCAAAAGCTGCAAAAACAGAATAGAAAAATAAAAAAAAGCGTGCCCAGCAAACTGAGCACGCCAAAAGCAATAGACATCTCTAAAAATTCAGTTTTTAGAGGTTAAAAAAGAAATAATCGGAAAGTTATTTCAAAAATTCTTTAGAAAAGGTGAGCAAAGAGTCGCCGTTTTTGTTGCAAACCACAAGCTTGTCGCCTTTAATTTCGTATCTGGCACTTTCTGCCATTGCGTTTAAAAATGCAAGTTCAACCATTGTGCTTGTTTCATCACCGGCCATCAGTGTCATTGGCCCAGGTTCAAAAGTAAGGGTGCCTTTTGCGGCATCGTATGCATATACCATTTGCAGGCTGTTTACGCCGGTGTTTGCAGAAGCATTCTTTTCATCAATAAATTCAATGTAAGAACTGCTTAAAACTTCGTCGTCCTTAATAAAACTCAGGTTCCATTTTGTTCCGGCAAGGGCAATTTTCTGAAACTTAACAGAAGAACTGGTTTCGCTGCTGGTAAATTTAACAATGCTCAAACCGTTTTGTGTACCGGCTTCAGCTTCTGTCATGTTTGCAAAAACTTCAAAAATAATGCTTTCAGCTTCCATTGCACCGCGCGGGCCCATTTTCTTGGTAAGACCAAAAGATTTGTCGCTGACATTGTTAAGTGCATCAACGGCACACGAACCGTTGAAGTCATTCACGCCCAGAAAGCCTGTAAAAACAAGCTTGCTGTTTTTCTGGTTTTCAATGTGAATTGTTGCATTTGTAATGCCCTGCGCAATGCCGCCTTTTTCTGCATAAATAACCTGCCAGTCACCGGCAAACTTGCTCAAATCTGTTTTTCCTGTATGAATATTAGATTTTCCGCTGCTAGCACAACCGCTGAATAAAAGTGTCATGGCAATTCCTAAAACAAAAAGTGATTTCTTCAATTTACAACCTCCAAATTAGTGGAAAATTAAAAAAAATGTAAAAATAAGGGCTGTTTTGCCACCCTTTACGCATTAATAAATAACCATTTTACATTTAAGTTACAAACTAATTTGGAAATAAGCAGTTTTTCTTGTTTTACTTGTTTTGTTTTTTGTGCTACAATTAGGCATAAATTATAAAAAGTAGATGGATATTTATGAAAGATACAACAATTGAACAGTTTTTACTTGAAAACGAAGAAAAGACAAATTCTGTAATGCAGAGAATTTTCTGGGTTTTTACTTTAGTTTTTCCAATGTTTTTCATCGGAAAAGCCCTGCAAATCTTTCCGCACATGTCTTATTACATGCTTTCTGTGTATACGTGCATAATGCTGCTGATGGCGACAGTCTTTACAATTGCAACAAAAAAATCAAATGACAAACCCTTTGTAAAATACATTGGCATGATTTTCGGCGAAATAATTGTAATAATTCTTACAGTTAACCGCGGTTTTTCGCCTTTTATAGCCTATGTAATTATACCATTGGCAAGCTGCCTTTATTTTAACGTTCGGTTTTCCTGCATTATTTCGGCTGTGTGCTACGTGGCAATGATAACAAGTCTTATTTTGCGCGGCCTGGATTTTGACTTTTCGTGCTACACTTCTGACATAGTTTTCAGTTCCGAAGAATGGATAAGGGCTTACTGCCTTGGCTGTTCAATTGAATTTTTGTGTTCTTTCTTTATTATCCGTCGCCTTACAAAAATTGCCCAGAATTTTATGTTTTCAGTTTACGAACGTAACCGCAAGCTTATGGGCATACAGAGCGGCCTGATAAGCGCAATTGCAAACCTTGTTGAATCTAAAGACCACACCACCGGCAAGCACGTTAAGCGGGTAAGTTCTTACGTTTCAATTATTGCACGCAGGCTTCGCCAGAATGGTTTTTACAAGGAAGAATTAAGCGAGCACATAATAATTCTTATGGAAACGGCCGCCCCGCTGCATGACGTTGGTAAAATTGCCATACCTGATGCAATTCTTTCTAAAACCGGCAAGCTTACGTGGAAAGAATACAGCGTCATTCAGAACCATCCGTTTGAAGGCGCGCACATCATTAAGGAAAACACCCAGAGTCTGGAAGACCCGGAATTTGTACAGATTGCCCACGATATGGCACTTTTTCACCACGAACACTGGGACGGCACCGGTTATCCGTTCCGGCTGGTGGAAGATGAAATTCCCCTTGCGGCGCGCATAATGACGGCCGCTGACATTCTGGATGCCCTTTTAAGCAGCCGCTCGTACAAGCGCGCCTATCCACTTGATGAATCGCTGGACATTGTGCGCGATTTGGCCGGGACATGCCTTGAACCGTGCATTGTAGACGCAATTATTGACAGTACCGACGAAATTAAGGAAATCCTCAAGCTTTTCCCTGAAGAGGAAGAATCTTTAAGCTTTCAGTATTAGTTTTTTTGGGGTGCTTGTCCTGCGCCTTTTGAATTTAAAAGTTTTTTCCGTTTAAACTGCATACGCCCCCGTTAAGGGCGTATTTTTATTTTCCGATAATCTGAAAGAATGCGTATGACGCATGTTTTTGGGGCGGGAAAATGAAAAAAAGATTGTTGCTTTGTGCTTTATTCTGTTTAATTTTGTGCTGCGCTTTTGCAAATGAAGGTTTTGATTACGGTAATTTTGGCAGCGCAATTGAAAACAATGACATTCAGATGGTAAATAAATTTTTACAGACAGAAATTGACATGAACAGAGAGTGCGGCTGGGGTTTTAAGCCGATAACGCGCGCCGCCCGTTACCATTCTGTTGAAGCTGCCGCGCTGCTGATTAAGGCCGGTGCTGACGTTAACGTAATTGATAATTATGAATGCTTAACGCCGCTTTGCTATGCCGTAAAATACAACGATTTGGTAATGGCAGATTTGCTGCTGAAAAATGGCGCAAAAGTTTCCATGCAAAGTGAATCCGGCGATACGCCGCTGCATTTTGCCGTAATGAATGCAAATATTTCAATGGTAAAGCTTTTGCTGCAATATAAGGGCGATTGCAATGTTCAGAACGCTTTGGGGCGTTCACCCTTGGAACTTGCCCAGCGCAGTGCAAATACCGCAATTCTTACGCTTTTCAAAAGTCCGGGTGCCGTAAAAACTGCCGAAGTTAAAGCCGCAATCGGGCGTGCCAGAGAACTGCGTAACCGCAGCACTTCCGGCCAGCTTTATTCAATTATTAAAAGCGACATGGAAAATGCCGGCAAGCTTTTGCCTTTTGGCAGGGACGTAAACAAGGCTGATGAAGCAGGTTTTACCGTTTTAATGGTTGCCGCCTGCAATAACGATTTGCCGGTTGCCCAGCTTTTGCTTGACTGTGGCGCAAACGTTAATGCCAAAAACACAGAAGGCGAAAGTGCGCTGCTTTTTGCCGCAAATAAAAACTCGGCGGCAATGTGCAGGCAGTTAATCAGTGCCCGGGCAGACGTAAATATTGCAACCGGCAAAAGCCTTACGCCTTTAATGTGTGCTGCAAGCCGCGGTTATATTGAAGTGGTTAAAACTTTAATTGAAAACGGCTGTGCTGTTGATGCGGAAGATTACCAGGGAAAGACTGCGCTTTTTTACGCGGTTAATACTGGCAGCTTAAGTGTTGTGCGTATTCTGCTGCAAAACGGTGCAAATCCAAATGCAAAAGATGTTTTTGGCAACACGCCGCTAAGCTGGGCAAAAAAACTTAACGACCAGCAGATGCTTAGCCTTATGCAGGGTTTTGTAAGATAGGGCAGGTTGGCTAAGTTAGCTTTCCAGCCGTTTTTTGAAATGCTGAAATATTGAAATGTACAAACCCGGTTGGGCATAAAAAAAGGTTCGCTTGTTCAGCGAACCTTTTTTTATTCAGAAATTACCAGTTATTCAGTAGGTCTTTTCTTTAAGTTTTTGCTTTCAATGATAGCCTGACCTTCGCCAACCCTCGCCGCAGGGGCGGCTCGCGCGATGGAAAAAACTTTCTGACTTATTCAGTAGGTCTTTTCTTTAAGTTCTTGCTTTCAATGATAGCCTGGCCTTCGCCAACTTGTTGCTCCATCATTGCGCGCACTTTAAGTGGCAAGCCGAACAGTGTGATGAAGCCCTGAGCATCTTTGTGGTCATAAAGTTCACCAGTTGTAAACGAAGCAATTGATTCGTTGTAAAGGCTGTATTTAGAACCAGAACCTGCGCCGCGGATAGCACCCTTGATGAGCTTAACTTTTGCCCAGCCGGTACAAGTTTCTTCTGTTTTGTCTACAAATGCCATCAAAGAATCGTACAAAGTTGTGAAAACTTTACCGTCGTAAATAAGTTCACCAAGTTTGATAGAAACCTGCTGCTTGTAGTGGTAAGTATCACGGTCAAGTGTAAGGTGGTTCATCATGCGGTGTGCAAAGTAAAGGATTGCACCACCGGGAGTTTCGTAAACGCCGCGTGACTTCATGCCGACACAACGGTTTTCACAAATGTCAACAAGACCAACACCGTTTCTTCCGCCAATTACGTTAAGTTCTGTCAAAAGTGAAAGAGCATCCATTTTTTTGCCGTTAAGGGCAACAGGAATACCTTTTTCAAATTCGATTGTTACGTATTCGCCGTCTGCCGGAGCTTCTTCCGGAACAACAGTGTTCTGAAGCATGTGCTTGTAGTTAGGTTCGTTTTCTGTTTTTTCAAGTTCCAGACCTTCGTGGCTTAAGTGCCAGATGTTTTCGTCGCGGCTGTACGACTGGTCTTTTTTCATAGGAACTTCAAGACCGCGTTTTTCCAGATATTCAATTTCTGCTTCGCGGCTATCCATATTCCATTTGTCATCGCGCCATGCAGCGATTACTTTAAGGTCTGGGGCAAATGCTTTAATAGCAAGTTCAAAACGAACCTGGTCGTTGCCTTTACCTGTTGCACCGTGACAGATTGCTGTTGCGCCTTCCTGACGTGCATATTCAACAAGAATTTTTCCAATTAAAGGACGGGCTGTAGAAGTACCAAGAAGGTATTCATCTTCGTAAACTGCATTTGCTTTGAGAGCCGGCCAAATGTATTCTTCAATGTACTCTTTACGGGCATCAACAACGTAACAAGCGCTGGCACCTGTTTTAAGTGCACGGTTTTTGATAGCTGGCCAGTCATCTCCCTGTCCAACGTCAATACATACGGCAATTACGTCGCAGTCGTAGTTTTCCTTAAGCCACGGAATGATAACCGTGGTATCAAGTCCGCCAGAATAGGCAAGAACGATTTTTTCTTTGCTCATTTCTCTCATTTCCTTTCGAGCCGCAGCCCGTTAAAGCATAGTAATTGCGTTAATTATAGCTAATTGGAAAGTTTTTTACAATTGGAGACGCGCATAAACTGAAAATCGTGTCTGCAAATTAAAAATTTTCTGCATAATTTTTTTATAAACTGCAACCTTTTTTACAGTAAAACGCTCTAACTATACGCTGACAAAAAGCCCAAACTGAAAAAAACGCACAAAAACGTGAAAAATAAAGCAGTGCATCTTAAAAAATATCCTTTTTAAAGATGCCGACGAGTTTTATGCCTTTAATTAGCAGGGCGTAAAACATCGCATTTTCAAAAATGCTTCTTAAAATTGCATTTTTTTAGAAGTACACAATAAAAACGCAAAAAATATTTAAGTAAATGAGGTTTTGAATGGCTCTGTATCAAGAATATTTAGTGGAAAATCGTGAATTTAAAGATTATGACGATTTAAAAGCCAACTGCCGTTTAAAGGTAAAGGAAGACTTTAACTTTGCCTACGACATTATAGACCGTTACACAATTACAGAACCCGGCAAGCGTGCCCTTGTATGGTGCAACGACAAAGGCGAAGAACACATCTGGACATTTGAAGACATTTCAAGAGATTCAAAAAAAGCAGCAAACTATTTGAAAAGCCTTGGCATTAAAAAAGGCGATGCCGTAATGCTTATTCTTCGCCGCCGCTACGAATGGTGGTGGTTAATGCTTGCACTGCACCGCATCGGTGCAATCGCCGTTCCTGCCACAGACCAGCTTCTGGTAAAGGACATTGAATACCGTACTAATGCCGCAGAAATTAAAATGATTGTTTCCTACGACAATCCTCCGGTTCAGCAGCAGATTGAAAGCGCAATGGCAAATTCGCCAACCGTAAAGCACCTTGTAACAGTTGGTCAGCCGCGGGAAGGCTGGCTTGATTTTCACGCAGAAATGGAAAAATGTTCTGCTGATTTTGACCGCCCTACAGGTGAAGAAGCAACCCACAACAGCGACCCGATGCTTCTGTATTTTACTTCAGGCACATCCGGCTATCCTAAAATGGTTCTTCACAGCTTCGATTACCCGGTTGGACACATTATTACTGCCAAATACTGGCACGAAGTTGTAGACAACGGCCTGCACTTAACGGTTGCAGAAACCGGCTGGGCAAAATCTACCTGGGGAAAACTGTACGGCCAGTGGATTTGCGGAACTGCGCTTTTCGTTTACGACATGGACAGTTTCCGCCCGGACAAAATGCTGAACAAAATTTCCCAGTACGGCATTACAACATTCTGCGCACCGCCAACAGTTTACCGTTACCTTATTCGTCAGGATCTTTCAAAATATGACCTTTCTGCGGTTACGCGTTTTTCTACAGCTGGCGAAGCCCTTAACGGCGAAGTTTACAACAAGTTTATTGAACAGACCGGCAAAAAAATCTACGAAGGCTACGGTCAGACAGAATCAACGATTATCTGCGGAAACTTTATGGATGCTGTAGTCCGCCCGGGTTCAATGGGGCGGCCTTCGCCTGTTTATGACGTGGAAGTTGTTGACCCAAACGGCAAGCCTGTAAAATGCGGCGACATTGGCGAACTTGTCATTCACGTAGAAAACGGACACCCTTTCGGCCTGCTTTCAGGCTATTACCGGGACGTTACGCTTACTGCCAATGCCTTTGACGGCGGCGTTTACCATACCGGCGACACGGTTTATCAGGATGAAGAAGGTTATGTATGGTTTGTCGGCCGCAAGGATGACATCATCAAGTCTTCCGGCTACCGCATCAGCCCGTTTGAAGTTGAATCGGTTTTGCAGCAGCACCCGGCAGTTATGGAATGTGCAGTTACCGGCGTTGAAGATGCAAAGCGCGGTCAGTCCGTAAAGGCAACGATTGTTCTTTCGCCGGGCTACAAGGCCAGCCGCCTGCTGGAAGTAGAAATCCTTGCTTTCGTAAAGCACGAAACCGCCTTGTACAAGTGTCCGCGCATAATTGAATTTGTAGACGAACTGCCGAAAACCATAAGCGGCAAAATTCGCCGTGTAGAAATACGCGAAAAAGACAAGGGCGTAGAAAACGAACACATTAAGCAGGACTTTTAACCTTCGGCAAAAACCTGTGCGTTAAAAGTTGCACAACCAGTTAAAAGCCGCCAGTTTTTGGCGGCTTTTTTGTCTTCATGCGCAGCTTCAGTTTTTACCATAATTCGGTTTTGTATGCTATAATTGAACGCAAAAGGAAAAAATATGGCTGTAGAAAAACACGTAAACTATTTTGCGCTGCAAAAGGCCTGCCAGAAAGATGGCTGCCCGCTTTGTACGATAATTGATGAAAGAATTAACCGTTATATTGACGGAATGCTGTTTGAAAATATTTCAGACCGGACGTTTAGGGCGCAGTACCGTGCGGCCGGCGGTTTTTGCAATGCTCACGCCGCCACGCTGCTAAACTACCGCGACGGGCTTGCGGTTGCAATATTGGGGCGCGACATTTTGCAGGACTATCTGTACGATTTTAAAAAGAAGAAAATACGCAAGCGCAAGGAATTGTGCCCGGCCTGTACGGAACGCATACGAATGGAACACGAATTTTTGACATTCATTGCCGAAGCCAGGGACGATGATAAAACCGAAGGCGAAGACGAACCGTTGCCGGAATTTTTTACAAAATCCAGCGGTTTGTGCGTTCCCCATTACGCCCAGCTGATAAAATACGTTAAAAAAGTGCCAAAATGGCTTAGGAATTTTCAGGAAAACAAGTTTGCACGTCTTGAAGAACGCACGGCACGCTTTATAGACTGTTCCGCATGGGGTCGCCAGAAAGACTTTGAAGCCCTTGCCCCGGAAGACAAAGTTGTATGGAAAGAAATAGCCGCCGCCCTGCGCAAAAGTGAATAAGCGCAGTAAACCGCCGCACCGCAGGGGAAAAGTTATATTTTGGGTGCCATCGACGACTTTTTATCTGCTTGCGGTGCGCGGATAAGACCCTAGCTGCGTATAACGCAAAACACGGCTGCCTGCACCCAAATCCATTGCTGCTTATAGCGCAAAAACTGCGCGCTAAAAAAATTATTGCTTTATTTCCAGAAACGGCTTTCCTGATTCTTCCAGCCACAAAATTACTTCGTCAACAGCGTTTTCAATTTTTCTTCCGGCATTTTTGCCGCGAATGGCACATTCCCAGATGATGCAGATTCGCCAGCATTTTTCCTGATAGTATTTTATGTTTTCTGCATCGCGTTCTTTGTTTCTCTTAAACTTTTTTCTCCAGAAAGCGCTGTTGGATTTTGGAAAAACGAAATACTTGCAGTTTTGGTGCGCGTGCCAGAAACAGCCGTTTATAAAAATTACGGCGTAATATTTAGGCAGCACAATGTCCGGCTTGCCGGGGTAGCGTTTGTCGCAGATGCGGTAGCGGAAACCGGCCCTGTGCAGCGCGGACCGAATCAGTTTTTCGGGCTTGGTGTCTTTAGACCGAATGTGAGACATGTTTTTATGACGCACTTCTGCGGAGAGAATATCCATAAAAAACAGCATAGCACAATTTTGAATAAATGCAGCGGTCTTTTATTTGTTTTCACTTGTTCGCACTGCTTGCCCGGCAGTAAAAATTGCTGAAAAAAAACTCAAGGCTTAAGATATTTTGTCTCAAGCTTTAAGATATTTTATCCCAAGCCTTCAGATACTTTATCTCAAGCTTTAAGAAACTTTCTCCCAAAGCTTAGGAAACTTTGTCTCAAGCCTTAAGATACTTTATCTCAAGGCTTAAAATACTTTATCTCAAGCCTTGCGGGAAGATGTGCTGGGGTTTATGATTTTTTCTGGAACTGGGAGGGTGGTGTGGAAAAGCTTTTGATAGGAACAAGCGGCTATGATTATGCGGAATGGAAAGGCGTTTTTTACCCTGAAAATTTGGCCAGAAAGGATTTCCTTTCGTACTATGCAACGCAATTCAACGCGCTGGAACTAAACGGCACTTTTTACAGCATGCCTGCCCAAAGACAAATGCAAAGTTTTTACGAAAGGACGGAAGGAAAGGTTTGCTTCAGCGTAAAGGCGAATAAAATTCTTACCCACTGCATAACCCGGAACTGGAAAACGGATGCAGAAACATTCAGAACCGCCATCGGTTTTCTGCAGGAAAAAGACAGCCTGTCTGCCGTTCTGTTTCAGTTTCCGGAAAGCTTCCGCTATGCAAACGAAAACAGGCTTTATCTTGCGTGTTTAACGGAATTTTTCGCCGGTTTTCCCGTATTCGTAGAATTCCGCCACAAGGAATGGATTAGGAATTCCGTTTTTGAAGGTCTTTTGCAAAGAAACGCCGGCATAGTTTTCTGCGACATGCCGCAGCTGAAAAACCTTCCGGACGGATTTGGCCTTGGAACGCCGTTTATTGGAAAAAGCGCATACTTAAGGCTGCACGGACGGAATAAAGATGCCTGGTACGTGCACGACGCGCAGAACAACGGTTCGGCACGCTACTGCTACGACTACAAGGACGAAGAACTTGAAGCCTTTGTTCCCGTAATAGGCACAGCCTTAAAAGAAGGAAAAAGAACACAGGTTTATTTTAATAACCATCCCAACGCTAGCGGTGCAAAAAACGCAAGGCGCTTAAAAGGCTTGCTATGCTTGCAGTAAACGCACGCTGGCAGTGACATTTTAGAAGTGTGCAGAAGTTTTATTGTATGCTGCATTTTCTGTGAATACACATCTTCTCACAACACGCCCTGACAAATAAATTATTGAAAATAAGGTAAATTCTATATATAATTTTTGTTAGAATGGGATATTATAGCTTGAGGTAGGGAGGTAAGCCAGTATAATGCGTTATTTAGACTTATTTGCTGGAGCTGGCGGACTCTCAGAAGGATTTATTAAAGCTGGTTTTGAACCGGTTGCCCATGTGGAAATCAGTGAATCTGCTTGTTATACCCTTAAAACTAGAACGGCCTTTCATTATCTTGAACAGACAAACAATCTAACTCCTTACATTGAATATACATCAGGACAGATTTCAAGAGATAAGTTGTATTCATATATACCAAAAGAAAAACTAGATTCTGTTATTTGCGAAGAAATTAGTGCGAAAACATTAAAATCAATATTCAATAATATAGACACTTTAAAAGGAAATGAACCAATAGACTTGATTGTTGGAGGACCACCCTGCCAAGCTTATTCTCTTATGGGGCGTTCCAGAGATCCTGATAATATGCTCCACGATAAAAGAAATTATTTATTTTCTTTCTATGTGAAATTTCTTGAAAAATATCAACCAAAATATTTTGTCTTTGAAAATGTACTTGGTTTATTGAGCGCAAAAGATGAAAATGGCTATCGTTATCTTGATATGATGATGTCTGCTTTCAATAATGCAGGTTATAAAATCAGTTTAGAAGTTTTAAATGCCCGAGATTATGGAGTCCTTCAAAACAGAAAGCGAATAATCATTGTCGGAAAAAGAACTGATGCAGATAATTTTGATTTTCAGTGGCCAGAACATATTCATACAGATACTCTTGTAAGTGCAATATTTTCCGATTTACCGGTTATTCATGCAGATGAAGGCGATGTCCACAATTGTCAGCTTGGAAATAATCCAGACCCATGGCTTATAGAAAGTGGCGTTAGAAGTCCTGTTCCGGGAATGCCAGTGACATATTATTGTAGTAGAAGTCACAAAGAACAAGATTTAGAGATTTATCGTATTGCTGTGAATAAATGGAATACGCAGCACGAGCGGTTAAAATATGCCGATTTACCAGAACGGTTAAAAACTCATAAAAACCAGAAAACTTTTCAAGATAGATTTAAGGTAGTAGCAAAAAACGAAACTGCATCTCAAACTGTTGTAGCTCACGTTGCAAAAGATGGTCATTATTATATCCATCCAGATTTAGAACAAAATCGTTCATTGACACCAAGAGAAGTTGCTCGTTTACAAACTTTCCCAGATGATTATTATTTTGAAAGTGTATCAGGAAAGCCAAGTCGTACAGATGCATATAGGCAAATAGGAAATGCAGTGCCAGTAAGATTGGCTTATGAAATTGCACATCAATTGATGGAGGTATGGGATAATGAGTGAAAAAACAGAAGAATTAGAAATTACATTCGATATCAATATTATTGATCATCTAGGAGTAAAATTATACTCAACTGTTCCTCCAATGATTGCAGAACTTATATCAAATGCTTGGGATTCGGATGCTCATAATGTTTATATAGATTTTACCACAGAAGATACAAAATCCATTTCAGTTAGAGATGATGGTAATGGAATGGATTTTGATGAATTAAACAACTGCTTCTTAAAAATTGGACGAAATAGACGTGTAGAAAATAATAGTGATAAAACTAAATCGTCTAGACCTGTTCTTGGGAAAAAAGGTTTGGGTAAATTATCAATGTTTGGAATTGGAAAAGTAATTACGGTATCTACTACAAAAGATGGAATAAGAAATACTTTTACAATGAATTATGATGACATAAAAAATAGTCATTCAGATAAATATAAACCTGAAATAATAGAAAAAAACATTGTTGTAGATGAATCAAATGGAACTTTGATAAAGATAGAAAAATTGGCAAAATCAGCTGGTTTTGACTTGCAAGAATTACGCTCTGAAATTATATCAAGGTTTCGTATTTTTTCACCTGATTTTATTGTGCATATAAATGATGATGAGAATCTTGAAATTAATAAAAATGAGTTTTCAAAAGAGATGTATCAGTTTTCTTGGAAATTCCCTGAAAATTTCTTAGATTTAAAAGATTCTTCAGAAGATTTATATAATTTTGGGATTAATAATAGAATATACGGAGAAATTTATACTAGTAAAACACCTCTGAAAAAAAATCAGCAAGGTATAATATTATTTTCTCGAGGAAAACTAGTACAAGAGAATATGTCATTTAGTAAGCGTGGGAATGATAATTTCTTTCAGTATATGACAGGTTCATTTAATGTAGATTTTGTTGATTCATCATATGAAATAGATAATTGTTCTACAGACCGCAAATCTTTAGCTTGGGATTCTTACAATAATAGTGATTTAAAACTATTAGATGAATTGATGCAAAAAATAGTTTCTCTTACTCAATCAAAATGGCGTGTTGAAAGAAAAAAAGACAAAAAGAAAAGAATTGTTGATGGCGGTATTAATCCTGATGATTGGATTAATGACTTAAATCCAGCAGAACAACCTTTGGCAAAAAAATTAGTTGATGCAATCATTGATAATGAAAATATTGAAGAAGACTCTGCAAGAGAATATTTATCTTGTATAAAAGACATGTATGATTTTACAGGGTTCAAAGATTTTTCTGCTAAATTAGATAACATGAAAGTTCTTGGGAACGAAAATGCAATTAAATTGTTAACAGACTGGTCTGAAATAGAAGCAAAAGAATATGCCAAAATTTCAATTGGAAGAATAACAGCAATTGAACAATTTGAAAAATATATAAAAGAGAATGCATCTGAAACAAAAGTAATTCAAAAGTTTCTTGAAGAGTTTCCTTGGCTTTTGGATCCCAAGATGTCAAAATTCGAAAGGGAAGTTACATATTCGAAATTATTGAAACAGAATTTTGATGATTCAAAACTTCCTGAACATGATAGAAGAATTGACTTTTTATGTACAAATAATTCAGGCATTGTCCATGTGATTGAACTCAAACGCCCTAATATAAAAATAGGTAAGGATCAATTAAATCAAATATCTGAATATGTAGAATTCTTAGAAGAAAAATTTCATGGTCAAATTGATAAAGTAGTTGGATATCTGATATCAGATAATATGTCTTTTGCTCCAGGGGCAAAAAAACTAATAACAGCACTAGAAAAAGAAAATATTTTTGTGAAATCTTATTCAACTCTTTTGGCAGACGCAAGATTATATAATAAAGAATTATATAACTCCTATAATTTAATTACAGAAATGAGAACAAATAAATAGAGGTTTAAAAAGTTGTGTCGGTTTTTAAATTAGGCGAATTATTTTGTGGCCCAGATGGATTGGTGATTGTAGATTAATCGATTTTAGAAGTAGAGAATAGAGCTATATTAATTTGAAAATCAATAAATGGCTGTGTGTTGTAATTATATATAAGTATTAGTTAGGATTTTATTATGGAAAATAGTTTTATAATGAATAATTTTCTTAAAACAAAAGTACCAGAAGTATCTTTTGATTATAAAACAAGAGAGAATATACGAGAATTTATTTCTTCTCAAATAGATTCAAATGAGTTTTCCATTGAAATTAAAAACTATTATATTACAGCACTTCTTACAGGATCTTTATTCATTGAACCGAATGAGAGAAAATCTGTTATTGAACAATTAGTAGCAATTGAAATGTATTCCCCTGTTCCGCTAATTCATTTTATTGAAATTCCTTTTTGTGGAATCGTTAGTCAGTATAATGTGTTTGACATAGTTCGAGATGAATTATGGAAGAAAGAACCTGAATTAATTCTAGAAATTACTAAAGAACAATATAATCGAGTTTGGACTGATTGGACAAATGATAAAGACATTGGAAACATAATTTATGGAGCAAAATATTTTTGGGAACCATTAGCTAAAAATTTGCTTCACGATTTTGCAGGCTATAAATCATTTGTTACGACATCTGATAGTCCCCTTATTGAAAATACATTATATCGTTCTCTTACAGCTTTTCTTCAATCTGGTAAATCTGGACATTTTGGTATTCCGCTTACCATTCTTATGGCAGGTATTGGAAATATAACTTCTCCAATACCATTATGTATAAATACTGAAAATCGCATTAATGAAATTAATTGTCGGGTTAATAGTGGTAATGGTTGCACAAGCTGTTTACCATCAATTATGGAAGAGTTTTATACATTTGATTGAGTAAGAACAAAGTTAATTTGAAAATAAAATGGAGACTATTTGGAAATGGTTGCAGATATTGATATAGATGGTAAAGATGAAGTTTTTAATTCTAATGAAAAAAAATTAGCAAGTGGGAAAAAAGTTTTTCTACCAAAGAATAATGCAAGAAAATGTGCAAAAAAAATATTTGAAATATTATGGGAAGAAGATAATTTCGATAAATTAAAACCATTCATTAAAAATGGTATTAACCTTGGATTAGAACATCCATCACTAAAAGAAAGTTCTCTAGCAAATGTTTTTTGTACAGATAAATCTACAAATTATAAAAATAAAACACGAACTTTTCAGGATAATATCTATGAATTTGACATTGATGAAAACAAATATATCACAAAACTAACTACACAATGGCAAGGTTTTAATACAGAAAATGATAATTTTCAGAAAGGTAGAACTTATTTATGGTCATTACGAGATATTGTAAATATTTGCTATTCACAACAATTTCTCATAGAAAATAATGGCGAAGAAGCATGGATTATCTACTTAACTGAAAGTGAAGATTTAAAAGTATCGGAATCAAACGCTATTTCAAGTTTCAAGAAATGCTTTGCCAGTCTTGTTACGAATAAAAAATCTTACTATAAAAGATATATTCAAGCTTTAGTTCAAAAACCGTTTGTTATTCTTACAGGAAATTCAGGAACTGGTAAAACAAAAATTGCTATTGATTTTGCAAAAATACTTGAAGAATCGTTTTCGGATGGAACTATAAATTCTTTGGTAGTTCAAGTTGGAGCCGATTGGACTGATACATCAAAAATGTTAGGATTTTACAATCCAATAAGTAAAGAGTATAAGAAAACAAATATACTGGAGTTTATTGAGACTGCAAATAAACATAGTAATATTCCCTTCTTCCTTATTCTTGATGAAATGAACTTAAGCCATGTAGAACGATATTTTTCTGACTTCTTAAGTGCAATGGAATCTCATGAAAAAATCATTCTTTCCAGCAAAGAAGAAGACTGCGATTCAGATATTCCAGAATCAATTGATTTACCAGAAAATCTGTTTGTAACTGGCACTGTAAATATAGACGAAACAACCTACATGTTCAGTCCAAAAGTTTTGGACCGTGCTAATGTTATTGAATTCATTCCAGCTGAATCTGATGTTCTTGCTAATTTTGAAAACGAAACTCAGCCAATTGAAATTGAACCTGTAAACGATGGTTCTGCAGAAGGTTTTTTGGCTTTGGCAAAAACTGTACGGGAATCGAAAAACTTACCACCAGATGAAGGAAAATGTATAGAAATCTTAAAAGGAATTTCAAATCTCCTTCAAGGCTCTGGTTTTGAGTTCGCATTCCGTACAGCTAAAGAAATCCGTTTGTATATCTATGCAGCTTACTTACTCGCCCAGAACGAAGGAAAAACTTTGGGTGCAGAAGATTATGTAAGTCTTATGGATGAACAATTGCTACAGAAAATCTTGCCAAAAATTCATGGAAACCGTAAACAAATCGGACATCTTCTTGATAAACTGGAATCATTCTGTACTGAAGAATCGCTTTCACTCAGTCTTGCTAAAATCCAGAAGATGAAAGTCCGTCTGGAAAATTATCAGTACGCAAGTTTTATTTAATAG
>JAZRVO010000022.1:0-71952 GCA_045599185.1 Treponemataceae bacterium | reverse complement strand
AAAAAAATATAAATCGACTTATTTATTCATTTAAACCACAAAATTTATGGATTAAAGGAATAAACATGTTTGTAATTAAAACCTACGATGAACTGACATTTGCTGACGACTATCTTTTCTGCCGCATCATGCAGGACGAAGAAATCTGCAAGGGCGTGATAAAAACCCTGCTTGGCGTTGAAGTTGAAAAAGTGGAATATCTGAACCGGCAGCAGGAAATTTCCCCGGACTTTGACGCGAGGGGCATACGAATGGACGTTTTTGTAAAAAACAGCAACAAGGTTTTCGACCTTGAAATGCAGTCCAGCAATTATGCCAGCCTGCCCAAGCGGGCGCGCTATTACCAGGGCTTAATCGACATTGACACGCTGGAAAAAAGCCACGACTACAAAACGCTGAAAGAATCCTTCGTCGTGTTCATCTGCACCAAAGACCCCTTCGGTTTTGGGTTGCCGTGCTACACGGTGGAACAGGTTTGCAGGCAAGAACCGGCGGCCAGCGAAAAGGTAAATGACAACAGCCACAACATATATTACAATGCAGAAAGCTGGCACAAAAGCGAAAACAAGGAAGTGCGCGCATTCCTGAAGTTCCTTACAACGCAGGCGACCGATACCGATTTAACAAAATCAATTCAGTCCGCGGTTTACACATCCAGAAAAAACGAGCTATGGAGGAAAAACTTTATGACCCTGTACGAAATGATAGACGAAGTAAAAGCCGATGGCATCGCAATTGGACGTGAAGAAGGGATTTTAGAAGGCCTTGAACGCGGTTCGTTTCAAAAGGCATACGAAACAGCGCGGAATGCTTTGAAAATGGGTTTGACTTTGGAACAGATTTCCTCTCTGACAGGCCTTTCGATAGAAGCCATTCAGGAAATTGCTGACGAAATAAACGCCGATACAGATAAATAAAAACCGTGCTACATATTTCAGCAAAAAGGAAAGCCCTGCAAAAAAATCGTCATTGAAAACGCCAGTTTTCTCTATACGATTATTTTTTTGTGGGGCTTTCCTTTTTTTCCAATATTTTGGGCGTTTCTATTCTTTCTATTTATTTGCAAAATTTAAAATCTTTTATAAAACATGCATTTTAATTGGCAAACTTTTGGGCAAAATCTTCTTACAATCTCATAGCACATTCTGCTGTAAGCCCTTTGCAAAACCAAACAAAGACTTTTGCAATGTTTGCGTAAGCCTATATTAAAGATTCCGTAAGCCTTTCTTAAGACTTATGCAAGGTTTACTAAAACATTGATTAAAGACAACGCAAACTTTAAGAAAAACTTTCACAAACATTCAGAAAGCTTTACTTAAAAGTATTATAAAAGGCTATGCGGTAAGAAAAATTACCGAAACAGCCTTAAAAAATTTAATAACCCAAGACACAACTTTTTTCAAAAAGGCAGGAGTTTTGCGAAGCAAAACTCCTCCGTGTGCTTACACCAGTGGCAGTTACAGACAAAACAAACAGCACGCACTTATGCTTGAAAATAGTTCCGGAATTTCAGATAATTATTATATGAAGAAAACAGACAGTTACGGCGAATCTAATGGTTCTTTGGGCAGTGCCCTTGGCATTAACATGAATGCAGTTGGCGGAGTGCGCCACAAAAATGTTGATTTATTGGAAACTATTGCAATTTTTTTTGTAGTGCTTTACCACGGCAATCTTTCTAATTGCGATTTTGTACATTCACCTTCATTTTCTACCTATATAAGCTTTCTGTTGCAGACAGTGCTTGCAACCTGCTGCCCGCTGTTCTTTTTTTGCAGCGGCTACGTTCTGCTTAACCGCAGCCTGGACATGAAAAAACACATTTTCAAAACCGCAAGGCTTATACTTATTGCAATTGTATGGGCACTTGTAACAATCTTCATACTTACGTATACCGACCACACCAAATTGAATTTTACTGAATTTTACAAAATATTCATAAACAAAACCGAATCCTGGATTGGATATTTCTGGTTTCTCGGTGCGCTTGTATGCATTTATATTGTTTTTCCCCTTATAAAAACCGCCTTTGATACAAGCAAAGGTGCAGTTTTCTACATGGTTCTGGTGTGCTATTTTGTGCCGCTTGCAAACATGGTAATAAACCGCTTCAACAGTTCAATTGTGCACGATTTTGGCGGAATATTCTTTGACATGTTCAACCCGCTTAAAGGCGCAAACGCATATTCTTACCAGTATTTCATGCTGGGCGGCCTTTTGGGTTTTTACAAAGATGAAATTTTAGACCTTTTTGAAGAAAAACGCGTACCGGTGCTTGCTACCGGCATTGGAATGGTTGTAATTTTTGCAAGTATTCTGGGGGCTTACGGAATTTTCAAAAGCCTTAAAAGCCACAGCGTTTGGGATATGGTTTTCAACAGCTACGATTCAATCCTTACGCTCGGCATGGTTCTGGGATTTTTCCTTATTTCAACATGCTACAACCCAAGCGACCACCCGGCCGCAGAAAACATTGTACGTACAATTTCATGCAACACCCTGACCGTTTACATTTTTCACGAAATAATTCTGCACGCAATAAAAAACAACATTGCAATAAGCCCGGTTCTTTGCAACCCGATAGGAACAATTCTGCTGTCTGCGCTTATCATTGCGGTTTGCACCCTTTTTGGCTGGGCTTGCAAACACATTCCGTTTATAGGCAAACTTTTTTAGGCCATGCAGAACAGTAAAATTGAACTGCTTGCACCAGCCGGCGACAGGGACGCTTTTCTGGCAGCCGTTGCCGCCGGTGCAAATGCCGTTTATTTTGGGCTTGAACATTTCAGCGCCCGAACCAGAGCAAAAAACATTACAATTGAACAGGCAAAAACACTTCTGCCGCTGGCAAAATCTTACGGCGTAAAAACTTACCTTACACTAAACACCCTTCTGCTGCAAAGTGAAATTGAACAGGCCGTAAAACTTGCCGCAACTGCCGCCCAATTCGGCCTTGATGCAGTAATCGTGCAGGATTTAGGGCTTTTTTACGCATTAAAGCAGGCCCTGCCCCATCTGGAATATCACGCAAGCACGCAGATGACCAGCCACAACCTTGAACAGTGCAGGTTTCTGGCAGATTTGGGTTTTTCACAGATAAATTTAAGCCGCGAACTTAGCCTAGAAGAACTGAAACCGCTGTGCGACTATTTGCACGGCAGGGGAATTGTGCCGGAAGTTTTTGTTCACGGCGCATTCTGCATTTCGTTCAGCGGCCAGTGCTATTTTAGCGGTACCCTTTACGGCGAAGCTGGCAACCGCGGCAGCTGCGTACAGCCATGCCGGCGCTGCTACAAAACAGCTGAAAATTTTGCAGATTCTGCCGCTTTTTACGCTTCAGCCGGCGAAAATAACGGCATTTCATTCAATAAAAAAACAGCCGGCGGCGATATTCTGCCCTTTTACCTTAAAGACAACAACGCGTTTGCGCTGGCAGACAGGCTTGCAGAACTTGCGCCCATAAGCCTTAAAATTGAAGGCCGTATAAAAAATGCCGAATACGTGTGGTCGCTTTGCAGCGCGTGGCGGCAGCAGCTGGACAATTTGGGCAGCAAACCGTTGATGAAAAAACACCCGGCAATAGAAGGAGCAATTAACCGAGGTTACAGCGACGACTATTTGCGCGGCAGCATTAACAGCCAGATGTTTGCCACCGGCGAAAAAGACTTGTCGCTGGTAAATGCAGGCAGCGTGGAAAGTTTTTTTGCAAGGGAACATCTTTTAACGGTAAAACCCGGCACTGCAAAAAGCGGTTTTTTGCTTGCAGCCGGTGCACGCATTTTAATTAAAGAAAAAAACGGCGATTTTGTTGCAAATGCCCTTATTGAAAAAATTGAAAGCAGCCACGACGGCCGTACAGCTGAAAACCGTTCAGTTAAGGCGAAAATAAAAATTGAAGGCAAGCTTGCAAAAAAAATCGGGGCAACCCAGCAGGTTTTTGCCAATACTTCGGTAATTTCGCCGCAAAAGCTGGCACAAATTATAGCCGCAGTTGAATCAAAAAGCATTTCGGGCACTTTTACCGGGGAAAATTCACTTTCTTACATAAACGTAACCCTAAGCGGCAGGCTGGGCGAACCGTTAAAAGGCATTTTCAAATGCAGTTTTGGCGAAAGCATTCAGTTTACAGGCGACGTTTTGCAGGCTGCCAACGGTACAGGCCTAAACGCCCATACGGCAGGCGAAAAACTTGGCAAGCTGGGCGGCACAGGTTTTGCACTTGGCCAAATTAACTGCGACAATTTGCAAAACGGACTTTACGTTTCGCCAAGCAGCCTAAATGCAATGCGCCGCGCCGCCATAGAAGAACTTGCCGCAATGCGCCAGCGTGCAGAAACCGCAGAAAAAGAAAAAAACGTAAACAGCCACCAGCAAAACGAAGTAAATACACAAAATTTACAAAATGGCGCGCAGTCACAGGCACAGATTCAAATAAAAACTGAAAAAATGCCAGTTTTACAAACCAATCTGCAACTACCGAAAAACCCACAGCTGGCTTTTGTGTGCAGCACCATAGATTCTGCCCGGCAGCTTTTGGCGCAAAACTACTGCGCAATTTTAGAAATTCCACTTACGTTTTCTGCCCAAATAGAAGAATTTGCCGTTAATTCGCCCGTTGTGCCTTATTTTGGGGCTGTTTTAATAGGCGAACATTTGGAAAACGCAAGACGGCTGGTAAAAGCTTTGGCGCACAAAAAGCAAAACCTGGCAGAAACTGCCGAAAGCTTGCAAAACCTGCCGGACGCTATCTGTGCAAACATGGGGCTGGCACAATTTGCCGCCGGTTTGGGCTTAAACTGCCTGCTGGACAGCAATTTGAACATTGTAAACGGCTGCTCGTCTGCCCTGCTTGCACAAAAAAATATTTTCGGCTTTATTCCTTCCTTAGAAATTGCGCCGGAAGAAATTGAAAAAATAAAAACCGGCGCCGGAGAAAACGTACAGCTCTGGTATCCGCTTTTCTACAACAATCTTTTAATGCAAAGCCGCCAGTGTCTTGTAAAAAAAGCGTCAAACTGCACCAAAAGCACCTGCGATGCCGCCTGCCTTGCAAACTGCAACAAATCGGCCGCTTTGCTTGGCGTGCAGGGCGAAGAACTGGTAGTTAAAAAGAGGCCGGGCTTTTACAGCGCACTTTACCAGCAGGGCATTACCTACAATGGAGACAATTTTGCAGTTACCGGCGGTTTTATAAACCGTTACCTTGTAGACCTGCGCTTTGTGCCTTTGTCCGGCAATTTTTTGCCCTGTAAAATTGCCCAAAACTGCGAAAAACTGCTGGGGCTTTTAAAAGAAGAAAAAACTTGCCAGCAGAAAAACGGCCGCAAAAACGAAACATCTGCCATTTTGAAAGAATTGCAGAATGCGCTTGGGAAAATACAAAAGCCAAAATATTTTTTCAGCCCCTGCGGCGAGGAAAAATGAACGCGCCTAAAAAAACCAGTTTTTACGCGGCATATAAATTGACGTAGTTTTGCCACAGGCAACAGTTAGCGGCAATGCAACAGCAAAAGCAAAGATGCTTTCCCCTTTATTTGCAGTTCACTTTGTCATGCTGAACTTGCACAAAAAAAGGTGCAGTTTTCAACACAAAAACTGCACCTTTTTTATAAATTCAAAACGCTGGCAAATACTGCACCCGTGCCAAAACTTTACGTTTCAGCACTTTAATGCCGCAACCGGCTGTTTTAGGCCTTGCCGCCTTTTTTAAGGAATTTTGTGGCCTTCTGATTCAGCCAGTGATAAACAGTTGCGCTGGCTAAAACGCTTAAAACAACCAGCACTAAAAACAGCGCCATATTCCACAAATTCGGTTTGAATATCGGTTTGTACATTTTTTCAATTAAAAACAGCCACGCAAAAATGCAAAGTTCCTGCATAAGGTAAATTTCAAGCGAACGTTTGCCGCAAAAACGCAAAAAGCCGTTGCACGCATACATTTTCAGCATTATTACGCAAAGTAAAAGGCAAAAAGACATTGAACAAATGTTCTGTACCGGGTAGCAGACCAGATTGTTTACAATTGCGTCTTTGCCAATTGCTGCCCAGTAAGAAAATTTACTGAAAGTTACAGCGAAATTTGCACAAAGTAAAAGAACAAAAAGCAGCACGAACATCACCAATTTCAAGCCGTACTTGCGTTTCAAAAAGGCCGCAAATTTTTCTTCTTTCTGGCAAATTATTATGCCCAGCAAAAAGCACAAAGTTGAATTAACCCACCATTCGCCGCTAAAAAGCACGGACTGCACGCGTTTCCACCATATCGGGTTGTTCCATACAACGGCCGGGTTGCGCCACCAGTCTTTTGGTCCGACAAACCACATTATGTGCCCCATAAAAATAAAAAGCGCCGCCTGCCCCAAAATAACAAACAGAATGAACAGCAGTGCGCCGGTATTTTTAAAGTGCTTAAACGCAAAATTAAACGCAAGGTACAGAATTACAATTACATAAACGAACCACGCCATGCTGTTTATCATTGTAAGTCCGGTAATTTCGCAAATCCAGCGGTCTAGCGGCATTTGCTTTTTGGTAAGCAAATTGAAAACTACGTAAATACAAACCATTATGTAATAACTAATTACAATCGGCAAAACGCGTTTTTTTACAAAACCGTCCAGATAATTCGGCTTGGTTTTGTAACTTTTGTAAAGGCCGTACCCGGAACAGAAGAAAAAAACGCCGACGAACAGAAAACCTATGTTTTCAAAAATCCACATCACATGAGCTTCCTGAAAAGCACGTTTCTGCGAAACATGGTGAAAAATTACAAGAACTGCCATAAGGCCTTTCAGGCACGTCATGGCATCAAGGCCTAAAAAGTCTTCGTTAAACTGATTTTTCGGTGCAATTTTTACGCCGAAAAAAATCATGCAAAGAATGAAAATATAAACGCAAATTGAAATATACATAAATTCGATTATACACTACAAAATTAAATTTCACACGCATACTTTTTGCAAAGAAAAAACTCCATTTACTTACAACAAAAAGTAGGTTAAAATTATTTCATAAAAAATGGTTACGTTATTTTCGCAGCACAGGGAGAATTTATGAGATTAGTTACACGTTCAGATTATGACGGATTAGTTTGCGGTGCTTTGCTGAAAACTTTGGGTGTAATTGACACTTGGGTTTTTGTTCACCCGAAAGACATTCAAGATGGCAAATTTGCCATTACCCCTAACGATGTTCTTGCAAACGTGCCTTACATGCAGGGTTGCGGAATGTGGTTTGACCACCATTCTTCAGAAATTGACCAGGCCAAAAACATAGAAGTACCGGGCAAATGGGCAATCGCCCCTTCCTGCGCCAGGGTTATTTATGAATATTACGGCGGCGAAGACAAAATGCCCAATTATAAGGAACTGATTGAATCCTGCGACAAGGTAGATTCCGGCCAGCTAACCGCAGACGAAATACTGAATCCTAAAGGCGGAATTCTGCTTGGTTTCCTGATGGATCCGCGCACCGGATTGGGTCGTTTCCGCAATTTTACGGTTTCAAACCTTTCTTTAATGGAAACTTTGCTTACTGAATGCGCAGTAAAAACACCGGATCAGATTCTGGAACTTAGTGACGTAAAAGAGCGCATTGACTGCTACAACGAACAGACCAAACTTTTTGACGCAATGCTGAAAGAACATACAAAAACTTTTGGCAACGTAATTGTTACCGACCTGCGCGGCGTAGATACAATAAACGCCGGCAACCGTTTTTACATTTACAGCCTTTACCCGGAACAGAATGTTTCGCTTTGGATTGTTGACGGCCGTAACAAGCAGAATGTTTCAATTGCCATTGGTTACAGCGTGCTTAACCGCACCTGCAATTCTGACATTGGGGCAATCTGTTCCAGCTACGGCGGCGGCGGACACAAGCAGGTTGGCACGTGTCAGGTTTCTTACGTTGATGCAGATAAAGTAATTAATAAAATCATAAAGAAACTTAACACCCAGCGTAAAAAGTTTTTGTGGTTTTAAACTGAAAAAAAACAGATAGAGCCGTGTAAATTAAAGCATTAGCACTTTTTACCGTTTTTAAGCGAACAATAAAACTATAAATTGAAAAGAAAAAGCCGTTGCAAAATATAAAATGCAGCGGCTTTTTTTGTACACAAAATTGCAAAATATTGATTTTTTTTACAGGATTTATACACTGAAGCATAAAAAAACCGCACGTTTTATGTGCGGTTTTTTTGTTATCTTGCGTATTCTACAATTCGTGTTTCACGAATCATCGTAATCTTAATTTTTCCAGGGTAACGCAAATCAGTTTCAATCTGTTTTGCAATACTGCGTGCCAAATCAACAACTTCGTTATCCGGTATCTTTTCGTTGTTTACCAGAACCCTAAGTTCGCGACCAGCCTGAATTGCATAAGCTTTTTCTACACCTTCAAAGTTTTCAGCAATCTGTTCAAGGTTTTCAAGGCGTTTAACGTAGTTATCCATTGTTTCACGTCTTGCACCCGGCCTAGAAGCACTTATTGCATCCGCAATCTGAACGATAATGGCTTCAACACTTGTAGGCTCAATGTCGTTGTGGTGTGCTCCAACAGCATTAACAACCCGTGCATCTTCGCCCATTCTGCGAACCATTTCCATACCAACTTCGGCGTGGTTTTTGTCGGAATCGGTTTCTGCACCTTTACCAATATCATGCAGCACGGCGGCACGTTTTGCCAAATCGCGGTCAGCACCAACTTCAGCAGCAAGAATACCTGCAATAAGGGCAACTTCGCGGCTGTGGTTCAACACATTCTGTCCGTAGCTTGTCCTGAAGTACAAACGGCCCAAAGCACGTATGCCTTCCTGCCCCATGTTTGCAATGCCCAAATCAAACAGAAGCTTTTCACCTTCTTCGTAAATCTTCTGCTGTATTTCCCTCGTTACTTTCTGAACAATTTCCTCAATTCTTGCCGGATGAATGCGTCCGTCAGAAATCAGGCGTTCCAAAGCAACTTTTGCAATTTCCTTGCGCACAGGGTCAAAGCACGAAATTACAACTGCTTCCGGTGTGTCATCAATAATAATGTCTACGCCGGTTAAAGTTTCCAAAGTGCGTATATTGCGACCTTCACGTCCAATAATGCGCCCCTTCATTTCGTCACTTGGCAGCGAAACCGTTGCAACAGTAATATCACTTGTAACTTCCGTTGCAATGCGCTGAATTGTAGTAACCAGAATATCACGTGCTTTCTTTTCAGAAGCAATCTGTGCATCCTGTTCAATTTTGTTCAACAATGCCTGGGCATCGTGTTTTGCTTCATTTTCAAGGTTCTGAATAATGAGCGTCTTGGCATCCTGAGCCGTTAAACCCGAAATGCGTTCAAGTTCCTGCCTGTACCGCTCTTCTTCCTGAGTTAAAGCGTCTTCCCTAAGCGTAATTTTCTTTTCACGCTCAGTACATTCGTTTTTCTGCTTATCTAAAGCCTGAGAACGCTTGTCTAAATCTTCCTGTTTCGATTCAAGCTTGCGCTCCTGCCGCTGCAATTCTGCCCGGCGCTCCTTGTTCTCCTGCTCCTGTTGTTTTCGTTCCCGAATAAGCTGATCTTTCGCTTCGTAAATAATTTCTTTTTTTTGAGCTTCTGCTTCCTTTATAGCATCCTGTTTTACACGTTCTGCTCTTTGTTCTGCTGCAGAGAGTTGAAATCTGGCATACAGCCAGCGAATAGTCCATCCAAGAATAACACCAGCCAGCGGGAGGCCTACACAAAGTAAGGTATTCATACCCCTAACCCCCAATCTAACTTAGTAAACGACAATTCACAAACATTTACTTTTAGGGCAAATACCGCAAAATATCGCTTCTCTCAAAAATATCATAGATTGAGCTAGTTGTCAAACTAACTGGTACTATTTGGCTAACGATACGTTTAAAAATTGCAGTTTTTAACGCCAAAAAAAACGTTTTAAGGCTGTTAAATTTTCAATTTTTTTGCTGAATTTTTACCGTCAAGAAAAACCTTGAAGTTTGCAGGCTGGCTGAAAAATTCAAGGCACGCCTGCAAAGGCATTACATTTTGAATTCTTCGCCAAGGTAAAGTTTACGGGCAACCGGCGAATTTAAAATTTCATCACGCGAACCCTGAACGACAATTTCGCCGCTGGAAATTATTATGCCGCGGTCTGTAATTTCCAAAGTGTCGCGCACGTTGTGGTCGGTAATGAGGACGCCGATGCCGCGTTTGGACAAAAGTCTTATCATAGCCTTTATGTCGGCAACGGCAATAGGGTCAATGCCGGCGAAAGGTTCGTCCAAAAGCAAAAACTTCGGTTCAATTGCCAGCGAACGGGCAATTTCGGTACGGCGGCGTTCGCCGCCGGAAAGCGTGTACGCCGGCTGCCTGCGTATGTGACCAATGGAAAATTCTTCTATCAATTCTTCCAGTTTCTGCTGTTTCTGTTCTCTGGTCAGTTCCCGGCGGCGTTCAAGAACAGCCCAAATGTTCTGCTCTACGGTTAATTTTCTAAAAACAGAAGCGTCCTGGGGCAAATAGCTTATGCCCAGCCGCGCCCTTTTGTACATTGGCAGTTTGGTAATGCATTTTTCGCCTAAAAAAACTTCGCCCCTGCTTGGTTTGTAAAAGCCTACAATCATATAAAAAGTTGTAGTTTTGCCTGCGCCGTTGGGACCCAAAAGACCAACCACTTCGCCAGTATGCATGGCAAAATCAACACTTCTCACAGCCTGCTTTTTACCGAAATTCTTGCACAAACTTGCAACACGTAAAGTTTCTTCCATATTTTGTTCAACATTTACATCTAAAATATCGTTAAAATCCATCATTTTTCCCGCTAGTCCGTACTTACCGAACCCTGCACTTTTCCGTCCAGAGTTATTTCTTCGCTTGTCATGTCCAGAAGAATTTTCTGCGCCTTAAAAATGTCGCTGCCGCGGACAATTTTCGGACTTCCGCTCAATTCAATCAGTTTCTGCTTTTTGCGGTAAATTGCCAGTGCGCCGGTGCAAAGACTGTTTTTATTCTTCAGATTTACGTCAATCTGCAAAATTGCAACTTCGTTGTTCAAATCGTATTCAACCAGCTGGGCTTTGCCGTTTACATTGTTGGCATCGTCCGTCAGTTCAACGGAATTTTCAAGGCTGACAATGCCGGTTTTGCGGTCGTAGTGCATTTTGCCGCAAGTAAAATTAAAGCCGTCGTCGCTTGCGCCTTTAACGTCGCCGGTTGCGTCTACATAGCGGTAATTTTCACCGCTCAGCTCAATCTGTTTTGCCCGTATTTTTAAGTTTTCAGTTTGAATTACGGCACTGCCTTCCAAAATCGTACGTTCCTGATTTGCACTGGCACTGCCGTACATGTGTTTTGCACTAAAACTTATCTGTTCGGCAAAAACAAAATTTACAGAACAGAACGCAAAAACAACCCAAAAAACCGTTTTAAATTGAAATCCGTAAAATTTCTTCATATTTTCTCGCTTTTTTACTTATTCACCTAGCGCCGGGCACTTACACTGCCCGTAACTGCATTTTCAAACTGGTATCCCAGCCTGAATGCACTGAAGCAAAAACCCGTACCCTTTGTGTAAAGGCTGGAATCCTCATCAGTTCTGGCGTGCTGCCATACTTCCACCATATTTTCCCTGTCACTTACCAGCTGTTCGGTATTGCTGTTCCATCGCAGGTTCCGGGCTTTAATCGAATAATTGTTCTGGTAATTTTCAAGCTGAACATTGCCAAGCAGCATGTAAACGCCGTTTGCGTTTTCGGCACTTAAAAGGTCGCAGCTGCCATAGCTGGAACACTTGCCGTCGCGGCCGTAAAGCCAGAACCGGGCATCCTTGCCAAAAGTGGTGTCGTCCTGATTGAAAAGTTCAAGGCTTTGGGCATTAAGGGTTAAAACCCTTACACCGCGGTCAATACGCGAAAAATCAACATTATTCAAAATCATTTCAGGCACAATCGTGTTCTGGCCTTCCTCATCAACGCCGTAATCCAGCGAACAGGAAAACAGGCCAAAAACAGCCATAAAACCGGCACAAAATGAAAAAATTATCCTGCAAGTATTATTTAAATTGAACATTTGCCAAATTCTTTCAAATACAAGGTGTTTTGTCAACGGCGGAAAAAGCCGTGCCGTTTTAAAACCTGTGTTGCTGAAATTTTACCATTCTTTTTACATTTACAATTTTTACTTCATAGATTAAAATTATTCAAAGCGACTGTTTTTAAGAATTTTTTGAAGCAAATTGCAATATATATCGATTTACAAAATATCACGACAGTATTTACGCCGCACATTTGTAATTCAGTATTTAAAGCGTCTTAAAAAAAACACTTTTTTTTTGAAGATTGCAGGTTTTAAGAATTGAAATTACAAGTCTTAAGGCCGTGCACAATGCTTTTAATTCTTCTTTGGGCTTTACCCGTTTGACAGCCAGCCTTTTACAGTAAAAGGAATAATATGGCAGACATACTTAGTGACAAAGATTTTGAATTATTCAGGAATTTGGTTTATGACAAGTGCGGAATTTCTTTTTCCGACACCAACCGTTCAATTTTAGACAGCCGTTTGAGCGAACGCCTGCGCGATACAGGCATTCCAAGCCTTGCAGAATACCACAAGCTTCTGCTTAGTGACGAATCGGAAATGAAGGTTTTCCTTGATTCGATTACTACAAACCTTACGCGTTTTTTCAGGAATGATGCACACTTTCAGACGCTGGAAAAATACATTGTACCTGAAATTTTGAAGGACAAGAAAGCCAAAGGCGGAAACTGCATAAACATATGGAGTGCCGGATGTTCTACCGGTGAAGAACCTTATTCAATTGCAATGATGCTTAAAGACATTCTGCCTGCGCCCTACACTTTCAAAATTACGGCTTCAGACATTTCGCTGAAATCGCTGATGGTTGGGCAGAAAGGCTTTTACCCGGAATCGCGGATTGGCGGCATTCCGGAAAAATATCTTGAACGCTTTTTTACAAAAATGAACGGCGGATATCAGGCAAACAAAGAAATTATGGATACGATTCACTTTGACTACCATAACCTGATGCATGATTCCGGGCTCAGAAATCTGGACATTATTTTTTGCCGTAACGTTCTGATTTATTTTGATGAAGTGGCACAGCTTTCGGTAATCAACAGGTTCTGGAATTCTTTAGGTCCAAAGGCCTATTTGTTTATTGGCCACTCGGAATCGCTTTTTGGCATGAACACCAAGTTTGAATTTTTAAAGACAGACTGGGCCTGTTTGTACCAGAAAAATATATAGTTTTAGCAACCTTAACACACAGATAGGATTAGCATGGATTCAATTTCGGTTTTAATAGTAGACGATTCGGCGTTAATGCGGAATTTGGTTGGAAGAATTATTGAACGCACACCCGGACTGGTAATTGCAGACAAGGCAATGAACGGTCAGTTTGCGCTGGAAAAAATTCCGCGCTGCAACCCGGACATAATTGTTCTGGACATTGAAATGCCTGTAATGACAGGCATTGAGTTCCTGAAAGAGCGGCGAAAACGCGGAATAGACATTCCTGTAATAATGCTTTCAAGCATTGCAAAAGAAGGTTCCAAAGTAACGATGGAATGTCTGGAACTTGGTGCTGCCGACTTTGTTACAAAGCCTTCAGGCCCGGATTCACCGGACATTGCAAAGGTTGCAGAACGGCTGACGGAACTTTTGATTGGTTACGGTACAAAATACGCTTCTGCAAAACGCAAAAAGCCTGTTTCTATACCGGAACCAACCCACATTACCAATACATACAAGGATTTGTACGTTTCGCCTTTTGCCACCAGCGCAGCGAAACCGGCACCAGCCCCTACAACCACAAGCGGCGGCTTTACTTTTACGCCGCAGAAAAAAGAAACCGGTCCAGTTACGCCATTGCGTCAGGGCGGAAGAATTGAAATTATAGCAATCGGCATTTCAACCGGCGGACCAAACGCACTGCGGGAAGTATTTAAGGACATTGACCCGAATCTGGCCCAGCCGATTCTTGTCGTTCAGCACATGCCTGCCGGTTTTACGGAAGAATTTGCAAACAGCCTGAACAATATCTGTCCGCTTGAAGTAAAGGAAGCAAAGGAAGGCGATCTGGTTACCAAAGGGCGCATCCTGATTGCGCCGGGCAACAAGCACATTGTGGTAGAAAAAAAACCGCTTGCAACAATCGTTCATCTTTCGGATGCAGAGCAGAGAAACGGGCACCGTCCTTCTGCCGACGTTCTGTTTGAATCGGTTGCAAAAGAGTTTCAGAACAGAGCACTGGGCGTAATTATGACGGGTATGGGACGCGACGGTGCAGCCCAGATTACGGAAATGCGCCGTCAGGGGGCATACACAATCGGACAGGATGAAGATTCAAGCATCGTTTACGGAATGCCGCGCGTTGCATTTGAAATGGGCGGCGTACAGAAACAGTATTCGCTTAAGCAGATGGCAAACGCAATTAACACGATTGCAAGGGAACATGCTTAACGGCAGGCTGTTTTGTTCTTCTTGAAAAATTTTTCTTAAAATAACGGACGGATGAAAGGTGCAGTTTTTTTTGATGAAACTGTGCCTTTTTTGTTTAAGGCTTTAAGGCTTGCTGAAAATTTTAAAAATCAGCCTGACTTAATCTGGTGTTCAGCTTTTCTAATTTCGTATTTCTGCAATGTATGCGGAAAAAGCAAAGGACAAAATAAAACCAAGGACAAAGTCTGTAAAAATTCCAAAAACAAAACCGGCTACCGCGCCTAAAAAACACGCAGCATTGCCTGTAAGTTTTGCCGCAACAGAAAAACTGCAATTTCGGGCAAACCATGCGCCGCCAAAACAGCACAAAACTGGCAGGAAAAGTGCAAAAATGCCTTCCAGACTGGTAACCAGCCCAGAACGTTTTATGCAGACAAAATCGCCGGGCTTTATGTTCAACCCCAGCCGGTTGCTTACCCAGAAAGCATATTTCTGCCGGTAACAGGCTTTTGCGCTGCAGCCTGCACAAAGCGCGCCAAAAACCGGCGCAACCAGCACTTTTGAATTGTCCTTTATCTGTAAAACCCTTACATTTTCCTGCATTCTGCCTTTCCTTTTGTGCGGCAAACCTGAATTATAAAGCCAAAACTGAACGAAAAAACGCTAGTACAGCGGCCAGCGCACGGCTTCTATACCAGTTGCCCGGCCGGTTTCTGCAATCGTCACAACCACACCTTGCAGTTCGGGCAGGGTTTCAGGACTCTGTTCTTCACCCTTCGTCCAGTTTGGAATACCCGACAGAAATTCCTGAATGGCAGCCTGAGTACCGCACCCGCCCACCGAATTTATGCAGCCGGTGCGCCCTGCATCAGTAATTGCGGCCGTACCGTTCTGCATAATGCGCGCATCAGCAGTTTGCACCAGACCGTGCGACCCGATTACGGCCGAAACCTTACCGTCAGCGTAAAAAGCGAAAGTCTTTTTTTCGGCGGTAGTGCCAGAATGAAAATCGATTATTATAATGTCAGCTTCTTTTTTAAGGCGTTCAACGAGATATTCAAACTTTACGAAAGGGTTGTCGGCGTGAATGCGGCTAAAGCCCGTATAGCCCAAAACCGAAACGACGGCAACTTTCGTACCGTCAGCCAGCGTACAGATTTTAAAGCTTCGTCCGGGGCTTTCCAGAGGAAAATTATACGGACGCAGTACGTAGGACATGGTAGAAAAATCATCAACCAGATCTTTTTTATAATAAATCATGTCGCCGCCGGTTAAAATATCAACACCAAGCTTGTGAATGTAACCTGCGTGATTTTTGCCAAGACCGGAACCGTTTGTTGCGCTGTCTGCATTGGCAATGCAAAAATTTATTCCGTATTTTGCCTTTACTTTAGGCATAATCTGTTTTACGCAGCTAATTCCGGCTTTGCCAACAATTTCTGCAATATATAAAAGCTTAACTTCCACAATTTTTCCTTAAATAAACGCCATAAAAACGGCACAATTTTTAATTTTGCGGCGGCGTAATGTGCTTTAGTTTTTCCGCACAAATGTCTGCACCAGTGTTGTTGCCCAGTTCGCGGTAAGTGTCGCGTAAATTGAAAAGTGCATCATAATAATGAGGAAACTGACCGACGGCTACTTCAAAAGATTCCGCAGCAGCATCGTACCAGCCAAGAGAAAACTGAATTACACCCAAATCATTCCACAGTTTCGGGTTTTTAGGGTTGGTTTCTACGGCCTGGGTTAAAATAGCACAGGCACTTTCCATTTCGCCAATTGAAAAATAAATCATTCCGAGGGAATCAAGAATGTCTCCGTCTGCGGCATTATAGGAAAGGGCTGTTTCCAGCGCATTGCAGGCATTTTCCAAATCGCCGGAATCGCGGTAGGTAATGCCCAGATTGTACCATAAAAAATAATTGTCGCGGTCAATGGCAATGGCACGCTTTAAGCACGCCAAAGCTTCGGGGTAATAGCCGTCAGAAGCCAGTTCGATTGCTCTGGTATTTAAATTTTCCGATGATTCTGTCATTTTTCCCCTTTTTCAGTAAAATTCAATTAAAAAAAACGCAACCCGGCCTAACGCCCTGCCATTTTTCTGAACAAAGCCGCAATAAGCGCAGGCGATTCCGAATCCGGATATTTTGCGCAGATTTTTTCGCAGGCACTGTCAATAAGCCGGGCGCTGTAGGCACGAGCTTCTTCAATTGCACCGCTTTTCTGAATTATTTCAATGCATTCTTCAACGGCAGGCGAATCTATGCCTTCGCTGCGTGCCCGGTTAAAGCAGTCCATAACTTTGTCAAAGTCGCCGGGGCATTTTTGCAGGTGAATTAAAACCGGCAGGCTTTTTTTCCCTTCAACAATATCGTCACCGCGCTTTTTGCCCACATTGCCGGTGGTAAGGTTTATAACGTCGTCCAGAACCTGAAAACCAACCCCGATGTCGGCAGAAACAAGCCCGAGGAAATTGCATTCTTCTTCACTTGCGCCTGCAATAAGGCTGCCGGTTTTTGCCGCAAGGCAGGCCAGCGTGCCGGTTTTCATTCTTACCATTGCTTCGTACTCGTCGCGGGCAGGCACAAAACTGTTGTTGCGGTGCCATGCAATGTCCATTGCCTGACCAAGATGCAGTCGGCGAAGTTCGGCAGAAAGCATTTTGTAAAGTTCAAGTTTGGCAGAATCTTCAATTTGAAGCGTATTAATGGAAGAAAATGCGGCAAAATAAAGCCACGAACCGCTGTTAAGCGCCGTATCTACGCCATAAGTAATATGGGCAGCCGGTTTTCCGCGGCGCATGTCGGCAGCATCTTCAATGTCATCGTGAATAAGGCTTGCAGTGTGAACAAATTCAACAAGCGGCACTGCGTTGTACGCAGCAGAAAGTTTTTCGTTTTCTTCAGGGTTCTGGGTTTTGCAGAAAATTTCGGCACATAAAACCAGCAGAAGCGGCCGCCAGCGTTTGCCTCCAAGCAGCAGCAGGTTGCGGCACGGTTCTGTAAGCGGCTGCAAATGCGAACTGTTTACAGCCTGCGGCAATGTTAAAAAAAGGTTCTGCAAATCTGCTTCTTCAAACATTTGAGGCAGTTTTTTTTGCAGCACAACTTCAATATTTTCAAGTCTTTGTGTATAATTTTTCATTACCCAAAAGTTTAGCACAAATAAAAATTTTACAAAAGCGTAATACCGCAAAGTAAAGGCACGCTAACGCTTAAAGCAAGGAACTTTTATGCCATCAAACAGTTACGAAAAACCAGATTACTGGTCTCAAAAAGCTTTTAAAGAAGGCTACCCTGCCCGGTCTGTTTACAAACTTCAGGAAATCGACAAGAAATTCGGTTTTATAAAAAAAGGCAGCCGCATTCTGGACTTAGGTTCTGCGCCGGGCAGCTGGACGACATTTGTAATACGCCAGCTTGAAGGCACCGGGCACATTACGTCGATAGATTTGAAACCTTTAGCAAAAAATGTAAAAAGTGACAATTTAACATTCATTCAAGGCGACCTTTATTCCGAAGAAATAAGAAAGAGTGCAAAAGATTTGGGGCCGTATCATCTGGTAATTTGCGATGCTGCCCCGGCAACCACCGGCAACAAGGTTGTAGACACTGCCCGGTCTACCGGTCTGGTAGAACTGGCAATTTACTACGCCGAAACAATGCTGAAACCGGGCGGAAATTTTGCCGTAAAGATTTTTCAGGGTGGCGACCAGCAGATGCTTTTGAAAAAAATGCGCGAAATTTTTACTGAAGCAAAGGGTTTTAAGCCCGTTGCGTGCAGAACCGAATCTTTTGAAACTTATTTAATTGGCATAAACAAAAAATAGGCGGTTTTTACAAAATTCAGTTTGCTAAAAACCGGCCTTAAAAACGCGCAATGCGTTGCCGACAGGCTGTTTGCCTCATTCAAGTGGGAGTTTATAAAAGTGGCTTCAAAGAAACGTTTGTATTTTTTAATCATTCCGGCAGTTTGTATTTATGTTACGGCAGTTGGCTTTGTTATTGCAGGTTCTGCAAGCAGAAGCCCTTCCCTGCCGCAGAAAATAAGCCAGCAGAATGCAGAAACGGCAGAAACTGCACAGACACAGAACGGCACAAACGAAATAATTATTACTTTAAGTGACAAAACCCGCCCGGCGGCAGAAAAAACTGAACCGGTAGTAACGGTAAAAACCGCAGAAGGAAAATCTTCCGCAGTAAAAACCATTTTTTCAAAACTGAATTCCGGCGCAGAAAAGCGTGAAAATTTAAAAACAGAAGAAACTGCCGCTGTTTCTGCAAATCTGCCGGTTGCAGCAGCAGAAAACGGTACTGCAATTGCCTCCGCCGACACCGCAGGCGAAATTGATGAAAACGATGAACTTCCTTTAGACCTTGCCACCGGCCTGAACGGCATGGGCGGCGCAGACGTAACGCCACAGCCTAACCTTGGAATAGAAGCCCCGGAACTTTACTATACGGTTTACCGCCTTAAACCCGGCGACATGATTGGCACTCTTGCTGCCGATTACAACATCACTCAGGACACATTGATAAGCGTAAACAACATTAAGTCAAGCCGCACAATTCAAATCGGTCAGTACATCCGCATTCCTTCAATACCCGGCATTGTTTACACAACCCGTGCAGAAAACGAAACACCAGAAAGCATTGCTGAAAAATACAAGGTTTCGGCGGCAAAAGTGGCACTGGTTAACAACACGGAAACAACCACGGCATTTTCGGCAGGAACGACACTTTTCGTGCCGGACGCGGAACTGGACTGGATTACAAGGCAGGAAATCAACGGCGACCTGTTCAAGCGGCCGCTGAAACGCGGATATTACATTTCTTCGCGCTACAGCTGGCGTACAAACCCGTTTACGGCACGCCGCACCTTTCATAACGGCGTGGATTTGGCAGCACCCCAGGGTACGCCGATTTACGCCGCGCTGGAAGGAACTGTTGTTGCAACAGGATGGGATAACGTTTACGGAAAATTCGTAACGGTTTCCCACCATTCGGGCTACAAAACCCTTTACGGCCACATGAGCAAGATTACGACCAAAAAAGGTGCCTACGTTACAACTTCTACCAAAATTGGCGAAGTTGGCAGCACCGGCCAGAGTACCGGGCCGCACGTGCACTTTACCGTTTATAAAAACGGCAGAACCATAAACCCGGAAAACCTTTGGAACTAAAGAAATAACGGACAGCGAGGTCAGGCATTTAAGCCGGCCTCGTTTTTTTTGCTTCCGGGACTTTTTTATGTTTCTTTTTATTCTGAAAAAAAACAGCCGGACGCAACAATTTTCAATTTGAAAAAAAAAGTGTAAAATACACGAAGTTTACATGCAAACGAGGATATTTTATGAAACATTTCAATTGCAGAAAGCAGAAAACAAACTTATTTTCTGCTGCAATTTCTTCAATTTTTGCAGTTTTTTTAATTCTGTTCACTTCATGTTCAACTACCGTGCCGGTAACCGTTACCCGCCCTGCCGACCTTGACATTACCGATGCCGACGACATTGCCGTTCTGCCGTTTTTAACAAACCGCACGCTGCGCTACACCGATTACCAGAGTGACCCGATTGCTACTTTTGACTTTTACTGGAACGAAAAGGACAAGAACTGGTACTGGGAACAGCAGGCTGAAGACAGCATGCTGGCAGAACTTATTACCGAAAATCTTGAAAAATCCCTTCGCGATGCCAACTACCTGAACGTGGTAGACGCAGGCAGGGTTGAAAAAGCTTACCGCCAGCGCATGGACCTGCCGATTGACTGGTATGTTACCGGTGCCGTTACGAATTTGCAGACTTTTACAAGACAGGACGGCACCAAAGAAATTAAGCGCAAAAATTCCAAAGGCGAAGTTGAAATTTTTGAAATTCCAATGTTTGTACGCGACATGGAAATGACGCTGGTTTATCAGGTTGTGGACGTAAGAACCGGCACCGTGCTTTCGAGCGACAAATGCGATTACAGCAGCACCAGCAGCAGGGCAGAAACGGTAAAGGGACTGCCAACCGCACTGGAAATGGCAGAAAAGCATTTGAGCAAGTTTAATTCAAAAATAATGAAGGAATTTGCGCCTTACACGGATTCTTATTCGCTTACACTGATGAAAGACAACGATGCCGACATGAAAGCCGCTGAAAAACTGGCAAAGAAAAAGAACCTTAAGGTTGCGTACAATGCGTATTACAACATTTACAAGACAAAAGGTCTTTATCAGGCCGCGTACAACGCAGGGCTTTTGGCGCAGGCAATGGGAGATTATAATCAGGCTTTAAGCCTTTTTAACAGCGCCTATAAGGGAAGCGGTGACCGCACGATTTACAACGCAATTCAAAAGGTAAAAGCAGAAATCCATTCTGCCGAAAGACTGCACGAACAGAACATAAGTTTTTAGGCCGTTTTTAGCCTGCGCCGCATCCTTTATTTTTCAATTGAAGAATAAAAAACCGCAGGCGCAAAAAACTTTTCTAATATTTTGCAAAACAAGTAAAAAAGCAGAGACCGGGTAGAAGTTCTACAGCCGGTCTCTGCTTTTTTATTCCTGGAGATTCTGAAACAAATTCGGAACGACACAAAACCCCGTCAAGCTGAACGCGCGTCAGCATTTTCCGGCAAGTTTAAGCACAGGCAATCTGCGCCTTTTTACTTTCCGCCGGAACAGCAGAGATTTTTTCAATAACTTTAAACTGCCGGACTGGTCTGGTTAGCGGCCAGCGGCTTTATTGCATCAATGTTTTTTACAAAAAAGTCAAGGTTACTGCCAATAAACATTGAACAGTAAAGTGTTATGCATACGCCAAAGAAAACATACATCAAAAGCGTAATGCCGCTGGAACTGCCCGCGTTGAAACCGAAAATGGCATAAAACACAATCGCCAGAATCAGCCCTATGCCGGCAATAATCCACTTTGAAAAACTTACCGGGCAGACAGTATCAATGCAAAAATCCGGGTCAACCTGCTTCATAATGGAAACAAGCTTTTCGTCAGAAAGAGGCAGCGGTACATACAGCGGTTCTGCAAGCTTTTTTTCTGCCACAGACATCAGGCGCACCCTTGTACGGCATTCACTGCACGTAAGCAAATGCAGACAAACAGAAACCGGTAATGCCTGCTTTTTGTCAAGCATCAGAAATTCGTCCATAATTTTTTCACATTTTTCTGCATTTTTCATAAATGCCTCCGTTTATTTTTCGGCTTCAGTTGATGATTTCAGCTTCCAGCCGTTCTTTCAAAAGTTTTTTAGCCCTAAAAACATGCGACTTTATCGTGTTAACAGGCAGTTCAGTAATTTTGCTAATTTCGTTGTAAGACATATCGCAAAAGAAATACAAATCCAGGCAGGTTCCAAAACGTTCCGGCAGTTCCTTTATTGCGTCGCGAATAACCTGCGCCGTAATTGCACGCAGATGCTGTTCTTCCGGCCCGTCTCCGGGGTCTAAAATTTCATAATCGTCGGGTAATGGTACGGAATCTTTTTTACGGTTAATTGTGTTTATGGCCGTATTATAGGCAATGCGCATAAGCCATGTAGAAAACTGGGATTCGCCCCTGAAAGACGAAAGTCCGTTGTAAACTTTTATAAAAACATCCTGAACAAAATCGTCACAATCCAGTTCATTCTTAAAAAAACGGCAGCCCAAACCGCGCACACGGCGTTCATAAAGGCTTAGCAGCCGGGCAAAAGCCCTGGAATCCCCTGCGGCGGCGGCTTTTATCAGGCTTTTTTCGGAAAAAGTGCCAGTTTGAGATATTAAATTTTCTTCCCGCCTAAAAAAGCCCAAAACAAGCCTCAGCGTTTAGAAAGCTGGTAAAAAACAAGAAGGCTTACACCCAAAGCAAACGGTATTAAACCGCCAAGCACTGCGTAAGAAATTCCTTCAATAATTACAAACAGAACTGTAAGAACAAAACCGACGAATGCAAGAAGCAGGCCAGCAAGAAGGGCAAAAAGCCGCAGGTCAAAATCGCGTGGGGTGTACGTGCCGTTTTTAATCTGCCACATATTCTGTCTGTAGCGCCACAGCAGGTAGAAAAAAATTATCAAACCGCCAAAAACAATGCCAACAATCGGTATTATTGAAATAATTACCTGGGCAGCCGGTTCAGTAAATGAATTCATAGAAAAGTGTCCTTTTATTTGCTTTTTCAATATTTAGACCGAAAAAATACGGAAAAGTTGCGGTTCAGCCTGAAAACAGAAAAATATATTGGAAAAATCTCAGATTCTGAAGATTTGGTTATACAGTCATGAAGCAATCATTCATGATTTCTTCATGATATTTTTCTTATTAAGAGAATTTAAAAATTATACCATTTAGGCAAGTATCTTTATATTTTGTACCTGGATATACATCTAATATTTCCATTTTTATCTTACACTGAATTGTTTCGCCTAAATCCAGTTTTTGCGGATTTGGAGTATCTTCAAATTCAAATATGACTGGTGTTTTTGTCATGTCACCGATAAAAGAAATTTTTAGCTTCCTGATTCTTGAATTACAGCTGTATAAATAGGATTTATCATAAGAGACATATCCATTAAACAGATAAACGTATCTTCCGTTTGCTTCCAGCAATAAATATTCTCCAATTCCGTAATCACTTTTCGATTCGACCCACGGAGAATCAAGACTTAAAGATGACACATTTGAACCATAATAGATTTGATTTTTTTCTTTTAATTCTGAAGAAGCTGTTACACTTTTTGGGTTTACGTAATCAATAAGTTCCAGACCCTTAAAAGAACTGTATCCTGTAAAAACAGGTTCTTTACAATTATCTGCAAAAAGAACTAGCCATTCCTCATTTTGAAGTGCAAGAAGCTTCTTTTCTTTTTCATCCTTTTTTATTATCAGCCAGTCTAATTCATTTTTCCTTTCAGTTTTATATTCATAACTATTTATGCCTTCATCACCAAATGGATCACAATAGTTAAAGGTAATGTCTGTTTCTGTTATATCAATCCATTGGTCAATGCAACCTGCATAAGTCTTTTTATCCAGAGAAAATAAGAAATTATTAATGGAAGAAATAAATAACAATACAAACAATAATCGTTTCACAGCAAACCTTCCTGTTTATTTTTGTTCACGGTTATTTAATGGTACCGTCAGTTCAAAAACAGGTATTCGTTAAAGTAAAGGTTTTCAATCTGCCCAAGCATTAAGGCAGCGTTTATGTTAACTATCAGTTCCTGCTTTACGGCATTTTCGCCCATATTTATAAGTTCGTCTTTTGAATGAAGGGCAAAGTATTCAAGAATTATGCTGCGCATCTGGCGCTTTTTCTGCACGATTTCTTCAAAAAAGGCAGAATCGCTTGATGGGTAGGTAAAATATGGCGTAACAACCAGCGAAATTGCCGGAACATCCGAAGTTATGGCACGCAGGCGGCCAATGTCTTCGTAAACGCTGAACGCATTTTTAGCTTTTTTCTCTATATTAGTGGGCGCCGGGTCTGTTTTGCGCAAGCCTTCGCCAACACGTTCCGGATGAGCGGTTATGCTGTAGGCACTTACAAAAATTGTGCCAACCAAAATAATGCCAATAAGAACGAGAAGAATTTTCTGAAACGGGCTGAAAACAAACAAAACGCTATTTTTCATAGGTTCATTTTAGGCTATCTGCCAAAATTAGTAAATTGGCTTTGCAAAAAGCCGGCGCAAAGCGGCACTAACAGAATGCACACAAGGCGCACATACGGGTTCTGCCTTTTTTGCCATAGAGAATTTTTGCCCCTTTGCCGAATATTTAAAGTGTGGCTCTAAACATCCGCGATTTTTAGAGGTTTTCCAGCTATCAGAAAGTTTGAAAAAAAGGATTTACTTTGACCGCCGGTAAAAGATTCATCATATATTTTGCTATTGCTGCCGCCGCCTGTGCCACGGTTCATTTTGTGGCAAACCAGAGCATTTTAAACCTTGTACAGCAGAAAATTTACCAGCCAGCTGCCACAAAAAAGCTGGAAGAGCGGACAGATTCCTTTACAACTACAGTAAGCCAGTACATTAACCAGCAGGATTCGCTTTTTACGCTTTTTTCGGGCAACAGCGTAATACGCAACAGTTACAAAACCGCCCTTACGGATGAAGAAATTGCCGAACGTTCCCATTTTTCAGCTTCGCTTTTAGCCGAAACGCCGGGGTTAAAGGGCATACGAATTATAAACGCCAACGGCAAGCAGCTTTATTACAGCACTTTTTCGGAAGATTTAACCACCCACGAAGCCGGAGCAATAAAATACACAAATTATCCCAAAAACACCCTTCCATACAGCCTTATTGCATCTGAAGCAGGCGAAAAAGGCAAACTTACACCGGAACTGGAACAGAAACGCCTTATTTTTTCCTACCCTTTTTACGATGCCGACCTTGAATACCGCGGTACAATTGCCTTTTACGTGGACGCGGCAAATGCACTGCGCTACCTCATTCCCACAGACCGTTTGGGCAGCAAAACTGAAATCGTTCTCTGCAACGCAGGCAATTCGGGGCTGCCATTCGGCCTGCTTTTTTCCGTGCCACAAAGTGCCAAAAACCTTTGCACCGATGCCGCAATTGAAAGCTGGGAAAAACCCGGAGAAAAAATTGAAAGCGTAAAAGTAAGCAGCGAAGACAATTCATGGGTAATTTTCAGCAAAAAATGCGAAAACATCGGTTTTGTTTCAATGGTTTACCCTTCGGAATCGCTGGAAATGCCGCAGAAAAGCCAGCAGTACATTATCTGGGCAACAATGTTTTTTATTTGCTTTGTTACTTTTATTTGCTGGGCAGCAAAAACCGAAACTGAACGCAAAAAGACCAGGCTTTTGGAAGAAGACGTTGCCAATAAGAAAAAAGTAGAAAAACTTGCCGCAACACCAATGGCAGAAGCCCTTAAACAGCAGGAAAAACTGAAGCACAGCAAGGATTTTGCATGGAACAACGGCGAACCAAGCGAAAATGAAGAACCGGCTGAAAAAACCGGGGACGAAAGGGTTGAAAACGGCCACGGTCTTTTAAATAAGGCAGAACAAAAGAATGCGCCGGTTTTGAACGAACAGGAAAAAGCAGAAAAACCGCTTAAATTTAAGCAGGCACTTACCCCTAATTTTGATCTTGCCAAACCGGCAGAAACAACAAGCGCAAACACGGCTGAAAATTCTGCAAATGCAGAAAAAAATCTGGAAACGGAAACAAATTCACCTGCCGCAGACGGAAAAACCGAAACAGAAAAAATAAAAGAAGAAAAACTTGCCCAAAAGCAGAAGGCGAAAGAAGCAAAAATTGCAGAAAAACTGAAGAAAAAGCAGGACAAGGCACAGGAAAAAGCCCGGAAAGAAGTTGCCAAAATTGCTGCAAATGAAGCCAAAAAGAAAAAACAGGAAGAACAGCAGAAAGCTAAAAAAGCGGCAAAAACTGTAAAAACCGCACTTACAGAAAAACCGGCCGCGGCACCGGCACAAAAGGCAAACGCTGCCGCAAAAGCAGAAAAAACTGAAAAAGAAAGCGCGGCGGAAAAAATTGCAGAACCTGAAAAAACAGAACAGAACTCTCAAGCACAGCAAGCAACCGTTGTCGCCGCGGACGCAAATGCGTCGGACGCCGCATCTGTGCCAGCCACTGACACCCAGGAAGATGCCGCACAGGTTGCACTAAATGAACCAGTTGAATCTACTGAACCAATCAGCGGCAGCATTTTTGAATATTCTGACAATTATTCTGAAGACGAAGGCTTTACGGAAATTGCCGATTACGTTTTGGACGATGACGACTTTAAAGTTTACGTAAGCCTTGAAGAACCTTTTGAATCAGAACAGGTTTATGACACGGAAAAAGCCGAAACGCCTGAAAATGCAGAAACTTTTGATGCATTCAATATGGAAGAAGCCGCTGAAAAAACTGAAACCGCAGAAGCACCGACCCAAACAATGGGAACCGCTGATTTTGATGTATTAAACGAAGACGACGATTTTGCAGACATAACCCTTGGTGACATTGATTTTGACGACGAAGACACCGAGCAGCTGGAGGTTACGCCGATTGTTCTGCCTGCACAGCCTTTTGAAGCCGCTGCTACAAGCGCCGGAACTGAAAAAACCGAAAGTGCAGAAGAAACGGAAAAAGCAAAAGAAGAACCGGCCGTTAACAATGCGCCGGCTGCCGAAAAAACAGCCCCGGCAGCTGCAAAACAGATTCAGCCGGCAAAAAGCCATCTGGCAAGCCTGTTTAAGGAAAGAATGGAACAGAACGGCGGAAATGCCGGAACAGACGCATTGCAAAACCGGGAAACAGAACCTTTGCGGAGCGCGCTTTATACTTTAGAACTTTCTAAAAAAGCAGAAAAAAATTACGAATTCGACAATAAATCTCTTAGCTTTGCACAAAAAAATGACGAACATTTAGTACGTGCTAAGCAGCAGAGTATGGCTGCAGCCGGAGGACAAAAAGGAGATTTACCAGTGCAAGTTACAGAAGCTGTAATGGACAGAATTGAAGTTCAGGATGAAGACTATATTGAAGAATTAGAACCATTAGCAGAAGGCGAAATATATACAAGCATTTTTACAGTTGGCAGCGGAATGCCTCTTTTCCAGTTTGGTACAAGCCAGCGCGAAAGAACAGGCCGTTCAAACTATGCAGAAGCATTTGAACAGGCAAGCCGCACGCTTAAAATGGCAGCTTACAACGAAGCCGTGCCGGATACAATTAAAGAAAACAACGGAATTTTTATGATTAACGGCATTGACGAAACCATGCCGGTAAAAATTAACTACGATTTTAAACGTCTTGTAGACTCGGTATTGAACGTATAAATATGATACACACAGCAAACCTTACAGTTCGTTCCTACGAATGCGATAGTTACAGCCACGTAAACAACGCAAACTATTTAAACTACCTTGAATTTGCCCGGATGGAATATCTTAATGCCATTGGTTTTGACTACAAGGGTATGGTTGAAGAAGGTTATTACCTTTACGTTACCCACATTGACATTTATTACAAGGCTTCGGCTTTGCTTGGTGACGAACTTTTCATTCAGGTAATTCCCGTAAAAATGGGCGCAGTAAGCGGCACTTTTCATCAGATTGTGGCAAAAGCTGACGGCACTGTTTGCGCCGAAGCAGACGTAAGCTGGGCAAGCGTAAACGCCCAGACGGGCAGACCATGCAAGCTGCCTGCAAAATTCATGGTAGAAGGCTTAAAGCCCGAAACAAACTAAAAACAGCAATTTTTTATAAATATAAGAAAGAATGCAGATTTTACATAATTTTTAAGCCCGCAGTTTTGCAAAAACAATTCTGTGGGCTTATAATTTTTAAACGCAAGGTCTAAAATCTGGTTTTATTCAGCACAATAAAATGAACCTTTGAACAATTTTCACCATAAAAAAGGAAGAAACAAATGAACCCGCACAAAAAAACATTTTACAGAAATCAGGCTTCAAAAATAATTGAAAAAATGAAGCTGCGCGGAATGGAAGGCTTTTACTGCGACAGCATTGAAGAAGCAAAGGCAAAAGTTATTGAACTTATCGGAGATGCGCCCAAAACTGTCGGTTACGGCGGTTCCATGACAATTGACGAAAGCATGGTAAAGGCCGAAATTACGGCAAAAGGCCACAACCTTATTAACCGCGAAGAACTTGGTAAAACCCCGGTCGGCATTGAAGAATGCAACGCAAAACTGATAAACGCCGACACTTTTTTAATGAGCACAAACGCCATTACTTTGGACGGAGAACTGATAAACATAGACAAACGCGGCAATCGCATCTGCTATTTAATTTACGGTCCTAAACAGGTAATTATTGTTGCCGGAATGAATAAAGTTGTAAGCAATGTGGATGACGGCATTAAACGCGTGCGCAATTTTGCCTCGCCGCCAAACGCCGTGCGCCTTAATTTCAATACCCCTTGTTCAAAAACCGGGCGCTGTGCCGACTGCATAAACGATTCCCTTTGTGCACAGGTGCTGGTTACCAGAACCAGCTGCATACCCGGCCGCATAAAGGTAATTCTGGTTGGCGAAGAATTGGGCTACTAAACCTGAATATCGGGTTTTAAAGTTTTGTCATTCCCAACTTAGTTCGGAATCCATGGCAGGAACAGACCAAGCCAAGCTTTTGAAAGAGAGGAATTTTGCTCCGCGAAACTTCTCCGTGTGCTTATACCGGTGACAGTTAGAAACAAAGCAAGCAGCACACGCTTTTGCACAATTCCAGAAACAATAATTAAAAGCCCGGAAGGCAGAAAACTGAAAAAAACAGCAGGAATTTTCAGTTCTGCCCTTCGGGCTGATTTTTTTCAACTGATGCTTTTAAAAGTTTCAGTTTACGTGCTTGAACTAAAGGCCGTAATTTAGCTATAATTGTGCAATTACACTTTTGCAAAAGCGAAAGCATTTAATTTTATTATGTAAATTTTACTTCGCAAAAGGCATTACCGCCGGGGGCGAAGTTTTTAATACCGTGAATTCCGGGTTTTATTCGGCAGCCTGAAAAAACTGTGAAAGAAAACGGCATTCATGCTAATAGGAGAAATTATGGCATATTTTTTTGAAGAACCCTCGCACACATTCAGTGAGTATCTTTTGGTTCCTGGTTACACTTCAGCCGATTGTATTCCGGCAAATGTAAATTTGCAGACACCTGTCGTAAAGTTCAAAAAAGGCGAAAAACCTGCCCTTTCAATGAATATTCCTTTAGTTTCTGCTGTAATGCAGTCTGTTTCTGACGACAAACTTGCAATTGCCCTGGCAAAAGAAGGCGGAATTTCCTTCATTTATGGTTCGCAGACAATTGAAAACCAGGCCGCAATGGTTGCACGCGTAAAAGGATACAAGGCCGGTTTCGTAACTTCGGATTCTAACGTAAGCCCGGATTCAACATTGCAGGATGTTTTAAATCTTAAGGAAAAAACCGGACATTCAACAATTGCCGTTACTAAAGACGGCACGCCGAACAGCAAGCTTGAAGGCATCATCACCAGCCGCGATTTCCGCGTTGGTCATGCCGATATGAACGCTAAAGTTTCGGAATACATGACACCGTTTGCCGAACTTATTACCGGCAAAGACGGAATTACCCTTTCGGAAGCAAACGAACTTATCTGGAAGCACAAGCTTAATTCGCTGCCGATTATTGACGAAGCCGGCAAACTGAAATACATGGTTTTCCGCAAAGACTACGCAAGCCACGAAGAACATCCGCTGGAACTGCTGGACAGCCAGCACCGCTATATTGTTGGCGCAGGCATTAACACCCGCGACTACATGGAACGCGTTCCGGCACTGCTTGAAGCAGGCGTTGACATTATGTGTCTTGATTCAAGCGAAGGCTTTACCGAATGGCAGCGCCGTGCATTGCAGGACATTCATGCAAAATGGGGAAACAATGTACGCGTTGGAGCCGGTAACGTTGTAGACCGTGAAGGTTTCATGTTCCTTGCAGAAGCAGGTGCAGACTTTGTAAAAATCGGTATCGGCGGCGGTTCAATTTGTATTACACGCGAACAGAAAGGTATTGGCCGCGGCCAGGCGACGGCAACAATTGAAGTTGCAAAAGCCCGCGACGAATATTATGCAAAAACAGGCATTTACATTCCTATCTGTTCTGACGGCGGTATTGTTCACGATTACCACATGACGCTGGCACTGGCAATGGGCGCAGACTTTGTAATGCTTGGCCGCTATTTTGCACGTTTCGACGAAAGCCCTACAAACAAGCTTATCGTTAACGGCAACTACGTTAAAGAATACTGGGGCGAAGGTTCTAACCGCGCACGCAACTGGCAGCGCTACGATATGGGCGGTGCTTCTAAACTTTCTTTTGAAGAAGGCGTAGATTCTTACGTTCCTTATGCCGGAAGTTTGCACGACAACGTTTCCATGAGCATGAGCAAAATCCGCCACACAATGTGCAACTGCGGTGCCGTTACAATTCCGGAATTGCAGGAAAAAGCAAAAATTACGCTGGTTTCACAGGCTTCTATCAACGAAGGCAGCGCACACGACGTTATTGTTCGCAATACAAGCCTGCGTGCTGAATAAGCACAGAATAAATAATTCTTTTTATTGAATCATGAGAAAAGGGGCGTTATCGCCCCTTTCGTGTTTTAAATAATCTGGAACCGTACTGTTCAAATTTACATTAATACCGTAAATGAATTGCATTTTAAGTATTTCAGGGGACCGCGCAATACAGAGAAAAAATACTATATTGCGCGGAAAAAATGGTGAAAGGTTTTATTTCTGCGACTGGTAAGCGTAGGCAAAGTTTATTGGCGGACACGTTACCGAAATATAGGTTAAGCTTTTGCTTGTGTGGTTTTTAATGCCGTGAACGTCTTTATCTTCAAACCGTACAACATCGCCGGGCAAAAAAAGCTGTTCCTTATCGTCTGCAAGCAGCAAACAGCCCTCGCCGTCCATGCAAATCCAAATCTGCTCGGAAGCATCGTGGCTGTGGCGCGGCTGGCTTTCGCCGGCTTCAACCGTAACCTGCGTAATTGTTACGCGCCTGGAAGAACTGTTTTCTGGGTTCAGCAATTGTCTGGAAACCACGCCCGGATTAAAAAACGCCTTGATTTCGTCTTTCTTTATAAACTCCATAATTTTCTCCTTTTCAAAAACTGAAAAAAAGCATTCAACTAAACCGAAAAATTGACAGAATTCCGCTTTACTTAACGGAATTCAATATTTTTCTGTAATATTCGTAATTTGCTTCGTAAATATCTTTAAAAGTAGAAAAATTTATGATTTTTCCGTTTTTAATTTGAAACTGCATATAACTTGCAACATTGTTTTCGTCATAGGCATCGTAACTTACAAAAAGGCCGTCCTTGTTTTTTTCCGCATGAATAGTGTCCGGCTTAATTGACTGCGTTGAAAGAATGGAAAGTTTTCCAAGAATAATCTGTTCTTCTTCGGTGGCAAGCGGAAAAATATTTGTAAAATCTTCAATCATAATTTGAGAATCGCGAATTGATGAAACAGAAAGCCAGTAACCCGGCTGTCCTTCAGAATCATTTGGATGCCAGTTTTCATCCAAAGTTACTTTCATTTTATTCATCGTAACTTTTTGGGCTTTTTTCTTTGGAATTGTTAAATCAGCATGCCTTTCAGTCGGCGTAAAATCTTTGGGCATCATTTTCAAAAAATCCATAACTTCAGACTCATTGTTTATCAGGCCCCATTGATTCAGAAAATAACCTTTATTATCTTCCTCGCCCTTTACCGTAACAGAAACAAACCCAAAGCCCGGAATCAGTTTTCCGTAATTGTAAACAAGAACATAATCGTCCCATTCATCGTCAAAGCCTTTAACTTCGTATGCAATTTCATCTTTACAGGCGTTGTAAAAGGCCAAAAAATTCAAAATATCCGGAATTGTCTGATTAAAAGTATATTCGTCTTTTTCAAACTGGCCGTTTATGTTTTCAATATTTGCTTCGCCGGTTTCATCAACAGAAACCGTTATCACCAAATTGCGTTCTTCCATCGTATCAAGGTCTACAGACCTGTGAACGATTACAGTATTTTCTTCGTCAGAAACAAACAGAAAACCTCTGTAAAAATTCAAACGGCCGCGCTGGTCTAAATAATAGGCATATTCGCCGTTACGCACAAAATCCAAAGGCTTTGCAAATAAAGCCATGCATCCAGCCGCAAGAAATACCAGCAAAGTAAGCGTTCTTTTCATTTTAATAAATCCTTTTTTTTCATAAAATTACTGCTGAATTATATAGAAGAATAAGCTTAAAATAAACAAATTGCATTCAACAAAACGGAAGATGGGGCAAAATTAAAAGACAAAACTTCATAAATTTTCTATAATGGTTACAACTTTTCAAAAATTACAGAGGTTACTATGGCACTTACCAGTGTTTCGCCGGTTGACGGACGTTACGAAGGAAAAACAAAATGTTTGCAGGGCTATTTTTCGGAAATGGCACTGATGAAATACCGCATTTATACAGAAATCAATTACCTGATTAAACTGCTCGAAACTCCGATGCTTAAGGAAAGAGTTAAAGAGCCTGTTGATACAGACCAGCTCCGTTCAATTATTGACATTTCAATTGAAGATGCCGAAATTATCAAAGCTTTTGAAACTAAAGGATACGATGGCACACCTGCTACGAACCACGACGTAAAAGCCATTGAATACTTTATCAAGCGCAAAATTAAAGAAATGGGCATGGAAAACATTCTTGAATACGTTCATTTTGCCCTTACTTCGGAAGACATTAACAACATCAGCTACGGCCTTATGATTCGCGATGCCGTAAACGAAGTTGTAATTCCTGAAATATTAAAGATTTACGACAGCCTTTACATGCTTGCCGTTGAACACAAAGATTTAAGCATGCTTGCCCGCACCCACGGCCAGCCGGCAACGCCAACAACTTTTGGCAAGGAAGTGCTGGTTTTTGTAAACCGCATGAAGGAAGAACTTGTTCAGCTTGGAAACATTGACATTCTTCTTAAACTGAACGGTGCAACCGGCGGATTTAACGCACACAACTTTGTATTCCCGGAATTTGACTGGATTAACTTCAGCCACGAACTTATCAATTCCTTTAACGATGAAATTACGCCTTTAGACAATATTTACATGAGCGTTAAGCCGCTTAAAGTGCGCTTTAACCCGATTACAGCGCAGATTGAACCCCACGATTCGTACCTGCGCGTATTTGACGGCGTAAAACGCATAAACAACATTCTTATTGACTTTGCAATGGACACCTGGCGCTATATTTCTGACGGATGGATTAAACAGCGCACGGTTGCAGGCGAAATCGGTTCCAGCGCAATGCCGCACAAAGTTAACCCCATTGACTTTGAAAACGCAGAAGGAAACTTTGGTTTTGCAAACAGCATGTTTGAATTCTTTGTTCGTAAACTCTGCATTTCAAGGCTTCAGCGCGACCTTACAGACAGCACCGTTGAACGCAATATGGGCGTTGCATTTGCCCACAGCATGATTGGCTACGCAAGTTTGGAAAAAGGTTTGGGTAAAATTGAAGTTAACGCAGAAAAAATTACGGAAGCGCTGGAAACAACGCCGGAAGTTCTTGCCGAAGCTTACCAGAACCTTTTGCGCATGAGCGGCGTTGACAAGCCTTACGAACGCCTTAAGGAAATTACCCGCGGAAAGAAAGTTTCAATCGACGATTTCCATAATCTGGCCCGCAACCTTGAAGTAAGCGAAGAAGTAAAGGCAAGGCTGCTTGCTGCAACACCGCTTACATACACCGGCTTAAGCGGAAAAATTGTAGAACAGTTTGACGCAAAAATTAACTAATTTGAAACAGCCCGGCAAAAACCGGGTGCGTTTATAAAAATTGAAAAGCAGCCTTTAATCAGGCTGCTTTTTTTATGGCTTGCCGCAAAATAAACACGCCCAAAACTGGTTTAAGCATAAGCGTGCCTTAAAACTAACCATTCATTCACTAATTTTCGCGCTGAAAAAACTGAAACTTTTATAACTTTTTATAACCGTTTAAAAAAACGAATGCCGTTTAGTTAAACCAGCTGTAATAATCAGCTTAACTAAACGGCATTTTTGCCAGTTGCAAACCGCATTTGATGGGCACGGCCTGCTGACCGATGGCCAGCATTTAACGCAGCAATTATGTAAACTGCAAGTTTTTATAAACAACACTTTGCACAGCCCCCTAACCCGCCGTACAAAAAGCATTCAAAATATCACTGTTTAAGGCAGTAAAACAATTTAAGCACTGCCCAAATTGCCTTAGCATTATGCCATAACGGCACATTATTTTCAATGCTATCGGCAAAATAAACGAAAAAATTAGCAAAATATTTAACCAAAGGCAAAAAAATTACTATTCGAGTAAAATAAAACCGAAAAACAGCAAAAACATTCTGCGGTTTTTCGGTTTTGCATATTTTTTTCAGTTTGCGCTAGTTTGCAAGGCCTATTGCATCAATGTTGGCCTTGCCGCCCGGTACAAACGGCAGAACGTTAAAGTTCTGTGCAACCGGAATGCGCACAAAACGCGGGCCTTTTCCGCTTAAAGCTTCGGTCATAATTTCGTCAAATTTGCTGAAATCAGTTAAATCGTAAGACGGAATGTTAAAGCCCTCTGCAATTTTTACAAGGTTCGGGTTTTTGTCGTAAATTGAAGCTGAATAATTCTGGTTGAACAGCATTTCCTGCTGCTGGCGAACCATACCCAGACACTGGTTATCAAAAACAATTACGGTAACATTCAAATCAAGTTCTGCCAAAGTGGCAAGTTCCTGTACGTTCATCATAATTGAACCGTCGCCGCTGAAGCAGATTACGCGTTTATTTGGACAGGTAAAAGCCGCACCGTTTGCAGCCGGAAGGCCGAAGCCCATTGTGCCCAAACTGCCGGAAGTAAGCAGCTGGCGCGGAAACTTAATCGGGAAACACTGCGCCGTAAACATCTGGTGCTGGCCAACATCGGTTGCAACGTAAGGGAGTTCGCCACCGTTGGCTTTTACAAAAAGTTCTTCAATGCGCGGCATAAACTGCATCGGGTGAACAGGGTCGCTGGTGTAAACACCGCGCATTTTCAATTTAAATTCTTCAATTGCGCCCGGCCAGTATGCGCCGCACGTACCTGGGGCAACAACCTTTGCAAAAGCATCGTAAAGAACTTTCAGCGCGTCTGCCGCATCTGCCGCAATTGCAACAGAACTTTGGTAGATTTTGTTAATTTCGGCTGCGTCAATATCAATGTGAATGATTTTGGCATTAGGGCAGAATTTTGCAACCAGCCCGGTAGCGCGGTCGTCAAAACGCACGCCAACAGCAAGAATAAGGGTTGATTCGTACATTACCCGGTTGGCGGTGTAAGAACCGTGCATACCAACCATGCCGCAGAAATACGGGTTTGCGGCACTGCTAACGCTTAAGCCCATCAACGACGTACAAATCGGCAGAGCGTAATCTTTTGACATTTTTTCTATAATTTCAGCTGCGCCTTTTGAATACACTGCGCCGCCGCCGCAAAAAATTACGGTTTTTGTTGCAGAAGAAGCAAACAGTTCTGCGGCCTGCGAAGCAAGTTCATTCATGTTCTGCGGCATGGGGAAAGTTTTCGTTTCTTCCATTTTTGGCCAGTCACTGAAAGAGCAAACTTCATTCTGCACGTCACGGGGAACATCGATTAAAACCGGACCCGGACGGCCGCTTTCGGCAATTTCAAAGGCTTTTGGCAAAACATGCAGCAATTCTTCTGCCGATTTTACCATAACGCTGTGCTTGCAAATTGGCATGGAAAGCCCGAAAGTATCTGTTTCCTGAAAAGCGTCCGTACCGATTGCCGAACGGTTAACCTGACCGGTAATTGCCACCAGAGGAATTGAATCAGAGCGGGCATCGGCAATTGCAGTAAGAAGGTTCATTGCGCCAGGGCCGCTGGTAGCAAGACAAACGCCTGCCTTGCCGGTAATGCGTGCTTCGCCCTGAGCCATAAAGCCGCCTGCCTGTTCCTGGCGCACCAAAATGTGGCGAATGTTGCTTCTCGCAAGTTCGTCGTAAAGGGGTAAAATCATTCCGCCGGGAATGCCGTACACGGTTTTTACGCCCCGGCGTTCCAAAATGCCGGTAATAATTTGTGCACCAGTTGCAGTTATCATTTTAAATACTCCTATATAATGGAAAAGAAATGTAAAAAACGCCTTATTCAAAACTGAATTTTGCAAAAAAAAACCCTCCGGCGTATGCGGAAGGTCTTTCCTTTATGCTTGCGCCGACACTATGCCCCCTTGTTGAAAAGCAAAGCGACGACAGCAAATGTAAAAATCAGATTTGTTTTAAGCAGTTTGTTCAATTTTTTTTCCGTAAATTACATTTTTTAACAGAAAATATTGTTAAAAGTGTCTAAATTTTAACCCGTAAACGGCCGGTTGTCAATATTCCCGTGAAGAAGGAAACTATACAAAAACCGGTTTCTTGTATTGCAAAGGCTTTAACAGCGTGATATAAAAGATAAAAATCAGCAGTTTTACGGCAAAAAGAAGCAAAATTACTGCATTTTTCATTTATTTTTAAGGAACGGATTATGACTATTTGCCTGAACGGAACATGGAAACTTTCTTCGCTTGACGGAAAATACAGCAACATACCATTTGAAATGCCCGGCGACATTCATTCTGCACTGATAAAAGCAAAAATTATTGACGACCCTTATTTTGACACGAACGAAATGAACCAGCTTTGGGTTGGTAAAAGCGACTGGTGCGCCGTTTCTACTTTCTGCGTAAAACAGAACTTTTTAAAGCACAGCCAGTTTATTACACTGCAAAGTGCCGACACTTTTGTGCGGGTTTTTATAAACGGCAGCGAAATCGGTTTTTGCGACAATTATTTCCGCAAATGGCGTTTTGACATTTCTAAAAACCTTAAACAGGGCGAAAACACCATAAAACTTGTTTTTGAATCTGCGGAAAAACATGCAATTGCCGCCGCCGCCGCGCACCCCTACCCCGTGCCAGACCAGCCTGCGCCGGTTTATTCGCCGCACCGCAATTTTGTGCGCAAAACCCAGTGTCACGGCGGCTGGGACTGGGGACCGTGCATTATGGCAGTCGGCGTTTATCAGCCAGTTTTAATTGAACAGACAAGCTGGGGCTTTTTGGATTACGCCGAATTTAACGCCCAGCCCAAAATTGCAGATACTTTCAGCGGCGAATGGACAGGCGAAATTGCCATAACAGCCACAGCCCTGCAAAAATGCACCAAAACTTTTACAATTGAAATTACGGAAGACCAGTGGAATTTGTTTGAAAAAGTGCCAAAAACTTATGCCGGTGCAGGCAGCGCACAACCCGTTTTTGCAGAAACTTTTACGGTTCAGCTGCAAAAAGGAGAAAACCGCATTTTGCACCCGTTTTGCGTAACCGGCGTAAAACCCTGGTTTGTGGCAGGCACTTTTCCTCAAATTCAGCAAGAAGAAGCCAGCAGCAAAAACCAGCTGCCGCAAAACAGCCTTTACAATTTGAAAGTAGAATGCGGCAGTCAGAAAATCTGCAAAAAAGTTGCATTCAGGCAGCTTAAAGCGGTTGCAAAAGAAGACAAGTGGGGAAAAAGCCTTTATTTTGAAAACGACGGAAGGGCAATTTTTGCCAAAGGTTCAAACTGGATACCATGCGATGCACTGCCAGGCCGCCAGACATTCAGCAAATACCTGCGGCTTTTAGGCGATTTGGTTATGGCAAACCAAAACTGCATACGCGTTTGGGGCGGCGGCCAGTACGAAAGCGAAGATTTTTACGCAATCTGCGACAAACTGGGAATTATGGTATGGCAGGACTGCATGTTCAGCTGTTCACTTTACCCGGCAACCCCGGCATTTTTGGCAAGCGTAAAAGCCGAAATTGAACATCAGGTGCGCAGGCTGCAAAGCCACCCGTGCATTGCCATTTGGTGCGGCAATAACGAACTTGTGGGTGCTTTCAACTGGTACGAACCTTCGCGCAATAACCGCGACCGTTATTTGGTTGACTACGACCGGCTGAACGAAGGTGTTCTTGCCGCCTCAATTGCCAAATACGACCCCAACCGGACGTGGTGGCCAAGTTCGCCTTCGGCAGGACCGGGAGATTTTGCCGATAACTGGCATCAGGACAGCAGGGGTGACATGCATTATTGGAGCGTGTGGCACGAGGGCAAACCTTTTGAAGCATATTACGAGATTACGCCGCGCTTTGTTTCGGAATTCGGCTACCAGTCGTTTCCTTCCCTGGAAAGCGTGAAAACTTATGCAAGCCCGGATCAGTATAATTTGACAAGCCCGGTTATGGAATTTCACCAGAAAAATAAACGCGGCAATTCCATTATAATTGAAAATTTCACCCGTTATTTCAGGCTGCCGGAAGGTTTTGAAAACATGCTTTATTTAAGCCAGGTGCAGCAGGCAATGGCAATAAAAACGGCCGTTGAATACTGGCGAACATTGCGCCCACGTTGCATGGGCAGCATTATCTGGCAGCTTAACGATGTATGGCCGGTTGCTTCATGGTCCAGCATTGAATACAACGGCAACTGGAAAGTTCTGCACTATGCGGCAAAAGATTTTTTTGCGCCGGTAAGCGTTATTCTGTTCAAAAAAGACGAAAAAATTTGGGTGTTCTGCGTAAATGACAGCGAAAACGTGGTTGAAGAAACTTTAACGCTGCAAAGCATTGATTTTGACGGCAACGTGATTAAAACCATTGAACAGAAAGTGCTCATTGAAAAAGACAGTGCCCGGCAGATTTTCTGTTTTGATTTGACCGATTTTGAATATTCAAGCTTTTTGTATGCCCGGCTGGGCAATATGGCAGAAAACACTCTTTTTGTTTGCCAGCCCAAAGAAGCTGCACTTAGCAAATGCAAGGTTGAAACCACTGTTAAAGAACTTGCAGCAACGGCAAACGGCGCACAGCAGTTTGAAATTACCATTAAAAGCAGCAAACCGGCTTTTTTTGCAAACCTTTACGCACCGGGCATTTGTGGCCTGTTCAGCAAAAACAACCTTACGCTTTTGCCGGGCGCAGAAAAAAAAGTAATTTTTACTTTGCGAGAACCGGTAAGCGTAACGGGCAAAAAACAGACTATGCCCAAAATTACGCTTAAGCGGCTGCAAAATGCGTTAAAAGTAATTACCCTGCGCGATACGTATAAATAAAATATGCGCGCGCGTTTGCTGGTGCTTTTTGCTTTTGCACGGCGCTGAATGACGGATAAAAAAATCAGAAAGAATCGTTGCTATAAACTTGCTGTATAGCAACGATTCTTTTTTTATTCTTTTCACATTAAACGCAGAATAACTGAAAAAAAGCTCGTTTAAGCAAAGGTTAGCTCTAAAAATGCGATGTCCTAAATCAATTCCACAATAGCTGCAAGCCGTTTTCTTCGTACTGCTGGAATTTTTCGTCTTTGCTTAACAAAACCAGATTATTGCGTATTGCCTGCTGAATCAGCATTCGGTCAAACGGGTCGTGATGATTTTCTTTTTGAGGAACTGTTCCAATGCTTACATAATCGTATGGTTCTGGCGTTAAAAGGGTAAAATCATACTGTTCGGCAATGTGAGGAAGATGCAGAACGGATATTCCATTTAAAACAAGTTTTCCTGTCTGGCATTTTATTGCCATTTCCCAAAAACTAATGGGACTTATAAAAACTTCGTTAGATTCATCTTCTATAATGTCATAAACTTTTTTACTAATTTTTTTAGAATCCATTAAAGCCCATATAAAAACATGAGTATCTATCAAATATTTCATTTTCTCTCCTATAACAAATCATCCATATTGTCAAAAAGATTTTCGGGCGTAAACTCAAAATTTTCATCTTCCCAATATGTTGCTTTGCGTTCATATAAACCAATAGGGCGTTTTTTCTTTTTGGGTTTTTCTTCTACTTTTGTAAGTTGCGCTACTGCTTTTTTGGAGCGTCCATACAAAATCTGTACTTCTTCGCCCTGAAGAACTTTGTCTAAAACTGAGGAAAACTGAGCTTTAAAATCACCAACTGTCATTTGAATCATGAAATTAGTATAGCTTTAAAGTTGTCAAGTTGTCAAATTTATATTCTGCCAAAATGAAATAAAATTAGCAAAATAATTACCAAAAAGCCCCTGCATTTTTTCCCCATACTTCCACACTCCCCTTCAACGTAAAACGCCAGTTTTTGGTATATATAATAGAAGAAAACATTTAAATATCTGTGTCAAAGCCCTGAGACACACAAAAAACACACCATTGCAAGCGAAGCGCGCACTAGGTGTGCTTTTTTGCGTGCATCAGGGCTTATATATATAATTAAATCTTTATTTCCATTCAAAAACAAAAGCCCCATAAAAGGGGAAACTTTAATGAGGAGAATCGTAATGTCTGTTCCAAAATCAATTCAAATAACAACAACAAATAAAGGAGAATTGAAAACGAAAAAGAACCTTACCTGCCCTACGCTAAAGTTTACCCTTTCATGGGGTCTTATACTTTAGAATGACGCTAAGCCGGGGAAATGGATAAACTATGTGAGAAAAGTAGAAATGTTATTCACTAACAACAAATAAAGGAAAATTGAAAATGAAAAAGCATCCTGCCGCTCTACGCTAAGTTTATCCACTACCCCGCCCTATTATTTCTTATAACTCTGGCATTTTGTGCCGCTTTGTCATGCCGAAGTTCTTTCGGCATATGTGCCGTAACTGCTGTGGATTCTGAAACAAGTTCAGAATGACATTTGTTCAAAATGACTAGCAGCCATGCACTGCTTTCTTTGTCATGCCGAACTCGTTTCGGCATCTGTGCCGTAACTGCTGTGGATTCTGAAACAAGTTCGGCATGACACTTATTTGTTCAGAATGACCGGCGGATATGCACCGCTTTTTTTTCAGCTTTTATAAAAACCAAAACCAGGTGCTTTGACTTTTGTAAAAACCGGCTTAAAGCGGCAGGCACTTTTGCAAGCACCTGCCACTTAAGCAATTTAATTTATGCCGTTAGGCTTAAATTAGAAGTTGTAAGTCCAAGACATTGGGAACTTAACAACAGCTTTCTTTCCGTACATAGAAGTGAATGCCCAGTCAGCTGAAGTTTTCTGATTGTATTTGATCTGGTTTGCAACCTGTGTTTCAACACCGAAGTTGAATGAGTGTGCACCCATGCTGAAAGTGAATTCAGGTTTCAAAGTAATCAAAGAAGCATAGTTTGCAAAAAGTGCATCACCAACTTTTGTCTGATCTGTGTATGTTTTTTTTGCATTATTCAAAGCACCCTGCATATAAGAAGTGTGCAAGCTGAATTTTGCATTGTCCATTGTGTAGGTCAAGTCGTTTCCGATGTAGAAAGGAAGAACTTTTGATTTTTTACCGTCGATTGACTGGTAAGCAACTGTTACAGCAACTGTATCACCAATACCATTGCGGAAGTCAAATCCTGCGTTAGCACTTACAGCGAAAGCTGTGTATTCTTTTACAGCATAGTAACCATCATCAGTTGGATTTGCTTTTGTATTCATAACATCAGAAGCTTTGTGTGTATCAAAGTCTACAGCAGCACCGATTTTGGTTTCAACTTTAGCATCCTGCAAACCTTTGAATTCGAAGCCAGCATAGATGTTGTGGTGGTTGTATTTAGCAGCTGTGTAATCGTTTGATTTACCATTTAACAAATCACCGGTTTCATTACCTTTTTTAGCACCTCTGTCATTGTAACCGCCGAACTGACCAACATATTTAGCACCTACACCGAAAAGGTCTGTGTTGTATGTAGCACCAATCTGGAAAGGTCCGAAAACACCTTTTTTGATAAGGCTTTTGTTCTGCCATGTAGCGCCACCTTTTTCAGCAGCAAAACCACCACCAATCCAAAGGTTATCTACGCCTGTGTAAGCAACATAAAGTCCTGATTCAGCATTTTGAACATTCTGCCAAGCACCAGTAACATGACCGATTGAAATTCCATCAACATCTTTATTGGTATATCCAATAGTCGTGTTTCCGTTTTCCCAAGCAATTGAAGGACCAAATCCTTTATTAAATGAAGCATCACGGTCACCAATAAATACTTCAAGGAAGTCAACTGGTTTAAGAAGAGCAGCAGCTTTCATCTGTTCAACACCAAAATGCCACTGTGGTTTTACATTCAAAAGTGAATCTTTTTCAGTGTCTTTTGTCTGAGCATTGAAACGAACACGTGCCCATGCTGTTGCACGAGCGTCAAGTGTTTCTGCTTTTCCTTCTACCTGTTCGCGGAGGAAGTTTTCATCACCAAAACCCCACTTTGCGCCAAGTACGCCATCTTCAGCACCAATTTTTACAACTGGTTCTGTTGACAGTGTGTTAGTGATTGACACTGTCTGTGCAAATGCCATAGAAACTACAGCAAGAGCGGTCAAGATTGCAATAATCTTTTTCATTTAAAAACTCCTTTTTTTGACCGTGGCGATTGCATTACCCCAGCCAAAATAATTGTTAAGGTAATATGACATTTTTTTTTTTTTTGTCAACCTAAATTCAATTTTTTTTATTTTTTTGTAACCTTTTTAAATTTGAAAAATTTTGCAACCGTGAAAGAGCTGGGATAGCCAGCTCTTTGTCGGACTTCCACTATTTGCGTAAGCAAATTTTTTAAAAATTGAAATTTTGGGGTAGTTTTTATAGATTATTTTGAGGAAATTTATGATTTTTTTTATATCAACCCGCCTCGATGCAGAGCGCCAGAAAATTTATGCGCTATCCAGATAAAAAGCATTTTTTATGCAGGCAGGCAGGGACACAAAAAAAACATCGCGAAGGCTTTGGTCTTCACGATGTTTTTTTGATATTTATAAGTTGTTTTTAGAAAATAATTGATTTTATTTATCAGCGTTTAGTTCGTCTGCGATTTCTTGAACAGCTTCTACAGAAAGCCCGGTATATTTACTGATGGTTTCAAAAGATAAATCATCAAAAATCATATTCCGCGCTGTTTCGTATTTTGTTTGAAATGAACCGCGTTCAAGACCATCTTCAAATGCGGCTTGTTTGGCTTCAAACATTCTGTCTTCTACGTACATTTCCAGTGTCATGTTTTCCCTCCGCCACTTTTCGTGGCCGTTGTTTTCTACTACTTTTTCGCTCAAGCGCTTCGTAAGGTCGTCGCTGGGCTGACCGCTTGCAAAAAATTTTAGCAGCGCCGATGTATGAATATTATCACAACTGGCAAATTTTGTGAAATTGAAGAACAGCTTTTTGCATTTGTTGTTGTATTTTTCGCTTACCCTGCCGTTTACGGCGCTTTCTACCACGTAACAAACTTCGCCGTCGTCAGTAAGGTCGAACGGGCAAAGGAATATTACATAGCTTTGCTTCAGTTCCTGGTACGGTGCGCCAGTTTTCAGCACGTCGTAGTCGCAGACTGCCTGATAATAGCGTGCGCGTAACGGCAGATTGCCGGTGTTCGTCATTTGCAGTTCCACATCAAAAACCGCGGTGCTGTTTTTAACGAACACATCCAGGCGCACGCCCTTTGTTTCCAGCGCCGGCTTCAGCACCTCTTCGGTCTTTACGTCTTCCAGATGGTCAATTTCAATTTGAAGCAACGTTTCCAGAACCTGCCGGCAGAGTTCTTTGTCCTGCATTACTTTGGCAAACATTACGGCATTGGTAATCGGAATCATTTTCTGATTTTTCATAATACCTCCGCTTTATTAATTAACTCAAAAATAATTTTTATGCACTTTTGGCGAAGATTTATAAAAGATTTATACTTGAGCTGTTCAATTTTTCTCTTACTGCCGATTGTCTGGACTCAAGTCCCCTATTTTTGCTTCGCAAAAATAGGGGAGATTGGTAGAAAAACAAAAAATGCTTTATATTGGATTTTGTGACACCTGCGAAATTTGCAACATCTGTACTTTTGAAGGTTTTTCTGACAATTTTACTTTATTTCAGTCTTTTCACATCTTAAAAAAAGGAGTCTAAATGTTTGAAAAAATTTTTTTTTAAGATTGCAAGTTGTTTACAGCAGAATATACTACAAGATAATCATAAAACACTTGTAGCAGATACTGAGACAAGCTCAGCATGACAAGTTGAACCCTATTCGGATAAATATTTTTCCACCAGCAATAAAAAATTTTTGCGTTTAAAATCAAAAATTAGTGCGTTTAAATTTATTTTTGAGAATGGCGATTCTAAACTTTGAGAATAGCTAGAAAATTTTTAAATGTAGCCGCAAAATTTTTTTTTTGCGGGGAACTTGCATAAAAATAGTCGCAGCTTTTGCAAAGCAAAAACTGGGGGCTTTTGCCTACACCAAACAACGGTTAGAGACACCGCAAGCAGCAAAAGCTGCTGATTCCGAAACGAGTTCGGAATGACAAAAGTTTTAAACTCGGTATTCGAGCTGATAAAAGTTTTATCTGATAAAACACTATTGTTTCACAGGGTAAAATAATGGTGTTTCATTCTGCAAAAATAAAATAGTTTTTGCAGAAAACAAAAGCACATTCAAACTTTCATAAAAATAGTCGCAGTTTTTGCAAAACTCATATAAATTGGCGTAGTTTTCACATTTGCTCACAATTTACATCTTTTTTACCATATATGTAGTTTTTTTTGCTTCTTCTACAACCCAGCAGTTTTCGCGCTTTTTTTACCGTGTCTGTAGTTTTCGCTTTTGCGAAAACTATGGGCTTTGCGCATAGACTCAACGGAAATTAGAGAAAATCAAGTAGCGCATGCCGTGCATACACCAAGCAACGGTTAGAGATAAAGCAAGCAGCAAAAGCTGCGAATTCCGAAATAAATTCGAGATGACAGAACTTTAAAACCCGGCATTCGGGCTATTCCACAATAAAAAAAACAAATATTCAATAATTCAAAATTATTTCGACACTTTTTCTTTCATGATAAATTGTTTCGGGCAGACAGCTTCTGCATTACAAAAAAAAGCCCTGCTTTGGTTGTGCAAAACAGGGCTTTTGCTTATTCCAATAATCGATAAATCAGCGAAACTATATTCTGAAGAACGAAATTGTGTCTTTCAGTGACATTGTCTGGGAAGAAAGTTCTTCTGCCATGCTTGCCAGTTCTTCGGAAGCCGATGCGTTTTGCTGAATTACCAAATCATTCTGATGAATGCCGGAACTGATTTGCATAACTTCAATGTTCTGGGCATCGCACTCCTTGCCAATACCCTGAATAAGTTCCGCGGTTTCCTTTATGCCGCTGGTAACATAATTGATTTTTGCTGTTGCATCTTCGGCAACGGTAAGACTTTTGCTTGTAAGGTCTGTTATTTCAAATGCAGCTGTCTGGCTGCGTTCGGCAAGCTTTCGCACTTCGCCTGCAACAACCGCAAAACCGCGGCCGCTTTCGCCTGCACGCGCAGCTTCAATTGCGGCATTTAATGCCAGACGGTTGGTTTGCGCGGCAACAGCACCAATAACCTGCACTTTAGAAGCAATTTCCTTCATCATGTCGTAGGTTGCCTGCACCGCCGCAGCCCCGGCATTGGCATCGTTAACCACAGTTTCGGAAATTGTAACGGCACCGCGCGTATTGTCGGCAGTTTTGCTGATGCTTGCACCTATGTTCTGAACCTGACTGGCCATTTTTTCACTGGCACTTGCCTGTTCGCTTGCACCGGTAGAAATTGACTGACTTGCCGCCGTTATCTGACCATTGCCGTCGTTAATCTGGCTTACGGAAATACTGATGGTTTCTATTAAATTAACGGTTTTTTTCTGCATCTCATCCAAAGCATGAGCCATACTGCCCAGTTCATCTTTACGCAGCAGAATATTTTCCATTTCAGCGGCTTCTTCCGGTTCTTCAACATAATTGCCGCCTGCCATGCGGCGCAGAACTTTTTCAACTACAACTACAACCTTACCCAAACGCACGCCCATAACACGCGAAATAAACAGGGCAATCAGAAAATATGCAACGCCACCGGCAAGAAGCGCAAAAAACAAATCCTGCATGAAGCCGTGAATTTCTACAAAACTTTTCTGAAAAAGCACCGTCCAGCCGTATTCTTCTATGGTAGAATATCCGCAGAAATACTGCTTGTCATCCGTATATTTGTAGGACATTGCACCGCTTACACCAGTTAAAGCCGTTTTATAAAGGCCGGCAATGCCTGCAAGCCCTGCGTCTTTATCGGCAGCAGCAAGATAATTTACGGAATTTTCTACTTCCGAAAAATCCTTGCTGGCAATGGTTGTGCCCGTGCCGTCAATAACCCACACTTTTTCAGAATCATTTTTATTCAGTGAAGCAAGAGAATTGCTTAAAAAATTGCCGTTTATAACAACAAAAAGAACTGAATAAATGCCGTTGGTTTCGTCCCTCAGCGGTATGGAACATATACTAATCCAGGTTCCGTCAGACTTTGCAAGCATTGGCGCTGTTACAAAATTGCGGCCACGAAGTGAAGCTTTAAAATAATCACGGTCAGAAACATCAGAAGTATTTCCATTGGTCATCAGGGTTTTTCCCTTCAAATCGGCAATGCCGTAGCGCAAAACACCGTTTTCAGCCCCAACAAGCGCATCCTGTTTCAGGCTTTCAATTTTTTCTTCCAAAGGCGTGTACCGGTTCATAATTGCAGGGCGGCGGCCAATAGACTGAAGAAGCGAAATCTGGTTATCAAGGCTTGCATTTACAAGCATGGACATGTTTTTGGCATTGTCAGCCACGCTTTCGCCGTAAACTTTTTTTAGCGACGAAGCTGAACTGTAAATTGAAAAACTGCCAAGCCCCAAAGCCATAAACAGTGCAATAAGTGCGCATAATGTAGAAATTTGTGTTTTTAAAGACTTCATGAAACCATTTTACCGCAGGAATTTTGTTTTTGCCACTTTTTTTTATAATGGCAGAAACAAAAAAGCAGGCAATACTTTTTACAGCATTGCCTGCTTTTTTGTTTTTTACTGAAATCTGATTATTTAATTCCGCTGATAGCAATTGACTGAATAATCATTCTCTGGAATAACAGGAAGAGTACCAGTGTAGGAAGCATGGCTATAACGGAAGCAGCCATAATCAGGGCATAATCGCTTTGTATTGCATAGTACGAATTGAACGAACGGATTACAACCTGCAAAGTCCACAATTTTTCGCTTCTAAGGAAGATTGTTGGTGCAAGGTAATCATTCCAAATACCCATAAACCAAAGCATAAGCTGTGTTCCAAGTGCACCTTTCATCAGCGGCAAAAATATTTTGTAGTAAATTCCAAAATATCCAAGACCGTCAAGTTTTGCAGCTTCCATCAGTTCCGTAGGAATGCTGTAAAGATTCTGGCGCAGGAAGAAAATCATGCTGACGTTGCCAAAACAGCCCGGAATGATAAGCGGCAACAGTGTGTTCGTCCAGCGAAGTTTTGTAAACAGAACATACTGCGGAATCATTACGACTGCAAAAGGAATCATAATTGTTGCAAGCAGTGAAAGAAACAGCATGTTCTTTCCGCGGAACTGTAATTTTGCAAAGGCAAAAGCTGCAAGAGAAGAAGTAAAACCGCCTATCAAAAGAACCGGAATTTCTACTTTTACCGAATTCAATACGCCGCGCAAAAATTCACCTTTTTTCAGGACTTCTGCATATTTCCCCCATACAACTGGATGAGGAATAAGCGTAAGCGAACCAGATAGTATCTGGTTTTTGGTCATAAATGATGTTGCTATCATGTAAATGAGAGGAAAAATCATGCAGACAGCACCAAGTATAAGAAGTATGAATATAAAGTATTCTGACAGGCTCATTTCATTAGGCGAATGTACCTGCTGTTTTTTCGGCATTATATTTTTTAAGGTTGCTTCACTGTTAGTCATATCTTTACTCCGTTACTACCCACTTATCCTGACAGCGGAAATTTATACCCGTTATGATGAAAATTATTACGCCCAGAATAAGAGCTACTGCACAGCCGTAGCCAAGCTGCTGGTTTTTGAATGCTTTGTCATAAAGATAGTAAACGATAGTTGCAGCACCGTAATTTGTACCGCCGTTTACTGTCATTACCTGAACTTCTACAAAAACCTGAAAACCGCCAATCAAACTTGTAATCATTATATAGAAAGAAACTGGTGAAATAAGCGGCAGCGTAATTGCCCTGAAAGCCTGAAACGCATTTGCACCGTCAATTCGCACAGCTTCGTAATAATCTTTTGGAATGTTTTTAAGTCCGGCAAGGTAAAGAATTACGGAAGTTCCCAAACCTTTCCAAACCATAAAGATAATCATGGCAACTTTAACCATGTGTTCGTCGCCAAGCCAGTTAGGCCCATGTTTGCCTGTTAAAAACTTAATTATTGTATTAAAAAGACCGTAATCGTAATTGAAAACCCAAGACCACAGAATTGAAACGGCAACAAGTGAAGACACTACAGGAACATAATACATTGTAGGGAAAAGTCGCTTTAACGGTATGTTAGGACTGTTAAGCCCCATTGCAATCAAAAGACCCAATGCCATACCAACCGGAATACCTATCATGTAAATAACAGTTGTTCCCAGTGATTTCCAGAATTTAGGATCCGTAAATATATCTATATAATTAGCAAATCCTGCCATTGATTTTACAAGAGAATTTATTCCCGTCCATTTGCTGAAACTTGCCACAATTGCAAAGGCGAGCGGATAGGCCATAAAAAGAAGGAAGCCGATAAATGGTGCAGAAATGAACAGCCATGCCCATCTTTCTTCTCGTTTTGCAATCTGTGATAATGTAGTTTTCTTTGTTTTCATAAACAAATCTTTCCTTAATCTTTAAACGGGACTAAGCAAAATCAATATTATTCCCGTTCAAAAATGCGTTTGTTTTTATTGAACCAGAAAGCGCGTTCATTACGTCTGTCCGTAATAAAACGTTCGCCTCTTCACAAGAATAGTGAAGAACCTGTAAAAATCAGAACTTTACAAGTTCTTCAAAAAAAATTAGCACAACCTTTATGAAACTTTTGCAAAGCACCGGGCTTTCATGCAGAAAGATATTCCAGTTAAAACCCGATGCCCTGACCGTAATTTATTTTTTTGCAGAATTCTGAAGTTCTATTGCATTATCCAAAGCTTTCTGCATTTTTGGCTGAACAGAAGCAAGATAATCGTCAACTTTTACAGAACCATTCTTACAGTTTGCAACGCCTTCAAGGAAGATGTTCCACCATTCACCGTTGTATGTATAAGTTGTTTCTGTAAAGATTCCGTTATATTTGTCATTTCCTTCAACATAACCAAAAATTACGTCAACATTGCTTGCGTATGGAATTTTTCCTTCTTTTACAAGATTCTTGAAGTTAGATTTTGCATAGTCGCGAATGTTTGGCAGCTGTAAAGAATGGCCTGTTGTTTCGCCACTTACAGCACGCTGACCGTCTAAGTCAGTTGAAAGTTTCTGAATAAGTTTTGCACAAAGTTCAGGATTTTTTGCTTTTGAAGAAACTGCATAACCAACAGTTCCAAGCCATGCTGTAGAACGACCGTCCCCAGAAGGTCCTACAGGCCATCCGCACAAATCCCAGTTGTAAGGGAATGTATTTTTATCCATGAATGCTGCGACGTCCCATGTACCGCAGGCATAGAAAGCAACCTGTCCGTCAAGCCATCTCTGGTATCCGCCAAGTGCTGTATCCTGTTCAACAGAAGGTGTTACATGATATTTGTTTGTCAAATCGCAGTAATACTGGAAAGCTTCGCGGAAAGCCTTGTCTTCGTTTACAACAACTTTTGTGTAGTCATCATTCAAAAAGTGACCGCCGTTTCCGTAAAGGTAAGGTGTCATACCGAATGCATCAGCATTTGCAACGCCCCACTGGTCTACTTCGCCGTCACCGTCAGTATCTTTAGTAAGTTTTTTACAAACATCTAAGAATTCTGCGTAAGTATAAGGTTTGTTCGGATCCGGGTAAGGCAGACCGGCTTCGTCAAAAATGTCTTTGTTGTAAGCAAATGCAAAACAAGAAAGGTCTTTGGGAAGACAGTAAAGAGAACCTTTACCAACTTCGTTTCCGTCATAGCGGTAAGCACCGATAATAGCCGGCCACAAGTTGTTTACTGCACTTGCATCAACATAGCTGTCAAGCGGAAGTGCACGACCGTTGTCTACATAGCTTCTTACCGATTCCGGTCCGATATAGAAAACATCAGGCATGTCGTTTGCTGTCATGGCAGCAATCATTTTTGTATTGTATTCTTCCTGAGTTGTAATTTCAAAATCAATTCCAGCAATTTCGTCTTTGTGTTCTTCTGCGAAATCTGCAACAATTTTTTCATAAATCTTTTTTTCGTGTTCCTGCATGTACAGAAGAACCTTAATTTTTTTTGCAGATGATTTTGAACTGCATCCGGTAGCCATAAAAACCATTGACAGGGCAAGACAAGCTATCAGGCTCAAACCAATAATCTTTTTCATTTTCTTTTTTCCTCCTACGAAAACTTCCACGCAGGCTGTTTTCTCTACAGCCGTACCTGTTTTTTTACTCTAACTGATTTTATTCTAAACCGTGATTTTTTCACTGTCAACAAAAACTTTAAAATATTTTACTTTCTTTTAAAATATTTACTGATTTCTAAAATATTCTTAAAAATTCAGGTTCTATTAAGAAAATATTAAAACAAAACTAAAATAATTTACTTTTTATTTTATTGATTTTTATGTAAAATAAGCAAAGAGGAAAAAAAATGCAGCACATAACATCATTGGATGAAGGTCTGGATATATTCAAGGCACTAAGTTCAGAAGTGAGAATTCAGATTATAAAAATTCTCATCAAGCACCCTGACATAAATTTAAATGAACTTGCCACCAAGCTGAACATAACAAACGGAGCAATCACAAACCACATAAAAAAACTGGAATCAGCCGGAATCATAACAACTGTCAGTGACAAGGGCGGACACGGCAACGACAAGCTTTATTCCGTTACAATGGACAAACTGCTTGTTGACATTTCAGAAATCAAGATTCCTGACAATGTTTACAACACAAGCATAAAAGTAGGTCATTTTTCTGATTACGAAGTTTACCCTACCTGTGGCATAGCAACGGCAAAAGCCCTGATTGGCGAAGTCGATGATTCCCGGTATTTTTCCCATACAGAACGCTACGATGCAGACATTCTGTGGTTTACAAAAGGGTTTATTGAATACAACCTGCCAAACTTTATTCCCAATAATCAGAAAATTACCCAGCTTTTAATATCTGCCGAATTAAGTTCCGAAGCACCGGGCGTAAACAATGTATGGCCAAGCGACATAAACTTTTACCTGAATGACGTATTTTTAGGCTCGTGGACATCGCCAGGTGATTTTGGTGACGTGCCCGGCATTTTTACACCCGACTGGTGGTTTCCTAACTGGAATCAGTACGGACTTTTAAAGATGATTGTAATAAATGAAGAAGGCACACACATTGACGGGCTTAAAATTTCAGACGTGAACATAAACCAGTTTGACTTAGATTCAAAAAGCAAGCTGAAATTCCGCATTGCTGTTGACGAACGTTCAAAAAATGTCGGCGGCGTTACAATTTTTGGAAGCACATTCGGAAATTACAATCAGGACATAAACGTAAGCATTCATTACATGCCAAAAGATTAAAGCACGATAATGATTAACGGCTTGTACTTTCTGTTTTTAAGCTTTGCAGAAAAATAAAAAAAATGCGGCGCCTTGCCGGCTAAAAAACCGGGTATTTAAGCACCGCATTTTTTTTATCAAAACATTACATTTTCATACTTGAAAACTGGCCGCAGCCCTTCACTTTCCGAAGAACCAGTCCATTCAACCTTCATTATGTATGCATGCCGGTTCGGATCGTACAGGGAGTTTCCCTCAATCTTTTCATACTGCCGGGCATGAAAAACGCAAACATCCGTACCGTCCGCAAGCTTTGTAAACGAATTGTGGCCGGGTCCGAAAAAACCCTTTTCTTTATCAGTTTCCAGAACAGGCTGCCGCTCTTTTTTCCAGGCGCGCGGATCAAGCAAATCGGCATTTTCATCAATGCTCAGCATTCCCATGCAGTAATATTCGCCGGTTGAACTAGCAGAATACGTTACAAAAATTTTCCCATCTTTTTTAAGGACGGCAGGGCCTTCATTTACCCAGATACCCCGGCGTTCCCAGTCATAATCAGGCGTTGTAAGAAGAACCTGCGCCGTGCAAAGTTTTGTAGGACTTTCCATTTTTGCAATATATAAATTTGAAATCTGAATTCCGACACTCACTTTTTCTGCCCAGATAAAGAACCATTCTCCTTTATGTTTAAAAACCGTTGCATCAAGAGAAAATGCTTCAAAAGAATAAATGTCATCATCACTGCGCTGAATTTTTCCGCGCTCAATCCATGCATCATTTAAAGGGTCAGAACCCAGACATTCAAGAACATACGGGCGGATAGCCCAGATATCATCAGTACGACCGCCGGCAAAATAAATGAACCATTTTCCGTCAATCAGATGCAGTTCCGGTGCCCATATATGCAGGCTCATTTCTCCGCTTTCGTGTTTTTCCCACACGGTCACTTCCCCTGCACTGCCAAGATTTTCAAGCGTATCGGCGCACCGCAGAACAATTTTATCGTAAGCAGGCACTGATGCCGTAAAATAATATTTACCGTTTTCCAAGCATACATAAGGATCTGCACGCTGTTCAATAAACGGCAAGTTGAATTTTGTCCTAATCACATTACTCATAATTTTACACCCCAAATAGTTTCGTTATTTTCTCCGATTGCGGTAAAAGTCATCACAATTTTATGTTCAGAAGATTCATCAGCCTGTGCGAAGAAAAAACCGTGAAAGGTAATTCCGTTCAAAACAAAAACTGCCGAAGAACTTCCCTTCCTTTCTTCCCACGTGCCGATTTCTTCGTTGTCTTCATTTATTACAGTTCCATTCGCTTTCAGCCTGATGTTTTTAGGCTTCTTTACGTATGAACCGTCAGAAACAAGCCCATGATTTATAAACTCGTATTCGCCTGTAATTTCTTTTTTACCGTAACCGTCAGAAGCAAGCTTGTTTCCGCGGTTTTCAAAAACAGCAGTTACCGGCCAGCCTTCTTCATTTACAAACTGCTGATGAACGCGTACTTCAAAAGATTCACCGGCATTTTCAAAACGGGTGTGATAAATAAGATACATCTGGCCGTCATCATCAATAAAACTGGAACAATGTCCGGGCGAGCGGTAACCTTCGCTTCTGGAGAATTTATAATTTCCCATTACCTTAATTCCGGTTTCATAATAATTCGTGCGTTTTGAGTCAAAAACCGCATTATTACCGGCAGCATCTGTATAAGGGCCTTCCGGGAATTTTGAACGGAAAAGGCGCATGTTATAACCTGATTTTGAATCAAGATAATTATAGGTTGTGTAAAGATAGTACCAGCCGGTTTTGCCATCATACACAATAAACGGGCCTTCGCCAGAAAGCGTATGACCGCCCGCAAGACGAGTTCCAAAATACTTGTCAATTATGCGGCCGTCTGCCGTAACACCATTTTTCCCCGGATAAATTGCCCGGCCTGTTTTTGCATCAATTTCCAGAATGTATATTCCGCCAGACCAGGAACCGTAAGTCATCCAGAGCCGTCCTTCTGCATCAAAAAAAAGCCCGGGGTCTATTGCATTTGGCGCATAGTCTGTATTGTATGTATTTCCGGCTACCCATTCTGCATTTAAGCCAGATTCAATCTGGTTGCTTTCCATTAAAAACGGCAAATTCGTATTTGTCCATTTTTTATCAATTTTGCTTTTTTTATCTTTTGAACTTTCTTCCGTAAAGCCGGAATACACCAAAGTTCCTTTATATTTATAGTCGCCGTCAATATGATCAGAAACTGCATAGCCTATACAGGAACGGCAATATGTTGAAGACGTACAGAAATAAAGCATGTAAGCACCGGCAGAACCATCATCGTTTACATAATGAGGATTATAAAAAACATCAGGTGCCCAAACCGCAAAGCCGCCGGTACAGTCCGCATCATTGTGTCCTGCCCATGCGAAAGGTTCTGCAAGATTTTCCGCAAGGTTTCCATAAAGTACATTATTTTTTCTGGCATATCCGTTTGTAAAACTTTCCCAGCTGGCAAGATCCGCAGAACGTGCCGCAACTCCATGCGTTCCAAAAATGTAGTACAACGAAGATTCTTCTGCATCGTTTTTACCGGCAGAAATTTTTACAATGCACGGATCATGAACGGAAACCCGTTTAAGGTCACCAGCAATTCCCGATTCCTGCACCAATGCCTTACCGTCTGAAGATTTATTGCAGCCCATAAAAACTCCCGCACATAAGAAAACTATAAATACCAGTCGCAGTTTTAACATAAAACCTCTTTATTTATATTTTAATCTTTTCTAAAATATTATTATAAATATTAAAATATAAATAGTCAAATGAATAAATGAAATTTATAAACATCACGGTCAACAGGTTTTCAGGCATCAGAAAGAAGAACCTTTCTGATGACACTTTTTTTTGAATTATTGTTTTTGACAATACGCTTTTTTCGCTTTATGCTGAAAACATGAAAGTTTCCGAAATCAACAATCCCCTTAATCTTATTCCCCAAATTGATAAATTTGAAAAAACAGAAGGCTTTTGTTTCATAAACAAAAGTTTTATGCTTGTTTCGCCGGCAGTTTTTGCCCAGGAATGTGCCGTTTTTGCAGAACAGATGGCTGCTTGCGGGTTTGCCGTAAACCGTGCTGAAAATTTGCCGCAAAACCGCAATCCGAAAGAACCTTGCGTAATTCTTGAAGCGGCAGGCAGCCCCAACACACAGAATAACGCGGCGGCCGTGCCTGCAAGCAGAAAGGACGAAAGCTATTCAATTGAAATAAAAAAAGAAGGCGTTTTTATAAAGGCCGAACAGAAAGCAGGTGCTTTTTACGCCCTGCAAACCCTGCGCCAGCTTTTAATGACTGCCGCAAACGAAGCAGACAAATTTGCAGAACTTGCTGCCACCAATGAAGAAATTTTTGAAAATCCGGAAGATTTTGAAATGGAACAGGATGCAGACACTTACGGGCTTAAACTTTGCTGCTGCAAAATTGCAGACCAGCCCAATTTTGAATGGCGCGGTTTCATGCTTGATACAGTCCGCCATTTTTCTTCCGTAAGGTTCATAAAAAAACTTTTGGACATAGCCGCCCTGCACAAGCTTAACCGCTTTCACTGGCACTTAACCGATGATCAGGGCTGGCGCATACCGGTGGAAGATTATCACAATCTTATAAAAACAGGCAGCGTGCAGCCCGATCCGCGGCATCAGATGCGGGACACGATTATAAAAAGAGACGAATTTTATTCAATTGAACAGATAAAGGAAGTTGTTGAATATGCCGCTGCCCGGCACATTCTGGTAGTGCCGGAAATTGAAACACCCGGCCACGCAAGTGCAATTCTTGCTTCCTACCCCGAATTAGGCTGTTACGGCGCTTTTTATCAGGTGGAAGGCAGATACGGCGTTTTTGACGACGTTTTGTGCGCCGGCAATGATGAAATTTTCAATTTGATTGACAGCGCGGTAAAAACCGTTGCCAGCGTTTTCCCCGGCCCGTACCTGCACATTGGTGGCGATGAATGTCCGCACGTAAGATGGGAAACATGCCCAAAATGCCAGAACCGCATGAAGGAACTGGGCTTAATTTCTGCAAACCAGCTGCAAAGCTGGATAACTTCAAAAGTATGCAAGCTGGTAAAAAAATACGGCAAAATTCCTGTTGGCTGGGACGAAATTCTGGATAATGCGGACAAGTTTACTCTTAACGAAGAGGCTGTAGTTATGTCGTGGCGCGGAACCGAGGGCGGAACAAACGCTGCAAAATTGAACCACAAGGTGATTATGTGTCCGCAAACCGCAGGCTGCTATCTGGATTTTCCGCACCTGCAAAACGCCGAAGAACCCGGCCTGCACAATTTTGCTACGGTAAAAATGTCTTACGATTATTCGCCAATTCCACAGGGCTTTCCAAAAGAAAACGAAAAATTTGTTCTTGGCGGTCAGGGAAACCTTTGGACGGAACTGGTTACTTCGCCGCGCTGGGCAGAATACATGCTGTTTCCGCGTTTATGTGCAATTGCCGAAAGTTTGTGGCTAGCCCCGGCCAAAAAAGATTTCAGCAGTTTTTCAAAACGCCTTAAAACCCACAAGGAACGGCTGGATAATCTGGACGTTCTTTATTACAAAGGCAAGCTTGAATAGTTTGAACGAACCAAAACAAAAGCCCTTAAACGCTTTTTAAGTGTTTAAGGGCTTTTGTTTGTGCAGGGCTTTAAGTCCGGTTTTGCAGTTTGTTCATCTATTTTTTTTCAAATTGAAGAAAAAACAGCAGCAGAATTATCATAAAATTATCAGTTTTTTACTGTTTTCTTCTATTACATATAGCATAAATAAACAGTAAAAAAACGGCGGTTTATTATGCAGCATTAACGTTGCGCAGCACAAAAAAACTAAACCAGTTTTCCTGCCATTCCGGTTGTACCAACCAAAGACAATGCTTCAAGTATGGAAGGTCCGTTGCCAGACGGCGTAGAAAGGCTTGGCAATGCAAAAAATCTGTCTATAAACATTCCGGCGGCACCATAAGCAACGGCAAGGTTACCAAGTGAACTCAGTTTTATTTCGCAGTGGTTCAAATTTTCATACGGCCACTGGCATTCAACCCGGCGTGATATAAGTTTTGCCAGCTCTTCAGAAAGTTCCGTCGGCAAACCGCCAATATAAACAGTCTCCAGATTAAGCGTATTTACCAAAAAAGCGGCATGGCGCGCAAGTTCGCTAAAAATGGTATCTTTTTCGCCGGTTAAAGAACTGTTGCTTTTGCCAAATTCGGCAAGGTTCTCTTCTTCCGAAAAAAACTGGCAGCTCTGTTCGCCGTTCCACATCATGCTGGAAAACTCACCGGCAGAAAAACCCGAACCTTTGTAAATTCGGCCATTAAGCACAAGCCCCATACCAACAGAAACTTCCGTATTTTTCAAAACCGGCCTGTCGCCATTGCGCAATTCAATAAGAATAAAAAGAATGTTCTGCATTCCGGTATCGTGCAAAAGGGTACGTTCGCTGTAACAGCAGCAGCGGGCATCGTTTTCAACAAAAACAGGCACGCCGGCCTGGCTTGAAGCTATTTGGGAAAACGGAAAATTGCTGTGCATATTTAACGGAATGGATTTTATGATAAAACCGGAATCACTGTTTACAATGCCCGAAAGCCCGACACCAACACCAATCAGGTTTATTTTTAGTTTTTTCGATTCTTCCAAAAGAATTTCATAAGCACGATTAAAGCAGTCTAAAGGGTCGCTAACCTGCATTTTCTGTTCATAATTGAACAGAAGTTCGCCCTGCAAGTCCAAAAGGCTGCATATAAAACCTGAAGAATTTATTTCAATTCCGCCAACCAAAGCAAAAGAACTGGTAATTTCAAGGTAAATGGGCTTTCTTCCGCCCTGCGGCCCGGTTGAACCATGTGCAACCTCTGCAACAATGCCTACTTCCAGCAAAGAATAAACTATTTTTGTAACTGTTGATTTATCAAGGCCAAGTTTTGACGCTATTTCAATACGGCTGATACCGTTTTGCTGCCAGATTAATCTTAAAATACGGGAAACATTTATATCAGCCTGAGAATTTATGTACTTCATATGTTAGTTGATTATATCACCTAACTTTGGTATTTGACAAGATGAATTATTTTTACTAACATTACGCTATGTCTATTTGTAAAGCTTTATATAAATTACAGCCTTTTGTTTCTCCAAAACCATGGGGTTATGAAGACTGGGCTGTATCCACAATAGACGGTTGCGAAAGTTTCTTAGAAGAAAGCAAGAAACCGGTTTCTGTATCTGAAAAAACATCTCACACCCTGCCAGTTTTAGTAAAAATCATTCAGGCAAACCAAATGCTTTCGGTTCAGGTTCACCCGGATGAAGAATACGCCCGGCTTCACGAAAACAGCCACGGCAAGACAGAATGCTGGTACATTTTAGATGCAGACGAAGAAGCTACGGTTATAAGCGGCCTGCAAAGCAGCTATACCAAGGAAAAATTCTGCGAAGCATTGCAAAATAACAATTTAGACGATTTTCTGATTTATACGAAAGTAAAAAAAGGTGATTTTGTATTCATTCCTGCCGGCACGGTGCACGCCATCATGGGTGGCATCCGCATTCTGGAAATTCAGCAGGCCAGCAACATTACTTACAGAATTTTTGACTGGGGACGCGGAAGGCCGCTGCACCTGAACCAGGCGCTGGACGTTATGAAACCAACCAGCGCACAGCACAAAACCAATTTTACCGGCAAATTTGAATGTGCAGAGTTTGGAATTGAAAAAATTGAACCGCGCGGCGAAACAGTAAACATGCAAGGCAGAAACTGCTGGGCAAGTTTTATTGTTCTTGACGGCAACGGCACAATAGAAAGCAGCGACGAAAAATATAACGCCGCAAAAGAAGATGTTTTTTTAGCCGCGCCAAACGCAGAAGTAAAAATCAGCGGCGATTTGCAGGTTATGCAGGTGTGGTACTAAAAGCCGCAATCTTACTACCTGCATCTGTTACATTACAAGCAGAAAAAACAAACCCTGCCCGGAAAATACCGCAGCAGGGTTTTGTTTTTTCTCATTAATTCAATTTTTTATATCAGCCCAAAAACTGGATAATAATTCAGGCTGACATGAAACTAAAGAGAAAAATTACAGTGCGTTGTCGTAATTTTTCGATTCAATGTCCTTAAAATATTTTACAGTACCAACTTTCAGCTCGTCCGTAGCGTCTTCATCGCAAACAATAATTGCATCATTGTGCATTTGCAAAGCGCTAATTGTCCACATCTGGCTTATGCCGGCTTCTACAGCGTGGTGTACAGCCAAAGCCTTGTTATGGCCGCTTGCAAGAATAATTACCTGTTTGGAATCGCAAACCGTGCCAACGCCAACAGTTAATGCCGTTTTAGGCACAAGGTCAGTATTTCCGCCAAAAAAGCGGGAATTTACGATAATCGTGTCACGGGTTAAAGTGTTTTCACGGGTGCGGCTTGCAAGAGAAGAACCGGGTTCGTTAAAAGCAATATGACCGTCTACACCTACGCCGCCAAGGAACAAATCAATTCCGCCGTAACTTGCAATTTTTTCTTCATAACGCTTGCATTCAGCCGCTTTGTCTGCTGCCATGCCGTTAAGAATGTTAACGTTTTCTTTTTTAATGTCTATGTGCTTAAAAAAATTTTCCCACATAAAATAGTGATAGCTCTGATCATGTTCCGGCGTAAGCCCAACATATTCATCCATGTTGAAAGTTACAACATTTTCAAAACTAACCTTACCCGCTTTGTTAAGTTCAATAAGCTTTTTGTAAGTGCCCAGCGGTGTAGAACCGGTTGGCAAACCCAGAACAAAAGGCTTTTTGCCGCTTTTTACACCATCGTTAATTGCCTTTGCAATGTGGTTTGCAGCCCATGTTGAACAGTCCTGATAATTGTCACGAATAATTAAGCGCATTTTCTTTCCCCCTTTTTAAATGCAACCATTTATTTATAAAGCGCGTTCTGGCAGCAAAAAGTACATCCAAACACGGCCTTAAATACATTTTCAAAAACTACAGCAGATTCTTTTTAATGTCACCGTTAATAACAGAAAGCTTTACGTCAAAATCTTTGTCAAAAACCGTAATGTCGGCGGCCTTGCCCGGCATAATTACACCCTGATTAGAATATTTCATAATTTGGGCAGGATTTGCAGAAGCAAAACGCACAGAATCGCTTAAGCTGAAGCCAAAGCTGTTCAGGTTTTTAACGCCTTTAATCATCGTAAGCGCCGAACCTGCAATTACGCCGTCAACTTTTCTGTGCCAGCAGCCTTCATCAAAAACCACTTCTTCGCCGTTGGCAAAAAACGGCCCGTCTTTCTGTTCCGTCGGCTTCAGCGCATCAGTAATAAGAACAATTTTATCCAAAGGCTTGTCGCGCTGCAAAAGCTTTATCAAATCCGGGTGCACGTGCACGCCGTCAGCAATAATTTCGCAGGCCATTTCCGGATGAATGAGAACAGCGCCTGCCGCATTCGGGTTCCGGTGGTTAAGCCGGCTCATGGCGTTAAACAGGTGGGTAGAATGCAAAATGCCAGCCTGCATTCCTTCCGTCATGTTTTCGTATTTTGCGTCCGTGTGCCCGGCCTGCAGAACAATGCCCTTTTTAAGGCAGTACAAGGCAAGTTCACGCATTCCCTTCAGTTCCGGTGCAACAGTCATGTTAACAATGTGGCCGTCCGCAGCCTGCCACAATTTTTCCATAAAAGGAATGTCAACGGCTTTTACGGTTTCAGGTTTCTGCACACCAAGCTTTAAAGGCGAAATAAACGGTCCTTCCAGATGCAGCCCCATAATGCGCGCGCCTTTTTCCTTGCCCATGGCAGAAGCGACCGCCTTAATGGTTTTAAGCATCATTTCTTCTTCTGCTGGATAAACTGTCGGGTTAAAGGCACTTACGCCATACTGCGCAAGAATTTTTGACATTTCAAGAATGGAATCCGTACTGCAATCGTCAGTGCCAAAACCGCCAAAACCGTGAATATGGGTATCAATAAAGCCCGGTGCAATGTAAGCGCCCTGCAAATCAATTATTTTGGTAGAAGAATCAAACTGCTTTTGAGCAAATCGTTTTTCCGTAAAAACGTCATCAATAAGCCCATTTTCTATTAAAACTGCGCAGTTTTCCATGCACGAAAAACCGCTCAACAATGTTCCGTTATGCAGGCAGATTGCCATAAAAGCCTCTTTTAATAATATTTAAGCTTTCGGGAAACCTTTCAAAACCCAGCGGATTCTGAAAGTTCCCGAAACATCAGTAAAAAACAAAAAGGCTTGTTCAGCAATAAAAACCGAACAAGCTTTTTGGTTTATTTTGATTCTTTTGGAATGATTAAATTAAGAAGAATGCCAACCAGTGTTGCCAAAGCTACCCCACCCAAAGAAAAGGTAAAAGAAGAACCAAGACTGAACTGAAGCATTCCGCCGCCAATGCCAATAACCATAATTACAGAAGAAATGGTTAAATTGCGCTTGTCTTTATAATCTACGCCGCTTTCTACAATTGTGCGCAAACCGCTGGAAGCAATTAAGCCGTACAAAAGCATGCTGATGCCGCCCATAACCGGCCCCGGAATAGTCTGAATGAGTGCGCCGAATTTCTGGAAGAAAGAAAGCACAACGGCAATAACAGCTGCGCCGCCAATTACCCAAACGCTGTAAACCTTTGTAATTGCCATAACGCCAATGTTTTCGCCATAAGTGGTGTTTGGCGGACCGCCCCAAACTGCTGCCCATGCCGTAGCAAGACCATCGCCCAGCAAAGTGCGGTGCAAGCCGGGGTCTTTATAAAAGTCAATGCCAACAACGCGCGAAGAAACCAAGGTATCACCAAGGTGTTCGCAAATTGTTGCAAGAGAAACAATTATGAATGTTAAAATTGCAACGATATTGAATTTTGGCATTAACCAGAAATAACCGTTTTCACCGTGCTGCAAAAATGGCAGGCCAAACCACGAAGCCTGTTTTACGGCACTGAAATCAATTAAATGATACGCCGGGAAAAACAGCCCCATTACAAGGGTAAATACATAGCCGCCGACAAGCCCGATAAGAATTGAAATAGTATTGAAAAAACCCCTGAAGAAAATTGTAGCAACAATTGCAATTGCCAAAGTAACCATTGCAATTGAAAAATAAACCAGAGAATATTCGCCGTTGTTGAACATTGCGTTGTTCATTGCTGAAGGCGCAAGGTTCAGGCCGATTACGATAATTACAGAACCAATGACAACCGGCGGCAATGCCTTGTCCAGCCAGTCTTTGCCGGTAAACTTAATAACAAAAGCAACGATGGCATAAAAAACACCGGCACAGAAAGCACCGCCCAAAGCATAGGCCATACCGTACTGCTGGGTAATGCCAATCAAAGCCGGTATAAAGGCAAATGACGAGCCTAAAAACGCCGGAACTTTTGCCCCCGTACACAGAATGTAAATCAGTGTACCTGTTCCGGCAGAAAACAAAGCCGTTGAAGGGCTTAACCCCGTTAACAGCGGCACCAAAACCGTTGCGCCAAACATTGCAAACACATGCTGAAAGCTTAACGCAAACCAGCGCCCGAAAGACGGACGCTCGTTGACACCAATGATGTCATCGCTCATTTGCTTTTTCTCCTCTTTATATAAAAAAACGAAAGAAACTTAAAAGCATCCTTCAGGCAGACCCTGCCGCAAAAAAAGACTAGTGCCCTGCACGGCGTATTTTTTTTTGCGGCCGTATCTGCCCTGCGGCTGCATTTATGAATCATTCGCTAATTTTCATGCATAAAAAAAAGGATATTTACGGAATATAAAAAACGGAAAAGCTAAGGAACGGATTCCTTAACAATTCCGCTTAAAAATCAGCAAATATCGCTTGCAAGTTCAAATTTATAACCGCCAAAAAGCGGCTCTACAATGGTAAAAAACTCAACCGAATACCGTTCAGCTTCCCCGGGGAAACTTACAAAAGCAAAGGTTGGTGCAAAACCACCGCGCGGACGGCTGATGCTGCCCGGATTAAGCATTAGGGTTGCTTCAGTTTCAACGCGGAAAGGCTTGTGGGTATGACCGAAAAAAATCATGTCCGCGTCCAGCGCACCGGCCGCCGCAGACAAAGTTTCAATACCCAAGTCTACCCCGTGCTTGTGGCCGTGCACCATAAAAACGTTGCGGTTGGCAACCCTGAAAATCTGGCGTTCGCTTAGCTGCACCGGTACGCTGGCCACATTTTCTTCGTCTTCCTTACGAATAAAATAGGCTTCTTCATCGCAGTTGCCCCTTACCGTTGCTAAAACCGGCGGCAGGGCAAGCTTTAAATCTTCATCATAAATTGCGTTTTCTACGCAAGCGGCAAATTCTTCGTTGCCGTCGCCGCAAAACAGAACAGCATCACATTCAGGGCCAAATTCCCTGATTATTGATTCTACAAGTTTGTACTCGCCGTGACTGTCAGCCAAAACCAAAAGCCGTGCTGATTTTTTATTTTCCAGCTCTTCAATGGCTTCTTCTGACCCGAGCAGCAGACATTCCTGCTGTACCAGCGCGTTCATATTTTCTCCTATTTAATTATAGCAAATGAGATTTTACTGCACCGTGCCACTGCGCGGCGGCAAAATCGATTCAATTACAAAATGATTTTTAACAATAATGGCCGTCTGACTGTCGGTAAAGTTGTAAACCATAAAGTCGCTGCCAGCCAGCTGCTTTACAAAACCCTTCAAACTGGCACTCTGCTTGTGCTGGTTCTGCAGGCAGGCTTCTATCGCCTTTCCGGTAAGGTTAAAAATGCTTTCCGCATCCGGTTTTGTCTGTTCTTCCGGCAAACCCACAATAAAATCAGAAGAATATTCAGCCGGCAGCAAATCATCCTGAGGAAAAAACGAAATAATCGGCTTGCTGAAATCGTTTTTGTCGATTACGTCAGAAAGAACTTCGCCGGTGCCTTCAGGCGCGCCAAGCAGGACAATGCCTGCAAAATTGTTTTCGCTTATAAAATTCTTAATCAGGCTTATGCGCGTGCGGCTGCCCTGCTTAAAGTCGTCGGGGAACACAACGGGAAAAACCGCCCCGCCCTGTTCGTAGCTGCCGTAGCGTTCAAACAGAAATGCATTGCAGTCAGCAATAAATTCCGGCTCGTTAAAGTCATACCCATAAAAAACCAGAACTGAAGCCGGAACAGGCTGAAAACCGGTCTTTTCATCTTCAAATACAAAATTTTGTTCCTGATTTGTACCCGAAGTTTTTTGACAGGAAGAAAATACAAAACAAAGACAAATTAAAGCGACAAATGCCAGATTCATGGCATTTTTAAAAGAAAACTTTTTACAGCTTTTTTTGCGGGAAATTTCAGAACAGTTTAATGCGTTAAATTGCGTGTCATTTTCCATAACGTTTCAATTCTACTCTATACACAAAAGCCTTGCAACTGCTAAAAGGCCGCTTTACACGCGTAAACAGCCTTTATTTTTTCATTGCCGCAAACAAACGGTAAAAACCGGCGCAAACTGAACTTTTTTCTTCCATATAAATGAATTGCATGCAAACCTTTTAGTTGACAGAATAAGCCGGGGGAGTATAACACGCGCAATTTTATACCTAAAAGAACTTTATAAAAAGGAAAAAAAATGAAGAAAAATGTAATTATTTTTTGCGTGTTTGCGGCTTTAGCAATGCTTTTTGCCAGCTGTAAAGGCGGCGGTGGCGGCGACAGCAAAGACAGTACAACAACAACTACTGACAATGCAGCCGGTGCTTGGATTAATGAAACTGGTACTATTAATAGTGGTTTGACAATTTATGAAGGTTTATATTTCTCCGATGGGAAAGTTTACACTGCTATAACAAAAGATAAATCAACAATTTATTATATAAATGATACAGTAATTGCAACATACACTAACAGTGGAAATACAATTACAATGACTGCTAGTGGAAATACGGATAATATAACTATCAATAACGGCACAATAAGTTCTAATAGTATAACTTATAAAAAATACACTTCTGCAAAAATTGAAAGTAGAACATCAGATGAAGTAACAGCTTTAATGTTATCTTGGTTATTAAACCCATAACCAATAACACTTAACAACACACCAAAAGCCCAAAGCCTTTTATCAAGGTTTTGGGCTTTTTTTTATATGCGCCGGGCACGGAAAATTCTATAAAACGCTGCTTGTTCCAGGTATTTTTGCCACGGCAAAACTAGCGAAAAGTTTATTCAGTTCAAATGCTTTTTTATTCTTTTTCTTCATATATATGCGCGTTTTTATACTTGAATTGTGCGCCCCGATGTGTTAGTTTTTTCGGTATGAAATCACTAGTAACAATTCTTCTGCAAATTATTGGCAGCTTAGGTCTATTGCTTCAGGGCATGAAAATGATGAGTGACGGCATTCAGAAAAGTGCCGGCAACAGCCTGCATAAAACCCTTGGACTGATGACCAGCAACCGCATTTTTGCAGTGCTTACCGGTGTGTTCGTCACCATGATTATTCAGTCATCGGGTGCAACAACGGTTATGGTTGTTTCGTTTGTAAACGCCGGCCTTATGACCGTTACCCAGTCTGTAGGCGTTATTTTTGGCGCAAACATCGGTACTACCATTACGGCATGGATTGTTACGCTTTTCGGTTTTTCATTTAAAATTTCTGCAATTGCCGTGCCGATTTTCGGCGTGGGCTTTTTCCTTACTTTCATCAAGCGGTTTCATAAGGAAAACGTTGGCGAAGCACTTATGGGTTTCGGCCTTCTGTTTCTGGGTCTCGACCTTTTATCAAGCGCAATACCAACTTTGGACGCAGAAAACGCCGGATTCCTTACGATTTTTAACGGAACAGGCTTTTTAAGCTTAATCCTCGGCATTCTTATTGCCGCTTTCATCACAATGCTTCTGCACTCTTCAAGTGCATTTACCGCAATCGTCATTACAATGGCTTACAACGGCCTTTTAACCTGGGAATTTTCTGCAGCGCTGGTTTTGGGAACGAACATCGGTTCTACGGTAGACGCGGTTATTGCTTCAATCGGAACGAAAGTAAACGCCCGGCGCGCCGCACTGGTACACGTTCTGTTCAACGTTTCCGGCACAATTCTTGCAATCATCCTGTTCAAGCCGCTTTTAACCGTAATCGACTGGCTTGTACCCGGTCCGGTTAACGAAAGCATTACAACCCACATTGCAATGCTTCATACAGTTTTCAACATTTCGGCAACGCTTATCTTCCTGCCGTTTACAACCCAAATTGCATCTCTTGCAGAACGCATTATAAGCCCTAAGGAAAACGAACTGCCAGACCAGTATCATCTGGAATTCATTTCTTCCGGCGTGCGCGAAAACAGCGAAGCATACATTCTGCGTGCCGAAAAAGAAATTGCCGACATGGCGCATATTGCAGCCCGAATGTTTGAACGCCTTTCCGTTGGTTTTGAACACCGAGACGAAGCTTTTATTGAAGAAAACTTTGAACGCATAAGCAAAAAAGAAGAATATGCCGACCAGATGAACGAACAGCTTACAAACTATCTGGTGGCCTGTAGCGAACGCCTTACATTAAACGAACACAGCAAGCATTCAATAAGCAACATGCTTTTAATTGTTGACGAACTTGAAGCACTTACCGATGACTGTTACAAAACTGCAATCCTTTTAAAGCGCAGCATTGATAAAAAAATGGAATTCAGCAAGGAAGACATGCAGCAGCTTGTGCCCTACAGCAATCTGGCACACAGCTTTTTAATTTTCATAAAGGAAAACATCAACAAAAAGTTCACCGAAGAACTTATGGCAGAAGCAATGCGTTACGAAGCCCAGATTGATGCAACGCGCCACGACCTGAAAAAAGTGGCCAAAAAGCGCCTTGAAGAAGGTGCGAACGTTAAAGCCGAACTTCTGTACATCGACATTGTCCGCACCATCGAAAAAATCGGCGACCACAGTTTCAGTATAGCAAAAGCCCTTTCTCAGCAGAAATAGTAGTAAAATTTTCATGGCCGGGAAAAACCTGGGTTTCTTCCGGCAGCGAAAGAAGCATTTCAAGGCTTTTGCGCATAAGCGCATCGCTGCCGCCTGGAAAATCGGTGCGCCCCCAGGTGCCTGCAAACAGGGTATCGCCGGAAAAAAGCACCTGCTGCGCCTGATTGTAAAGGCATATGGAACCCGTGCTGTGCCCCGGAGTGTGGAAAACCTTAAAACCGCCTTCAAAATTAACGGAATCTTCAAACAGAACTTCGCCGCCATTCAGAATTACGTCAGCTTCCGGCATTTCCTGCACAACGCTACGGCTTATAAAACGTTCCATTCCGCCGCCGCCAAAAGCGTCCAGCTGCCTTTGCAGTGCACCGCTGCCTAAAAACCATTTTTCGCCATCGTGGCACATTATTCTGGCTTCAGCAAACTGAGCTTTTAACTGGGCAACCGCGCCAATGTGGTCAAAATGGGTATGGGTTAAAACCATTGCCGCAAGAGACAAATGCCTTTCCGTTAAAAAAGCCGCCAGTTTCTGGGCATTTCCGCCCGGGTCTATAATTGCGGCAGTTGCATGGCTTAAAAGAACTATATAAGTGTTTACGCCCAGCACACCCGTATGCATGCAGAAAATATTATCTTCACTCACAGTTTTTCCTCCGGTTCAGTTTTTTTTATTTTTCAAAATATGCAAAAAAATAGCGGACTGCCAAACAGCCCGCCTGATTTTTATAAAAAACCTTTATTCTTCGCTTGCAGTTTCTTCTGCTGCCGGTTCATCACCAGCATTTTCCTGCGAATCGTCCTTTTTGCGCGAATAGCTTACGGTAAGTTTTCTTCCCCGGTATTCATAACCGTTCAAAAGTTCAATAACCTTGTCTGCATCTTCTGCAAAAAGCGTAATGAATGAATAATTGTCGTAAACCTTGATGTCGCCAATCCGTTCGCGTTCAACGCCTGCACCCTGAGAAATAAGTGCAATTAAGTCGCGGGCATAAACCCTGCGGTTGCGGCCAATGCTGATGAATACGGTTTTGGCAAATTCAGGTGCAATTACTGCACGTGCAACAGGCGGCTTTACACCCATGCTTTCAACTGAATGGTTTTCTGCCGAACGTGACGGGCGTTCACTGCGTTCTGCAAAATCGCTGGCGTGGGCACTGCTGTTTCTTTCGTAGCGCGAATAACGTGGTGAACGTTCGCGGCGCTGAAAACCGCGTGTGTTTGAAGAAACCTGCTTTGCAAGGTAGGCAGCCACGTAAGAACGGCGGCCAAAAGGAACGTTCTGCTTAAAAATCTTTTTAAGCTCGTTCATTTCATCCGGGTCTTCTTCAGATTCAACCCGGCTTACAATTTCCTGCAAATAAGCAGCCAGTGCTTCTGCATTGATGGAAAAATCTTTCTTTGACATTTTTTTCTCCCAACTGGCGACGCAACCAAAATACGGCAAAAGCCGCGCGTCATTTCGTTAAAATCTTCCGCAAAAAGGGAAATTAAATAGTTTTAGACAAATCTAAAAAATAAATGGCACCAAGCTTTGTAAAACCCATTAAAGGCAAAGTTTTGGCAAAAAAATCAGGAATACCGGCACAAGGCGCAAACAAGAAGCGCTTTTTCTGCTGCTTAACAGCCTTTATGCACTGCTGCAAAAGTTCTTTACCAAGCCCAAGCCCGCGGTAACGTGGCAGAACAAACAAAGAACAAAGCAAAACTGAATTTTTAGAAAGCTCAAAACATGGCGCCAAAGAAGCAAAACCTGCAAAATCGCCGGAAGCGGTTTCACATACAAGGGCGGTTTGCCGGCTGGTATCGGCCATTTTTTTCTGCTGACCGTTTAAAAGCGCCAAAAATGCAGCAAGTTCCGGTTCAAAAGTGTTTTTCATTTCTTCAAAAACTGTCAGTTCCTGCTCTCCGGCAGTTATCAAATCATCTTCACCGGCAGTTCTGAAACAAAAATCATCAAAAACCAGATCATCAAATTCTTCAGGTTCTGCTCCCAGCTGTTCAAGCCCCCAAATTTCGCGCAGGCTGTTGTACCAGTCTAAAATTACCTGATTCATTTCATGTTCCTTAAACGAAAACCACAAACGCTCTGCTTCCGGGTATTCTTTAAGAACATTCTTAAAATTTCTAAAAACCCCGTGCCCGGATTTTAATACGGCACGCAGTTTTTCTTGAATTACGGCGTTCTTGACGGAAATTACAAAATTTTCCATCAGCCTGAAGCCGCACAGGGAATCCCAAACCGGCAGTGAATAAAAGCGGTCCGGGTCGGAATTTGCAACATCACTGGATTTAACCAAAACAGGCCCTGCAGAATCGAGAAGGAACAGTTCCTTCTGATTCTCCATAGAAAAAACGATTTCGCTGATAAGTTCTGATGTAAGCTCAAATTCCATAAAATGCTCTTTCAGGCAATGTCTGCCCGTTTTGTTACAATTTTGCTGACCAAACCGTATTCTTTTGCTTCGGCAGAATCAAGCCAAAAATCGCGTTCAGTATCGGCCTTAACCGCATCAACGTTTTTGCCTGTTTCGCCGGCAATAAGTTCGTTAATCTTTGCGCGCATTTTTTCAAGTTCTTTTGCGTGAATTTCAATTTCGGTAGCAACACCACGAATGCCGCTTAACGGCTGGTGAATAAGGTAACGGCTGTTTGGCAATGCAAGGCGGCGTTCTGCCGGGGCTGCCAAAAGCACAATTGAAGCTGCGCTTGCAACCAGCCCCATGCCAATTGTATAAACCGGCGCATTTATAAAACGAATCATGTCAAAAATGGCAAAACCGGCATCTGCATCTCCTCCGGGAGAATCAATAAAAACACGGATTGGATCTGAAGAATCGGCTTCGAGAATTAAAAGCTGACGGGCAATTTTTTCTGCAAGTTCTTTATTAATTTCGCCGGAAAGAATTATCTGACGGGTTTTAAGGAATTTTGCAGAAAGTTCGTTTGCTTCAGCTTCGCCTTTCTTTTCCTTTTCTTCTTTTTCCATACTTGTTCCAAAAGATTTGTACATTAGTATCCTCAAATGTATGGCTAAGTTTTAAGCAAATGCCCTTGTTTCATTTGCACCTTTTAAAAAGTTTTTTGCACATACCCGTTTAATATAGAAAAAAAAACGTCAATTTTCAAGCAGACGAAGGCCAAACCTGCATTTTTGTAAAAAATTGCACATAATACCCGGCTGTACATTGAACGGCAAATTGAAATAGAAGCAACGAAGTATTATTATTTTAAAATAACGGAGCAAATAATGAAATTATCAAATAACGAATTACAGAAAATCTATTTTGGCGCATATAATTTTGCAGAAACTAAAGACGGCTATTTGCAGGCTTTTCAGTACACGGCGGAACAGATTGCCTATTTTAAGGAAGTTTCTGATTTTTGGTACGAGCGATGCACTGCTTCAACTTCAAAAACCATTGAAATAAGAACCAGCGCAAAGAAAATAAGCTTTGATTATAAAGTTATCTGGAAAGGCTCTGATGATTCAATTGAAGCGATGGTAGACGGGCTTATTACAAAAATCTTCTATATAAAAGAGCTGAAAGATGAAGGCAATTTAAGTTTTAACCTTACGGCAAGCCTTGAAGGCGTTTACGATAATGCTGACGGAATGCGTGATGTTGTAATTTATCTGCCGGCAGACGCAACTGTGATAATTAAGAACTTTGAAATTGACGGAGATTTTACGCCTGCTAAAAAAAGCACAAAGGTTTTGTGGCTTGGCGATTCCATTACCCAGGGGTACGGCCCTTTGCGTTCTTCCCAAACCTATGTAAGCGTTGCCAACCGCCTTTTGAATTATGACATAATCAATCAGGGAATTGGCGGCTATGTTTACGACAAAAAATCCCTTTTGAAAATGGAAGGCTATAAACCCGAAAAACTGATTGTTGCCCTTGGCACAAACCAGTACGGCTGCGAAACAATGAAGGATATTGAAGAATATTATCCGCGGCTGTTTGAACTTTACGGAAAAGACATTCCAACTTTGGTCATTACCCCACTCTGGCGCGGTGACAACATGGAAGGCATTCCGACGCTTGTAAAATTCTGTGACAATTTGAAAAAAATTCTCGCCCAATATCCAAACATTAAGGTTGTTGACGGCTTCAAGCTTGTTCCGCACCTTCCGGAATATTTCCTTGATAATCTTCATCCAAACGGATTGGGAACAGAAGTTTACGGAAGAAATCTTGCAGAAAAAATCCGCCAATTGAAGTTTTAGGCAAAAGCAAAAAATGAATGAAAAAACTTTCTTGAAACAGGTAAGAGAAAACTGATATTTATTTGAATTTGAAGTAAAAAAAGAGGAGATTCTTATGATTTATACTTACACAAAAGATTATACCATTTCCTATTCTTTAATTGATTGTTCTGCTAAACTTGGCTTGGTAGAACTTATGAATATCAATCAGGATATGGTTACAACTTTTTTTGGTTCTATAGGAAGTGACAACATAACTCTTCGTAAAAAAAACAATGCTGCCTGGATTTATACAAAAACAAAAGTCAAAATAAATGATTTACCAGTATGGAATACAAAAGCGAAAGCTGTTTCGTTTATAACTTCTTTATCTCCTATTCGTTTAGATGTAGAAACAGATTTTTTTGGTGAAAAGAATAACCTGCTTTTTGCTGCAAAAACTGAAATGTGTGCCATTGATTTTACGGAGAGAAAAATAAGAAAAATTAATACTTTGGAATTTCCCAAAGACATGGAAGCTGGACATTCAAATTTCAATGAGCCTTACGCAAGAATGAAATTAGAATTTGATTCAACTGATTTAGTTTACAGTCAGAAAGTTTTTGCCAGCGATGTCGATTTTACCGATCACACAAATAATGTTCGTTATGTAAAGTTTCTCATGAATACTTTAGATAAAAAGTTCTACGCAGAAAAAAAACTATCTAGTTTTGAAATTCAGTTTTTAAAAGAATCTAGAGACGGAGATGTTCTTGATATTTTCAGAAAAGAAACCAACGAACAGGAATACAGCTTTGAAATAAAAAAAGGTGAAGAAAGTATAATAAAGGCTGTATTAAACTAGAGAAAAACGTAAACTGTAAGGGAAGAGACAAGAAGCTAACATTGTTTTTGAATCTCATCTAACAGCAACTGTGCCTGCTTTGAAAGTTTTGCATCTTTTCTCCAGACAAGCACAACTTCACTGTCTACCTGAGGTTCCAGGGGTATAAAACGAAGGTCGCTGTCGGCCGAAGTGCTGACAATTCCGTCCAGTGTAAGGGCAGAACATACTTTTTCTTTAATAAAAATTGAAGCATTAAACAAAAGATTGTAAGTCCCGATTATATTGAAATTTTCAATTGAGCCGCCAAACCATTCAATCAGTTCTTTTTTTAATCTTGCCTGGTGGGAAATCATAACTGGTTCATAATGCTCAAGCAGATTTTCCCGCCTGATTGTTTTGAATTTTGCAAAGGGGTTGTCTTTGTGAGTCAAAAGTCCCCAGATGTTTTTTTGAGGCAAAAC
>JAZRVO010000021.1:0-111849 GCA_045599185.1 Treponemataceae bacterium | reverse complement strand
AGAAAAAACGAGCTATGGAGGAAAAATTTTATGACCCTGTATGAAATGATAGACGAAGTAAAAGCCGACGGCATCGCAATTGGACGTGAAGAAGGGCTTTTGGAAGGTTTCCAGCAGAAAGCCTACGAAACAGCGCGGAATATGCTTTTTGATGGTTTGTCTTTTGAAACAGTAAGCAAATACACCAGCCTTTCGATGGAAGCCATTCAGGAAATTGCTGACGAAATAAACGCAAATACAGATAAATAAAAAACGCCATATATATTCCTCTTTTACCAATATTTAAAACTTTTTTCTTTTCTTTCAATATTTGTACAAGTTAAAATCTTTTATGCCCGTGCAAGACGGCACAAAAGGGCAATAGATTTTATTGAAATTCTTCTATATAATTATTTTGTTTTGACCGTTTTTTTTCGGTATAAAACCTGGAGGACTTATGAAAAAATTACTTGCTGCTGCATTACTGGCACTGCTTGCCGTAACTGCATTTGCCGGCGGGAAAAAAGACACCGCTGACAATTCTTTGACCAAAGTGCAGTCAAAGGGCGTTTTTGTTCTTGGTTTGGACGATTCTTTCCCGCCAATGGGATTTAGAAACGATGCAAACGAAATTGTCGGTTACGACATTGACCTTGCCACAGAAATGTGCAGAAGAATGGGCGTAAAACTTGAAATTCAGCCGATTGACTGGGCTGCAAAAGAGCAGGAACTTAACACCGTTAAAATTGACTGCATCTGGAGCGGTTTTACCATGACACCGGAACGCGAAGAAGCTTTGTGCTTTTCAAAACCGTATCTTGACAACGCACAGGTTGTAGTTGTTCGTGCCGATTCTGGAATTAACACGCTGGCAGACCTGAAAGGCAAAAAAATCGGTTTGCAGGCTGGCAGCAGTGCGGCCGATGCCCTTGACGAATCGCCTGCCGTTAAAAAGGCTGCAAAAGAAGTTGTTGAATACAAGGAAAACCTTACTGCATTTATGGATTTGGAAGCAAAAGGCATTGATGCAGTTGTTCTTGACATGGTTGTAGGCAACTACAGCATTAAAACCAGCGGCAAGAACTTCGTAGTTCTTAAAGAAACACTTTCAAGCGAAAAATACGGCGTTGGTTTCAGAAAGAACGACGTGGCACTTCGTGACGAAGCCCAGAAAACACTTGAAGCCATGGCTGCTGACGGCACTGTTGCCAAAATCAACCAGAAATGGTTTGGTGCAGATATTTCCGTAATTGGAAAATAGTCTGTTCATTCTGCCGGTGCTGAAAACTGTACCGGCAGCAGTTTTTTTATCTAAGCCGGATTTTGCCGTCTGGTTTCCGAATCCGGCACATTTTTTCAGTTATTTTAAGTTGCTGGTTAACAAACCGGCAGCGCACGCCCAAAAAAACAGCAGTTTTTAGGGGTTAAAAACGCACAGGTTGCGCACTTGGGGGTAATATTGTGAAGACTATGCTGCTTTCTATGCTTAGTGGATCGCTGGTGTCTTTGGAAGTTTTCTTTTTGACTTTGCTTTTTTCGCTGCCGCTGGGTATGGTTTTTGCCCTTGGCAGAATGTCTAAAAACCCGGTTTTGCAGTGGCCTGTAAAAATACTGATGCTTATCGTCAGGGGCACGCCGCTTATTTTGCAGCTTATTTTTGTCTATTTTGCCCCTTATTACATTATAAAAGTTTCTTACAACCGTTTTACGGCGGTTATTATTGCATTTTCCATCAATTATGCCTGTTATTTTGCAGAAATTTACCGCGGCGGCATTGAATCAATAGCAAAAGGCCAGTATGAAGCGGCAAAAGTTTTGGGCTTTACAAAGGCACAGACATTTTTCAAGATTGTGCTGCCGCAGGTTGTTAAGCGCATTCTGCCAGCCACCGGCAACGAAGTTATTACCCTTGTAAAAGATACGGCACTCGCTCAGACAATCGGCGTTGCAGAACTTTTCAGGGTTGCACAGAACGCTGCCAGCCGCCAGTTTTCTACAATGCCGATATTCATAGCCGGTCTGTTCTATTTCATCATGAACTGGCTTGTTTCGTGGGCGTTTACCCGTTTTGAAAAGAAACTTTCGTATTACAATTAATTCGCAATTAAAATTTCAGCATTATAAGGCAAACTAAAATGGAAATTATTCGTGTTGAACACTTGAAAAAAACATTTTTTCATAAAGAACAGGCTCTGGAAGTTATTAAGGACATTTCGTTTTCCGTAAACAAAGGCGAAGTTGTAGCCATCATCGGGCCTTCAGGGTCTGGAAAATCTACGATGCTAAGGTGCATTACCCAGCTGGAACAGGTTTCTTCGGGCAATATAAGCGTATGCGGTGAAAATCTGGTAAAAAACGACGAAAACCAGAACCCGGTTTACGCCGGTAAAGAAGCATTGCGCTTAATCGGCTTAAAAACCGGTCTGGTTTTTCAGAATTTCAATCTGTTTCCACATTTTTCAGTTCTGCGCAACATTACCGAAGCCCAGATACATGTTCTGGGTACGCCTGCGGAAGAAGCGCGGAAAACTGCAATGGAACTGCTGAAAAAAATGGGGCTTGAATCCAAAGCCGATGCATACCCGTGCCAGTTAAGCGGCGGCCAGCAGCAGCGCGTTTCAATTGCCCGCGCCCTGGCACTTAAACCGGAAGTTCTGTTTTTTGACGAACCTACTTCTGCCCTTGACCCGGAACTGACCGGCGAAATCCTTAAGGTAATCCGTTCGCTTGCAGAAGAAAAAATGACCATGGTTATTGTTACCCACGAAATGGCATTTGCCCGCGACTGTGCAGACCGGATTATTTTTATGGACGGCGGCGTAATCGTGGAAGAAGGCGACGCAAAAGATCTGATAAACAATCCTAAGGAAGAGCGGACAAAGGCATTTTTAAGCAATTATTAGGCCGCTTTCTGTTTTTTGAGGCATCTGTGTAAACTGTCTATAGTCGACAAAAGACTTGAAAATCTTGACTTTTTATGCGGTTTTTTGTATAAAATATATTCACTCACAGAAAAGAGTTTGCAAAAAATCAGCTGTTTTTAAGTTTTCTTAAAACCGGCTGAAAATAAATACATTTGGGAGAAACAAGTGGTAAAAATCAGACTTAAGAAGTTTGGCACAAAAGGACGCCCTTTCTACCGCATCGTAGTTCAGGATGTTCGTAAGCCACGCGACGGAGCCACACTTGATGAAATCGGTGTGTATCAGCCAATTGAAAAGGAAGAAAATCAGATTTCTTTCAACGAAGAACGCGCACGCTACTGGCTTAGCGTAGGTGCACAGCCTACTGCTATTGTACGCAAAATCTTCAACAAAAAAAGCTTTAGCATCTAATTTTTCGAGGAGTAGGGGATGGAAAAAGACCTGATTGAATATGTAGCCAAATCATTGGTCGATGACCCCAGCGCTGTCTCGGTAAATGAGGTTGAAGGCGACAAAGCAACTGTTCTTGAATTGCGTGTTGCTCAAGCTGATATCGGAAAAGTTATTGGAAAATACGGACGTATTGCTAAGGCTTTGCGCACCGTTTTAAGTGCAACTTCCGGAAAAACCGGAAAACGTTATACACTGGAAATCCTTGACTGATGGAGCAGAGCTCAAGTACGGCAAATCAGCAGTTTGTTGTGGGGATTGTTCGTTCATCCCATGGATTGACGGGCAAATTTAAAGTTGAAAGTACTTCTGGCGAATGTGGGCACTTTGCAAACTTTACGGAAGTTACTTTACGGAATGGTAGCATTACCAGAAAATTCGGTGTTGAATCGGTTGAAGGTTCTGTTAACAGTCTGTTGATGAAGTGTGCCGGCATAAACAGTGCTGACGATGCTGCAAAGTATCGCAACTGGGAAATACTGGTTCCACGCGACATGGCTTGTCCTTTGAATGAGGATGAGTATTATGTTGAAGATTTGAAACAATGTACGCTGGTTTACGGCGGACAAAACGGGTGTGCAGCGAGGACTGCGCCTATTGAAATAGGTACGATTACAAGCGTAATGGAAGGCGGAGCAGGCAACCTTTTGGAAGTAGCCTTATCCGAGAGTTTTACCCCTCCGGGTGAAGATCATTCACGCGTCCGGCTTGTTCCTTTCAAAAAGGAATTTATCGGCGAGGTTGATTTGGAACGGAGAACGGTACAACTGATGCACCTCTGGGTTCTGGAGTAGTCTATGAAATTCCATGTGCTGACCTTGTTCCCTGAAATACCTAAAGCCTTTTTTGAAACTTCAATTATGAAAAAGGCGGTTGAAAAGGGAATTATTGCCTACGACTTGGTGAATATCAGAGATTTTGCTTTTGATAAACATAAAACTTGTGACGATAACCCGTACGGGGGCGGTGCCGGAATGCTTATGTTGCCGGAAACCCTCGGTCTTGCGCTAGATTCCGTTGAATCTTATAAAAAGCGCGTTGTGTATGTTACCCCTTCGGGTAAACCTTTAACGCAAAAGCTGGCGCAGGAATTAAGTCAGGAAACTGATTTGGTGCTTATTTGCGGTCGCTACGAAGGTATTGACCAGCGGATAATCGATTCAAGGGTCGATGACGAGATTTCCATTGGAGATTACGTAATGTCATCGGGTGAAGTAGCTGCACTGGTGGTAATTGATACTGTTTACCGCCTTATTGACGGGGTTATTTCAAGCGAATCTCTTGACGAAGAAAGTTATTCTGACGGGCTTCTTGAGTATCCTCAGTACACAAGGCCGGAAGTTTACAAGGGAATGGAAGTTCCCGAAGTGCTTTTGTCCGGACATCATGAGAATATCAGGAAGTGGCGGCTTAAAAAAAGACTGGCTAAAACTTTGGCCGTGCGGCCCGATTTAATTACTGCCGCGCGACAGAACGGCACTCTTACGGCGGAAGCTGAAGAGATGATTTTGGAATTAACCGGTCTTGCAAAAGAAAAGCCCAAAAAGCGGCGCAAACATAAAACGCCGCCTGTACAAACAGGAGAAAATAATGGACGTAATTAAGACTATTGAAGCGGCTCAAACAAGAACCGATATTGCTCCTTTTAAAGTTGGTGACACTGTAAAAGTTTACTTCAAAATCATTGAAGGTAAAACAGAACGTGTTCAGGTTTATGAAGGTGCTGTAATTTGTTTTAAGGGTGCTGGAATTTCTAAGACTTTCACTGTACGCAAAAACTCATACGGTGTTGGTGTAGAAAGAATCTTCCCTGTAAACTCACCACGCATTGCAAAAATCGAAGTTGTTCGCCCTGGTAAAGTACGCCGTGCAAAACTTTACTACATCCGCGACAAAATCGGTAAGGATGCCAAAATTAAAGAACTTATCACAAAGAAAACAGACAAATAGTCTTAATCTTTGCTACGCAGCATAAGTGAAAAAAAAGCAGAATGAGCTTCATTCTGCTTTTTTTTTGCCCGTATGTCTGTATCGTGCGCGGCTTTTTTATAATTCATTCACTAGATTTTCATATTTTTTTCAGATTAATGTAAAAAACTTTAGCATTCACGTAAAAGATGAAGGTTTTACAATTTTGTATTTCATTTGCCCCTTTATTTTTCCGAAAAATTAAACGTGTGGCAGAACGGCATAACTCAGGCAACAGCTAATATCTCAATAAATCACGACCCGGCAAACGCACAGGGCATAAAAAACGGCGATTTTGTTTTTGTGCGCGTGCTTGGACATAACAGGGCCGGTGCTACAATTGTAAGCTTTGCCGGGCAGCGTTTTGAAGTTAAAACACAAAATCCGGTACAAACGGGGCAAAGTTTTAAAGCCCGTGTTCAGATAGAAAACAATTCAATAAAGCTTGTGCCTCAGGAAACGGCCGCTGTCCGGTTAGGCAGCAGGAACCAGATTTTGTCTGAAACACCGGGCAGCGCAGACGTGTGGCGCATGATTGCAGAAAGCGGCCTTGCAGAAACCGATGCAAACGTCAAAATTTTTCAGTTTGCCAAAGAAAACAAGACGGCTTTTAGCAAGGAAACCCTGCTTAAACTGCAAAAAAAACTTGCCAGATATGGAAAAAATGCAAAAACCGCTGCCGAAATTGAAGCTTTTCTGGCTGATAAAGGCATAAATGCCACCGAAGAACAGATAGAAGAACTGCTTTTGATGCTTGACTTGCAGAATAATGGCGAAAACCGGAACGGCGCATATCAGGATGAAGAGCCTTTGGAACGGACGAACGCCGGAGAAGACAGAAACATTTTTAGCCGGCTTTTTACCAATTTCAGTACGGCGCTGGCGCAAAAACCCGGTTTGCTTACGCTTGCAAACCACGTAAGCGGGCAAAACACGCACTGGGTTGTTCTGCCTTTTGCCACCGAAATCAACGAAAAAACATGGTCTGGCTCACTGCGCTTTCTGTGCGACCCCAAACAGAAACACACAGAAAAATTTTATCTGAGTGCTAAAAATGAAGAAAAAGGCTTGATTTTTGAATTTTTTTTACCGAAAAATATGTACACGGACAATAAAAAATTACGGGTGTTTTTTGCTCAGACACCGGCGGCAAGTTTTAGCCGCCAGCAGCAGCTTTGCCTTCTGCTTAGCGACTGCCTTAACCGGCGTTTTTCCGGCATACCGGGTTTTTCTGCCCGGATTGCCTACAGGCAGCAGGTTGCCGAAGAGGTTTTTACAGATACTTCAGTTTGCGTAAATGGAGTTGACCAGGTGGTATGAACAGAAAACAGGCTGTGGCACTGCGCTACCCGGAAGGAGCGGTGGCGCCTTTTATTGTTGCAAAGGGAAAGGGCGACCTTGCAGACCGTATTTTACAGATTGCGGAAGAAAATAACGTTCATGTTGAACAAGATGAAATGACGGCGCAAATACTTTCAATGTATGAAGTTGGAGAACTTATACCGCCAGAAACCTACGAAGTTGTAGCCGGTATTTTTTCTTTTTTGATTAGGATGAAAGATGGACAAGATTAAAAGCGAAACTATTGAATTGGGAATGAGGTTTTCGGCACCGGTGTTTTTTGACGACGGTAAAAACATGTTTTTGGCCGAAAAAAAGCCCGTTAAAAAATATCACCTTGATACGCTGAAAAAGTGGAATATTCCATACGTTGTTACTTACGGTCATCTTTTAACTAATTCTGCCATGGAACTTGATGAGCTTTTGAATGCCGCTGACGACGTTGAAGAGCTGGAAGAGCTTGACGATTTGGAAGAACTGGACGAGCTGGAGGAAGACGACACGGATTCCGCAGTTGCAGAATCGCCGCCGCTGAACAATGCCGGTGATGACTATGCAAGTCTTGAAGAAAATCCTCTGTATATATGCTACATGGAAACTGTAGACGCAATGGGAATTGTTTTTGATTCAATAAGGTCACAGGCGGCGCGAGATTTGTCGCCGCAAATTGAATCCCTTGCGGACAGTATTCTGGAACTTATGGCGCAGAACCAGCATTTAATGGCAAGTTTTCTGCTTGCCGGTTTAGTAAAGGTGCGCGATTTTGCAAAATCTGCAGTAAACTGCGCAATTATTACGTATCTTGTATGCAGAAAAATTGGTGTACCCGAAAAAAAGCTTAAAACTTACGTTATTGCGGCTTTGGTACACGACTTTGGAATGGTGCTTGTAAACGACACGATTGTAAACAAAAACGGTTCGCTTACGGCCGAAGAACTGGCGCGATTGAAAATGCACAGCAGCGAAAGTGAACGCCTGTGCAGCAACCTGCTGCATTATTCCAGCGATATTACAGATATAGTTTCTCAGCACCACGAACGCTTTGACGGCAAAGGCTATCCTAAGGGGTTAACGGGGGACAGGATTTGTCAGGGTGCGAAAATTATAGCTGTTGCCGACGCTTTTGAAGCAATGGTAACAGAAAAACAGTACCGCAGCAGTATGCTGGGGTACGAAGCAATGAAAGTTCTCATTAACGATAAAGGGCAGCAGTTTGCGCCTGAAATCGTTATGGCTTTCATTCAGAGTATGGGTGTTTACCCGATTGGTTCCATGGTTCTGCTAAGTGATGCGTCTATTGCCCGTGTTGTGCAGGTGAACGAAAACGCACCGCTGCGTCCTGATGTGCGCGTAATGATTTCCAGCAACGGAATGCATTATCCGGCCAGTTCCGGACCGGTGGTACATCTTTCCAAGGAAAGTTCTGTTTTTGTTGCCAGGGCTTTGGACGAGAAAGATTTTCATGGCAAAATCTGAAAACAAAACCATTGGAAACACCGGCGAAAGCCGTGCTGCCGATTTTTTGAAAGGTCAGGGTTATGCGATTGTAGAACGCAACTGGCGCACAAAAACCGGCGAAGTAGATATAATTGCCCGCAAAAATGATACGCTGGTATTTGTAGAAGTAAAAACATGGCCAAACGGCGACTTTTACGATTTGGAACAGGCTGTCAATGCGGTAAAACAGCACCGGATAATTAAAACTGCAAAAAGTTTTATGGCGGTGCACAAAGAATATAATAATTGCTATGTGCGCTTTGATGTTCTGGCAGTAGACATGCCGGGCAAAAGTCAAATGTACCACATAGAGAACGCTTTTTCGGAGACCATATGAGTTCTGTGTCAAAAAAAGCTGCGGCAAAAGCAGCGCGTTCCGCCAGAGTAGAGGAACTAAAGATAAAAATTCATGACCCGGCTTACCTTGATGGAGCTATACAACGTATTGCCCAAGTTTTGAGCAACAGTCTCGTGGTGGATAAAAATATTTCGCAAGGACATTCATTCTATGGCATTAGATAACACAGAAAACCGCTACGCCGGCCGCCATTCAAATAACCGCTACGATTCTAACCGCAGCCACAACCGGGGGGAACGCAGCGAACGCGACGACAATTTTAGAAACCGCCGTGGCAACCGAGGCTATAACAACCGTTTTGGCGACCGCCGACACGAGGAACATTTTGAAAGTCCTCAGCTTGACACGCCGACTTGTCCGCACTGCAAGCAGCCCATACACGATTTGCCCAGTGCACTGGCCGATAAGGCAACCGGCGAACCGATGCATTTTGACTGCGTACTTGAAATTCTTAACAAGCAGGAAAAACTTGGAACAAATGAAAAAATTACTTATATAGGGCAGGGGCGTTTTGCCGTTGCCTATTTTGAAAATCCGCACGATTTACGCCATTTTACCATACGGCGCATAATTGAATGGGAAGAACGCGACAAGCAGTTTGAATGGCGTACAAACATTGCAGGACTTTACAGTCAGGTAAAATAGCTTTCCGCTTAAGCTTGTTAAAACGCGTTTAAAAATAATTACGGCTGTTGTAAAAAAAAATTCAGCCGTAATTATTTTTTCTGTTTTATCGTTCTAAAAAATTAACTGTTATTATTTTTGCAATTTTTGTAAAAATCTTTTATTTTTCAGACTTTTAATAAAACATGGAATAAATAAAAATATTCCAAAAATCCTTCATTAAAAAGCAAAAGTAACAACTTGTAAAACTTATAACCCAAACAGTCTTTTTCATTGTAAATGCTTAAACCATGCAGCTTCGACCTGAATGTTCTTCTGGAAAAGCAACTTCAAAACCGCATTTTGCCTTTGCGTTAAGGTCTTTCAATTCTACTTTGCCGTCAATGTAAAGCTGGTAGTCAATGCCGGAATAATCGGAACCGCAGCTTATGCCGTAATCGTCGCCCAGAGCTTCGGTTACAATGCGTTCGCGTTCCTGTTTGGTGGTGTCTTTAATTAAAATGCTTGCCATGCCCACAGTTTAGCACAAAACAGCCCGGCATTTATACATCAATAATTGAATTTATAGCGGACATTTGCAAAAAAAATATTTTAGGAATGCTGACGGGATTTGGGAATTTTGAAAATGTTATGCCTGCAATTTGAATTTCAATGCGAACCATTAAAAACTGCAAATTTTAAAAGTTTCGCTTATGGTTTTGCACTTGCAAAAAGGTGCTTAATTTGTCACAATTTTTTACGTTTGGTGCGGTTTTACTGGTTCTGCACGGCTTGCCGGTTTAAAAATAAAAAAGGCTTCAAAACTTTCGTTTCAAAGCCTTTGCCGGAAACCGGAATCGAACCGGCACGCCATTATTCGTAGCGAGGGATTTTAAGTCCCTTGTGTCTACCAATTCCACCATTCCGGCATCATCATATGCGATGCTTTATATAGTAAACAAACAAAAGGATTTAGTCAATATGTTTAGCGATACCCATTTTCACTTGGCCACCATGCAGGAACGGGAAATTAACCTTAAAAGTTTTTTTGAAGAATTTGAAAAAACTTCCAGCAATCTGGCAGAACAATATGGCCTTAAGGATTGTTTAATGCCCGGCATGCCTTTTCTGCTTGATATTGGCACGGACTGCGATGACCTGCAAAAGCGCCTTTCATTAAAGGAATTTGCCGGAACCATGAACGGCCTGTATTTTTCGGCCGGTATCTGGCCCGGCGAAGAAGCTATTAACGACCGTTTTAACCAGATGAATGAACTGAAAAAACAGATTGCCGAAGGGCAAAAAAAAATGCCGGGGCTGGTGGTTGCAGTAGGCGAGTGCGGCATTGATAAAAGTCACAATACGCCGGACAAAGGTGCTGCGTTTTTGGCTGCGGAAGAAGAACTTTTTGCAATGCAGGCGGAACTGGCACAAAGCCTTAACCTGCCGCTTATAATACACAGCCGCGACGATTTTGAACGCACTTACGGTGTACTTAAAAACAGCAGCGTTCAGGACGTGGTAATTCACTGTTTTTCCTACGGCATTGAACAGGCCAGGGCGTTTCTGGACTTAGGCTATTACATAAGTTTTTCCGGCACGGTTACTTTTGGCAAGGGTGAACGGCAGGAAGCTAGCAGACAGCTGCTGCGCTATGTGCCCAAAGACCGGCTTTTGCTTGAAACTGACGCGCCTTTTTTGGCGCCGGTGCCCTGCCGCGGCCAGACGAACACGCCGCTTTTAATTGGTCATACCTATAAATTTGCTGCAGACGCGCTGGCAATGCCTTTAGACCAGCTTGCAATTCTGGTTTGGGGCAATTCCAGGCAGCTTTTTAAGTTCTGAAAGGTTAAAAGCAAATGAAAAATAGAAAGTTTTTTGCTTTTTTTGTAGTTCTTTCGCTTGTTCTGCTTGCTGTGTTTTTTTCAGTGTGCGTAAGGTTTAATCCTTCGATTGGAATTATTGGCGGCGCAGACGGACCTACAAGCATTTGGGTTGCAAAGCCGTTTTAGCGTGGTTTACAAAAAAAATTTGATTTTAAGCGGAATTTTAAGTATACTGGTTTCTATGGATAAAAACACAATTGATGAAGAACAGAATGAAGCTGAAACAGCTGCAAAAACTGGTGACGGTTTGAACGAACTTTGCAGCGCGCTTTGCAAAATAGATGACGTAAACTTGATGAAAGATTTTTTTGCCTGTCTTTTAACCCCGGCAGAATTGTCTGATATTGCCATGCGCTGGCTTTTAGTGCGCGAAATTGACAAGGGCACAACCCAGCGCGAAATTGCGCGCATGTTCGGCATGAGCCTGTGCAAAATTACGCGCGGTTCACGGGAACTGAAAAAGGAAAACAGTGCTTTCAGGCAGGTGCTGGATATTTACAAGCAGATACAGAACGATTCGGATAAATGAAAAAGTTTTCGTGTGTTCTTGCCGTTCTGCTGTTTTTGCCCTGCCTTTGCTTCTGTAAAAGCAGAACTCTGGATGGTTTTTGGGGCGTTAAGTGGCTGCTTTCAAAAGGGCATGTTATAAATGCCTTAAGCAGCAGGCCGGTGCATTTTATAAAGGCACAGAACGATATTCTGTATTATACCGGCACTTTTGCCCAAAGAAATGCAGATATCCGGCTGAAATTTGACGGCAACCGCTTTTTCAGCGCAGGCGTAATTTTTGAAAATTCGTCAGATTTGGCAGTTACAAAGCTTTATAAAAACGTTCAGGCTGATTTGATTCAAAAATATGGTGCACCGGCAGAAGATGTTGCCCTTTATTTAACTGATGACAACGTTACTTTTTCTGCCTGCGACAGGGCGCTTATTGAAAATAAGGCTGAAATTTACAGCATCTGGCGGTTTGAAGACGGCAATTACATAAAACTTGCCGTTGTTAAAGACCATACTGATAGCGAAACCGGCGATTTGCGCTGCTGCCTTGTGTATCATTATGCGCCGGTTGAAAAAGAAATAAGGCAGCGGAAAATGAAAACTTATCTGGATGATTTGTAATTCAATTTAGCAAAACTTAAAAAAAATAATTGTGCATGAAAATAAAAAACCGGCAAGCCAATTTTTCATTCAATTTTGGCTTGCCGTTTTTTTTCAATTTTTCAATTTACGGAAACTTGCTGCATTTTACTGCAAGGCGTTAATTACTGCCTGCGGACGCTTTATGCGTTTTGCAACCTGCAGCGGTGTTTCGCTGGCAATGTTTACCATGTTTTTGCTTGCGCCGTACCGTGCCAGCACGTTAATAACGTTTGCATCGGCGTAAACAGCGGCATAGTGCATTAAACTGTTGCCTGCGCCGTCACTTGATTTGCCATATTTCTGGCTCATATCCGTAAGTACGGAAGGATTTTCGTAAATGGCCGTAATAATGGCATTTTCGTTATTTTTGTCCAGCACAAAAATGTCGGCATTGTTGTTAAGCAGAAGGTTTACAACGTCGTTCATGCCGCTTTTAACTGCCATTTGCAGTGCTGTCTGACCTTCATTATTCTGCGCATCAATCTGGCAGCCGTAGCGCAGCAGAAGTTCAAATGTTTCTACCGGCGCATTTTCAATTACCGCAACGTGCAAAAATCCGTTGCCTTTAGAATCAACAGCGTTTCTGTTGGTTAAAAGGCACGCAATGTTCTGTTCCGTAGAACGGCTTAAAATTCCAAATGGCGTTTTGCCGTGGTAATCGTCGCTAAGCGGGTTAGTGCCAGTTTTTGAAACAAGTTCAATCAGTTCAAATGTGCTGGTGCTAGCAGCTTCGTGGAAAGCGTTGCGGCCGTAAAAGTCGCACTGTTTTGGGTCTGCACCTTTTTGAAGCAGGAAGCTTGCTGCAACAGGGTTCTTGCATTCAATTGCATCCATCAAGACCGTTTTTCCTGTTACGTCGCTTGCATTAACGTCTGCACCGCTTGAAACAAGTTTCTTCATAATGTTCAGGCGGTTCTGCCGTGCAGCTTCTGCCAGCGGCGTTTTGCCCGACTGGTTTTTTATGTCAACTGAATAATCTGAAGCAATCAGTTTTGCAAGGCTTTTTTCTGCTGCCCAGCGTACTGCCTTGTGCATTGCGGTGTTTCCAAGATTATCCTGCAAATCGGTGGTGGCACCGGCTTTTATAAGCTGCTGCACGCCCTGATAGTTGTCAATTTTTAACGCACTGAAAAGCGGTGTTTCGCCGTAGCAGTTGCGGGCATTTACGTCAATTCCTGCATCAAGCAGGTAGCGCACGCTTCCGGCAGTTGCCTTGTTTTCCAGCGCAATGTGAAGGGCAGTGTTGCCGTAAGGGTCGGTAACGTTTACGTTGTTTTTGCACACAAGCATTTTAAGTATGTTGCCGTTGCTTAAACAGCGTATAAGCGGCGTGTTGCCGTTTGCATCACTTGAAAAAATGTCTGCGCCGTAAGAAACGTAAAGCTGAATGTGTTCAACGTTTTTCTGTTCAACTGCTTCTGCCAGCGGACTTAAGCCTTTTTTATTCTGGGCGTTAACTGGTGCACCGGCGTTTATAAACCTGCTTACCAGACTTTTTTCCATGTTTCCAAGGGTTGCAATATGCAGAACGCTGTCGCCAAAAATGTCCTGAACGGAAGCTTCTGCGCCTGCTTCAAGAAGCATCGGGTAAATTGCTTCCTGGCTTTCCTTTGGTGCGGTAATTAAAAGCGGCGTTTTAAGGTTGTTGTCGCAGGCGTTAACGTCTGCACCGTTGGCCAGCAGTTCTTCTACCATGTCGGTACGGCCGTAACGAACGGCAAGGTGCAAAGGTGTTGCCCCGGAAATGTCCCTCGCATCCAGCAAAGAACCGCAGGCAATTAAATAGGCCGCAATACCGAAATGGTTTGCTGCAACTGCCAGATGAAGAGGGCTCTGGTCGTCTTCAAAAGTCTGGCGTGCGTTGCGTGTCATTACCGTGTTTTCAAAATAAGCCCATTCACCCTGCATTGGCGAAACGCCTGCAAGAATTAGTGCTGCGGCAATTGCGGCACTTACCGTGCTGTCCTTTGCTTCGTAGGCAAGGGCAAGGGGTGTTAAGCCGTTGTTGTCGCGAATATCCAGCTGCAAATCACGTTCAATGCTAAGTGCCATGCCGTCAATGTCTTCGGTACGGGTAAAATAGTGAACGATTGTCTGGCCGCGCGTATCGCGTACTTCGTCAACTTCCGGTATTACAAAAACCGGGTAAAACTGGTGGCCTCTTTCAATTCCTGCAAGAAATGCCATTTTTCCGTCGGCGTTGGCTGCAAAATAGTTTGCGCCGCCGTCAACAAGTGCCTGGGCTGCATCAACTGAATCGTAGCGGATTGCCGTAAAAATCGGCGTATCACCCAAATCATTCAGAATTTCGCTGTCAGCACCTTTTTCCAAAAGCCACGTTACAAGCGGTGCATTGTTTGCCATTGCTGCCGCGTGCAGAGACGTAAGGCCGTTGCTGTCCTGCTGGTTGTATTTGCCGGTTTCCAGAAGCTGTTCTTTTGCTTCTTCATCGTGGCCGGCCAGAATAAGTTCAATAACGTTCAAGTCGCTTGTGTACGAACCAACCCGGGTTGTGGTTACCGGCGTTGGGGTTGTTACCGTAGAAATTACGTCACCGGAACTGGTTGTGGTTTTTTCTGCAAGGCGTACAACCGGCGCACTTGAATCGTCGTAATAATCGTAATCTTCGTCGTAAAGCCCTTTGGTAGAACCATCACGGCCGTAGTGTTCAGTTCCGTCCTGGCTGTCCCTTCCGTTCAGGCCTTTTGTAGAACCGTTACGTCCTGAATGTTCGTCGCCGTCTTCGCTGTTTCTGTCGCGGAGAGATTTTGTACCGCCGCCAGTGCCGTCGCCGCGAAGGCTGGTGCTGCCAGCAGAATCGTATTCTTCGTAACCGGCCTGGGCAAGGTTTTTTGTGCCGCCTTCACGGCCAATATGCTCTGCGCCGTCTTCGCTGTTTCTGTCGCGGAGAGATTTTGTGCCGCCACCAGTGCCGTCGCCGCGTACGCGTGTTTTTGGCGTACCGTCTTCGGCTGTTTCGGCCTGTGCCAGTTCTTTTGTACCGCCGCCGCGGCCAATATGTTCTGCGCCTTCTTCAACGTCGCGTTCGTTCAGCTGCTTTGTACTGCCGCGGTTGTTTTTGTCTTCAAGAGAAACTGTTGCGCCTTCTTTTTCTTCCTGAACTTTTTCAATTTTTCTAAGGCTGTCGATTGCATCCTGCTTGTTCCGGGCTTTTTCTTCTTCCGTTGGCGGTTCGCCAATGCCCTTAACAACGCTTGCTACAACTGCGGCGGTAAGCGGCACTGCCGAAACCCCGGCAATTGCTGCAGAAACGCACGAACTTAGCATTGTAATGCTTAATGCAGAAGCCGTAAGAACTGTTAGTGTTTTTTTTAATCTGGATTTTATAAGTTTCATTGTTTTCCTGTAATGCCATACGGCGGTTTTGGATTCTTTTTATTTTTACAAACTAAATGTTCTATCTGTTTATTTTCGACCGAAAAAAACATTTTCAGCACAGCGAATTTTGTGCGCTTAAGGGCAGCTTTATGGTTTGCATCTGGTGCAGGAATTGGCTTAAAGTGCTAGAATAACGGCATGGATTTTGAGGATTTGTGGGGGCGGACGCTTTATGAATGTTCGCTTTTAATTGAAAACGCTGACGATTTGCCGAATATACGCAGTTTGCTTGAAAAAAATTACCGGGAAACTTTATGTTTCAATGACCTGAACGATGAACTGGATTTATCCATTTTAAGCGTAATTTACGATACGGCGGTTTGCGTCAATTTTGACCAGACTGTCATCCGCAAGGCTTTGGAACTGGGGCTTTATCCGCTGGCTGCAACCCGGCTTATTTGCCACCGGCGCGAACTGCCCGAAAGGCTTTTTAAAGAATACGGCGACGATTTTTTTGACAAAATGAAGGATTTGCCGGTGCCGGAAGATTTTATAAGGCTTTACAATGGCAGAACCAGCGGCAGTGCGGTAAAAATTCCGCCGTTTTTCAGGCTTTACGTGCAGTTTCTAACAATCCGCTATCATTCAAAAAAGCTTATTATTTTTTTTAACAATTTCCGCATTCCAAAAAAAATTCCTTCGCTTATAAAAAACAGGTTTGCCAGTTACACTTTAACTTTCAACAGGAATTTTAACCTTTGCATGGAAGAACTTAAAAACGCTTACCGGGGCAATACATGGCTTTATCCGCTTTTAGTTGAACAGTTTAAGCAGATAAACCAGAACCCGGACGAAAGTGTAAGCGTTGATTCGGTGGAAATATGGCACGACGGCCGGCTGGTTGCAGGCGAATTTGGTTTTACAACCGGTAACGTGTATGCAAGTTTAAGCGGTTTTCATAAGGAAGACGACATTGGCACGGTGCAGATGGCTGTGCTGGGCTTATACTTGAAGAAAAACGGTTACGCCTACTGGGATTTGGGCATGGAACTGGACTATAAATACCGGTTTGGCGCGGTTGCCTGCAACTGGGACGATCAGGACGCCGCCTATGCAAAAACAAACCGCCGCCGCCTTGCCTTTTGCCGCAACGAAATACCCTTGGGCGACTTTCTGAAAGACATGTAGTTTTATACGCCATTGAGCAATTAACGTGCCGGTTGGCGTGGGGTTGGCGGCCGTTCGTTGACTAAACGGGGCTTTTTTGGTAATCTACTTTCGTTTTTGCGTCAATTTTAGTTGCTTTTGTCGGGCAATAGCGCAGTTGGTTAGCGTACCAGTCTGGGGGACTGGGGGTCGCGGATTCGAGTTCCGCTTGCCCGACAAAATTAATTAAGACTGGCGCATTTTTTTTGCATTTTTTCAAATGCCGGTTTGCTTTGCCGCCCGGTTTATTTAGAAGAAAATAAAAGGCCGAATTCGGATTTATATGAAATGTTCAAAAACTGCCTGTCTGTGGCTGTCTTTTGCACAAGTAATAAATGTCTTTTGGCTTTTTATATAAAACTTGAAATTTAACCTGAAATTTAAAAATCACTGAATTTGCAAAAACATCGCCTGAAAATTTGCTTTTTGCGAAAATTATTACCATATTTAGTACGAGGTAGTTATGGCAGAACCTAATATCATTCCTGCAGATCAGGTACTTTCCAATAAATTGTATTTAATTCCTTTAGCCGGTCACCCTATTTTCCCGGGTGTTTTTACCCCGCTGATGATAAATTCGCCCGAAGACGTTACCGCCGTGGAACTTGCTTATGAAGCCGACGGTTTGATTGGCATTGTAATGGTAAAAAACAACGCCGAAGAACCCAGCATCAGCGACCTTTACACCGTTGGTACTGCGGCGCGCATCGTTAAAAAAATCAATTTGCCAGACGGCGGCGTAAATATTTTCATTTCCACCGTAAAAAGATTCGGCATTAAAAAAGTGCTCAGTCCGCGTGAACCAATGGTTGCGCTGGTTGAATACCTTGAAGATGAAGAAGACGACACTTTTGAAGTAAAAGCATTAACCCGTGCGTTAATAAGCGAAATGAAAGAAATTTCCGACAATAATCCGCTTTTTTCGGAAGAAATGCGTTTAAACATGGTAAATATTGACCAGAGCGGAAAAATTGCCGATTTTATTGCTTCAATTCTGAACGTTGACAAGGAAGACCAGCAGCGCATTCTTGAAATGACAAACGTGCGCCAGCGCATGGAACAGGTGCTTGTTTTCATCAAAAAAGAACAGGAACTTCTGCGCATTCAGAAGAAAATTCAAAGTGAAATTAACGAAAGAATTGAAAAAAATCAGCGCGAATATTTTTTGAAGGAAGAACTGAAGAACATTAAGGAAGAACTTGGCATGATAACCGATGCCAAAAGTTCCGACTATCAGAAATTCAAGGAAAAAATAGACGCTTTTCATTTTGAAGGCGAAATTAAGGAAGCTGTTGAATCTGAACTTGAAAAGCTTTCGCTTATGGAAGCCGGTTCAAGCGAATACACGATGGTGCGCAATTACATTGAAACGATTGCAAATTTGCCGTGGAATGACCCGGAACCGGAAAATTACGACCTTGTGGCGGCCAAAAAACTGCTTGATGCCGACCACTACGGCCTTGATGACGTTAAAAAGCGCATAATTGAATATCTTGCCGTCAGAAAACTCAGAAACGACAGCAAGGGTTCTATCATTCTGCTTGTTGGCCCGCCCGGCGTTGGTAAAACCAGCGTAGGCCGTTCAATTGCCAAAGCCATGAACAAGCCTTTTTTCAGGTTTTCGGTTGGCGGCATGCGAGACGAAGCTGAAATTAAAGGGCACCGGCGCACTTACATCGGCGCAATGCCGGGTAAAATCATTCAGGGGCTGAAGATTGTAAAATCTAAGACACCGGTTTTTATGATTGACGAAATTGACAAGATGTCTTCAAGCTATCAGGGAGACCCTTCTTCTGCCCTGCTTGAAGTGCTTGACCCGGAACAGAATGTGGCATTCCGCGACCATTATCTGGACCTGCCGTTTGACGTTTCCAACATTCTGTTTGTCCTTACGGCCAATTCCCTCGATTCAATTCCGGGACCGCTGCTTGACCGTGCAGAAATTATCAGTCTTTCGGGCTATATTGATCAGGAAAAGGTTGAAATTGCCAAAAAGTACCTTGTACCGCGCAGCCTTGAAAAAAACGGCCTGAAAAAAGGTCAGGTTAAATACAGCAAGGAAATGCTTCTGGCAATTGCCAATAAATATGCGCGTGAAGCCGGCGTGCGCAATTTTGAAAAAAATCTTGATAAAATACACCGCAAGTATGCAACTGAACTTTTAACGGGCGATGCATATTTAGCCGCCCAGGACGATGAACAGCGTGCCGAAGCGTTGTCTGCAAAACTTGAAGTTTCTGGTGAAGACATTGCCAGATATTTGGGCAAGCCCATTTTTGACGAAGACGAAATTAAAAAAGCCGACACTGCCGGTACGGCCATCGGGCTTGCGTGGACAAGCATGGGCGGCGATACGCTGGTTATTGAAGCAATCAGTAACCACGGTAAGGAAGGAATGCAGTTAACCGGCCAGATGGGCGATGTAATGAAAGAATCGGCAAGCATTGCGTTAAGCTGGGTGCGCCGCTATTCAATAGAAAAACGCATCTGTGCAAGCGACTGGTTTGATAAAAACTTTATTCACCTGCATATACCGGAAGGCGCAACGCCAAAAGACGGCCCTTCTGCCGGCATAACCATGGCAACGGCCTTGCTTTCGCTGGTTGGCGGCAAGTGCATAAAACCTGCTTTTGCCATGACCGGCGAACTTTCGCTTACGGGCAACGTTTTGCCGATTGGCGGCTTGAAGGAAAAAACCGTGGCGGCCAAACGCAATAAAATTAAGCACATAATCATTCCAAAACAGAATGTGCGCGATTTGGATGACATACCTGAACACGTAAAAAAAGGTTTAACCTTTCACCCTGTAAGCAGAATGGAAGAAGTTGTTGAACTGATTTTTGATTCAATTTGATTTTGCGTGTTGCAAACACTGCATAAAAGCTTAAAGCCTGCATTAAAAGTGCAGGCTTTTTTTGTTTGCCGTGTCTTTTATGCGCCGAAACATTACGGAAAGATTAAAATTAGATTAGAAATATTTAAAACAGGCCGGTTTTCTTAAAACTTCATTAAAGTTCAATTAGAAAAGCGGATTTTACTGAAACTTTTTTTGCTTAAAGCGTGTTCTTCTTACGTATTTAGCAAGACGGAATTAACAAAAACTTGCGAAAAAATAGTTTTTGTTTACTTTGTAAAAAGATAGGGAGATTTTATGCAAATTAAAATGAATGTTGCCGTGAAGGTCGTTGCAAGTGCTGTTGTGGTTTTCAGTCTGGCATGTGCGGCGGCTTTAAGTTTTTCTGCCTGTTCAAAAAAATCGGCTGGCGGAATGATGCAAAAAAATAATTCTTTTGCTGTTTATGAAGACGAAATGGCTTTTGAAACTGCCAGTTACGAAGCACCGATGGCTGCTCCGCGGGCAATGAAAGCAGCTGTCAAAGATGTAATGGTAACCAATTCTGCTGTTGCAGACATGGCATTTGAAGAAAATTCTGGCACAATGAATATTGATGATGTCAGTACGGTAAATATCAGCCAGCAGCGCAAGCTTGTTTATAACGGCGACGTAAACCTTCTGGTTGAAGATTTGGAAGAAACCGAACAGAAAATTTCTGCATGGGTTCAGTCTTACGGCGGTTACATTACGAATTCTTCTGTTAATTCAAACAATATGAATGTAACTGCGCGCATTCCGGCTAAGTTTTTTAATCAGGCAATGGAAGGTACTGCCGAATTTGGCAAAACCGAACACCGTTCTGTTTATACCGAAGACGTTACCGACCAGTTTTATGACCTTTCTACGCGTCTGGAAACCCGTAAAATTCTGCGCGAACGCTTGCAGACTTATTTGAAGGAAGCTGCGAGCGTAAAAGACATGATTTCCATCGAAAAGGAACTTAACAATGTTCAGAGCGACATTGAATCGATGGAAGGCCAGTTTAAGCGGCTTAACAATCGCATTGATTATGCAACGATTACAATTTACGGACATTTGCAGGTTAATCAGACGCAGATTGGCTACCGTTACCCGGATTTGAGTAAAAAGTTCCATCAGCTTTGGGCAGACGTGCTTAATTTTCTTGCAGATTTTCTGGTGGGAATTTTCTACTTTGTAATTTATGCTGTTCCAATTCTGGCTGCTGTATGGCTGCTTTACTTTATTTGCTTTGGAAGAATCGGCCTTGTAAAAAAACTGTTTGCGCTTGCAGGCAGCAAAGCAAAAAAGTCAGGCAAATTGGAAATGCCTGAAAAAGGCGGCGATAAATAGCAGCAAAAACATTTACGTATTTTTTCGTTCCTCAAATGGGAGTTACTGAGGAAAATAGATTATTGATGTATTGCTATTTGACATTAAAAAAGTAAAGTTAATCCACCTGTTTTGTTTTGCCCAAAACAGGTGGATTTTCCATGTTTAAATTTTTTTCTGCAGTTTGTTGAAAGAAATTAAACATTGGCCGTAAAAAAAAGCACCGAAAAACTGAATTTTCGGTGCTTTTTTTGTTTATTCATGGTTTAATACAAGTCCCAAAAGCCGCAAAGGCACAAGTTCCAGTTTTCTGTATGCCTTGCCTAGGCGTGTTTTCTTTTCAGCTTGAAAAATCAGAACGAATTAAACCAGCTAAAACATTGAACGTATTTCTTTTACTGCTTCCAGAAGTTTTTCCATGTCTTCTTTACGGGTTTCGCAGCCAAAAGAAAAGCGAACCGCGGTGGATGACTGGTCTTTTTTTACGCCCATTGCTTCAAGAATGGGGCGGCTAAGCTTGCGCGAAGAACATGCTGAACCCGTTGAAATGCTGAAACCTTTTTCGCTTAAAGCCCGTACCATTACTTCGCCGGGTATGTTTTCAAATGAAGCCTGCACAATCCACGGCGAAAACATTTGGATTGTACTGTTTTTTTCTGTTTTGCCCCGGATTTGCGGAATGATTTCCGTGCCTTTCATCTGTTTAAGGCTTTCAATAAAATCAAAAGTGTATTCAACCTGCTGGCCGTAACGTCTGGCCGCGTTCTGGTTTGCCACATTCTGCAAAATTACGCTTGCATCGCAGGTTTTGGCGCATTCAAGGGCAGACTGGGCATTTTTTGGCGTAAGGGCGTATCGTTCAAGGCATTCAGCAACTGCCAGCGCGCCAAAAAGGTTTTCCGTTCCCGGTCTAAGCGAAGATTCCTGTTCGCCGCCGCGCATAAATGGTTCCTGCCGCTGTGAAAGATACAGAAGCCCGATGCCGCGCGGTCCGCGCAGTTTGTGACCGCTGAAAGCCGCACTGTCTATGCCCGGATAAGCCGGGAAAAATGGTACTTTGCCGATTGTCTGCACGGCGTCTACGTGAAATTTGGGTTTTTTCTTACCGTTGAATTTTGCCTTTAATCCGTCCGCAATCTGGTAAACAGGCTGAATGCAGCCTGTTTCATTGTTTACTGCCATTACGCAAACCAGAAGCGTTTCATCGTCAACTTTTTCCAGCAGTTTTTCTGCGTCTATTCTTCCGTCTTTTTCCGGCAGAACGGAAATTACATTAAAGCCGCAGTTTTTCATGCTTTCTGCCATTTCGCGTATTGCCGGGTGTTCAATTGCCGAAATTACGATATTGCCGCGGCTCTGGCTGCTGCGCAAGGCTGGGCGCTGCAAAAGCGAAACTATAGGCCAGTGGTCGCTTTCCGTGCCGCCGGAAGTAAAAATAAGGTTGCTTTCTTTAATGCCGAGGGCTGCTGCACAACGTTTGCGTGCGTCGCTTAACAGGGCTTTGGCCTGCAATCCTTCTTTGTGTACACTTGAAGGGTTTGCAAAACAGGTGCAGGTTTGCTTAAGTGCGTTTTGTAAAATTGTCTGGTCGCCCGGGGTTGTTGCAGCCCAGTCGAAATAACCAGGGAAAATATCTTCTGATGCCATGCTGGAATGGTACAGAATTTACGGAATTTTTTCAAACGCAAAATATATGGTTGCGGTAAAACCACGCAGACGCGGCTTCCCGAATTTTCACGTGCGCAGAAAACACTTTAGGCATAAAAAAACAGCCCAAGATAAAAGGCTGTTTTTCAAAATTCTCTAGCTTATTAAAATTCGGTTTTCGGTTCAGTAAGTGTTTTCGTCCATGGCTTCAAACTGGGCTTTAACTTTCAGCAGCCGGTCAAGTTCCCGGTTAATCGTCTTGCCGTAATCAAGTTTTCCGCTTTCTATGCGCGCGTTTTCATCTTCCCAGGCCTGAATATCCGTTAAATACAGAAAATTGAATTTACCCTGTCTTGCCTTTTCGGACCATAATTTTGCTTCGTCCCAGTAGTACAAGCCGGCGCGGTATGCAGTTTCGGCAGTTTCCAAATCACGCAGATACTGTTCTTTCCACGGCGCATCGTAAAAATATGCAACATTTTTATCCCAGTACCTGCCAAGGCGCAGATGCTGTTCAATTAACTTCAAGTTTATGTGCATCATAAAAAGGTAGCGGTATTTTTCCCAGTCGGTTTTGTCAGTAATTTTTGCCATTGCATACTGCGGATTTGCAAAATCAGCGGCCGCAGCACGTTCCAGCCAGTAAATGTTTTCAATTACGTCGTCCGGGTACTGCTGGTAATGCACGTGGTACATTCTGTAAAACTGTTCTTTGTAAGAAACTACGTAAGCCGAAAGCGGCAGTGAGGCACATATAAAAACTATTAAGGCAATTGCAAATTTTTTCACGCTTTGATTATCGGCAAATTGCCAATAATGCCCCATATTTTTTCAAAAACAGCTTCCACGCTCTGACTTGCGTCAATGTGCACAATACGGGTCTGTCCTTCAAATTCCTTCATTATGGACTGGTAATTCCTGCGGGTTTTTTCAAGAAAATCAATTTTTTCATATATTTCCGTAACCCCGCGGCCGCCTATACGGTTAATTGATACGGAAGGTTCAAGGTCAAAATAGAAGACAATTTGCGGAAGCGGAAAACCTTCGTTCAGCCGGCGCGGCAGTTCGTCGCCGCATTCGTTGCTTTGGTAGGCAAGGTTTGAAAAAATGTAGCGGTCGCAGATAACCAGCGTGTCATTGCTGCAAAGTTCAGCAATGCCGTTTGCGCCGTACAAATGTTCGCAGCGGTCGGCGGCAAAAAGCCTTGCCACCGTGTCCGGGTGAAGCTTTACTTCGCCTTTCAGCACCTGCCGCAAAAAAACGCCGGTCGGGTTTGGCGAAGGTTCAAAAGTGAAAAAGGTTTTGGTTTTTGAATATCCTGCAAGTTTTTCTTGCAGCAATTTTAACTGGGTTGTGGTTCCGGCACCGTCAATGCCTTCAAAAACAACGAAATTATTTAAGACCATTTTAATTTGTTTCCTTTTTGTTGTAGAATAGGGCTTGCATTTTACAGCAAAACTGAAAAATAATGAAACCTCTGAAAATTACAGTTTTTGGAAGTTATCATAAAAGTTTTTTGGGGATTGTTTAACGAGTAATCGGCATGAAATCATCTTTTCTGAAATATGCACTTATCGCTTTACTGTTTGTTCTGCTTATTGGCATTGTTCTGTTTGCCATGCGACCGGTGTATTACAATTTTGCCTCAAAACTGAATGCCGTTGCCTTCAACTTTTTAAATACGTATACCAAAGATTTAGGCCTGGAAGTTTCATATAATTCCCTGTCGCCGTCACTTTTTTCAAGCATTCAGTTTGAAGGCATAAAACTGAAAAATGCCGAAACCGGGCAGGTTTTAATTGAATTTGATAAAATTTCCCTTAAATACAACATTTTTCAAATTTTAAAAGGCGATTACACCGGCGCTGTCAAAGAATTCATCATCGATGGCGGCACAATCAGTTTTTCTACCAAAAACGACATGCAGCTTTTGCAGCAGATAATTAATAAATTTTCAAAAAAAGAACCCAAGCCGCAGGAACTGCCGAACATGGCAGAACGCGGCATTTTGCCAAAGCAGACGGACGATTTGAAGGTTGAAGTTGAAGGGCTTGAAAAATACGGCATAAAAAGTTTTGAAGATTTAAAGAAAGAAACGAAAAAAGCGTTCAATTTAACTTTTACGGTTTCGTTCAGGAATATACTTTTCAGGTTTCTGGACAAAAGCACGGTTGCAGAACTTTTTGTTAAAAAGGCAACTTTAAGCCCGGACGCAAAAACGGCGCGCAATAAAATTGAAATTGAAAGCAGCCTGAATGCAAGGATTTTGGGGACAAAGCTGCCAAAATTTTTGCAGGGCAGCAATAACAGAATTAGTCTGGACATAAACGCAAAAGGTTCGTGCACTCAGGATTTTTCGGAAGCTTCGGCCCAGCTGAATTTTTACAACCAGAAGGTTGGCGAATACAGCATTTCAAAAATTGCTTTCCTTCTTTCTGTTACAAAGGAAAATCTGGCTTTACGAATGGTGCAGAACTTAAGACCTTTTAACATCCGCGCCGATTACGCTTTTAAAACCAGCGATTTTTACGCCCGGCTTGACAGCGAAAATCTGGATTTTTATGATTTGCTGCCGATTCAGGCAAATTCTGCAAGGCTTAGAAAAATAAAGGGTTCCAATTTTAACGGCGTTTACGAATTTTGGGCAAACAACAAAAAAAAGTTTTTTTCTTATAATGTAGACGGCGATTTTTTGTTGCCGGAAAGGCTGATAAAAGGCGGCGTAAATGCCCAGTATTCTTTTGGCGGTACTAAAAATGCCGTAAACATTAAGAATCTTTCTTTTAACAGTGCGCCGGTTGCCGCCGGTTTTGCAGGTTCTGCCAATTTTAACAATTGGGCTGTAAGCGGCAATTTTGACATTCGTAAGGTTGCGCTTAAAAATGGCAACCAGCTTGCGGCGCAGATTTTCTGTACGCCGCTTAAAACGGCTAAAGGCGCGGTAAAAGGCACTCATTTTGCCGTTCCGCGCATAAAGCTGGGTGAACAGGCTTTTAAGAACATAACGCTTAATGTTTCGCCTGCAAGCAGGGGACTGGATTTTACTTTTTTTGCGGCTGATGCAAATGTTTCAAATGCTTTTGCAACCAGCGCTGCCGGACAGATTGACAGCCTGTTTGCCGGCCGCCAGCTTGACGGCGTGCTTGTAAGCCAGAACGGCGTAAGCAGTGCAGAAGCTGAAACGGACAGCGTTTTCAGTCAGATTGCACAGAAATCCGGTACGGTTTTTATTGACGGCAATTATTCTTTTGAAAACGGCAACGGTCTGATGGCAAACATTCAGTGTACAAATTTAGGCACTGTAAGCATTTGCAACGCTGCAAGCTTTTTTGCCAAGCCTAAAGCCGTTAAAAGCCTTGCAAAAACTGCAAAAAAGCTTGTTCCGTACAACTTAACGCTAAACGGCTTTATCGATACAAATTTCAAGTCTTATTCCGTAAATGTGCCGCTTGCAAGCGTGCTGCACACAAAAGGCAAGGACCAGAGCCTTAAATTCAGCCTTAGCGGCAGTGAAAATCTGTTTTCGCTGAACCAGATTGAACTGAAAATTGCAAAGCAGGTTCTTACCGGTTCAATTCAGGTTGATATTGGCGAAAAGATGAAGGATATTATTCTTTCTGCCGGTTTGGATTTTAACGGCATACCGTACAATTTTGGCGGAACTTTTGTGCCTGATTCCTATGTTTCTCTTTTGGGCGATTACGGACTGGAAGGCTACTGCAACCTTACGCCGAAAGAATCGAAGCTGGCAAACCTGCATTTTGCGGCAATGCCGGTAAAAATTTCAAACATGCTTTTATCTTCTTCAATGCAGCTTGAAGGCGACATTAGCAGCAGCGACGACTGGAACGTGCATCTTTCGATGCTTGAAATTGAAGAAATTAGCAAGGTTATTGCGGCGCGGCCAAAGTTTTCGCTGCAGGGTGTTGCCAACAACAGCGGCATGCTTATTGAAAATATAAGCTACGTTGACAGCATCGGCGCGCTTGCCGGGGCTGGTTCTGCAAGCTGGCTTTACAGCGACGGCATAATTGATTCTGTTACGGGAAACATTCAGATGGTTAACCCGTTCAGTACCGAAAGTTTTAGCCTTAATATGGCTGTTTCCAACCCGGAAATGGTACCAAGCTATAAGGCGCTTTTTAACAGGGATTATTATTTTACGCTGGAAAGTTCCGTAAACGATTTTGCGTTTTCAAGAATTCTAACTCGCCAGAACTCTTCAAACAAGCTTACTTTTTCTCTTAATGCGTCGGGAACTTTGCAGGAACCTTTGTTCAGCGTGCATGTTGCCGATTCTTCATGTTCAATAAGCGGTTACCCGATGGATTTTGCAGGTTCCGTGCTGTTTGAAGACGGTCATTTTAGCCTTGAAAATATAAACGTGCTTTACAAAAGCCAGCAGGTTACCAATGTGGTGCTTGACTTTGTGCCGCAAACTTTCAGCGGCGTGCTGAGTTTTGACTATCTGGGTACGTTTTTTCCGGACAGCAAGGCCATGCACAAAATCAAGGTTCCGCTGCTTTTTACCTGCGCAGGCACTGGCAAAAGTGCAGACGATGATGCAAAATCGAGTGTTTTTTTCAACATTCCAAATGATTTAACAGTTCAGCTTGCCGTGGCTGGCATTAGCGGCGATTTGATAAACATTGCTGATACTTACAATTATTCAATTGTAAAGACAGACCGGCGTTTTGACCTTTACGGCGGCATTAAAGACGAACTGAGGGCTTATTACGAGCTTGATACCGGTTCTCTTTCCGTAAGTCTGGCAAATCCTTCTGCTTTAACCGGCAAATTTTCCGGCGTTATCGACCCTAAGACGAACAAAATTCTTATTGCGGCGCGTAACGTAAAGGCGGACATGCAGCGGCTTAAGGGCGTTTTAACTTATCCGGCAATTGTGGTGGAAGACGGCATTTTAAGTGGCAACGGAATGATAAGCGGTCTGCTTACTGACCCGGAATTTGACGGCGATTTTACGGTTGACAATTTTGAAGTACGCCTGCCGATGTACATTAAGGATGCGATAAAGGTTTCAAAACTGCCGGTTTCTGTCGTTCAAAGCACTTTCCGCGTAGAACCGCTGGCCGTAAACGTTAAGAACGGCTTTATGCTTTTTGATGCCTTTGCATATTTTGACCGCTGGCGTTTTGACACGCTTTCCATGAACGTGCGTACCATTGATAAAGCCCAGATACCCGGCATGTTTGCCATGAACTTTTTCGACCTTACCGGCGATGTTTCCGGCGTAATTACAATGGAAATGACTCTTGACGAATTCCGCATGAACGGCGCGCTGAAGGCCGACAGGGTTTCGGCACAGCTGAACACATACAAAAAGGAAGAAATGAAGAGCGGCGGCAAGAAGAAACTGGACGCAAAAGTTGATTTGCAGGTTGAACTTGGTGAAAAATGTGAAGTCTGTTACCCGTCGCGCAAAAATCCTATGGTCTGGGCAACTGTCGTGCCTAAAACAAAAGTATCTGTTCTGTGCGATACTTCCATGGGTACATATTCTTTTAAAGGCGACGTGCCGTTCAGGGGCGGTGAAATTTTCTACATTGGCCGAAGCTTTTACCTGCGCCAGGGCCGCATTGTTTTTGACGAAAATCAGGATCGTTTTGACCCGCGAATTACGTTCAATGCAGAAATTCGTGAACGCGATGCTGACAACAGGCAGGTTAAGATTATTCTTTCTGCAGAAAACCAGCTTTTAAGCAATTTGTCGCCGGTTCTTTCTGCAAGTCCGGCTAAAACTCAGGCGGAAATTATGGAACTTTTGGGACAGGCCTTAATTGCCGTAAACAACAGTGACGATTCGGCAATTGCCAGCGTTGCCTTTGGCCTTATGGACTACGGGGTTCAGATGGGGGTTTTCAAGCAGGTTGAAAAGCAGTTGCGTAATGTACTGAAATTTGATATTTTTTCATTTAGAATTCCAGTTGTACAGAATTCGCTTATGTCAATTATCAATGCAAACGCCGGTAAATACGATAAGGCTGTTTCGCTTGGCAATTTGCTTGACAATACAACGGTTTACGTTGGCAAGTTTTTAGGCGATTCGCTGTACGCTGACGCTATGATTCAGTTAGTTTACGATGAAAAGTTTGTAAATAATGATAATCTGCTCCGGGGCTTAAAGCTTCAGCCGGAAATTGGTTTTGAAATGGAATCGCCTTTTGCAACCATCCGCTGGAGTATTGCTCCGGATGTAACAGCAATTAAAAGTTTTAAGACAAATTTGTGGGTTCCTTACAATACGGTAACCTTGTCATGGAAATTTCAGCTGTGATTGCCGCGCAGACAGTTTTTTGCTGTTTAAGCGGTTAATGCGGCGGTTGTTGAAGAGAAGTAAAACTTCGTAATGCAGTGCAGGGCTTTTGGGTTTGGTGCTGCTGAATTAAAAAAGTATGTATTTTGGGAGTATTGAATGTTGTTGAAAAGCAAAAAGATGTTTTTGATTTGTGCAGCTTTTTTGCTGGTTGCCGTAGCTTCTGTTTTTTCGCAGGATGACGACTGGTTTTACGGCAAGCCGGTAAAGGCCGTAAACTTTGAAGGTCTTGTTTCAATCAAAAAATCAGATTTGAATGCAATTACAAAAAGATACATTGGCAGCGAGTTTTCCGATGATTTGTATTACGACTTGCTGAGCCGCATCGGGTCGCTGGATTATTTTGAATCTTACGAAATGAGCATTGAGCCTGCAAATGCAGATTACAGCAGTGTTATCCTTAAATTCAGCGTTGAAGAAAACCCGACAATTACAAGAATTCTGTTTGTGGGCAACATGAAAATTCGTCAGACTGAATTGAAGCAGGCTGTTTCAATCAAGGAAGATGACATTTTCTCTTCTGCCGTTCTTGCAACTGAAGAAAATAAAATTCGCGAACTTTACCTTAAAAAAGGTTTTACTAATGTTCGTGTAGGTGCAACTTACAAACCGAATGACAACGGCGGAATAGATGTTTCATTCCTTATCAACGAAGGTTCTGCAACTGTTATCCGTTCCATTAACTTTGAAGGCAACCAGATTTTTTCTGACAAAACACTGAAAGGCACTTTGAAACTTAAGGAAAAAGGTCTTTTCAACAAGGGTTCTTTCCAGGAATCAACTCTGGAACTGGACAAGCAGTCGATAATGACTTATTACCTTAACCGCGGTTATATCGATGCAAACCTGATTGACGTTATCCGCGAAGAAAGCCTTGACAATGACGGCAACAGCGTAATGGACATTACCTTCGTTATTTCTGAAGGCTATCAGTATACTTACGCCGGAATTGATTTTCAGGGTAACTGGCTTTTTTCTTCGGATTATCTGGCTTCAAAAGTTAAAATGGAACTTAACGATGTTTTCAACTATGCAAAGTTTCAGGACGGCTTGAGTTCACTGTCTGATGTTTATTACGAAAACGGTTACATTACGACTGCAATTATTCCGGAAGAACGGAAAGATTCTGACATGCGCCAGATTTCGTTTATGGTTTACATTGACGAAAGAAGCAGAAGTCATGTTGAAAACATTACGGTGCAGGGAAATAAGAAAACTCTTGATTCCGTAATTCTGCGCGAAATGCCGCTGAAGCCTGGTGATATTTTTTCTCGCACAAAGTTAACAAACGGCTTGCATAATCTGTATAACTCGCAGTTTTTCTCTTCAATTGTTCCGGACGTTATGCAGGGTTCTGAAGACGATTTGGTAAATGTTGTTCTGAACGTAGAAGAGCAGAGTACCACTTCAATTGAAGCCGGTATTTCATTTGCCGGCTTGACCGACCCTAATGCTTTCCCGCTGTCTATTTTTGTTACGTGGAAAGATACAAACTTTGGCGGAACGGGTCAGAGCGTTAGTGCTTCAACAAACCTGTCGCCTGATACGCAGAGCATCAGCTTAGGTTTTTCAAATCCGTGGGTTTTTGACCGTCCGATTTCATTTTCTTCCAGCCTGTCTGGTGAACGCAGCAAGGAATCTACCTTGCAGAAAGTTTGGACGCCTTACGGACTTGATATTACCAATTACAACATGTCTTATATTTCATGGGATGTTTCTTTCAGCAACTCTTTGGGCTATCGCTGGTATCTTGACGATTCGGTTATTTCGCTTACCGGCGGTTTAACCAACAACTTTTTGCGTAACACTTACGATACATCGCTTGTTCCTGTTGATGAAACGATTTCAAGCTTTGAAAACAACTGGGGCTTGCAGAACACTGTCTGGAGTGCTGTGGGCATGGATTCGCGCGATTACCGTGTTAACCCTAAATCGGGCTGGTTTGCAAAAGAAACTTTGTCATGGTCCGGTTTGCTTCCAATTGAAAAGCAGTTCTATCTGCGTTCTGATACTATCGGTGAATATTATGTTACACCGTTTAATTTCCCTGTTAACGAGAAATATAATCTGGAAGTAACTTTTGCAGCAATTTCTGCCCTGGGTTTGATTCAGCCTGTTCGCGGTCAGGTTTCCAGTTCCAACCGCCTGCAGATTGACGGTATGTTTGTTGGCCGCGGTTGGGATGAAATGTACAAGCAGAAAGGCAATATGATGTGGTCTAACAACTTTGAAATGCGTGTCCCTGTTGTACCAAATATTCTGGCTGTTGACTTCTTCCTTGATGCCGTAGCACTGAAAGAAGAAGCTCCGAGTAACTTTGGTGGAATTACTTCCAGCGACTTTTATTTCAGTTTTGGACCGGGCGTGCGTTCTTTGGTTCAGCAGCTGCCTTTGCGCCTTATGCTTGCCAACACATTTAAAATGGAAAACGGCGTGTTAAGATGGGGTAACGGAAAAGGTCCTGAATGGAAAACTGTAATTTCATTCGTAATGACCAATAACTAGGATTTTTTAGCGGGTAAAAATAGTTGGAATGTTTTGACATTTTCGCATTTTTGGAGGATTTGTATGAAAAAAAACATTTTTGCGTGTGTACTTTTTTTGATTGCTTCAGTTTGTTCCCTTTGTGCAGAACAGATTACCAAGTTTGCCGTTGTTGATACATCGGTGGTTTACCAGACCTATTTTCGCGAATCAACATCGGTGCGGGCTTACGAAACGCAGAAAGCTGAATTTCAGGCAGAAATTAACAATTTAACCGCAGAGTTAAAGGCTTTGCAGCTGCGCAAGGTTGAAGCCCAGAAAAACGATGACCAGATTACGATGCAGCGTCTGGATGCTGAAATTACGCAGAAATCGGCATATTTAACTGAATATGCCCGGGCTAAAAACATTAAGCTTGATGACATGAAAAAACGCCTTCAGTTTGCAGATGATTTTTACAGCAGGCTTTACACTGTAATTGGCCGCATTGCCGAAAGTGAAGGTTACAGCATGGTTTTAAGCTTGCAGCAGGCGGATTCAGTTCTCTGGTACAGCACTTCGGTTGATATTACAAACCTTGTAATTGAAGAACTTTCGCGTGACCGCTAGTAAAAAACATTATTTTGAGAAAATTTGAACGGGTACTTAAAAGATGCCCGTTTTTTTTATGTCCAAATAGGTTCGGATTATTTCAAAATTAGCCTTAAAAAACGGCATTTTTATAAGGTTCAAGTGTAAGCGTAACGTTGTTTTATATTTTTTCAATTTTGCGTTAAAATTTAAGTCTTGTTTTTAGTTTTCTAAAATTTTATACTTTCAAAATGGAAAAAGAACAGGCACTTACGCCGATGATGGCGCAATATAAAAGTATAAAAGCCCAGTACCCTGATGCAATTTTGTTTTTTCGTCTTGGCGATTTTTACGAAATGTTTGACGAAGAAGCTGTTGAAGTTTCCCGTCTGCTGAATTTGACGTTGACCCATCGTGCTGGTCGCCCGATGTGCGGAATACCTTTCCACGCCATGAAGATTTACGTTGCCAGGCTTTTGCGCCACGGCAGGCGTGTTGCTGTTTGCGAACAGGTTACCTTGCCAACGGGCAAGGGCATTACTGACAGAAAAGTTGTTGAAGTAATTACGCCGGGAACTACCGTTGAAGACGCCTATCTTGATAAAACTGTCAACAATTTTACAGCCTGCCTTGTTCCGCCGCAGAAAGGTTCGTCCGGAAAAGATACCCAAAAAGTTGCTTTTGCGTGGCTTGATGTTTCTACTGCTGTTTTTCAGGTTTGTACGTGGAATATTGACCAGAATGCGGAAGAATTTGCAAAAGTTATAAATCGCGTAAGCCCCACGGAACTGCTGCTGCCAAAATCACTTCAAAATAATGCTGCCTTTGCTCCGGTTCTGGAACTGGCAGGCGAAAATACAATGATTTCCTATTTTCCGGACTGGCAGTTTTCCAAAGAAACGGCGTATAAAACCCTTTTGGAGCATTTTAAAACTGCCAATTTAAATGCTTTTTCTTTAACCGAACAGTCGCCGGAAATTGTGCCGGCTGGTTTTGTGCTGGATTATGCCACAAAAAATGCCGGAACCAGGCTGCACCAGATTGGCAATTTGAAAGTTTTCAGCGATGACCGCTTTTTGAATATGGACAGTGCGTCGCGGAAAAACCTGGAAATAACATTGAACCTTCAGGACGGCGGAACCCAGTACACGCTTTTTGAAGTTCTGAATCATACTGCAACGCCGATGGGGGCGCGTCTTTTGCGTTCTCATTTGTTTTTGCCTTTAACCGACGTTGAACAGATTAACCGCCGTCAGGACGAAGTTCAGTTTTTTGTTGAAAACCAGAACAAGGCGCAGGCCGTTTACAAGCTTTTGTCGTCGGTTTCTGATATTGAGCGCCTTTCTAGCCGCATTGGCATGGACCGCGCCCACGGAAAAGACCTGCAGGCGCTTAAAACCAGCCTTTTGCGCTATGTTGAAATGCGCGAATGCTGCCCTGATTTTTCGCTTTTTAAGGAAGACGTGCAGAATGCCGTAACCGTTGCCAACCTGATAAACCGCGCAATTTTAGAAGAACCGAGCATCGTTCTTACGGAAGGAAAGCTGATTGCCCGGGGCTGGAACGAAGAACTTGACCGCATTCACAAAGTTCAAAATGATTTTTCAGAAATTCTTGCAGAATACCTGGAAGAAGAAAAGCAGAAAACCGGCATTTCCAGCCTGAAAATCAAATACAACAATCAGAGCGGCTATTACATTGAAGTCAGCAAGGCAAACCTGCACCTTGTGCCGGACTATTTTGTACGCCGCCGTTCGTACGTTACGGGTGAACGCTATACGACACCGAAGCTTGAAGAACTTGAACGGGAACTTCTTTCTGCATCGGAAAAAATAATTGAACTTGAGCGCAGCCTGTTTATTGAATTCCGAAATCACCTTAAGCCTTTCATACCGTCTCTTTTTGCCTATGCCGCAGAAATTGCCGCCTTGGATTTGCGCATTTCCCATTCGTTCTGCGCCGTTAATTTTCACTGGGTGCGTCCGCTGGTTGACGGTTCGGACAGTTTTTCCATTGAACAGGGGCGGCACCCGGTTGTTGAACAGCATCTGCCTCAGGGTGCTTTTGTTGCAAACAGCACGAATTTAAGTCAAAATCCTTTTGCGCTTATTACTGGTCCCAACATGGCAGGAAAAAGTACCTATCTGCGGCAAAATGCGCTTATTGCGCTGCTTGCGCAAATCGGGTCGTTCGTTCCGGCAAAATCGGCGCACATTGGCATTGTAGATAAAATTTTCTGCCGTGTCGGCGCTTCCGACAATCTGGCGCGGGGTGAATCTACGTTTTTGGTAGAAATGGCAGAAACTGCCAATATTTTGCGCGCGGCAACTGCCAAAAGTCTTGTAATAATGGACGAAGTAGGGCGCGGCACTTCTACCGAAGACGGACTTTCTATTGCGTGGGCGGTTTCTGAACATTTGCTTAATAAAATTAAGTGCAAAACCTTGTTTGCAACCCATTATCACGAATTAACCCGGCTTCAGCACAGTAATTTGCAGCTTTTATGCCTTGAAGTTCTGGAAAATGACGGCGAAGTTGTGTTTTTAAAGCGAATAAAGGAAGGCGCGTCGCAGAATTCTTACGGTTTACACGTTGCAACGCTGGCAGGTGTACCGGCAGAAGTGGTAACACGTGCCCAGAACTTGCTGACAATTTTGCAGAAAAACACGCAGAATCAGCAGGAAAGTTTGGCGGCTAATTCTGCACAGTTGGGCGAAATTAATAGCGGTGCGAATGATTGTAGTGCAGGTGAACAGAATTTAAATAATTCCTGCGGCGAAGGAACCGGCGGTTTTGCTAAAAATGAAGGCGTTTTGCCGCCAGTTCAGCTGGTAGAAAATTTTGAAGATTTTAACCAGCCGCAAAAGGCTGGTTTTAGTGCACCCGGTCTTTTTTCCGACGAAGAGCTTGTACTGGACGAAATACTTTCCATCAATCCGGAAGAAATTACTCCGCTGCAGGCTTTGCAAAAACTTTCAGACTGGAAAACTTTACTGAAGGGTAAATGAAAGGACTATATGATTATAGACAGTAATGAAGATTTATTGTAGAATTTGCGTATTGTAGTGAATGCTAAAAAAGGAGTTCATCTTGAAAAAATTAAATAAAACAGTTTTATTAGTTTTATGCGTTTTGTTTTCTATCGCCTTGTTCTGTTCTTGTGGCGGCGGCGGCGGTGGCGGCAGTTCTGATAATTATGGGGAACCGAAAGGAAAATCCTCTATAGCAACTGGTGTTGCTTTCCCTGATGGTTTTTATGGTTATTGGAAAGATGATAATAAAAGTGACAAAATTGTTTTTATAGCACCTAATTCTTATACTGAATATACAGTAAGCGGCAGCTATATGAAAGCTACTGCTACATACAATTGTTCAATTACAGCTGGTGAATCTGGAACTGTAACATTAAGTGCTCCTAATTATCGGACTTCTGCATTTGCCTATACATTAACAGTTAATAAGTTGACACTTTCGAATACAAGAAGTGGTGCAGAATTTACCAAAATTGGCGGATCTGCTCCTTATTCAATTACTAAATAATTTGTCTGTACATTATTAATTTACAAAAAGCGGAAAACTTTAAACGTGTTTTCCGCTTTTTTTTGCATACCTTTTCTTATTGCATCATTTTTTGTAATTTCTGCAAAGAAAATCAAAAATAAGTTATAAAAAATGCAAATTTATAAAATTTCTGTGTATATAACAGTTTGTGAACCACTTTTATAATTTTGCTAAAACCTTAAAAATCCGCCTGGGTTTTACAGTATTCAGTTTGGGCATGCAAAAATTGCGTGGGCTGGTAGTTTTTCTGCTTGGCAGCGAAAAATGCATAATCTGCAAAAAAGAAAACACTTTTTTGTGCAATTCCTGCTTTTGCAAGACTTTCGCTTTGCCGCAAAAAGTGTGCCGCTGCAAAAAGTGCGGCCGCATGCTTAACAATAACAAAAATTACTGCGTAGATTGTGCTGGCGGCAGTATTTTTGTTCATCTGGACTTTGCCTTGCCGCTCTTTGCGTATACCGGCAACCGTAAAAAGCTTTTGCAGCATTGGAAACTTAAGCAGAACCGGCAGCTGGTTTTTTATTTTGCCCGCTTTTTTTACAGATATTACAGAAAGTATTTTGATTCAATGGTACTGGTTGGCGTGCCGCCGCGGCCGGGCAAAATGTTTAATCTGGGCTGGGACCAGATTGACGATTTGGCTTTGGTTTTGCAGGGAAAATACAACCTAAAATTTGCAAAACTGCTGGTTAGAACTGATGATTCCCAGCAGAAATTCCGCAGCCGAAGCCAGCGCATAAACAGTCGGGCGAGGTATAAACTTAATCCGCGGCATAAAGGCACAATGCCCAGAAAAGTTCTGCTGATTGATGATGTTATGACCACCGGCGCAACTGTGGAAGAATGTGCCCGGGTGCTGAAAAGTGCCGGAGTGGAGCAGGTTTACGCATTAACCCTTTTCTTTGTGCCGAAATTTTCAGAATGAAATTTCATTTTTCGGTATAAAAGCCAAATACTTGACAATTTTATAGGGTTTTGCTAAATTATTTATGAACATATCATATATCTTTAGTATCAAAGAGTCGTTCAAACGGCTCTTTTTTTATATCTAGTCGAGTAAATTTGGAAATATTGCCAGATTTTTTAACCAAAAATAGGAGTTGTTTTGGAATATACGAGCCTTGACACCATTCCTTACTATGCAGACTGCGCACCGATTGTAAAGGCGGCAGGCTATGTGCTTGTGGAACTGCGTGTTTTTCGTACAAACGGTACGATTCAGATTCGCGCTGTAATTGGTCATGCAGATCCGTCTGTAAAAACTGGTATTGGAATTGACGATTGTGCAAAAGTTCACCGGGTTCTGCTGCCCCGCATGGAAGCAATTTTGGATTCTCAGGATACTTACATGGAAGTAACGTCGCCGGGAACTGAAAGAAATATTAAAAATGCAGCAGAATTTCCTTTTTTCAAGGAAAAATATGTAAGAGTTTATGATATATCGGTATCAGACTGGGTTTCGGGACAGATTGTTGATGCAGATGAGAACCAGCTGAAACTTAAAATTGATGATGCGGAACGTAGCATTCCGCTGGAACAAATATCAAAAGCAAAACTGCTTAATTCATAGGGGTGTTTTATGTCAGCTGAAATGGTTGAAGCCATAAGAGGAATTATGGAGAACGATAGCAATATTTCAGAAAATATGCTGAAAGAAACTATCGAAAATTTTTTATTGGCAGCCTATAAGTGTACTTACGGAACAACGGAAAATGCTGTTGTAAAGTTTTCAGAAGATATGTCGGATGTTTCACTTTATTCTCGCAAGGTTATTCTTGACGGAATTTGGGATCCTTCTGTAGAAATTGAACTTGAAGATGCCTTGAAACTTTCGCCGGACTGTGAAGAAGGTGACGAAATTGACATTCTGATTGACCCTGCAAAGGAATTTTCCCGCAAGGCAATTCAAACCGGAAAACAGGCTGCTTTGGCCGCCCTGCGCGACATTAAAAAAGACGGCCTTTACCACGAATGGAAGGAAAAACTCGGTCAGATTATTACCTGTTACTATCAGCGCGAACGCAACGGAAACATTTATGTTGACCTGAAAAATGTTGAAGGCATTCTGCCTAAAAAATTCCAGTCACCGCGCGACGCATATTCTAAAGACAACAAGCAGATTAAAGCCCTTGTAACTGAACTTAAAAAGACCAAGAACGGTTTGCAGGTTGTGCTTTCGCGCACCGAAAGCGATTTTGTTCGCTGCCTGCTGGAAAACGATGTTCCTGAAATTTCTGATAAAATTGTTGAAATTCACAAAATTGTACGTGAGCCTGGTTACCGCACAAAAGTTGCAGTTTACACTTCCCGCGAAGACATTGACCCGGTTGGTGCATGTGTCGGTTTGAAAGGTACACGCATTCAGGCCGTTATCGGCGAACTTGACGGTGAAAAAGTTGACGTACTGAAATACGATTCTGACCCGCGCGTGTTCATCAAAAATGCGCTTTCACCGGCTGAAGTATCAGAAGTTTATATTCTTGATGAAGAAAAACGTCAGGCACTGGCTGTCGTTACCGAATCTCAGTTCTCTCTGGCAATTGGTAAGCAGGGCTTAAATGTTCGCCTTGCAAACCGCCTTGCGGACTGGAGCATTGACGTTAAGACTGACGACCAGACTGAAGAAATTGAAGCATTGACTGCTGAATCTCGCAAGGCAGTTAACGACTTGTTCAGCAACGAACAGGTTGATGATTATGCTGAAATAAATACTGTTTCTGACCTTCCTGGTGTTGATGCAAAAGTTGCTGCACTGCTTAAAGAAGCAAACATTGACACCATTGAAGAATACCTTGACGCCTATGACAGCAACAGCCTTGCAGGCATTGAAGGCGTTACGGAAGAAGACCTTGCAAAATTGCATGAATTGGTAAATTCTGTGGTTGAGTTTGTAGAAGAAGAAAGTGCTGAACCTGCTTCTGAAACTTCGGCAGAAGAACAAGAAGAAGCTGCCCCGGCAGAAGAAGAAGTTTATGAATGCCCTGAATGTGGTGCAAGAATCACTCTTGATATGACTGCTTGTCCAAACTGTGGTGTTGAACTTAGTTTTGAATATGAGGACGAAGAATAGGATAAAACATGTCAGATGAATTAGAAAAAAAACCAGAATTTATTCTTAACAAGAAAAAAGGCGAACCGAAAGAAGCTAAAGAACAGAAACCGGCTGAACGCACAGACGCACCGGCTGAAAAAACTGAAAAGCGCAAGGTTGTTGTTGTTAAAAAGAAGCCTAACCCGGCTGGCAATGCAGGTGCAGGCAACGGTTCTTCTGCAAGTGCCGGTGCTGCAAAAGACGGCGGCGCTGCTGGTGCAAAAGCCCAGCCTGCACACACTGGTGACAAACCGAAAGTTGTTGCAAATGCGCAGAATCCGGCTGCATCCGGCGAAAAACGTCCGGTTTCTTCAATTATCAGTCCTCAGCGCCCAAACAGCAAGCAGGGCAACCTGGCCGACAAGCACCGCAACGACCGCAGCAATGGCGGACAGCGTCGCGAAGGCGGCTATCAGCGCCGTGAAGGCGGTTTTACGGGTGCACAGGCACGCGAAGGTTACCACAACCGCAATAATGCAAATCAGGGTCAGAATGGCGGCCAGCGTTTCAACAACGGCGGTAACGGCGGCCAGCGCTTTGGTGGCCAGAATGGCGGACAGCGTCAGGGTGGCTTTAACCGCGGCGGCGTCGCTGGTGGTCAGCGTCCTAACTTTGGCCAGCGTCCGGCAGGACAGGGCAGTTTTGGCAATCGAGGCGGCTTTGGCGGCGGCATGAATGCTGCACCGGTTGAAGAAAACAAGAAAAATACACAGAAACGTACATTCAACAAGGCTAAAAAGCCTGTTTATAACCGCAAGGATAGAGAAGACGCAGAAACCGTTGACAGACTGCTTAACCAGAAGAAAAAGCAGGCCGTTAAAACAAATCCTGTTCCAAAAGAAATTGAAATTATGGACACAATTTCAGTTTCTGAACTTGCAAAAAAGATGAATTTAAAAGCATCTGAAATTATTGCAAAACTTATGGGCATGGGTATGATGGTTTCAATTACCCAGACTATTGATGCTGATACAGCAACTCTTGTTGCCAGCGAATTTGACTGCGAAGTTAAAATCATCAGCTTGTATGATGAAACCGTTATTGAAAGTGAAGCCGACCGTGAAGAAGACATGATGACTCGTCCGCCGGTAGTAACCGTAATGGGTCACGTTGACCACGGTAAGACAAAAACACTTGATGCAATCCGCAGTGCAAACGTAGTAGCAAGCGAATTTGGCGGTATTACCCAGCATATTGGTGCTTATCAGGTAGAAACTGAAAAAGGCTGCATCACATTCCTTGATACGCCAGGTCACGAAGCATTCACAATGATGCGTGCCCGCGGTGCAAAAATTACTGATATCGTAGTTCTTGTTGTTGCAGCTGACGACGGCGTGATGCCTCAGACAGTTGAAGCTATTAACCATGCAAAAGACGCCGACGTACCGATTATTGTTGCCGTTAACAAAATTGATAAACCTGAAGCAAACATTGACCGCGTTAAGACCCAGCTTTCTGAATATGGCCTTACACCGGAAGAATGGGGCGGCCAGACACAGTATGTTCATATCAGTGCCCTTAAAAAGGAAGGTATTGATGATTTGCTCGATGCCATTCTTCTTCAGGCAGAAGTGCTTGAACTTAGGGCAAATTACAACTGCCGTGCTGAAGGTAAAGTTATTGAATCGCGCATTGACCACGGACGTGGTGTTGTTTGTACTGTTGTTATTGAACGCGGTACTTTGCGCATCAACGACCCTTATGTTGGCGGTATTTATGCTGGCCACGTTCGTGCAATTTACAACGACCGCGGCAAGAAGCTTAAGGAAGCAACGCCTTCAATGCCGGTTGAAATTATCGGTTTTGAAGGAATGCCAAACGCCGGTGACCCTTTCCAGGTAACAGAAACAGAACGCGATGCACGTGATATTTCTGCAAAACGCCAGGAACTTAAACGTTTTGAAGATTCTAAAAGCGTTAAGAAAGTTACGCTGGAAAACATTTACGACACGATCACCGACGACAATATGCTTGAACTTAAAGTCATCATCAAGGCTGACGTTCAAGGTTCGGCTGAAGCCCTTAAATCTTCACTGGAACGCCTTTCTACAAAAGACATCCGCCTGAACGTAATTCACTCTTCGGCTGGTGCAATTAACGAAAGCGACGTTATGCTTGCCGCTGCCGACTCTAACGCAATTATTGTCGGTTTCAACGTTCGTCCTACCCCAAAAGCAAAAGCTCTGGCAGACCAGGAAAAAGTTGACATTCGCAAGTACAACATTATTTATAAAGCAGTTGAAGAAATTACCGCCGCAATGGAAGGTATGCTTAAACCGGATGTTAAGGAAGAAGTTATCGGTACAATCGAAGTTCGCGATACATTCAAAGTACCGAAAATCGGTCTTATTGCCGGTTGTTACGTTCTTACAGGTATGGTTAAACGTTCAAGCAGCGTAAACGTAATTCGCGACGGTATCGTAATTTTCAACGGCAAGCTTGCTTCACTTAAACGCTTTAAGGACGATGCAAAAGAAGTTGCTGCCGGCTACGAATGCGGTATCGGTCTTGAAAACTGGCAGGACATTAAGGTTGGCGACCAGTTTGAAGTAATTGAAATGGTTGAAGTTGCCCGCAAGCTTAATGCCGGCGACAAATAAGGGGAATAAATGTCAGAATACAGACTGATTCGTCTTGGAGAACAGATTCGTAACGAAATTTCGCAGATGATTTTGCGCCAGCAGATAAAGGATCCGCGCGTTTCTACTTTTTTAAGTATTAACCGCGTGGAAGTTTCTGGTGATTTGTCTTATGCAAAAGTTTACGTTTCAAGCTTTATGGACGAAAAAAAGACCCTTAAAGGTGTAAAAGGTTTGGAAAGTGCCGCTGGTTTTATCCAGTCTTCTTTAGGTAAAAAATTAACCATCCGGCAGTTTCCAAAATTGCAGTTTATCGCAGATTCAAGCATAAAAGACGGCTTTGAAATGGTTCGAAAACTTGAGGAGCTGGAAGCTGAATCAGAATCTTAATTCAGGGCTTGAATACTACAAGCCGTCTGGCAATTTTCCGCCGGACGGCGTTGTTCTTTATGCCAAACAATCGGGTTTAACAAGCTTTACCTCGTTGTGGGCAATAAAACACGCATTAAATACCTCAAAAATTGGTCACACCGGCACGCTGGACAATTTTGCAGACGGCCTGCTGGTTGTTCTTTCCAACCGAATGACCAGATTTGTTTCTCATATTACAGATTTTGACAAATCTTACGAAGCAATAATTAAATTTGGAGAAGAAACGGACACGCTTGATGTTGACGGCACGGTAATAAAAACTGCGCCGCTGCCGCAGCGTGAAAATTTTGAAAAAGCCTGCCAAATTTTTACCGGTGGATTAGACCAGACGCCGCCGGTTTATTCTGCAATTCAGGTTAACGGCAGACGTGCCAGCGATTTGGTGCGCGACGGGCAGGAACTGGAATTAAAAAAACGCAGGATTACAATTTACGAAAATACGCTTGTTGAATTTACCGGCGAATATGCGCATATTCGCGTGGCCTGTTCCAAAGGCACTTACATCCGCGCATTGGCTCGCGATATGGCGCAAAGCTGCGGCAGCTGTGCCCATCTGGTGGCGCTGCGCCGTACCAGTGTTGGTCCTTTTACTTTGCAGCAGGCGGCTGGTTATGACAAGCTGCCTGATTTTTCAATTGAAAATTTACCAAGGCTTTTAACGCGAAAAGCTTCTTCTGCTGACATTGTAGAAGCAAGCGAAGAAGAAATACAGCAAAGCGTGCAGGCTTTTACGCCACGGCTTGCTGAATGCTGCGGTTTTAACAGCATTTTTATAGAACCAAAGTTTTTTACGGACTTTTTGCAGGGTCGACCGCTGAATTCAAAAGTTTTTTACACAGGGCAGGGCGAAGATTTTTCCGTTGAACAGAATACAGAATATGTGGTTTTTGCCAAGAGAGACGGTAAGGGCAATGATTTTCCTTCGGAAAGACTGTGCGGCTTGGTAAGTTTTAACGGCAACCGGGTTAAATACAATTTTGTAATAGCCAACGATTTGCCCGTTGCAAGGCCGGTAAACCATAAAAAACCTGCAAGACAGAATTCAAAGAACATTCAGATAAAGGCAAAAACCGCCGCTGATGCGAAGGAAAGTGAAAAATGAAAGTTTTTTACTGGGAAGAAATCAGTAAAAATAATTCAGTTTTTGCTGAATTTTTTGAAAACTGCAAAGATTCTTCCATTAAGCAGCGTTTTTTGAATGGTTCTGCACTGGCGGTTGGCGGTTTTGACGGCTGTCATTTGGGGCATCAGGCCATTTTTGGCAGGCTTTTTACACAGGCAGAAATGCTTAAGGGCGTGGTTACTTTTATAAAGCCGCCGCGCGCCGTAAAAGAAGGCGAAAATTTTTGCGGCAGCATTTGCACGCTTCAGCAGCAAATTGAATTTTTTGACAGTATCGGCCTTGATTTCGTTCTGCTGATTGACTTTTCTTTGGATTTCGGTAGAATGAAAGGCGAAACTTTCCTGCAATTTTTATACGATTTTTGCAGGATGCGCTTTTTATGCGTTGGCAGCGATTTTAAGTGCGGTTACAGGCTTGATACCGGCTGTGCTGAAATTGCCGCTTTTGCCGGATTAAGGTTTGTAAAAACGGATTTTGTAGATGAAGTCTGCAATGGTTCGGTTCGCGTAAGTTCCAGCCTTATACGCAAGGCAGTAATTTCCGGCGACTTTGATGCGGCGGAAAAGCTTTTGGGACGTGCCTTTGCTTTAGATTTGCGCAGTTTTGAACAGAGTTTCTGCAATGAAAATGAAATTATTCTAAAAGCAGATGATGCTTTTAGTCAAATAATGCCGCCCGTTGGGCAGTATAAAGTTTGTATAGAGGCACTTTTTTGCGATTCTTCAAGAGAACCAGAAAAGCGCTCCTTTTCAGGCATTGTAAAAGTGAATCCGACTTTTCTTCACTGTCGGTTTTCTTTTAGCGGTGTCTGTCTAAAGGTGCAGACAATAAAATTTGAAAAAATGTGATTTTACATCACAAGAGGTGAATTATGGCACTCTCAAAAGAAAAAACATCAGCCTTGGTTTCAGCCTTCGGCGCAAACGCAAACGACACTGGTAACGTACGTGTTCAGGTTGCAGTTATTACAGAACGCATTAAACAGCTTACTGAACACTGCAAAATGTACAAAAAAGACACAAGTGCAGCACGCAGCCTGCTGAAACTTGTTGGTCAGCGCCGCAGCTTGCTTAAATACATGCAGCGCACAGACCTTGAAGGTTACCGCGCTCTCATCAAAGAACTCGGATTGCGTAAATAAGTTTGATTATTGCAAAGCTTTTTCAAAATTTCCTTTTGAAAAAGCTTTGTTTTTTAAGGCGTGCCTAATGCCTTAAACCCGGTTTGTGCAAAATGAACTTTGTGAAGTTTTACTCAAACCGGCAGGTTGGATACTGCATTGTAGATAGACAGAATTTATTAAAAAAGACAACTTGCGTGCTTTTTTTAACGAATTCTGTCACGGTGCAGTAAATCTTTTTTATGGAAAACTGTTAGGTTTTTCCACGATAAAAGCTTTTTAGCTTAAAGGATTTTCTCATGGTACAGAGAGTTAGTTACAAAATTGGTGATCAGGAATTGATTCTTGAAACTGGCAAAATTGGTAAACAGGCCAATGGTTGTGTTTATGCTCAGTTTGCCGGAACTGCTGTAATTGCAACCGTTTGTGCTTCTTCAGAAGCAAAAGAAGGTTTGGATTTTGTTCCTGTTACAGTTGATTACAATGAAAAATATTATGCTGCCGGTAAAATTCCTGGCGGTTTCGTAAAACGCGAAGGTCGTCCGAAGGATAAAGAAATTCTGGTTTCTCGCCTGATTGACCGTCCTATGCGTCCGCTTTTTGAAGTTTCTTTCGGCCGCGAAATTCAGATTGTTCCTACCTGTGTTTCTGCTGACGGAATTAACCCGGCCGATATTCTTGCTGTAGTTGCTTCTTCTGCAGCCGTTACAATTTCAGACATTCCTTTCAATGGTCCTGTTGCTGCAGCACGTGTTGCTTACATCAACGGTGAATACGTTATTAACCCTACATTTGAACAGCAGGAAAAAGCTGATCTTGAAATTGTTGTTGCCGGTACAAAAGACGGCTTTACAATGGTAGAAGGCGGTGCAAACGAAGTTTCTGAAGAAGTAATGCTTGGTGCTTTGGATAAGGCACAGGGTTTTATTACAGCAATGTGTGAACTTCAGGAAGAATTGCAGAAACTTGCCGGTAAAGAAAAATTGCCGCTTGCACCTTTAAATGTAGAATTGCAGAACAAAGATGCAATCGTTGCAATGGCAACACCATTACTTGAAAAAGCATGTTTCCAGGATGGAAAAATGAACCGCGGCAATGCAATCAGTGCTGCAAAAAAAGAAGTTGCTGCTGCCTATGCAGAACAGCTTGCTGATGAAACACAGAAAAAACTTTTTGATGCATGCATCGACGACATTCAGTACAATTTGCTCCGCAACAGCATTCTTGAAAAAGGAATTCGTATTGACGGCCGTAAATGTGATGAAATCCGTCCTATTACCTGCGAAGTAAACGTTTTGCCTCGTCCGCATGGTTCTGCACTGTTTACCCGTGGCGAAACCCAGTCTCTGGCTGTAACAACATTGGGCACGGCAATGGATGCACAGGTTTATGACGATATTGACGGCGAAAGAAGTGAAAACTTTATTTTGCACTACAACTTCCCTCCATATTCTGTTGGCGAAGTAGGCCGCCTTGCAACTGGCCGCCGCGAAATTGGTCACGGTAACCTTGCACGCCGTTCCCTTGCACCAATGATTCCTTCTATGCAGGAATTCCCGTACACAATTCGTGTTGTTTCTGAAATTTACGAATCGAACGGTTCTTCTTCACAGGCTTCTACCTGTGGCGGTTGTCTTTCACTTTTGGCAGCCGGCGTACCAATGAAAAAAATGGTTGCCGGTATTGCAATGGGATTGATTACCAGTGATGAAAACTACACCAAATACGAAATCCTTTCGGATATTTTAGGCGAAGAAGACCACCTTGGTGATATGGACTTTAAAGTAGCCGGTACAAAAGACGGTATTACCGGTTTCCAGATGGATATTAAGATTGCCGGTGTTACAACTGAAATCATGCAGAAAGCACTTGCACAGGCAAAAGCCGGCCGTCTGCATATTCTTTCAATTATGGAAAAATGCATTGACAAACCGCAGCCGCTTAACCAGAACGCGCCAAAAATTGATACAATGAAAATTGCAATTGACAAAATTGGTGCTTTGATTGGACCTGGCGGAAAAACTGTAAAGGCAATTTCTGCACAGTTTGGCGTTACAATCAACACAGAAGACGACGGAACAGTAACAATTTACGGTAAAAACTCTGCTTCTACCGATGGTGCAAAAGCAACAATTAAAGGTATTGTTGAAGATCCGGAAGTTGGAACAATCTATCAGGGAACTGTAAAACGCATTATGGATTTCGGCGCATTCGTTGAAATTCTTCCTGGTAAAGAAGGTTTGTGTCATATTTCTAAATTCAGCCGCCAGAAAATTGCAAAAGTTTCTGACGTTGTAAAAGAAGGCGACAAGATTCCTGTAAAATTGCTTGAAATTGACAAAATGGGAAGACTGAACCTTTCTTACATTGATGCTATTGAGGCTCAGAAAAAATAAATAAAAGATGGCTATTCAAAAAGAAATTTTGAATAATCAGCTTGTTCTCATTTCAGAACCGATTGCAACTGTAAAAACCGTTGCAATCGGTTTTTGGTTTAATGTCGGTTCACGTTTTGAAGACGATAAAACCAGCGGCGTAAGCCATTTTGTAGAGCATATGCTTTTTAAGGGAACAAGCGACAGAAATGCTTACGACATAGCATGCAGTTTTGACCGGATTGGCGGCTATATCAATGCCTTTACGGAACGTGACGTAACCTGCCTGCACGCAACAGTGCCGGCGAAGCATTTTGAATATGTTCTGAATATTTTGTGTTCAATGGTTACGGATTCAACTTTTTTAAACGAAGATTTGGAACGTGAACGCAAGGTAATTGAAAGTGAAATAATAACTTCCAAAGATGACCCGGAAGAAGCAGCTTTTGATGAATTGTATGCCGTTTTGTGGCCAGACCAGCGTTTAAGCCAGCCGATTGCCGGCACTGTTGAACAGGTGCACGCAATAAAACGTGAAACTATTTTTGAATGGTATCAGCGTTTTTTTGCAAACGGCGAACTTGTTGTTTCTATAAGCGGCTTGTTTGAAGTGAATAAAGCGGCTGAAATTTTACAGAAAATGCCCGTGCGGCAAAAAAATAATCATACACTAGAAAACTTAAAATGGCAGAAGGGCAGTTTCTGCATAAAAGCACCTTTTTTGCAGAATCAGGTTTTTACAGCCTTTCCGCTGCCAAAACTTAATCCGGCCTCTTACCAGAAACTGGCAGTTTTAAATGCAATTGTCGGCGATACAATGTCCAGCCGGCTTTTTCAGCGGCTTCGCGAACAGAACGGTTTCTGCTACACGGTTTACAGTTTCTTTACCGTTTTTGAAGATACGGCGTTCTGGTGCGCTTATACTTCTGTTGCCAAAAAAAATACCAGAATAGCCGCAAAAGAACTGAATGCCGAACTGCGGAATTTGAAAGATAACGGTGTTACGCAGGAAGAAATTGATGCCGCAAAGGAACATATTTGCGGCGAGGAAATTATTTCTTCGGAAGACGTGGAGTCGCGGATGAAACGACTGGCGCGGCTTTATTTTATGAATTTTGATTTGTGTACTTTTGAAGAATATTGTGAACAAATTAATTCTTTGCAGGCAAAAGAATTAAATGAAGATTTATCAAAAATGCTTGATTTTTCCAATCAGGCGCGGATTATTTACGGAGGTCGCTTTGACTGGAAAAAACTTGACAAATATTCAGATTAAATGCGTGTGCAAGCCCGGCGCAAAATTACCCCAGTACCAAACCGCCGGTGCTGCCGGTGCCGATTTGCACGCTTTTTTAGACGAACCGGTAATTTTAAAACCAATGGAACGAATGGCAGTTCCAACCGGCATTTTCATCGAAATTCCCGAAGGTTTTGAAGTTCAGGTGCGGCCGCGTTCGGGCCTGGCGCTGAAAAACGGCATTACGTGCCTGAACAGTCCCGGCACTGTAGACAGCGATTACCGCGGTGAACTGAAAACCATTTTAATAAACCTTGGCAGCGAAGATTTTGAAATTAAAAACGGTGACCGGATTGCTCAAATGGTAGTTGCGCCGGTAATTCAGGCTGAATATAAAATTGTTTCTGAATTGTCAAGCACGGAACGCGCCCAGGGCGGTTTTGGTTCTACCGGAAAATAAAAAATGCCCAAACTTTTAACCCGCTATTTTGTAAAAGAACTGATACTCTATTATTTTGTCTCTTTTCTGTTTTTCTTCATGATTTTTTTTGTAAATCAAATACTTTTAATGATTCAGGACGTGTTGAAACAGCGGGTGCCTGTCGGAACGGTTCTGCTTTTAATGCTTTACTGTCTTCCTTTCGTAATTTCACAGGCGGCGCCCTTTGCAACCCTTGTAGGTTTTTTAATGTGCATTGCCCGCATGGTTACCGATAACGAAATGCTGGTTCTGCGCGCACTTGGAATAAGTTTTTTAAGGCTTCTGGTGCCGGTTCTGGTTGTCGGCGCATTCATTTCTGTTTTTTCTTTTGCCGTAAACGATTTTTTATTTCCCCGCGGTGCTTTGGCGTACAACAAGCTTTACCGCGAAATTCTTATTTCTAACCCGGCCGTTGAACTTGAACCGAATTCAATCAAGCGCACTCAGGATTCAATTTTGGTAACCGGCAATATTGAAAATAACCAGATTAGCGATTTGATTTATTTTGACCATGACACGAAAGGCAACCAGCGCGTAATTGTCTGCAACGATGCAAAAGTTGCGCAGGCAACCAATGCTCAGGTTTTAATGCAAATAAATATGAAAAATGCAAAAATTTTCATTCCTCAAAGTGAAAATTTTAATTCAATGGACTTTATTTCAAGTGAATCTACGATTCTGAATATTTTTTCAAATAATTTCTTCGGAAACCGTTTCAACAACCTTAATCCGCAGGAAATGACCAGTTACGATTTGGGAAACTACATTAAAGAACTGAAAAATGACCCGACGCAGTCAAAGCAGTACATAAATATTTTTGAAGTTGAATACATGCGCAAATTTGCCTTGCCGTTTTCTTCAATATTTTTTGCTTTTCTGGCCTTTCCGCTGGCTGTAATTTTTGGCAGGCACAACGGACAGACGGTTGGTTTTATTGTAGGCGTTGTAATCTGTGTGGCTTACTGGTCGCTGCAAAGTGTAGGGCAGGTTTTGGGGCAGCGCAACGGTTTCAGCGCCTTTTGGGGCATGTGGCTGCCGAATTTTGTTTTGGCCGCATTAGGTTTGTTTTTATATGCAAGGATGCGCCGGACATGACCTTTGTTACTTATTTTTGCAAGAAATTTTTGTTTGTCAGTCTGGTTGCCCTGCTGTTTTTTTCTTTTGTGCTTGGCTTAATAGACCTTTTTTTGAATTTATGGCGTTATTTAGCTGAAAATGTAGAGATTTTGGATATTTTCAAAATCTTCGTTTTATACCTTCCTAAAACCGTTTCTTTTTCAATGCCGCTTGCGGTGCTGTTTGCCGTTGCCTTTGTTTTAAGCGACCTCTATGCCAAAAATGAACTTACTGCAATTTTTGCTTCCGGCGTTTCGCTTTTCAATTTTGCCCTGCCGGTTTTGGCAATTGCTGCCGTTTTAAGCATTGGGCTTTTCTTTTTTGAAGATAAAATTGTCGTGCCAACCTACCAGCAGAAAGTTGAACTGCAAAACAAAGTGCTGAAAATTTCCATAAACAGGGACAATACAAATCCTGTTGTAATTGCAGATGGCGGAAAAACCGTTTACAAGGCCAACTACTACGATGACACGGTAAAAACTTTGTACAATCTGCTTATTGTGCGGCGCAACCGGAACTGGGAACTTGATTCAATTGTAAGGGCACAGCGCGCGGTTTACAACGGCGGCAAATGGAGCCTTGAAGATTTTGTGTGTTACAGGGTTAATGGCAGCGTTCTTGAACTGGAAGACGGACTTTGGGATTATAGTTTTGACCAGCCGGAAGATGCCTTTGCTTTTATTCAGCTTAAGGCGGATCAGGTTTGTGCTGCGGAAGCAAAAAAACAGATTGCCTATCTTGAGCGCGCCGGATTGCCTTATGCAGAGGCTCTTTCCGTTTATTATCAGAAATTTTCGTTTCCTTTTATCGTTTTTATTGTTGTATTTTTGTCACTTGGTTTAAGCGGCAAAACCCAGAAGAACGTACTTCTGGTAAGCCTGCTGCTTTGCATTTCTGCGGCGGTAAGTTATTACGTTTTGCAAATGCTTACCATGCTTTTGGCGCAGTTTGAATATATTTCGCCATTGGCCGGGGCTTGGCTGCCGGTATTTGTTTATCTGGCACTAAGCTGCGTTCTTTTGCGCTATGCCCGCACATAATTGAAAGGAAACAGATTTTTCCATTTTTATAGATTTTTTATAATTTTCAGGGGTTTTTTATGAGTTCAATTTTTACGGAAATATCAAAAGACAGCAAAAGCAGGGCGCGCTGTGGTGTAATGCATCTGCCGCATGGTGACGTGCAGACGCCGGTTTTTATGCCTGTTGGCACAAATGCCAGCGTTAAGGCCATGACCAAGGACTGGCTTGATGAAATTGGTTTTGAAATTATTCTGGCAAATACCTATCATCTTTATCTGCGCCCGGGCCCGGACCTTTTGCAGGAAGCCGGCGGCCTGCACGGTTTTTCCGGCTGGAAGAAAAACTTTCTGACCGATTCAGGCGGTTTTCAGGTTTTTTCCCTTGCACCTTTTAGAAAAATTACAGACGAAGGCGTGCATTTTCAAAGCCACATTGATGGTTCGCGGCACACGCTTACGCCGGAAAATGTCGTGCATTTTCAGTCCCAGTTTAACAGCGATATTCAGATGCAGCTGGACGTTTGCACCGGTTACGGAACCGATTACAACGGGGCAAAAAAAGCGCTGAAAATTACCAGTGACTGGGCTGTGCGGGCAAAAAATGCATGGCAAAAAGAACAGAATGAAAGTTCATATCTTGGAAAGCTTTTTCCAATAGTGCAGGGCAATTTTTACAAGGATTTGCGTGCCCAGAGTGCGGAATTTGTTGCAAACCTCGATTGTCCGGGAATTGCAATCGGCGGTCTTTCCGTTGGTGAACCACACGAAGTTTATTCCGAATTTCTGGATTATACGGCCGGGCTTTTGCCACAGGACAAGCCGCGTTACGTAATGGGAATTGGTACGCCGGATTATATTCTTGATGCGGTTTACAATGGAATTGACATGTTTGACTGTGTTTTGCCTACTCGAAACGCGCGGAACGGTTCTTATTTTACTCGCACCGGAAATCTGTCGATAAAAAAAGAGTGCTACACCCACGATTATCTGCCGGTTGACCCGGAATGCAACTGCAAGGTTTGTAAAGAATATTCAAGGGCATATTTGCGGCACCTTTTTAAGAATAATGAAATTTTAAGTTCCATGCTTGCGTCGTACCACAACCTGTACTTTTTGCACAACATGATGCATGAAATTCGCGCTGCAATTTCTAACGGTACATTTTGCGAATACCGTGAAAAATTCTTGAAACGATGGAATTCAAAGGAAGGCTTATGAAAAAACTGAACGAATTTTATAAGTTTTTAGCTGCTGGTTTTATTTTTTTCTGCACTTTCGGTTTTCTGTTTGCCCAAACTCAGGCACAGGCAGCTGAAGAAGAAACGGTAAGCCAGTATGAAGAACGCATAGAAAAAATTGAATTTGGCATTGAAAGCGAAATTGAAGAACTTATTGACGTTTTAATCAGCGATGAAGATTTTGAATACAGTTCAAATTTAAAGGAACTTTTTGACCATACTAAATCTACAACTTTGCGCAATAAAATTATTGATTATTTTATTGCTGCTAAGGATTTGTCGCTGGAAGAACAGATGCTTGCCGTTTTTGCAGACCCGATGGCCGAAAAAAGGTCTACGGCTGATAAATTTTTTGCTTACGCAGAAAAACTGGAAATAAAAACTTCCGTTGAAGCTTTGCGCGCAATTCTGGAAGATGAATCAAGCCCGTTTTTGACCAGTGCTGTAAAAACACTGGGTAAATGCGGCAGTACCGAAGACGCGGCGCTGATTGAAGAACTGCTGAAAAAAGAAGAAAACCAGAACACAAAACACGAACTTGTTGTGGCTTTGGGCAATCTGGGTTCTTCTGCCAGCTATCAGACTGTTGCCGAAATTGCAAAAGACACAAGCGAAAGCCTTTCCATGCGAATGGCCGCAATAGAAGCAATGGGAAAAATTCCAAACGAAGAAACCGTCAGCGAGCTTGCCAAACTTTACGAAGACCGGGATGCTAATTTCAGGGTTTCGGTTATAAAAGCCGTTGCTCAAATTATGCAGAATGCCGAAGCTGAAAAAATTCTGATTGAAGCCGTAAAGGACAACCATTATAAAGTTCGCCTGGCAGCTTTAAGCGGAATTATTGAGCAGAAGCTTGTTAATGCTGAAAAAGTGGTGCTTTACCGCGCAAAAAACGACAGTGAAAACGTGGTAAAAGAAAAATCTTTTGAAGCATTGGCCGCAATTGGTACGCCGCAGGCTGTGGAATATCTGCTTAAGGTTGTTGAAGACAAAAAGAAAAGCGATTCCAACCGTTCTAAAGCGGCCAGTTACCTGCTTAAATACTGCTTTGACGATTCTGTTTACAGCCTTGTTGAAATTGCCCGTACAACTTTAAGTGATGACAAGCAGAAAAATGTGCGTTACGCTTTGGGAAGGGAGTTTGCCAAATATGAAAATATTGCACTGATGGACATTTGCAAGGAATATCTGGCAAGCAATGACGTTTCTACAAAGGGCACGGGGCTGGACATTTATGCGAAAAATGCTTATGGTTCGCTGCGCCCGGACGTAACGGCAATTGCAGAAGATAAAAAAGCCGGCGTAAACCAGAAAAAAGCAAAAAATGTGCTTGAAAAAATTGACCGCGCGGCAGGTTTTTCTTATTGAACGGTTCTGGTTTGCGCCTAATTTTTTAGACAGTTAGTATTTTTTATAACGCAATTTGAATTTTAAAAGCTGAAGACTTATGGTTTTCAGCTTTTTTTATTTATGATTCACTGTAAATTTTAAATAGCCCAAACTTCGAGTTTTAATTATTTGCCTGAAAAATGTAGGTTGCTTTTTTTTGTAATTTTTTTTACTCGACATTCGGGTTCGGGTTATTATTTTTTCAGCCTGTTAAAACGCTAAACGTAATAACGGCAGAAGGCATAAAAAAACCGCAGAATTAATTCAGCGGTTTTTGGGCTTATACGCAAGTTTTCAACTTATGCCAGTTTTGCCGGTTCAATTGAAAGAATTGTGTATTTTTTGCTTTCTTCGCTAAGCACAAATTCTCTGGTTTCGCCAAGCTTTGAATCGAGGATTTTTCCGCCAAGTGGAGAAGAGTAAGAAATAATTCCATTTGAAGGGTCTGATTCCCATGGTCCCAAAATGGTATATTTTTCTTCTTTGTTTTCAAGTTCATTCTTAAGCGTAACAATTGTACCAAAAGAAACACGTGAAGTTGTCAAAGTTTTCGGGTCGAAAACCTTTGCCTTGCCGATACCGTCTTCAAGCTTAGACAACTGTGTACTAAGCTGTGTCTGGCGTTCTTTTGCAGCCTTGTATTCGGCGTTTTCCTTCAAGTCGCCCTGTGCCATTGCTTCTGCAATTTCGCGTGCGTTGTCAGGAATAAGGATTTTTTTAAGGTTGTCAAGTTCTGCTTTTTTAGCTTCAAACATTTTAAGCGTAACAATAAGGCCTTTTGTTGTAACGGTTTTTTCTTCTTCGCCGTATACCTTGAAATCCTTGTAAGTTTCGCGAATCTTGTTAAGCATGTTCTGCTTGATGCTGCTGTCAAACCCTTTAAGGTCATAAACCAGAGCAAAAAGGCGTGTAACGGTTTCTTCGTCACGGTCAAGCATGTAGTTAAGCATTGTGTCGTTTTTAAACAGCAGGTTCTGAATCTTGCGGTCAATCTTGCGGTTTTCTGTCGTGTCACAATGGTTGTCAATTTCGCGGTACGCAATGTCAAGAATGTGAATCAGCGTAATCATCTGTTTTTCATACGAAAGATTCAGTTCCTTGAACCATTCTTCTTCCTGTGATTCTTCAAAGAAGAAAATTACGGCTTCGCGGTAATCGCGGAAATTTTCAAAACAGTTCAATGCAAGTTTTTTCAGCTTGTCAACGTGACCGTTGTTTTCAAGTGCATCAAGCAGTTCTTTCTGCAATACGCGCGGGAACAGGCGAACGTATACATCGTCCCAGTTCGGCAAAAGTTCCTTGATGCAAGTCAGATAGTCTTTTTTAAGGCAGGTGTTCTTTGTATCTTTCAGTTCATCGTAAATCTGGCGCGGGTCTTCAATTTCGTTGAAAAGCTCGGCAAAAGTGTACTGCATTGTCTGGCTAAGCTGCGGGTTTTCTGCGCCAATTCTGCGTACAACAAGGTACGAAGCAATAATCTGTTCGTTTACGCTGTTGAAAGATTTAAGGTAACCGACAAAATAGTTCAGCATTTCGGTAAAATGTTCAGAATCTTTGTCTGTTTCTTCAGAATTGTTGAACTTCATCAGGATGTCAATGCGAGAGAAGAAGTTTTTCTGTGCCTTAAATTCGTTTGCAAGCTTTTCTTCTGCCGTAATTTCGTGGTCGCGCACGGTGTACATTGAAGAATCGTCCTGATTTACGCCGAAAATCGGGTTTTCTGCAAGGATTTTTCTGGCTTTTGTACTCCAGCTTGTCCAGTCAGAAGGTTTTACCAGAACGCTTGGGTTCAGTTCTTCCTTGATGCGCTTAAAGCTACAGTTGTTGTTGAAACTGCGGATGATGATTTTCAGTGCTTCTTCAATGTCGTCCTGAATTTTCTTTGCAAGGTCTTCGCGTTTCATCGTAGCCTTCAAAACCCAGATGTGGTTTCTGTCAAGCGGCTGCAATGCTTTTACGGCCATGTCGTGGGTCATGGTTTTAATGCCGTAGGTTTTTCCGAAGTTTACTACAATTTCCTGCTTGTCTACCTTGCGGATAATGCCAACACCCCAGGAACGGTGGAAAACGAAGTTCTTAACGTCGAATGCAATGCGTTTTTCAAAGTCGTTGATTGCTTCAAAAACGTTGCGGTAGCTTCTTTCAAGACTGGTCTGCTTAATGTAGTCTTCAAGCTGTGTATGTTTTTCGTATTTTGCGCGGAAACATTCAACAATTTCTTTTCTTGCCCAGTTGTCGCTTGGATCATATTCAAGAATGCGTTTGAGGATTTCAATTGCCTTGTCGTAATTCTTTACGTCGTGGTAATAGTTGTAAAGTTCGTGCAGAAGGTTTTCCGGCTTAACGGTCTGCAACGTAACTTCTTCCGGCCGCTTTGAAATTTTGCGGATAATCATATAGAAGAAGTCAATTTCTTCCGGAATGAGCTTAACAAGGGCAGCCCATGTGTCCGTAATCTGCTTTGCTGTCTGTTCCTGATTGATGTAGCGGAGAAGTGCCTTTTTGTAATATTCTACGGCTAAATCATTGTCTCCGTCTTTTTCATATTTTTCAGCAAGGGTTCTTGCAAGTTCGGCTTCGTTATGGTCAACTTTTACGATTTTTACGTAGCAGTCCCAGTATTTTTCGTTGCCTTCGTCTTTGTAAGTGCTGGCAAGAGTGCGCAATGCAAATTTGTTGTTTTCATCTTCGTCAAGAATTGTAGTACAGATGTGTTCAACAATAGGCATCTTCTTGTTGTCGATGAAAATATTTACAAGGTCAATCAGCGCAGAATCGTCTAAGTTTTTCTTTCTTAAGGAAATCATTCCCGAAATAAAAAGGGCAATGATACTGTTCTTTGTATGAGAAAGATGGTCGTCACAGATGGTTTTCAGTTCGTCAAGGCAACCTTTGCTCTGTGCTTCTTTAACAATATTCAGAAGCGCCTTGAATTCGTTAATAGAATACGCACTGATTGCAGCTCTGGTCCATTGTTCCTCATTCAGTTTATCCTGAACCGATTTTAACAGCTCTTGAGACATATTTTTTCACTCCTAAGCGAAATTGCAGCTTTGTGCTGCACGGTGCAAAATGCACCGTTTACATTGTGTATTTTTCGTAAATGCTGGGGTTCAGCACTTTCAGTTTAAGCAGAATCTCGTTAATGCGTGCCCGATCTTCGCCAACGGTGATGTAATGGTCAATCAGCCAAAAGTAGTGATTTATCAGCTGCGGCATTAAAACCTGCGCATCATTTCCGCGCTGCCGGATAGAAACTTCCAAACTGTAAATTTTTTGTTTAAGTTTACCGATTTCTATCGCTCCAAGCTCACGTTTTACGTTAAACACGCCGAATAATACACCGTATACGGGAATCCATTCTTGTAGCAGCGGTCCGGTGAAACCGTTTTCCGCTGTCTGTTTAACCAAATAACAGATGAGTTCAGAATCAAGCAATGATAAATCTACGCTCTGGGCATCAACAAAAAATGCTTCCCTAAAAAAAACCTTGGCAGTCCGTTCGTTGCCGCAAAGTGCATAGCAATCTGCCATTTCGGCAAAAATTGTTGCAGAATTCGGGCAAAGCTGACACGCCGATTCAAGGAATTTTAGTGCATTTTCGTAATCACCAAGTTTTTTGTAACACAAACCGGCTTTCCGGTACAAATCGGGTCCAATCTGAACATTACGCTGCTGGGCGGCTTTTGAAGAAAGCGTTTCATTGTAATATTTCAGCGCAAGGGAAAAAATTCCTTGACGAACTGCGTACATGCTGCGTTCAAAATACTGCCCGTCCTTGTCCATAAAGCGTGTAAATGCCTTCCACTGGGAAAGCAGACTTTCGCCTTTTTCGTATGGATCCTGATACTGTTCCGCTTTTACCAGACGGTCTTTCCAGAAATTAATGCATTTAATGGCTGCCTGAATTTCTTTATTGTCTAAATCAAAAGACCAGGCATCCTGTAAAATCTTCCAGGCATCTTCAAATTTGCCTTCTTTGAGATTTTTGTATGCCTGTGATAGTTTGACTTCGGATTGTGTATTCATAGACTATATTTCATTATACAGAAATGTATGCTTTAGTCAATTGTTTTTGATTTTTTTTCAGAAAAGGGCATTGTTTATAATATATCTCGGTTTTTTAGTCAAGTAATTTTTGTAAAAAAGTTTTTTAAATAAATTTAAAATAAATGCGTGTTAAAGGCAGCAGTTTTTGCTTGGTTTTGCTTGAATTCAAAGGTTTGCAAATTTCTGCATATTTTTATTGAAAGCATTAGAAAGCCTGCCGGCTGGCGCATGTTTTTACCTTTTGCAGAAAACCCGGTATTCAGTCTGCCGACTTTATGCAGGTTCTGTTACCGGCAATGGTATTTGTAATGTAAACTTTTCTATTTACATACTTTAACTACTCTGTTATTATTACCCAAATGAGTAAATTTGTTCTGGCTCCGTCAATTTTGTCTGCGGATTACACTAATTTAGCTAAATCACTCTCTATAATAGAAGAATCCGGCGCACCGTGGGTGCATATTGATATTATGGACGGTTCTTTTGTGCCCAATATTACTTTCGGGCAGCCTGTGGTAGAAGCAATTCGAAAAATCTGCGGCTTGAATTTTGACGTGCATTTAATGATAGACAATCCGCAGAATCATATTGAAACTTTTGCAAAAGCCGGTGCGGACTGGATTACGTTCCATTATGAAGCAGCGGTTCATCACCACCGGATTATTCAGCAGATTCATTCGCTGGGTAAAAAGGCCGGCATCTGCATCGTTCCTTCAACGCCTGTAAGTGCGCTTGAAGAAATTCTGCCTTATGTTGATCTGGTTCTGGTAATGACGGTAAATCCGGGCTTCGGCGGACAGGTTCTCATTCCTCGCTGTGTAGAAAAAATAGCACAGCTTGCAGAAATCAGGCAGAAAAATTCGTATAATTATAAAATTTCAGTTGACGGCGGAATAAACAATGAAACGATAAAGTCGGTTGTTGATGCCGGCGTTGACGTAATTGTTTCGGGTTCGTCATTTTTTTCAGGTTCGCTTAAATGGGAGCATTTGCTATGAAAAAGGCAGCTGTATGTTTTTTGTTCGTTCTAGCCTGCTTTTTGCCGGTTTTTGCCCAGGCTTCTTTTAACGATGCACTTTTGCCCGGACTTGAAGCTTATGCAGGCGAAGACTGGGCTACGGCCATAATGCTTTTTAAGAAAGCCTGTAATGAAAAACAGGCTTCGGAAGAAGATTCACTTTTCTGGCTGATTATGGCGCAGATGAGTGCTGGCGAAACCCGTTCGGCCCTGAACGATTGCAACGCGTTTCTGGCAAAATATGCAAAAAGTGAACACGGTGCGGAAGTTGCCTATCAAAGGGGCAGGGCACTTTATCTGCTGGATCAGAACGAGGAAGCCATAAAGCAGCTTTACGATTTTGTAAAGGCGAATCCGAACCACGAAAAGGTTTCGTTTGCCCTGTTCTGGATAGCGGAATGTTTGTATGGCTATAAAAACTATGAACGCGCGGCTTTGTTTTATAAAATGATTGTTGATGATTATGCGGCAAGCCCTAAGCGTGAAGCAAGCTTGTACAGGCTTGAACTTATTCAGCAGCGGCAGCGCGAAGAAGAATTGCTTCAGCTTTTGAAGATTACACATGAAGAATCGCTGAAGGCTGCTGAAGAATATGAAAAGAAAAGCCGCAGTTACGAACAGGCAATTGCAGCGTATCAAAGAAGAATTTTTGAGCTGGAAAGCCAGCTTTCTAAATAAAACAAAACGGTTGCGGAGAAAATGGAGTTTTTCTGCAGCTGTTCACGTTTTTGTAATTGACGAATTGTGAAAGCGTGTTAAATGGTAGCTTTTTATATTTTATTTAAAAATATGAAAGCGTAAAATATGGAGTTTGACCAAAATGCGCCAGATGGTGGTACAGGAACCGAGACAAGAAGAACTTAGAAAAGAGCGCAAGTTGTTTCAGCAGCACAAGTTCTCAGCAGTTATTACTCAGCTTGAACCAAAGATAATGTATTTTCGTGAATCTTTTGAGTTTTTTTACATGCTGGGCGTTTCCTGTTTGTACACTGGCGATATTGGCGGTGCCCAGGATTATTTGACGCGTGCTGCAACTTTACGCAGCGATGCTCCGGAATTGCTTACTGCGCAGGCTGCAATGTTTTTGCGCCGTGGTGATACGGCACAGGCGGTTGATACTTACCTTGAAGTTTTAGAGTTTGAACCACAGAACAAGGTTGCCAAGCGTGCGATGACTTTTATCCGCAAAAATGGCGACATTTCTACAATTTCTCAGTGGGTTTCCAACGGAAAAATAAAGAAATTCTATCCTGATACAGGTTTTTATTTTCCTGTAATGCCGGTGGTATGGACATGTGCTGTTGTACTGCTGATATTTTTCAGTGTGCTTTTGGGACGTTACATCAGCAGTAACAAGCCGCAGCGTGCCGATTTAAGCCATCTGGAACTTTCCGGTGATGAAAAACGGAATCCGATTGACGTTAAGGGCGGAATCCACAATCTTATTTTGACTTCTTCAGAAATTACTAATTCTCACGATAAAGCCATTGATTATTTTCAGAAACACCGTGACAATGCGGCTATTGTTGAAATTAACCGTGTGCTTAATTCAAACGCATCCAGTGCAATTAAGTCTAAGATGCTTGATTTGCAGGCTTTTGTGCAGGAACCTGACTTTGAAACGGTTAAGGACAATGCTCAGGATAATTTTACTTATGCGCAGGTTTCTGAAACGCCGTATCTGTATCAGGACTGCTGGGTTGTCTGGAGTGGTCGTGTTGCAAACGTAGTTGAAGACGAATACCAGTATATGTGCGATTTTGTTATCGGCTATGAAACCATGTCTCGTATTGACGGCATTGTTTCGCTTGTAGTAGACAAGCCTACGCACATTGACCCTGAACGGCCTTTGCAGATTTTAGGCAGAATTGATTTTGTGGGCACTAAAATTGTTTTGCACGGTAAAACTGTTTATCAGCCAATTCAGGGTGAACTGAAATAATTTGTTCGCTTAAAATACCGTTCTAATTTAAAATGTTTTTAAAATAATGATGTTTTTTTGCAAAAATTGCTAAAATTTTTTATTTGCACCTAATTTATTACTGTGTGGGAGGAAAAGGTGGCAAAAATGACTGTTGAAACAGAAAATCCGGCAGACATGTCGGAAAAAATGAAAGCTTTGGAAGCTGCGCGCTTGCAAATTGAGAAGCAATTTGGACAGGGTTCTTTGATGAAGCTTGGTACCCATGCCGATGCAGCTGGAATTGACGTAATACCTTCAGGTTCCATTCTTCTGGATGAAGCACTTGGTATTGGCGGTTATCCCCGCGGCCGTATTATTGAAATTTACGGTCCAGAATCTTCTGGTAATACAACTCTGGCGCTGCATGCAATTGCCGAATCACAAAAATTGAACGGAATTGCTGCATTCATCGATGCTGAACACGCCCTTGACCCTGTATATGCAAAAAATCTTGGCGTAGACATTGACAATCTGTGGGTGTCTCAGCCGGATACAGGTGAACAGGCACTTGAAATTTGTGAAAATCTTGTGCGTTCCGGCGCGGTTGACATTATCGTCATCGACTCGGTTGCAGCCTTAACGCCGCAGAAAGAAATTGAAGGCGAAATGGGTGAATCACAGATGGGCTTGCAGGCACGTTTGATGAGTCAGGCATTGCGTAAACTTACTGCAATTGTCGGCAAAAGCAACTGTCTCGTAATTTTCATTAACCAGATTCGCATGAAGATTGGTGTAATGTTCGGTAACCCGGAAACTACAACCGGTGGTAACGCACTTAAATTTTATACTTCTGTTCGTCTTGACGTTCGCCGCATTGAGTCAATTGAAGTAAAGGGCGAAGAAGATGCAGTTGGTAACCGCGTACGCGTAAAGGTTGTAAAAAACAAGGTTGCGCCGCCTTTCCGCAAAATTGAACTGGATATTTTCTTCGGTAAAGGTATTTCTGCAACTTCCAGCCTGCTTGATGCAGCCGTTAAGCACGAAATAATCAAAAAAAGCGGTGCATGGTTCTCTGTTGGCGATGAAAAAATCGGACAGGGACGTGAAAATGCCCTGGCATTTTTGGAAAGCAATGCCGAATTCCGCCAGAAAATTGAAACGGAAATCCGTACAAAACTTTTCCCCGGACAGAGCATTAAAAATGCTGAAAAAACAGGTGCAAAACCTGCTGATGATAAAATCAGCGTAGGCGTTTCTGCTGATTCTGATGCAGCAAAAGCAAAAGCCGCTGCAAAACCTGCGGCTGCACCTGCAAAAGAAACAATCGGTAAAAAGCCTTTGCCACCAGAGGAATTGTTCTGATGCTAGCTGTTCTTGGACTTGGTTCTAACTTGCCGTTTGTAAAAAGCGATGGCAGCCTGATGCAGTGCAACGCAGTTTTGGATGCGGCGTGCGTTAAATTAAGCGAAGTTCTTGCCAATTTGCGCTGTTCTTCCATTTATAAAACAAAAGCGCGCTATGTAGAAAATCAGGCAGATTTTTTGAACATGGCGGTTTGCGGCGAATGGCAGGGCAGTGCGCGTGAACTTCTGGAAGTTTGCCAGTCCATAGAAAATTCTTTTGGTCGCGTGCGGCTGAATGTTGTAGAAAAAGGTCCAAGAACACTTGATATTGATATAGAACTTTTCGGCAATGAAATAATTCGTGAAGAAAATTGCCGGAAACCGCTGATAATTCCACATTACCTGATGCACGAACGTCAGTTTGTGCTGGTGCCTTTGCTTGAGATTTTGCCGGAATGTGCCGACCCTATAACGGGGCAAAAATATTCCCAAATATTGGCCGGTTTAGGCGATCAAGGTGTGGAATTATGGAAACAGCACAGGAAGAGTTGACTGAAACAGTTGACGACGGTACAAAGTTCAAGTTAGGCAAGTTTGAAGGGCCTTTGGACTTGCTGCTTTTTCTTATAAAGAAAAACGAAATAAATATTTACGACATTCCGGTTGGCGAAATTACTGAGCAGTATCTTGACTATCTTGACTATGCAGTGAGCACTGATCTGGATAATCTGACCGATTTTTATTCTTTGGCGGCAGACTTGCTGCACATAAAGTCGCGCATGCTTTTGCCGGTTGAAGTTACTTTTGATGATGAAGAAATTGAAGACCCGCGTCAGGAACTTGTTGACAAGCTTATTGAATACCAGAAGTTCAAGAAACTTTCTGAACTGATGGAACGAAAGGAAGAAGAAGCGGAGTGGAGCATTGAAAGGCGGAAAATTCAGCGCATTCTTCCGTTTGAAGAGGAAGAACTTTGGGAACAGGTTGATACCTGGGATTTGCTGAAAGTTTTTTCTGATTTGATTTCAGCCTTTTCTGCTGAAAAAATTCTTGATATGCGTGAAGAAATTACCACCAGCGAAAAAATTACGCTGATGAGCGAATTTTTTGAAAACAAAGGCGAGTGCTATTTTACCGATTTGATTGTCCGTGAAAAAAGCCTTCTGGACGTAGTTTGCGCATTTATGGCAATTCTGGAAGCCGTAAAACAAAAAATTGCCTGCATTTACCAAAATAAACTGTTTGGCGACATAAAAATTAAGCCGTTTGAGAGTTAAAAATGGAAGTTGATTTGCAAAGAGAAACCGCTTTGATAGAAGCGATTTTCTATCTTGAAAGCGAGCCGCTTGATTGTCAGGCTTTGTCTAAAATTTCTAACCTTGGCCTTGAAGTTGTAGAAGCTGCCGTTGAAAATTTGCAGGAAAAATACCGTTCTGACGATTCTGGTGTTTCTTTAGTGCAGATTAGCGGCGGCTGGATAATAAGCCCTAAAGAAGAACTTTGGGAATTTTTGAAAGACCGTTACGGCAAGAAAAATGACAACCGGCTTTCCAAGGCGGCAATGGAAACGCTGTCAATCATTGCCTATAAACAGCCCATCACCCGTGCCGAAATTGAAGCAATTCGCGGTGTTTCGGTTGATAATATGATTCGGCTTTTGCACGAACGAACACTGATTAAGGAAGTGGGCAAAAAAGACGTGCCCGGAAAACCTTCCCAATATGGAACTACGAAAGAATTCTTGAAATTCTTCAGAATGAACAGCATTGCTGATCTTCCAAAACTTGATGAAACCGAAAGTGAGAGATTTGAACTTGCAAGATAAACGATTTAACAAATTTGATTTCAGGACTGGCGCTAAAAAAAGTCCGCGTTCCCGTGATTTTAAGAGAGACGAACATTTTAAAAAAGATGATGATTTTTATCAGAACGGCGGAAGCCGTGAAAAATATCATCATGCACACCAGAATGAAAACCGCGAAAGTTACAGACAGGCTGAAAAAACGATTAATTACAAGCAGTACAGAAAGGATTTCAGGCGTGCTGAAAATTCCGATATTCTGGGCAATAATGAAAACGGCCCGATGCGCCTTCAGCTTGCACTGGCGCGCAGTGGTTTGGCCAGCCGCCGTGCCTGCGAAGAATTCATTCTTGCAGGCCGTGTGCAGGTAAACGGCGAAACCGTAACTGAACTTGGCACAAAAGTTACCGCCGAAGACCAGATTATGGTTGACGGCAAAATTCTTAAAGCTGAAGAAACCAAACGCTACGTTTTGCTCAATAAACCGATTGGCTACGTTTGTTCTTTGTATGACGAAAAAGGCCGCGCTGTTGCGTCTGACCTGCTGAAAGAACATTTTGACGAACGCCTTTATAATGTTGGTCGTCTGGATATGTTTTCTAGCGGCCTGATTATTTTTACCAATGACGGTAATTTTGCGGCGAAAGTTTCCCATCCTTCCGCAGAGCTGGAAAAGGAATACATCGTAGAAACCAGCCTGCCGTATCCGCGCAGCCTGCCTGAAAAATTTATGAAAGGCGTGCGCGTTGAAGGCGTTTTTTACAAGTGCAAGTTTGCTGAAGGCATAAATTCGCGCAAAATGCGCATTGTTCTAATTGAAGGCAAGAACCGTGAAATTCGCCGCGTGCTGGAAAGTTTTGACATGCGCGTTAAGTCGCTGGTGCGTGTTCGCATTGGCAATTTAACAACAAAAAATGCCCTTGGTGAAGAGTTGGGTGACGGTCAGTTCCGAGAACTGAGTCAGGACGAAGTTAACGATTTGCTTGAACTTTGTCTGCGCAGAAAGGAATTGCCGCCGCGCCGCCATGAACGCAGTGAAGAAAAAACTGAAAAATTTGAATTTTCAGAACATGCGGATACTGGTGCAAGTTCGGCAAGCCTGTTTATTCGTAAGCCGGCTGAAAAAGCAGAAACTGCTGAAAGGGTAAGCCCGTCTGAATCTTCAAAAATTGAAGACGACGATAAGCATTACTATTAAAAGTTCAGTTTTTTGCAAAGATTTTAAGCAGAACTGTGTTTATTATAGAAGAAAAACGGAGAAATAAATGGTTGTTGCAATAGACGGACCTGCTGGAACAGGCAAAAGTACGATTGCGCATTTGATTGCAGACAGGCTTTCCCTTACTTTTGTTAATTCCGGCAGTTTTTACAGGGCGATTACGCTTTCAGCCTTAAAAAACGGCATAAACATTCAGAATGAAGCTGAATTGATTGCCCACGCTGAAAAGCTTTCGATTGATTACAGAAACAGCCGGCTTTTTTTGCAGGGAAACGATGTTGAAGATTTGCTTCACACTGATGAAATTGACGGAAAGGTTTCGCAGGTGTCGTCAATTTCCCAAATTCGCGACATTGTAAATATGAAAGTTCGGGCGCTGGCTTCTAAATTGAACATAATCTGCGAAGGCCGGGATATTACGACTGTTGTTTTTCCCGATGCCGAACACAAGTTCTATCTTGATGCTTCCATCGAAGTTCAGGCTTTGCGGCGTTTCAATCAGGGTGTTTCTGACCTGACGCTAGAAGAAATCAAGCAGAAAATTAAGGAACGCGACGAACTTGATAAAAAGAAAGCGGTTGGCGCATTAAAAAAAGCAGATGACGCAGTGTATATTGATACATCAGACTTGACGATAGAACAGGTTTGTGAGATAATAATAAATAAAATTCATATACAAGGGTTTAATATGGCAGAGAAGGATGTGGAAATGAATGAATCTCAGGACTCCAAGAGTAACGTTCAAACACAATTACAGGAAGAGTATCTGAAAAGTCTCGAATCACTTGAAGAGGGACAGCTGGTAGAAGGCGAAGTTATCCAGGTTACAAGCGATCAGGTGTTCCTTGATGTGGGATTAAAATCAGAAGGTAAAATCTCGATTTCGGAGTTTTCGGCAGTGCCGAAAATCGGTGATAAAGTTAACGTTGTTCTTGTTCAGAAAGAAAGCAAACATGGCGAAGTTATCGTTTCAAAACAGAAAGCCGATATTCAGGCTTCTAAAAAATTGCTTCGTCAGGCATTTCAAGATAAAACAGCAGTTGACGGCGTAATTGAAAAGCAGGTTAAAGGCGGCTTTGAAGTTAACTTGTGTGGTTGTGCAAAGGCATTTTTGCCAATCAGCCAGTCAGACAGCCAGAAAGTTGACCGTCCGGAAAAACTTATCGGCGTAAAAAGCAAGTTCTACATTGATCGCATGTATTCAGATAATAAGGTTAATATCGTTGTTAGCCGCCGTAAATATCTTGAAGAATCAATTGAAACTAACCGTGAAGCATTTTTCAACAATGTTAAGATTGGCGACACTGTAAAAGGTGAAGTAAAAAGCTTTACAAGCTTTGGTGCTTTTATTGATTTGGGTGGTTTCGACGGATTGCTCCATATCAATGACATGAGCTGGGGACACGTAACACGTCCTAAAGATTTCGTTAAGAAAGGTCAGGAAATTGAACTTAAAGTTATCCGTCTTGATCCGAATGACAAACGCATCAATCTTTCTTTGAAACATTTCAGCGAAGATCCATGGTTGCATTTTGAAGATAAATACCATGTTGATGACGTTGTAAAAGGTAAAGTTACAAAACTTACTGACTTTGGTGCATTTATTGAACTTGAAGAAGGAATTGAAGGTCTCGCACACATCAGTGAATTCTCTTGGGTTAAAAAAATCAGCAAGCCGGAAGATGTCGTTAAAATTGGTGATGAAATTGAATGCATGATTCTTGGTTATGACATTCAGGCTGGTCGCGTTTCTTTGGGTCTTAAACAGGTTACTGCAAACCCATGGGACGAAATCGGTAACAAATATCCAGTTGGAACAAAAATTACTGGTAAAGTTGCAAAAATCACTAACAGTGGTGCATTTGTTGAAATCGAAGAAGGCATTGACGGTTATTTAAGCGTTGATGATCTTTCTTGGACAAAGAAAATCAAGCATCCGGGTAGCGAACTTTCTGTTGGCAAAGAAATTGAAACAGTTGTTCTTGAAAGCGACCCTGAACAGCACCGCATTCGCTTGGGCGTTAAACAGCTTTTTGATGACCCATGGAAAGATTTCTGCAAGGAATACCACCACGGATCAATTCTTGAAGGTGAAATCGTTTCAATTACAGACTTTGGTGTATTTGTACGCGCACCTGGTGGAATTGAAGGTCTTATCAACAAGGCTAATCTTTCAGAAGACCGCGAAGTTTCTTACGAAGAAGCTGTTACAAAATACAAAGTTGGCGACAAAATCAGTGTATTTGTTGTTGATGTTCTGCCGGAGAAACAGAAAGTTTCTTTCTCTGTACGCGACATTAAACGCCAGCGTGAACGTGAAGAAATGGAACGCTATATGTCATCTAACCAGGATGAGGATGAAGGTTCATTCACACTTGGTGATATGATTAAAAACAAGAAATAATTTAATTTGAAGCGTGGTTTTGCTACGCTTCAGTTTCTGTTTTAAGGTTTACCGCAAACTTTAAAAGCGGCGAAGTTAAAGTTTAAAGTGCTAGCTTGCCTTTAGTTCACCGTTTTGTTCTAAAATGCATTGTCGCAAAGACAATGCATTTTTTTTGTAAAAGTGAAAATATGACAAATTCAACTTTCGTTTTAAGCGAGCAAAGAGAATTGGTTGCAAACAGTCCGGCTGCAAAAAGCCTTGTATCTGTTTTGGAAGCATTAAAAAACAGTCAGAGTCCTCTGCTTTTTTACGGAGACCAAAATTCTGGACGATGTTTTTTTGCCCGGTATCTGCATAAATGCAGTCAGAATTCGGAATCTGTTTTTATGCGGCTTAATTGCAAAATCCTTACGCTTGCGTTTTTAACTGATTTGCTAGAAACCAGACCGGGCATGCTGCATTTTGACGAAATTGATGAAAGTTCTGAAGATATTCAGTTGTTTTTATTTGAAAATATTGAAAAGTATTCGTGCCGTTTCAGTTTTTCTTCGCAGAATAATCTGGAAGATTTGGCTGATGGCGGAACTTTTAACCGCGGACTTTTTAATTTAATTTCCAACTTGCCGTTAAATGTGCCGCCGCTTCGTCAGCGTAAGGAGGATATTGAGGATTTGGCGGCAATGTTTTTGGAAATTTTTTCTAAAAAGTACAATAAGCATTTTACCGGTTTTTCTGATGAAGCAGCAAACCTTCTGAAAAATTCATTTTGGAATGGCAATTTTTTAGAATTTTCTTCATGCATTGAAAGTGCATGCTTTAATGCGCCGCCGCCGGTAATTGAAAAAGACCATTTGCGCCTTAACAGCTTGAATATATTGCCGCTTTCTGATAATTTAAACGATAGCGATAAAAGCCTTAAATCAGCGGTTGACCGTTTTAAAAAACAGTACATTTTGCAAATTTTGAATGAAGTCAGATGGAATCAGACTGAGGCTGCAAAAGTGCTGGGAATTCAACGAACGTATTTGTCGCGACTGATTAAGGAATTGCAGATAAAGTAGGAGATAATATGTCACAAAACGAACAAGCAAAAAAAGAAGAGAAAGTTAGCTTTTCTGATAAGTTGAGCCAGTTTCTGGTTAAATTTCGCTTTTTGTTTTTAGGAATTATTCTGGCACTTCTTGTTGCCGTTGCTTTGGTTTTGGTAATTTCCAGCGTAACTACCAAAAAAGTACAGACTGGTCTTACAGAAATCGATTCAATTACTTACGAACTTTCTGAAGCAAGATCTGTTTTGAAAGATGCTGAATTGACAGCAAAAGAAAGTGCCTTGTTTGAACGTGCAAAAGCAGTTGCTGATGCAAATTCAAAGGGCGTTGTTGCTGTTCGTGCAAAAATGCTTATGGCAGAAATTGCATTTGCAAAAGCTGACTATTCAAATGCCTGTCAGTACTGGCTGGATGCTGTTAATGCAAATACAAAGGCTTATACAGCCGGCATCTGCTATTACCAGTGTGGTGTTTGTAGCGAAGAAATGGGCGATTTGGATTCTGCCGTGAAATATTTGCAGACGGCTGCTGATACAGAAAACTTTGTTGCGGCTCCTCGTGCATTGTTCAATATTGGCCGCATTGAAGAAACACGCGGAAATATTGATAAAGCCGCAGAAGCTTATAAAAAGCTTTCTGAAGCTTTTCCTAATGACGGCTGGACATCTTTGGCAAAAACAAGATTGCTGAACCTTGAAATTAACGGAAAACTTTAAGTGATATGAAAGCCTGCTACAAACGGCAGGCTTTTTTGTTACAGCAGGCTTTATGTGTCTGCTGCTTTGTATGTTACGAAACGCTGAAAATCCTTTTGGTGTTTCTTTCAGTGCAGAAAAACTTAATGCAATTTCTGCGTTGCGCTTAACCTAAACCCAAAAAAACTGTATTTTTTTGGTTCTCTTATCAGTCTATGAAAAAAAACTGTTACTTTTCTAAATTATTTTCAGCCTGGTTTGGTATTTCCCTAATTTTTGTACTTTCTGCCTGTGGTGTAAGCGGTGGCGGCGGTGGCAGTTCTGGTTCTTCTGGCTCTTCAAGTGGCAGTGTTACATCTCCAAACTGCGACGACCCTGTAAATAATTTGTACCGTTTTACAACTTTGGATTCCAGTTATTATAACCAGCCGGCCGGAAACATTTATAGGGGAACGGCAATTTATTACAGAATTTACAGCGACCGTTCTACGTGCATCAGTCAGGCTTCTTCAGTTGTTGCAGCAGGTTCTGGCGGAAAAAATAAGCTGGACAATTATAATTATAAAAAACTTGGTGGTAATGATATTTCGGTTCCTCCTAGCTCTTCTAATCAGAATGTAACAATCAGGCTGTTTAAAGAAACTATTTATTCAGAAAGCGGCTATAAGCGTGCTAACGGAAGCAGTAACTTTCAGTTTAATTCAACCTATTATCCGGGGAATGATAGTATCGGTGACTTTGAAGGCACGGTAACTTCCGATGGTCCCTGGTATGTGGCCGCCTTTGCTTTTGCCGTTGTTGACAGCAGCGGTTCAGTTTCTTATAACGAACCGCGCTATTTGGGAATGGTAAAAATTTACTATTAAATAGAAGGATTTGTAAGCGGAAAGTTTTCAGCCTGAATTTTTTCATCAGAAAATCAATGTTCAGGCTGTTAAACTTCCAGCATAACGGTAAAAGGCCCGTCATTTAAAAGTGAAACTTTCATATCAGCGCCAAAAATGCCGTGCTGAACGTCACCATACAGAGCCTGCCATCTGTTTAAAAAGTATTCATACAGTTCGTTTGCCTGTGGTGCTTTTGCCGCAGGTTCAAAACCGGGGCGCGCACCGCGGCTGGTGTCTGCGTAAAGGGTAAATTGCGAAATTACCAGCAGCTGTCCGTTAACATCATCAAGGGAACGGTTGGTTTTTCCGTTTTCGTCTTCAAAAATGCGCAGTTTGTGCACCTTTTCAACAAGTTTTTCTACGCTTTCTTTCGTATCACTGTGGGTAACACCCAGCAAAAGCAAAAAGCCCTTGCCAATTTCGCCGGTAGTTTTGCCGTCTACCACGCATTTTGCATATTGCACTCTCTGAACAAGTCCTCTCATACAACCTCTCAAAAAACTTTTCTAAACTTTACAAAAAACAACTATTAAACACAAGCACAAACTGAAAAATACCAGACTTCGCTTATTGGGAATTCAATAAATGCATTTTGTTAAAGAAAAAAACAAAAAAAGGGCAGAGTTTGCGGATGCAAACTGTGCCTTGTGCTTACATCAATGGCAGTTAGAGAAAAAGTAAATAGCACAAGCGTGCTAGCGCAAAATATATAATCGATGTATAATTTATGATTATGGACTACATAGCACGGCTTACAAAAGAAGACAGAGATGCATTCTATCAGTCAAAGTACGATTATTTCAGAAAAATGGCAGAATGGACAATAATAATTTCTGTTTTAGCCAGCACAACTTACTGGATTTCCGACTGTCAGCTTTTTGGCCGCCTTGCTCGTGAAACATTCATTCCGCGTTTTTTCATGCTTTTGCCTCTTACTGTGTACATATACACGGTACGCCGGGTAAACAATTATAAAATAGTCATACCATTTTCCTACTGCATGCTGCACGGCATAATGTGGTGCACCATTTGGGCAATTTATTATCTTCCGATAAAACAGCACGCAAACGAAGGCTTTATTATCATGCAGCTGATGTTTCTTGCTTACGGATTCTGCGCACCAAGGCGATGGTCTGTATTTTTTCATGCGCTTTTAATGGCCGACATTCTTGTTTCGTACCCGATAAACCACTACGAAAGCATAAGCCTTATGATGACCCTTGGCATACCGTGCCTTGTTGGAAGCGAAGTTGTGGTACACATACTTGAATCATCTTACGCCGAACAGTATCGCCTTCAGCTTAAGCTGGAAAGCGCCATGATGCATGACCAGCTGACCCACGCCTTTAACCGCAACAAAATTGCAGACCTTTGCATAAAAGGCACAGACATTTTTCACATGGAAAAAGCCGGCATTATGCTGATGGACTTGGATTTTTTCAAGAAAATAAACGACAAATACGGCCACGACGTTGGAGATCAGGTACTGGTGCAGCTTACAAAAATAATAAACAGCTGCATCTGCGATTCGGATATTGTAATAAGATGGGGCGGTGAAGAATTTGTAGTAATTCTGCCAAATTCTGATGAAAACCAGACCGAAGCAGTAGCAGAAAAAATAAGGCAAAGGGTAGAAGAGTACGAAAACGGCATCTGCCATTTTACCGTAAGTATTGGCACAGCCGTTTATCACGGCGCAAACTACCACGAAATAATCAAAAAAGCAGATACAGCCATGTACGAAGCCAAGCGCAACGGCCGAAATCAGGTAGTGGCATTCAGCTCAGAAATTCCACATTAAGGTAAAAAAAATTGAAAATAGAACACTGCGCCATGTACGTAAGCATCCTGGAAAGGGCTAAAAACTTTTTTGTAAAATACTTTGGTGCAGAACCAAATGACGGATACACAAATCCGAAAACACAGTTTTCTTCGTACTTTTTAACCTTTCAGGATGGTGCCCGCCTTGAAATTATGCAGAAACCTGCTGTTTTACCCGGCCAAACCGGCACCGAACACGCAGGATACAACCACATAGCATTCAGTGCCGGAAGCAGGGAAGCCGTAGACCAATTGACAGCCCGGTTAAAAAATGACGGCTTTACCGTTGCGAGCGAGCCGCGCACAACCGGCGACGGCTATTACGAAAGCTGCATAATAGACTTTGACGGCAACAAAATAGAAATATGCGAATAAAACATCCGGCCGAATTGGAACAAAACCGCAGTTTGTAACCAACATAAAACAACATAAAAGGGAAGAAAAATGCTGAATTTTGAAAGCGATTACACGGAAGGCGCGCATCCGCAGATACTGGAAAACATTGCAAAAAGCAACTTTGAACAGACTAGTTCCTACGGTTATGACCGGTTTACATTAAGCGCCAAGCAGAAAATAGCACAAAGCTGCGGCTGCCCCAATGCCCAGATACAGTTTGTATGTGGCGGAACTCAGTGTAACCAGATAGTAATAGATTCACTTCTGCAAAGTTTTGAAGGCGTGGTTTGTGCCGAAACCGGTCACATAGGCTGCCACGAAGCAGGCGCAATTGAATACACCGGTCATAAAGTTCTGCCGTTGCCGCACAGCAGCGGCAAACTGAATGCCGGTGTTTTGCAAAGCTACGTACAGAACTTTTACGCCGACCAGAACCACGAACACATGGTTTTTCCGGGAATGGTTTACATTTCGCACCCTACCGAATACGGTACGCTTTATACATTTGAAGAACTGAAAGCACTTTCGGAAGTGTGCCGAAACTTCAAGCTGCCGCTTTACATGGACGGTGCCCGGCTTGGTTATGGGCTTGCAAGCCTTAACGTCAGCCTGAATCTTTCGCAAATTGCCGAACTTACGGACGTTTTTTCAATTGGCGGAACAAAAGTTGGCGCACTTTGCGGCGAAGCAATAGTTTATACCAAAAACAACATGCCGCCGCATTTTGACAATTTTGTAAAACGCCACGGTGCGCTGCTGGCAAAAAGCCGCCTGCTTGGCACACAGTTTGATACGCTTTTTACCAGCGACTTGTACATGCAGATAAGCCGCCATGCAATTTTAATGGCCGAAAAATTGAAAAATGCCTTTAAGGAAAAAAACTATCAGTTCTTTATTGATTCACCGACAAACCAGCAGTTTGTAATTTTGCCCGACGCTTTAATGGAAGAATTGAAAAAATCCGTATCATTCAGCTTTTGGGAAAAATATGACGAAGAACACACCGTTGTGCGCTTTGCAACAAGCTGGGCAACTGCGCCGGAAGCGGTGGACAAACTGATAGAACTTTTGCCGTACTGCGGCAAATAAACCGCAAAAAACAACACAGAAAAAGGGGAAAAAATGATACCTGCCTATTTGACAATTGACGACGTGCCGACCATGCGCAATGGCATACTTGTAGACTACCTTTATTCAAGAAAAATAAAGGCAACAATGTTCTGCTGGGGAGAATTCTTAGAGAAAAACTTTGAAGGCGCTGTGTATGCCCTTCTGCACGGAATGATTCTGCAAAACCACAGTTACAGCCATCCGCATTTTAGCGAAATAAGCTTTGAACAGGCATGTGCAGAAATTGAAAAGAACGAAGAACTGCTTGCAAAAGCCTATGCAATGGCAAATATCCAGCGCCCATTCAAAATGTTCCGCTTTCCTTATGGCGATCAGGGCGGCAAAAATGCAGAAAAAATTCAGGAATATCTGCGATGCAATGGTTTTGTAACCCTTAAAAACACCGGCATCAATGCAAAATCCTATGCCCGCTGCGGCATTGGCGCTGACCAGCTGAAAAAAGTTGATACCATGTGGACTTTTGATTTTCAGGAATACTGCATAAGGCCGGGCAATAAGTTTACTATAGAAAACAGTCTTGCCAACGTGCAGTTAGCTTTTGGCAATGCCGTAAAACCTGCACCGGTCGTGTGCTGTGCCCCGGAAGGCGTGGAAGCTGAAGAAATAATCATTATTCACGACCACGTAGAAACGGAAGAAAACGCCGCCGGTTATTTTGAACGCCTTATTGACGAACTTTTGCAGCGTGACATTCTTTTTGTTCCGCCTGCCGTATAGTTTTTACCCGTCTTTTACCGGCACATTCTTCTGTTGGCAGAAGAATGTGCCATATTCCGCGCAGAAATCCAGAATATTTTGCTTAAAAAACGTACTGCAAAAATTTCTGCAATGAACTAAATTCTAAAAAACGCTCCGCCTGAAAAAATTCCATTTATCTTGCTGAAATTGACAGCCTGTTACGGCTTTGTACAGAATCCAACATTAAGCCGGGCAGATTCCGTGCGCCGCCGCCGAAGGCTAACCAGTTCGGAATGACAGATTAAGCCTTGGGAGAAAGTATCAATCTTCTTATAAATAAAATACAAGAAAAAATGAAAACTAGATGCGGATTGATTGTATCTTATATTTTTTATTTGCTGGCTATGAAGAAGTGTAAAACTTTTATATTAGAATCATCGTAAAAAAATAACCGCCAGCTTAAAAAGGCAAAAAAAATCCTTTCAGCTTGCTGAAAGGATTTTTTATAGAACTAACAGAACTTAGTAGTCTTTTTTTTCAGACTTACGTTTTTTGTTCAAAAGTTTGCGTTCCAAAGTTGTTTTCTTCTGGTGAAGAATTGTAGAAGGTTTTTCGAAATATTCACGTTTTTTGTATTCGCGAATGATGCCTTCTTTTTCAACCATACGTTTAAAACGTTTGATTGCTTTTTCAAGGTTTTCTGAATCGTCAACCTGAATTGTTGCCATATATTGTCACCTCCTTCTTTCCGGTGATTCTTTCAAATAAATATGATTTACATAAGTTTATATAAAATAAAGATTTTAATCAATAGTGCAGGCTTAAATAATCGGTGCATTTTAAATTATAGCCATCAGTTAAAATTGAAATGCCTTGCACAAATTTTTACAGTCTGTTCTTTTGGGATAGACCAGAGAATCACTATCCGCTATATTTCAAAAAAAAGGAGGTTGTAAACTTTTCAGTTTGCAAATTGAAATGGCTAAAAGCAAAAAAGAATTGAACCTGATAAAAAAGCGCCTGCTGACTGGAATGCTGGCGTTTATCAAATATTGCGACGGTGATTATCATGTTTGGGATGTTCTGAAAGTCAGGAAGATTTTGAATGCGTATTACAGGGAAATGTCTTGCTGTTTTAAGGCGCAAAGCGGAAACTTTATGGATTCCGTGAAGAAAGCCGTTCTTGCCCTGAACGAATTGAACGAAAAATGCGATTTCAGCCTTATTGAAACGGATCAGAGGGAAGACATTTGTGCATATATCATTCAAACAGCCTGTTTTTTCAATTTCATTCAGGATGAAAACGAAGACATAACAGGCGAATGGAGGGACTGGTAGTTTTGGCGCGTTCTTCACCCCGGTTTTTGGCCGGGGTTTTTCGCTTAAAGTAAATTGTCAATCAGCACGGCACGGCAAGGCGCGCCATCCGTGTCCGTAAGGTTTAACGGCGCACAGTTCAAAAAGTATGCACCTTCCGGCACAGCACCAAGCCTAATTCCTTCCAGCAGTACAACTTCTGCACCAAGCAGAACAAGGTGAACGTCTTTGGGCGCATTTTCCGGGCCTACGGTTTGCGATTCATTGCCAACCAAATCCACGCCGGCGTCGGCAAAAACCTTAGCCGCTTCCAAAGTAACCACCGCTTGGCCTTTTATTAAAATCTTTTTTTCTGCACCACTGTGGGCGGCCTTTGCCTTTTCCAGAATCTCTTTTGCATCGCTGGCACTTACATCGCCTTTGTGCTGTCTTACGTAAGCCGGGCCAATAAATTTTTCCAAGGCAATTTTATCAATTCCCTTGCCGTCTTCAATAAAATGAAAAGGCGCATCAACATGCGTTCCATTGTGGGCGCACATTGAAAAAGCCGTAAGGTTGCAAACATCGCCTTTTTCCAGCCTAAGCATTATTTTTTTTTCAGGTTTCGGGTCGCCGGGAAAAACTTCGCATTCAAAAAGTGGTTGTGTAATATCGTAAATCATTTAATGTCTCCATGCTTCAACAAGAATTATAAACCATTTTTCAGTTTTAGGATGTATAATTATTTAAAAGCCCGAATGCTGATTTTATAAATATTTTCAGTTTTTGGGCAAATGGTAATTACCAAACTTTCGGTTTTACGCAAAGCAGAAAACTGAATAATTCAGGCTGAATTTTAACGGGGGGCAAAGTGAAAAATCAGGTTTTTAATCCATATCTTCCAAGTTACGAGTATATTCCAGATGGAGGACCTCGTGTTTTTAATGGCCGACTTTACATTTATGGCAGCCACGACAAATTTAATGGCGATGTTTATTGTCAGAATGATTATGTGTGCTGGTCTGCGCCGGAAACGGATTTGTCTGACTGGCGTTACGAAGGTGTAATTTTTAAGAAAACTCAAGATCCTAGAAATGCAGACGGGAGCCACGCCTTGTGGGCACCGGATGTTTGTCAGGGATTGGATGGAAAGTTTTACCTTTATTATTGTTTGGATGTATTAAAGGAAATTGGTGTTGCGGTTTGTGATGAACCTGCCGGAGAATACGAGTTTTTAGGCTTTGTTCGCTGGCCAGATGGCCGTGCCTTGGGAACTGAAAACGATACCCGCCAGTTTGACCCGGGTATTTTTATAGATGATGATGAGCGAATCTACCTTTATTCTGGAAACAGTCCACGATATGCGGACATGCCAAATAAAGATAAAAACAGCCAGAAAATGGAGCTGGAACGGGATATGCTGACTGTAAAAACCGCCCCTGTAGAAAATCTTCCAATTATTACTGCCGCTCCGGGCACTGAATATGCTGAGCATCCTTTTTTTGAAGCAAGTTCGGTTCGTAAAATCAACGGAAAATATTATTTTATTTACAGTTCAACCTGGATGCATGAACTTTGCTGGGCTGTGGCAGACACGCCGCTGGGAAATTACCGTTTTGGCGGTGTACTTGTAAGTAATTCTGATATTGGGGCTAATGGAAATAAAGAAGCACTGAACTACCGTGGAAATACTCATGGCAGCGTGGCCTTTGTAAACGGCAAGTGGTATGTATTTTATCACCGCCAGACAAACAGACACTTTTTTAGCCGCCAGGCTTGTGCAGAAGAAATTAAGTTTGATGGAGAAAAATTCTATCAGGCAGAAGTTACTTCCTGCGGTTTGAATGGAGGACCACTTAAAGATGAAGGAGTTTACGAAGCCCGCATTGCCTGCCATCTTTACAGTAAAAATGGCACAACTGAAAGCTTGGAAGACCAGCAGAATCAGGAACATCCGGCTTTTACTCAGGAAGGAATTGACAGAGAGGAAAATCCGAACCAGTTTATAAACAATATGAAGGATGGTGCAACTGCCGGTTACCGCTATTTTAATTTTGAAAAGGCAAACTGGATTAGCGTAAAGGTGCGTGGAACTAGTGACACTGGCCGTGCCGGTAAGCTTTGCGAAAAGTCTGCGGCTTGTAGCAAAGGTAAGTTTGTTGTTAAGGATGGCCGGGATGCTGACAGTAAAATCGTTGCTGAAATTCCTGTAGAAGCTTGTGGCGACTGGCAGGATTTTGGTGCAGCCCTTGCTATTGATAAAGGCAAAAAGCCATTGTACTTCACTTACGCCGGTTCAGGCGCTGTGGATTTTATAAGTTTTGAATTAAAATAATCTAATTGGCCAAATGTCGTGTTTTATAAAATTCGGCATTTGGCCAATTTTTTATTCATTCCTCGTAACAGGCGAAAACTTGTTTCGGGATTTTTATGCGTTTTTTTGTTTTTAGCTAGTTTTCACTAGTTTTGGCTGGTTTGCAAAAACATTTTTTTTAACGCCGGGTTTGCCTTAAAAAACAAATAGCCAAACAGAAAAACATCGGTAACAAACCAAGCAACAGGCCACGCCCACCAAATGCCGTTATGCCCAAACATGCAGGAAAAACCAAAAGCAACGGCAATTTTCACCACAAGTTCAATTATGCTGGAAGCAGTTGGCACAGCCACGTAGTTTATGCCCCTAAGATAGTTTTGCAAAATGTTGCTGATGCCGCACAGCAGGTAAAAAGAACACACAATTTTAAGGTATTTGACCGCAACGGAAATAACTTCGGTTTCGGATGTTTTTACGAAAAGCAGGACAATGTATTTGCCAAACAGCACAAGCGTAAGCGAAAGAACGGCAGTCATAATAAAATTGAAAATCATGGAAGCCTTCAGGCCTTCAAAAAGCCGGTTTACCTTTTTTGCACCAAAATTCTGGCCGGTATAGGTAGAAGAAGCAGTACCAACCGAATTCATAAACTGAATGCCAATCTGGTCAAGCTTGTTTCCGGCCGTAAAGCCTGCAACAACGTTCGTACCAAAACCGTTTATCGTAGACTGCACGAACATCATTCCAAAAGACACAAGCATGTTTTGCAGCGACATCGGTATGCCAAATTTCAATATCGTCTTAACAATCGGGCGGTTAATTTTCCATTCGCCTTTGCCCGGAATATATTCAGGAAAATGACGGAAAGTAACTGCAAGGCAGTAAAGCGCCGAAATTGCCTGTGCAATTGCCGTGGCAATGGCAACGCCTGCAACGCCCATGCCGAAAAAAATTACAAATACCAAATCAAGAACAATGTTTGTAACGGAAGAAATAATAAGCGCGTAAAGCGGCGTTTTGCTGTCGCCAAGTGAACGCATGAACTGGGAAACAATGTTGTACAGAATAGGTGCAACGCAGCTGCAAAAGTTTATTCTTAAATAAAGGTCGGCCTGGCTGATAATTTCTTCCGGCGTGCGCAAAAGGTGCAGGGCTGGCCGAATGCCGATGTTTCCGATTATAACCAGCGCAACTGATTCAATCAGAACGATGAAAAATCCTGTAGCAAAAATGGCGCGAATCCCTTCCGCGTCTTTTGCGCCAGCTTTCTGCGCGGTTACAATTGCGGTGCCCACCGTAAAGCCAATAATAATTGAAATCATTAAAAACAAAATTGCGCCGGTAGCACCAACTGCCGCCAAAGCGTCCTTGCTTACAAACTGGCCAACAACCATCGTGTCTACCATTGTGTAAAGCTGCTGAAAAACGTTTCCCAAAATCATTGGAATGGTAAAGGAGGTAATAAGCTTAAGGGGATTTCCCTCGGTCATGTCGATTGTTTTTTTGCTCATAGGTACTTTATCCTAATCAATTTTGCAAATGTGTGGAATATGTTTTGAAAATTATATGCCGCCTTGTTTTAACGGTTTTTTTTAGCTGAATGCCGTTAAGGCTATAAAGTTTTTAAAAATTGTGTACAATTAAATGCAGCTGCATTTGATAATTCAGCATAAAGCGCCGGGACGAGTTTCCGGCTGAATGGAACGAGGAAATAAATGGAATACAAAGTAAAGCAATTTAACGAAAACACATGGATTATTGAAGAAGGTTTTGTCCGCTTTTTCCTTTTAACGGGAAACAGGGAAGCGCTTTTAATTGATTCTGGAATGCAGGCTGGAAAAGCAAAAGAAACCGCCGAAAGCATAACCAGTTTGCCGCTTAAAATCATTATTTCCCATGGCGACCCGGATCACATTGGCAGCAATTTTCAGTTTGAAAGTGTTTACATGCATAAAGCCGAAGTTGAATATTACGGCATGAAAAACGGAAAAGGTCGTGCCGTTGCTGTTGAAGAAGGAAAGGTGCTGGATCTTGGCGACAGACCGCTGGAAATAATTCACATTCCGGGGCATACACCGGGAAGCATTGGAATTTTAGACGTAAATGCACGGCTGCTTTTTGGCGGCGACACTGTTCAGCAGAACAGCGAAATTTTTATGTTTGGTCCGGGCAGAAATTTGCCGGCATATATTGCTTCCCTGCAAAAACTTTTAAAAATGAAAGACAGGTTTGACACGGTTTTGGCCTGCCACGGCGATTTGCCGCTTGGAAATGACGCGGTAGAAAAACTGCTTGCCGGTGCAGAAAAAGTTCTGGCTGGCAAGGCAGGCTTTACAGAAAAAACAATGCCATTTGGTGCGCATGTTAAAGCCTGCGATGCCGGCTGCGCCGTATTGCTTACCCAGTAACAATTTAGCTTTCGGTTCAATTTGAATTGGTAAAATTTTTTATGCGGAGATAAAATGATTATTTTAATTGGCGGTTCTAGCCACGTAGGAAAAACCTTAGTTTCCCAAAAGCTTATAGAAAAATTTCATTACCCGTGTACAAGCCTAGACCATCTTAAAATGGGCTTTATACGCACAGGGCGTACGGAACTTACAGTGGAAGATGACTACAAAATGCGCTTCTGGCTTTGGCCTTTTGCCGCCGAAATGATAAAAACTGCCATTGAAAACAGGCAGAACATGATTATTGAAGGCTGCTACATTCCGCGGCAGTGGAAGGAAAGTTTTGCGCCCGAATACCTTAAGGAAATTCGTGCCGTTTTTATCGTGATGAGCGAACGTTACCTTCGTTCTCATTTTGAAGACATTTCCAGATATGCCAGCATAATAGAAAACCGCATTGACGATGAAGTAAACCTTGAACGGCTTATAGATTGCAGCAAGGGCTTTAAGGAAGACTGCCTTGCCAACGGCACGCCATTTGTAGAAATTGACGACGAGTACAATCTGGATGAAATATTAAAAGCTTTCTGCTAGCCTGAAAGCCCAGAACATTTTTTTGTCATTTGGGGCGAACAGCCCAGAACCGGATGGTTTGTTTAGTTTGTTATGTCCGGTCGGTTTTACCGGTTCAGCCGGTTTGCCTTTGGCGCGCATTTGAAAAAAAATGTACCGCCGTAAATGCGCCCAAAGCCTTTACACGCCGGCATGTTCTTAAACAATTTTTAGTTTTCGCTTTCTTCGTCTGCAAGCAGAATAATTTTTCGCGTTTCGCTGCTTGTTTTGCCGCAGTTAACGCGCCAGTAATATTCGCCCGGCAGCAGTTCACTGGAAACTTTAAAGGCATTTTTACTTATTTCTGCCTGCAAAACAATTTCTGCAAAGTTTTTGTCTTTGGCAATTACAAAAGTTCTGTCTGTCGGCATGTTCGTTTCCAGTTCAAAAAGAACATTTTTCAGTTCGCTGCATTTAATTTCAAAGTTATCACCCGGTGCATGGCTGTGCAAATACGGCTTTTCATTAAGCATGTAAAAACTGCTTATTTTCGACATCTGTGAAACTGTTCCCTCGCTGTCGATGTAGCTTACGCCCCAGTACCAGGGTTTGCCTTCTGCTAGATTGTATTTGCCGGGCACAAGGCTGAAATACAGTTCTTTTGTGGTAATTTCTACTTCCGGGTTTTTAAGCCGCGGATTATCGGCAATAAAAAGTGTGTATTCAACTGCCGTGCTTACATTTTGCCATGCAAAAACCAGCGGCTGACGGCCGGCGGCGGTGTAATGTACTTCCAAATTTGCCGGTTTTATGCATTGCGGTGCCAAAAGTTCAGGTTTTTCCTGCACGTAAAAAGCAAAAATCTCGCTTTCGGTTTCGCCAATTTGCATCGAAGCGTCGTAAATGCTCTGCACCTGCCAGAACAAATTTCCGCTCGGCAGGTTCTGAACGTTCATGCTGGTTTCGGTGGTTGTTGCATCAAACACCGGGGTGGTAAAATCTTCACCGGCAGCAATTACAAGCCGGTAGCCCTTTGCAAAATTGTCCTGCGTCCATGCAAATGTTACGCCGCTTTTTGCACCTTTGTAGGTAAGCTGGGCATTGTTAAACGGGCGCAGCTTTTTTACCGGCGTAACCGAATAAACGGAAATGCTTCCGCGCTGCAAAAGGTTTTCATATTCCTTGTCCGGCGCGTTTGTGCTGTCTTCAGCCGGGTATGCTTTCCAGAACATCATGCGGTTGGGCAAATCGTCAAGTGTTCCATTGTTCTGGCCTATGTCAAACATAAGGGTTTTGTACGGGTATTTAAAACTTTCATCGTAGGCAATTTCTATGCAAAGCTTGTAATCCTTCGGAAGATTGTAAGACTGCCATTCAAATTCAACGTTTGCCTTGTCGCTAAGGCTTTTTACAATCTGGTGTTTTACCTGCGGACTTGTGATAAGCAATGTAGGTTCGGTGTAAACTTTCTGTTTTGCGCTTAAAACCACTTCTTTACCGGCATTTACTTCTACAACGCCGCCGTTTACCTGATTCTGGCTCAGTTTTCCCTGTTCAACCTTTACGCTTACTATGCTGGCCGTTGTTTTTGGCCGCACGGTTGCAGGCTGGTAGGCAACCGTCTGCACGTCGTCTTTGCTTTTTTTACCAATAGAACCTGCAACTTTTATTCTGTCCGGCGTTTTTCCGCTTCGCGCGTTTCTTGCACTTGCGTCAGCACCGCCATTTTCCCCGGCGGTTTTGCTTCCGCTGGCGTTTGCGCTTTCAACACCGCTGTCCGTAATTTCCTCAACTTCGGGCAGCGGTTCAATGGTCATGTTTACAATTGAATTTTCTGCAAGTTCAACAATTTCGTTACCGGCCATTAAGCGCATTTTCTGGGTTGTGTTGATGTTTACGTTTCCTGCGGCAATAAGCAGTTTGGCACTTTCACTTTCGGGCAGAATTTCAATAAGGCTGTCCTGTCCCATAAGAATAAGCGTGCCCGATTCAAACTTAATTTCTGCCATGGAATTTTCACCGGTGCGCACAAAGTCACCGGCATAAAGTGCAGAATTGTTTTTAAGCATGTCCCAAACAAGACGGTCGTGAAAACGCCGCTGCACGGATTTTACCTTTGTTGCAAGAAACGCAATTGGTTCAATGTCGCTGCGGTTTGAGGTATGGTAAATGTCTGAAAAATAATTAAAAAGTGAAAAAATTATGCCCAAAAGGCAAACTGAACATACAAAAATGTCGCTACTTTTTAATTTTATATTTTTTTTCTTCCTCATTTATGTCCACTTTTGTTAAATCCGGCGTTTGGTAGCCAAGGATTTTTCGCAATTGTTCAATATTTTCTACCTGTTTTATGCCCTGCAAAGGCGTGCCTGCCGGGTTTTTAAGTGCAACCGGCGCAAACAGCCTTATGGCTTCTTCTTTTCCTTTCACAAAAAAAGCCGGCATTTCTTCTGCAATAATTTCATCCTTAACAAGGCTGAAAGTTTCCTCGCTTATAAGAATGTCCGTTGCAAGCTGCTTGTTAATGGCTTCAATGCGCGAGGCAAGGTTTACCGTGTCGCCAATAACGGTGTATTCCATTCTTTCGCTAGAACCGATTTGCCCGGCAATAACTTCGCCGCTGGAAATGCCGCAGCCGTTTTTAATGTGCTGACCGTCCAGCGTTTCGTTCAGCTCAATAAGTGCGTAGCGCATTAAAAAAGCTGCGGTAATCGCATTCAGCGCGTCCTGCTTTGGCGAAATGCCGCTTGGCGCGCCCCAAACAGCCATAACCGCGTCACCAATGAATTTGTCAACATTGCCGCCGGTTTTGTTTATGCAGCCAACCATTTTTTCAAGATATTTGTTCAAAAAGTGAACGATTTCTTCAGCCTGCAGCTTGTCGGAAAAAGCAGTAAAGCCGCGAAGGTCGGCAAAAAATACTGAAATGTAGCGTTTTTCGCCGCCAAGTTTAAGTTCGCCTTTGGCAGCTTTTTCAGCAATCTGGGCATTTGTAAAACGCCCAAAACTTTCCTTTAAGCGCTCGCGTTCTGCAAGGCCGGTGCTCATATTCTGCATGCTTTTTGCCAAAAGAGAAAGTTCGTCGTGGCTTTTAACGTCAATTTTTACGTCAAATTCGCCCTGCTTAATTTTTTGTGCCGCACTTTTTAAGGTTTCCACAGGCATGGTAATGGTTTTGGCAAAAAACCACACAAACAGAATTGCTGCGCACAAAATGCTTATGTTCAGCCACTGGTTCTGGTGCAGGGCGCGGTTTAAGGCTTCAAAAACAATTTCGCCGTCAATCTGGGTAATAATGCAAAGTTCGCCGTTTAAAAGCTTGCTGAATGAGGCAAAATATTCTTTATGGTTTTCGTCGGTGTAAATTAACTGCTGCTGGCGGCTTTGGCTTTGGCTTATAATGCCAAAAATCTTACTTTCGCCTATGTTTTTACCGTCAATAATCTGGGTTAAATTATCGCTTACAATTACGTCGCCGTAGGAATTGACCATAAGCACCTTGTTCGTGCCGCTGGAAAAAGTGTCTGCAAGGCTTTCGCATGAAAAAAGTGCCAGAACCGCTTCCTGGGTGTCGGCAAATTCAACGGGCATTAAAAGGGCAGTAAGGCTGCATCCGAAAAACGGGCTTGCGTTTAAAAGAATAATTTCGCCGTGTTCGGCACGTTCAAAATTGTCCTGCTCGCTTTGAATGAAGCGTTCAATGTCCTGTTCGCTTAAACCAAGGCTTTGCAGATACTGCTGGTTAACAACTTTTGCAAAACTGGGCACAACAATGGCTGCAATGTTAGGCATGCTGTCAAAAATGTCGTTCTGCTTTTTGCTTTTTGCTGAATTTTCAGAGTTTTCGCCGAATTCGCCAAGGTTAAGTATAAGCCCGGTGTTTGTAATTATTGAATTGATGAATATTTCCGCTTCCGACGCGGCGTGCTGGTTTAATGAAAGATTGTTGTTTTCTGCCGTAATGCGTACGTCGTTTCTGATAATTCCGCTAACAACGGCAGTGGAAACTGTAATGGTAACGAGAATTATTATTGTACTGATGGTAATAAGTTTTACCGCAATTGGAACTAGAAACGACTTGCGGCTTTTCATTTGTGGTTCATGTTTTTAGTACACTGGTTTAAAATAAAAAAATCGGAATGACAGGACTTGAACCTGCGACATTCTGGTCCCAAACCAGACGCGCTACCAACTGCGCTACATTCCGAATCGATGTTTAGAATATATAAAATATATTAATTTGTGTCAATTGCTTTTGAAAAAAAAATTATTTTTTTTCAGTTTTTCGCCTTAAGCTACTGCATTTTGCAAAAGGCTTCTGCAATTGCCGTTTGGGCACTTTGCGGCGTGTCTGCCTTTACTGCAATGCGTATGTGGCGCAAATTGCCGGTAAAAGCTTTTACCGTTTGCGGCGTAAATACCGAATGCGGTTCCTGTTCGCTGCCGGAAGAATCGAAAACCTTGTAGTTGCATTCAAAGCTTATACTTTCCGGTATGTCTATCAGAATGCTCTGCGCCGGTATCTTACCTTTTTCTGCCAGTGTTGCTTCAATCTGGCTTCGGTATTCCAGCTGCTGCATCTGGGCGTGCAGCCGGTTTTCTTCGTTAAACGGCGTTTCTGCAACAATTGAAAAAAGTTTCTGGTTCTGAAGTTCTTCTGCAATGTTTTTTTCTGCAAAGTTTTTGCCGTTTATAAGGGTAAAAATGCTTGCGTCGTCAAGGGAATAGAGTTCTTCCGGCGCAATCTGTTTTTGCTTTAAGCCTGCAAACAGGCATTTTTTCATCATTGCGGTGGCAATGCGCACGTTTTTGTGCCAGTAAATTGCCTGGTACATTAAATATTTTGAAAAAAGCAAATGTTCAACAGACATTACCGCCTGACTGTCCAGCACGATTCCGTACTGTTTATGGGGAAAAACATGGGAAAAAATAAAATCGCAGTCCTGCACGCCGTAGGGCACTCCGCAGTAATAGGCATCCCTGTTAAGATAATCCAGCTTGTCCGGGTCAAGCGCGCCGGAAAGAAGCTTTCGGAGAAATTGGGTTTCTTCATCTGCCGGTAGCTGGTGGCTTACAATGGCGGCGGTTTGCAGAGGGTCGGCACCGGTTTTTGCAATAAGGGTTTTTACAGGTTCTGCAAGCAGAATGTCTGCGGTTAAATCTTCGTGGTCGCGCAAAGGCAGTTCTTTAAGTGAATGGGTGTACGGAAAATGGCCTGCATCGTGCCACAAGGCCGCCGCCAGAAAAGACATTGCGCCGGTTGGGCTTACCCATTTTTCTGCGCCCTGCTGCAAAAGCCGCTGCAAAAGCTTGTGTGCGGTATTATACACGCCAAAAGAATGCGCCTGACGCGTGTGGCTTGCGCCGGGGTAAACCATTATTGTAGAGCCAAGCTGGCGAATGTTTTGCAGGCGCTTAAAAGGTGCAGACTGGCAGGTCTGGTAAAGTTCTTCCGTTAAATAAATGTGCTGCCATACAGGGTCGCGCACTGCATGGCAAAAATTGAAATTGTCTAAAAGCATTTTAATATTGTAAGTTGCAACGCCGGTTTTGAAAAGTAGGCCGCTTTTGCCAGTGTAAAATACGGTATTTTAAATGAAAAGAGTTCTTTTCCGTTTAAAATACAGTATTTCTGAAAGAAAAGAGTTCTTGCCGCTTTAAAATACGGTATTTTAAATAAAAAAGATTCTTTTCCCTTTAAAATACCGTATTTTAAATAAAAAATTATTAGCCCAAACTTTGAGTTTTAAATATTTGCCAGAAGGTTGCTTGTTTATAAATTTTTCAAACTCAACATTCGGGCTATTATAATTTTTAAACCAATGGAAGTTAGAGGAAAAATAAGATGCACAAGCAGGGAGAGAAAAATGCCGCAGTTTGCGGCAGCAAACTGTGTCTTGTGCATAAACCAATGGAAATTAGAGGAAGAATAAGATGCACAAGCAGGATTTGCTTTTTTACAATGAATATGAACAGTTTTACGCAATGACGGAAAATTCAGAAGCCTTCAAATTATTTTGTAAAAAGGCATTCGGGCAGGATTTTTCTCAGGATGGATTTAGCGACGTTGCCCAGATTGAAAGGGTAATTGAATATATTCCGCAGGGCGGGCACATTCTTGATATAGGCTGCGGAAACGGAAAAATGCTTGGCTATTTGCAGGAAAAAACAGGTGCCGTCATTCACGGTTTTGACTATTCGGAAAATGCAATTGGCTTAGCCAGAAATTCATTTAAGAACGGAAATTTTGTTCACGGCTGCATTGGCGAAGTGGATTACCCGGCCGGTTTTTTTGACGTTGTTACTTCCATGGATACGATGTATTTTGCCCCCGATATGCCGGCGTTTGTAGACCAGATTATGCGCTGGCTAAAAAAAGGCGGCACGTTTTTTGCGCTGTATCAGGAAGGGGACGTAATGCCAAAAACTGACAATGCGAATACCACCGTTCTTGCCAAAGCCTTTTTAAGCAGAAACATTCCTTACGAAGTTAAAGACATAACAAAAGAATCCTACGATTTGCTTATCCGCAAAAGAAAAGCTGCGCAGGAATTTGAAGAAATGTTCAAAAAAGAAGGCAATGGCGAATGGTTTGACACGCTTGTTTGGCAAACTGAATATGTAAACAGACCCTTTGAAGAATATTCAAAACAACTGGCAAGGTACGTTTACGTTGTCAAAAAATAATTCCTGCAATTTCCGGAATAAAAAAACGGCTGGCAAGGTGCGCTTCATTTTGCGTACTTTACCAGCCGTTTTTTATGAAGATTTTTACAGGGTTGTCGGGTCTGGTAAAGCAAAGCGGTCAAGCTTGCCGTTCTGATTTACCGGGAAAACGTCCATTTTTACAAAATAAGCTGGAATCATATAATCCGGCAGCATTTTTTTAAGTGCTTCAATAAACACTTCTTTTGTAACACTTTCGTCGGCAGAAATGTAAAAACCGCAAATAAACACGTTTCCGCGGCTGTTCGTAAAATCCTTTACGATTGCGTCCGTTACGCCGGGCACCTGTTTCATAACAGCTTCAATTTCACCCGGTTCAATGCGCTGGCCGTTAATTTTAATCATCCAGTCCATGCGGTTCAAATACTGAATCATTCCGTTTGGCAAGCGTTTGCCCAAATCTTTCGTGCGGTACATGTATTCATTGCCGTCACGGTCTTTAAATGGGTTTTTTATTTTAACGGCGTCAGTCTGTTCTTTTAAGCCGATGTATTCTTTAAGGAAGCGGCCGGTAAGACAAATTTCGCCGGTTTCTGCTTCGTTTCCGTTTTCATCAAGAATGTAGGCGCCATCATTTAAAAGCGGTTTGCCGCACGGCGTGTTTTCGTAAGGCCTGTCAATTTCAAATGTTACTACGGTTGCACAGGTTTCTGTCATGCCGTAGCAGTTTACAATCCTGAATTTGTCTGAATGAATGTTTACAACCTTTTCTGAACCTGTAATTACCATTTTGAGGGAATCAGAAACAGGCTTGAAGATTTTAAGAACACGCGGCGGCATGTATGTGTAGCTTACATTGTGTTCCGCAATAAACTCCGGCAGGCGTCTTGGGTTTTTTACAATTTCCATTGGAATGATTACAACAGTCCAGCCGCGGCATAAAACCGTAAGGTACATCCATACGCCGGCAATAAATGTAAACGGTGCAATAAGTGCTGCAACATCCGAACCCATGTGTGCTTCCATGTAAACCGAGCGGACTACTGATTCTGCAAGGCTGCCCTGATCGTGAAGAACGCCTTTGGGTTTGCCGGTTGAGCCTGAAGTGTATGTTGCAATGGTTGAATCATCTTCCGTAAGGGGCGGAATATTGAAATCTGGTTCAGTTCCCTTTGCTTCTTCCATAAAGGCTTCGTCAATAACAACTTTAACGCCGGCATCCTTTATGCTGTAATCAATTCTGTCCTGCGGATAATGCTTGTCCAGCAGTACGATTTTGTATCCGTAAAGAAGTCCTGCTGTCTGTGCAATCAGGTATTCCTTGTTTCTTCCAAGAAGAACTGCAATGCAGTCTCCTTTTTCAAGTCCTTTTTTGTGCAGCAGCGCATTCACTTTGGCACAAGCTTCGTCAAATTCGCCGTAGGTCATTTTTTCTTCATCAGTTGAACCCGTAAAAGCAAGCTTGTCTTTGCTGGCAGTTATTGCCTTTTTGATTAATTCACTAATAATAGCCATGGTTTCCTCATAAAATAATAAATGACAAAAAATTATTTTTCGTCATTTATAACATACACTATTTTGGACTTTTAATAAACAAAAAAAGCAAATAGAAACTTATATTTAACAATTTTAAAATTAAACCACTTCTTTTGCTGCTTATGCTGTCTCTAACTGCTGCTTTTTTATAGGCAAAAGCCCTTCCAAAAGGGAAGTGTTTTGTTTTGCAAAACGCTTCCGCGTGCATATATCTGTGGCAATAACCGACCAGACTATCAGCACGCGCAAGCTACGTCAAATTTTGTGCAGATTCAGCCTGCCGCAGTTTTTGGGGCTAAATTATGTTCGTATCAACAAATAAAAGAAAGTTTTCTAAAAAATCCGGGTCAAACTGCGTGCCTTTTCCTGCCACAAGCCGTTCCCGTATTTCCTCGCGGGAAAGCCTGTCCCTGTAAATGCGCTTTGTGTTCATTGCGTCAAAAGCATCGGCAATGGAAATAATCCTTGCGTAGTCAGGAATTTCCTTGCCGGCCAGTCCTTCCGGGTAGCCTGTGCCGTCGTAGCGTTCGTGGTGGTATCTTGCAGCCAGCGAAGCTTCCGGCAGCGAAGAAATGTTGCTTAAAATTTTGCTGCCTTTTACAGTGTGGTTTTTAATTACGTCAAATTCTTCCCTGCTAAGCGCCATCGGTTTTTGCAAAATTGAATCAGGTATGCCGATTTTTCCCACGTCGTGAAGAAGGGCACATCGTTTCAAAATGTCCAGTTTTTCGTTCTGCCAGCCAATGCTTTCTGCCAGCAGCACGGAATATTTTGCAACCCTTAGCGAATGACCATTGGTGTAGCTGTCTTTTGCGTCAATTGCCTGCGCCAGTGTTTCTACAACTTCCATGGACATTGTCTGTATTTTTTCCCAGCGTTCGTTGGCGGTGGCAGTCTGCCTGTCAACCTCGTTTTCAAGATTTTTCCTAAGGTATTCCAGTTCTTCAAAATCCGGGGTTTCCAGCGAAAACAGCATTATTAAAGAAAAAATTGAATATGAAAAAAACGTTAAAAGGTAGCGCGGAAAAAGGCTTTGAATGATTACTGCTATAACCGGCAGAATAATTACGAAACTGTTCAGAATTTTCTGTTTCTTGCTGAAAAGTTCAGATTTAAATGTAAGCAGAAAAGTAAAATGAAACAGGTAGAACAGGGGAACAAGAAAATTCAGCAGGAACAAAGGTCCGGTCTGGTAAGTTCCGTCCGAAAAATTGAAGATAATGCCGGTAAACAGGTTTACTGCAAGCAAAAGCAGATAGGCTAAAAAAACGACTGGTGTTCCGTCAATTTTTCGCTTGGGCTTGTAGTTAATGCAGGTGCAAATGTAAAGGTAAATGTCGTAAACTGCCCAGGAAGCAAAAAGAAAATAGGCCGAATTGGTAAAAAGATTAAGGCTGACCGGCAGCCGGGTGCTGTAACTGATTGTTATGGCACTGATAATGTCAAATGCGCCTGAAAGAAAGCTTAAAATTAAAAAGCGCTTGAAAAGCTGATTATTCTTTGATTTTGAGTAAAGGCTGTTCAGGATAACCAGCAGAACTATAAGAATTATTATTCCGCAAATGTCAAATTCCAGATTGTATTTTAGGCTCATACAAAACCATTATACAGCAGAATATTCAAAAGGTCGAATGTGTTTATTCAGTTTTGCAGAAAAGTAAAGAAACCCGGCTGGCGGCGGCTGATAAAATAAGGCTGCCAAACCATTTGCAAAAGTTAAAAAAAAGCCCCGGCCTGAATAATTTTCGTTCAGTCCGGGGCTTTAAGCCTGCTGGCACATTTTACGCAAGTGCCGCTTTTAGGGTGCAGCACCTGCGCTGTTTTTTACTGGCCGCCGTTGCGTGTATAGGCTGCCAAACCGCCTGCAAGCAGAATGTTGCGGCTGCGTTCATCCAGAGTGTTTGTGCCTTCAAAAGTGTTGGCTCCGCACTTCATTTCAAAATTGCCGCCGGTTTTAAGTGCCTGTTCAATGTTTGTAATTTCCAGCGTATCGCCCTGACTGATTTTGTCGTAATCGGCAGGATTTGCAAAAACAACAGGAATGATGCCGTAGTTTACAAGGTTTGCCTTGTGAATGCGTGCAAAAGATTTAACGATTACGGCACGAACGCCAAGGTACATTGGTGCAAGTGCTGCGTGTTCGCGAGAAGAACCCTGACCGTAGTTTTCGCCGCCTACTACAAAACAGCCTTTCGGGTTAAGTGCCGAAGCGCGTTCGTAGAAAGTAGCATCAAGGCGTTCAAACGTAAATTTAGAAATTTCCGGAATATTTGAACGCAACGGCAATACTTTTGCACCTGCCGGCATAATGTCGTCGGTGCTTACGTTGTCGCCTGCTTTTAAAAGCACTGGCAATGTTAATTTTGCGGCAGCTTCTGCTGTTGCCGGGCACGGTTTAATGTTAGGACCGCGTACAATTTCAACTTTTGCTGCTTCTTCCATGCTGAGCGGAGCAATAAGCATTCCGTCGTCTTTTGCAAAGTTAAGAATCTGGTCTTTGTTCAGCACGGCAGCTTCGCCAGAAAGCATTGTCTTGCCTTCGCCGATTAATTTTTCAAACTGCAATGTTTTTGGTTCTGTAATAACGCCTGTAACTGCTGCAGCTGCGGCTGTTTCCGGCGAAACAAGGTAAACTGAAGCATCTGCCGTACCGCTGCGGCCTTTAAAGTTGCGGTTGAATGTGCGCAGCGTTACGCCTTCGCTGTTTGGTGCAAAACCCATACCGATGCACGGACCGCATGCACTTTCAAGAATGCGGAAACCTGCACGAATCAGTTCACCGAGAATGCCTGCTTTTTCTGCCATCATAAGTGTGGTGCGGCTTCCCGGTGCAATGCCGGCTTCTACGCCGGGTGCAACGTGCTTGCCTTTTACAATTGCGGCAACGGCTGCAAGGTCGTCAAGCGAACTGTTTGTGCAAGAACCGATTGCAACCTGCGTAACTTTCTTGCCTGCAAGGCTTGCAATGGTCTGTACTGCATCAGGTGAATGCGGACAGGCTGCCATTGAACCCAGTTCGTCAAGATTGATTTCAACGATTTTATCGTATACGGCACCTTCGTCGGCTTTAAGTTCGCTCCATGCATCTACACGTCCCATAGCCGTTAAAAATGCTTTTGTTGCTTCGTCAGAAGGGAAAATTGAACATGTTGCGCCTAATTCTGCACCCATGTTTGTAATTGTGGCGCGCTGAGGTACCGTTAAGCTTTCAACGCCTGGGCCAAAATATTCGTAAACGGCACCAACGCCGCCTTTAACGCTTTCCTTGCGCAATACTTCAAGAATAATGTCTTTTGCACCAACACCTTTCTGCAATTTTCCGGTTAATTTAACGCCGAAAACTTTAGGCATGGCAAGGTGAAATGCACCGCCGCCCATTGCTACTGCAACGTCCAGACCGCCTGCACCAATTGCAATCATGCCGATTCCGCCGCCTGTTGGCGTGTGGCTGTCTGAACCAAGCAATGTCTTGCCGGGTACGCCGAAACGTTCCAGATGAACCTGATGGCAGATACCGTTGCCCGGACGAGAAAAATAAATGCCGTATTTTGCAGCAATAGACTGCAAGTAGCGGTGGTCGTCCATGTTTCTGAAGTCGGTCTGCAATGTATTGTGGTCAATGTACGAAACCGAAACTTCTGTTTTTACGCGTGGAATGCCGATGGTTTCAAACTGAAGATAAGCCATTGTACCGGTGGCATCCTGGGTAAGGGTCTGGTCAATGCGAATGGCAATGTCGCTGCCACGTGTGATTGGCTGACCTTTCGTAAACTTTTCTGCGCTGTCAACAATGTGCGCCTGCAAGATTTTTTCTGCTAGGGTGAGTGCCAAAATAGTTCTCCTTAGGGAAAAATATAAACGTTAATAAAACATTTTTCACTATTTTACCTATTAGAGAGGTTTGTGTCTATGCGTGTGCTATTTGCTTTTTATGTTATTTTTACTTGGTGTAAGCACAAAGCTCCGATTTTTGCGATGCAAAACACGGAAAATTTTTCTGGATTTGTGGGTGTGCTGTTTGCTTTTCCTCTAATTTTTTTGCTTGGTGTAGGCACATGCCCCAAAGCGTGTGCCATTTGCTTTTTATGTTATTTTCACTTGGCATAGGCACAAGCCCCTAGTTTTGCTGGGCAAAACTAGAGCGCTGTTTCGGGACAAAATTAGGGTGCGCTTTTGAATTTGTGGGGCTGCTTGAGAGTGGTTTCTTTTTTATTGATGGGCTGTTAATTTGTGGCATTTAAAAGTTTGGGGATTTGTGGTAAAATTATTTCGTGTGCGCTATGAGTTTTTTTTATTGCAAAAAGTTTTATTCATTCATTTTTAAGGCCTGCTTGGGTTGCGGCATTTTTTCAGTTCCGGTTTTGTTTACCGGCTGTGCCAAAAACGTTAACAAAATTGCACCGGTAGACACGGTTCTTCGCAATCAGGCGCGCAGCATTGCAAGCCAGCTGGAATGGGCAGAAGAACTTGATGCCGCCGGTTTGCCGCCCAAAAACATACAGAGCAGCAGCTTGCCCCTGCCACAAGCCCTGCCAGCCATAAACTGCCCGGTGCCGGTCTATCCGTCGCTTAAAGATTTTTCCACTTTGGACACGCGCACCTTAGACCCGGCCGCATACCAGACCCTGACTGCTTTTTTTGCCCTGGCGGCGCTTAAACAAATTGAACGGCGCAGCGTAAGTGCCGATTTTTTAGATGACCGTTTTGTTTTTTTGCCTTTTGTTCTGGAAAATTCTTTCAGGGCAATTCACGAAGTAAAAAAAATATATTATGCAAAACCTGCTGCAATAGAAGAAACTTTACAAATTCCCGTGCGGCTGCAGGGCGAAAACATGCATACCGATTTGCAGGTTTTCATGCATCAAAAAAACGGCCGCTGGGTAATTGAACAAATATATTTTGGAGACCAGATAAATGAATGAAATGCTCACCGGTATTCAGCGCGATGTAGTAATACAGTATCTGCGCACCGAATTTCCACTGCTTAAAATATCCTGCGAAGGGGCGTATGAAACGGCTTTTGAACTGGAAAAAGGCCAGTACACGGTGCAGCAGTCTGTGATTATTTTTTCAAAAAAACTTACGCCCCAGTGGATGCGCATTGAAAAAAACAAAATCCGCGTATCCTTCTATTTCCGTAAGCGCGGCCTTCAGTTTGATTCAATTTTGCAGACAAGCGACGTGAATGCGGCAATTGGCATACCTGACGCAATTGAAAAAACTGCTGATACCATTTCCTTTGATTCGCCGACTTACCGGGGACAGCTTTTTTATAACGTGGGAAAGGCACAGCAAAGTTTTGTGCCCTGCGTTTCAAGCACGCTTTTTCCACTTTTTAACCCGGCGGTATGGAAAACCGTTGAGCCGGATGACGAAATTGCATTTTTTTCCATTCTTTCACGCTACAGCAGCATGCATCAGGCGGTAGATTTGCCCGAAGAAATTGAATCGCTGCTGCTTAAAACAAAAAAAATCCTCTTTTTCCCGGAAAAACGCTTTCCGTCCAATCCGCCGTTTCCCTTTGATGCGTGCTTTACCGTGCGCGACTTGGACCAGCGTTCGCCTGTAAGTGACGAACTTGCCCGGGTGCGCAACAGCCTGCACCTGCTTGCCGATTTGTGCTACATACCGATTCCGGGCATAACCGGGGGCAGGGCAGTAAGCATTGAACGCAGCTGCTTTACAAACCAGAAGGCAGGTGCGTGTGCAAAAATAACCGAAGAACAGATTGCCTATCTGCCCGCGGCCGCCTATCTTTCAAATCTGGCATCCGATTCTCAAAGTTCGGTGCAGGGGCGCATTGCACCAGTTGAAATTCTTTATTTAAGCGATGCCTTTGTATGTTTCGGCTGTTCGCTTAACACTATTTCGATGACTGAACGCGAAGAATACATTTTTAAGCTTTCAATTGGCTTTAGAAAAATTGTTGCCAAATGCGTGGTTTTAAGCGTTATGGTAGAAGAAGAACGTGTTGCAGTGGTTTGCCGCTTTACGGGCATGACCCCGGAAGACAGGCGTTTTTTATATGAAAAACATTTTGGCGCTATGCTTGCCGGAAGAATATAAGGAGCTGTTATGAACGATAGCATAAAGCAGCAGCAGGATGAATTTTTTGCTGATTTTAAAGCCCAGTACGGCGATGAAGTAAAAGAAGTTTTGATGGTAAAAATATTCGGTTCGTCAGCAGTGCTGGAAAGTATCGGCCTGCATTTTCCGCCAGCTAACGGCGAATTGTGGGGGCTTTTGGTTTTAGGTGATAAACTGCATTTTTATGCACCGGCGTGGGAATCTGCAATGACTTCGCTTTTCAGGATACGTGCAGGCGGTAAAACGCCGGGCGAACAGTACGTGTGCTTGAGCAATTTACCGGCTTTCTGCGCTTTTGTGCCGGTTACAAAAGGATTTATTGGGTTTTTTATGCCTAAAAACGATGTGTGCATAAGTTTTGAACCCGGCCTGAAAGACCAGAACGATAAAAGTGCCGCCACCAATAAGGAACAGGTTATTTATTTTACGGTTAACGAAAAGCCTGCCAAAGTTGTAGAAAAACTGGAAAAATATTTTAAATAGCCGGGTTTTTCATCGGTTGCCGGTTACCGCTGCCGGTTGGTTTACCAGTTACCGTTTTGCGTTTTTTCCAGCAGGCGTGTGCCGCGTTTTTTTCAGTTTTGAAACCTTTTTAAATGCTGCAAGATGATTATAAAAAAAACTTCGCAAAGATTTCTTTGCGAAGTTTTTTTCGTCGTGCTGAATTTGACGTATTTCGGCGCATTAAAGCCTAAAGCCGCATTTACGTTTCGTTTATTTTTCGTCAGCTGTTTCCGGCGTTTCTTCCGGTTGTGCAGCCTGTTCGCGTTCTTCCGTTCCGGCGGTTTTTTCAGGCTGGTCTTCCGCTTCGTTTCCCGGGGCAGCTTCCGCCGGGTTTTCAGCTTTTTCGGCATTAAATTTTTCCATGCTGGCTTTTTCACGGGCGTAATTACCAAGCAGAACGGAAATAGGATTAAGGACATCTACGTTTTCGCAGATGATTTTTACAACTACCATAATCGGCACTGCCAGAATCATTCCTACAAAACCCCAAATCCAGCCCCAGATGGAAAGTGAAATGATGATTACAAAAGGACTCAATCCAAGGTTTTCGCCCTGAATTTTTGGTTCAATAATATTGCCGATTATCATGTTTACGCCAAGCATTACCAGAAGCACAATGATGAATTCGCTTAAGTTTGGCCAGAACTGCAAGAGTGCAAAAAGGCTTGTTAAAACCGTAGAAAGAATTGAACCGATTGTCGGTATAAAGTTCATTACGAATGCAAGGAAACCCCATACAATGGGAAAGTCCATGTGCACGCAAAGGCAGCCCAGATAAACAATTATGCCGGTTATAAGCGAAACGTAAAATTTTACGGACATGTAGCGCGTAATCTGGTTGATTACGTTTGAAATTACGTTGCGGATTTTATTCGGTAAAATGTCTGCAAAGGCAAGTTCAATTTTGGCGTTAAGATTGCGGAATTCGGACATGAAGAACAGCATGAACAGAAATGTCATTAAAATATCTTTGCCCAGATTGATTGCCTTTGCTGAAAAACTGAGCGCAAAGTTCTGAACAAAATCCCTAATCATCGCCTGATTCCACAGGTTGGTTGCAAGCCCAAGGTTTCGGTCAAAACTAAGGTCAAACATCTGCGCCAGATATTCGTAAATGGACATGAAGCGCTGTTCGTATTTTGGGTACTGGTTGATGATAGTACGCAGGCTTGAAAAAAGAATGGTGCCTACAACGAAAACTATTAAAATTAAAATTAAAAGTCCTAAAAAAACACACAGATAGTAGGGGATTTTCAATTTTTTATTCAGCAGGCTTGCTATCGGTGCAAGTACGCAGGAAAGCAGCATTGCCACAACGATTGGCATTAAAACTTTTGCTGCAATTTTCATTACTGCAAGTGCCACAATTATGGCAAGAAACAGCATTAAAAAGAAATTTGAAGAAGCAAAACGCTTTGGTGCTTTTAACATTTTTTTACCTTGTTCCTTGATTTGTCATGCATAAAAAAAGCCAAGCGCCCTTAAAGCCCCTGGCTTTTTATAAAATCAAAACTTATTTTTTAGCTTCAATTTTGTCAAAACCGCAGAAAGGTACCAGTGCTGGCGGAACTGTGATTGAACCGTCGGCATTCTGATAGTTTTCAAGTACGGCAACCATTGCACGGCTTACTGCAACGGCAGTACCGTTAAGCATGTGCACGTACTTGTTCTTTCCGTCGTCGTCCTTGTAGCGCACGTTCAGGCGGCGTGCCTGAAAGTCCGTACAGTTTGAAGTTGATGTAACTTCGCCCCATTCACCGCCGTTGCGTCCCGGCATCCATGCTTCCAGGTCCCATTTGCGGTAAGCCGGTGCGCCAAGGTCGCCGGTGCAGGTGTCTACAACGCGGAAAGGAATGCCAAGACCGCTGAAGATTTCTTCTTCAATCAGGCGAAGTTCTTCATGAATCTTGTCAGAATCTTCCGGCAGACAGTAAACGAACATTTCAAGTTTTGTAAACTGGTGAACGCGGTACAGGCCTTTGGAAAACTGACCGGCAGCACCTGCTTCCTTGCGGAAACAGTGTGAAAGGCCGCAGTATTTTAACGGAAGTTTTTCCTTTGAAAGGATTTCGCCTGAATGGTAGCCGCCCAGAGTAATTTCTGCTGTAGCAACAAGGCATGTTCCGTCGCCTTCAAGGTTGTAAACGTTAGATTCGTTGCCGCGGGGATTGAAACCGATGCCTGTTAAAATTTCTTCACGGGCAACATCCGGCGTAATGAACGGCGTAAAACCGTGCTTGCGCAGAATGTTGAGCGAATACATAACCAGTGCCTGTTCCAGAAAAACGGCTTCGTTTTTAAGGTAGTAAAACTTTGGTCCTGAAACTTTAGTTGCGGCATCAAAATCAATCAGATCCAGTGCCTGCCCAAGCTGAACGTGGTCTTTCGGTTCAAAATCAAATTCGCGTACAGTGCCTACGCGCTTAACTTCAAGGTTTTCGCTGTCTACGGCACCAACAGGGGCTGAAGGATGTGCCATGTTAGGAATCTGGCGGCCGGCTGTTTCAAGCTGTTCTTCTACAGAAGCAACTTCAGCTTCTTTTGCTGCAATTTCAGCCTTAATTGCTTTTCCGTCTTCAATTAATTTTGCACGCACGTCAGCTTCAAGCTTTCCTTTCATGGAAGCTGCGTTTTCGTTGCGTTTGGCTTGCAAAGCCTGTAATTCTGTAACCAGGGCGGTGCGTTTGTCAAAAAGTTCAACAACCAGATCGGCATCAGCCTTCATGTTTCTGGCAGTAATATTGGCTTTAACGGCGTCTAAGTTTTCTTTAATAAATCTGTAGTCTAACATAATGTTATATTATATCGTTTTGCATGTTTTTGGTCTATAAGAAGTCCGATGCATGATTCTGGTAAAAACTGATAAAATCATTTTTTTCTGCGGTTTAGAGTAGAAGTTTGGTGATGTTTTATTTTTCTGTAACTGCCAATTTTTTCTGCAACAGCAAATGCACAAGCTAACTTACATAAAAAAACTAGAGACTTTTTGCGCACATTAAGCAACAGTTAGATATAAAGCAAACTGCAAACGAGAGTGGGCTTAAACGCAATACTTGCGCATATATAAATTGTATTGTAAAATGTCTGTTGGAATTGTCTATAAATTCCAGGGGTGGGGTTTTAGCATTTCTTTTTTCGCATTTTTGCGTTTCCTTTTTTAACAAAAAACAACTGTATAATAGAAGATTTTAATAAAAACTTGTATTTTACAAAAAGAGTTTAATGTGTTTTTAAAGTATCTAGACATATTTGGGTTCAAATCTTTTGCTGACCGTACGCATTTTGAATTTGCCGACGGCATTACAGCCCTGCTTGGGCCTAACGGCTGTGGAAAAAGTAACGTTGTTGATGCAGTTAAATGGGTTCTTGGTGAACAGGCTGCAAAAACCATGCGTGCCGAAAAAATGGAAGACATTATTTTCAACGGTACCGAAAAACGCCCGGCGTTAAACGTTGCAGAAGTTGCCCTTACCATTTCCAACGAAAACAATCTTTTGCCCCTTGATGTTAGCGAAATTACCATTAAGCGCCGCCTGTACCGCAGCGGCGAAAGCGAATATTACATTAACAACGTTCCTGCGCGCCTAAAGGAAGTAAGGGAACTTTTCTGGGACACGGGTGTCGGCAAGGCCGCGTATTCCGTAATGGAACAGGGCAAGATTGACCAGATTCTTTCCAGCAAGCCGGAAGACAGGCGCTACCTTTTTGAAGAAGCCGCCGGAATTACGCGCTTTAAGGCAAAACGTGCCGAAGCGGAACGCAAGCTTGAAAAAACCGAAGAAAACATGCGTCAGATTGAAGGCATATTGGGCGAAGTTAAACGTTCCCACGATTCCCTTAAAATTCAGGCTGACAAAACCACAAAATACCGCACGCTTAAAGATGAAATATTTAATTTTGAACTTGACATTCAGCTTTTGCGCCTTAAAAACTTTACTCAGGATTATGACCGGCGCAACAACGAAATGAAGTCCGTTGCCCAGCGGCGCGATGCCCTGCGTGCAGAAATTGACGAAATTGAAAGCTCTCTTTCTGAAAATATGGAAGAAGTAAATTCAATGCAGAATGAAATTAACGAAATTCAGCAGAAAATAATTTCGCTTGCAGTTGAAAAAAATGAAAAAGAAAAGCTTGCAAAGGTTTATGCAAGCCAGCTGAACGAAATAAAGCAGAATATTTCTAGCCTTGAAGGCCGCAAGATTGGCATTGAAAACAGCATTGAAAGCTTAACCGAAGAAGCCGACGAACAGGAATCAATCGTTCGCGATTTGAACAATCGCCTTGAAGAAATTGTACGCAATATTGAAGATTTTGAAGGCAACATTGCGGCAGCTTCCAAGCGCATTACTGACAACGACCTGCTTGCGGCAAAAAAAGAAAAGGAAATAGTTGCCCTTGACGGCGAGCGTACCAAGCTTGAAAAAGAACTTGAAGCAATTACCGAAGACATTGTAACGGAACTTGATTCCAAGCTTAAGGATGCCGGATATTCTTCTGCGTCTCATGTTCAGGCAAAGGCCAATCTGGATGAAGTTCTGGCACAGTTACTGGTTCTGGCAACCGGCCGCAAGAATATTTTTTCGGACTTTGCAAAAGTTCAGAATCATTCCGCCGAAGAAATTGATAAATTCATCAATAATGCGGTGCATTCATTTGGCGAAATTGAAGAATTAACCGGCAAATTAAGCGATGCTGTTGCTGCACTGGTTAAAACTTCGCCAAGTTTCATCGACGAATTCCTTTCTCCTGAAGGCATTATTACCAAAAAGCGTTTTGTAGACCAGCGCATTGCTGAAAACAAAAAGCAGGTAAGCGAAAAACGTCATGAAATTAACGATTTGCGTTCTGAAAATTCCGGGCTGGTTAAAAAAATTGAAGAATACCGCCAGACTTTGCAGAACCTTAAGATTAACCAGGCGCAGATGTCCGCACAGGTTAAGGGTGCAGAAGAACAGGCACGCATTATCCGGCGCGAACTTAACGGCAAGCAGAACGAACTGCGCAACGTTGAAAACGACCTGTACAACGAAAACAAGCGTCTGGAAGACATTACTGACCAGATGCGCGAAATTGAAGGTGAAATTGCCAGCCTTGAACACAAGGGTATTTCCCTTACCAAGGAAATTGAAAACCTTGAAAGAGACCGCGACAACCGAAGTTCGGAAGTGAAAAACAAGCGCAAGGTGCTTGACAGCAAGAATGCGGAAGTTGCAAAGGTGCAGGCACAGCTTGAAGATGTTTCAATGAAGCTTGCCATGGCAGAAACGGAAATTAAGAATACCAAAGACAACTTTATTGAAACTCACAGCCGCGATTTAATGGAATTTGAAGAGCGCATGTATACGATTACTACGCCTGCCGCAGATTTGCGCGAAAGTCTGGCTGAACGCCGTCAGGCTTTGCGCGAACTTGGTTCAAATATTAACCTTGCCGCTGTTGAAGAATTTGCTGAAGTTAAGGAACGCTACGATTTCTTGAGCAACCAGCTTGCGGATTTGCAGAAAGCGCGTGATGACTTGCAGCGCATTACGGAAGAAATTCGGGCTGAAGCAACTGAACTGTTCCTTCAGACTTACAACACCATTAAAAAGAATTTTCACAATATGTTCCGCCGTCTGTTTGGCGGTGGCCGCGCAGAACTGCGCCTGCTTGATCCGCAGAACGTACTTGAATCCGGCATTGAAATTTTTGCACAGCCGCCGGGCAAAAAACTTGAAAACATTGCCCTTCGTTCCGGCGGTGAAAAAACAATGACGGCGGTTGCACTGCTTTTTGCAACTTACATGGTTCGTCCAAGTCCGTTCTGTCTTCTGGACGAAATTGACGCCGCGCTTGACGAACACAACGTTATCCGCTTTGTAAACACCCTGCGCGACTTTGCAAACGTAAGCCAGTACATTGTTATTACCCATAACAAAAAAACTGTTACCGGTGCAAGTACGCTTTTGGGTATCACCATGCAGGAATCTGGCGTAACCAAGGCAGTTACTATCAAGCTTGAAAATGAATCTGGTACTGTAAATCTTGTAAAAGATGAAGAAGTAGAAGTTTTTGAAGATGAAGATGTTCCGCCGGAAGAGAATGTTTTCATTCCACCGCATCCGCCTAAAAGAACAGCAGAGGAAAAAAATAAATGAGTGACAATTCTTTTGGTGAAAAAGTAAAGGGCTTTTTTAAGGGTTACGGCGAGTTTGACTTTAAGCAAGCCGGAAATTCTTCATATATAACGGGCTATTTGCAGGATCATTTGCCTCAGGCTTATGGTATTGTTGCTTTTCTGGTTCTGCTTATTTTTATGTCGCTTCTGCCTGTTTTTGCAACGGTACTGCAAAGCACCAAAAAGGAAAAAAAGCAGAAAGTTTACCTTGTAAAGCCTGTTGAAGATGAACTGGTGCTGCCGGATGAACCTGGCGTTGATGAATCCTACCAGTTTTACCGCGAGCAGAAAAGAAAATGGAGCAGGGAAGATGCTGAAGTCTGGTTTACTGCTCCTGATGATTTGATGTTGAAAGAACTTGAGCAAACAAATAATGCTCTTATTTCTGATGTTTTGGGGGCTGCTCCGTGAAAAAGTTTTTATTCTTGTGTGTTGTTCTTGCTTTTTGTGTTTCTTGTAAAAGTGCAAAGGTTTCGGTGCCTTCTGCACCTGTAGCAACTAATGCTTCACAGGGTTCGTCTCCGGCTGCTGCGTCTGCCAGCGACGACTGGCTTACCATTGACGACGATTTTATGGTGCCTCCTAATCCGCTTTTGGCAGAAGAAGATGGCGTTGAAGCTGAGAATTCTGTAAATAATACTGATAAAAACGAAAGCAGCAGTTCTTTGTCGCAGGCCGAAGCTGAAAAAAAGGCAGAAGAAGAACGCCTTGCAAAAGAAGCAGAAAACAGAAAGCTTGAAGAAAAAAAAGCCGCAGAACTTGCTGCTGCCCAAAAAGCAGAAGCCGAAAAGAAAGCTGCTGAAGAAGCGGCAAAAAAAGCTTACGATGATAAGGTTCGTGCCCAGCGTTTGGAAGAAGAACGAATTGCTGCCGAAAAACAGCGGGTAGCAGAAGCTGCCGCTGCAAAAAAAGCAGAAGAAGAAAAAAAGGCTGCGCTGGAAAAGAAAGCCGAAGAAGAACGTAAAAACTTAAGCAGGCTTGCCGCAGAAAAGGCAGAAAAAGAGCGCATTGCTGCTGAAAAAGCTGCCGAAGAAAAACGTCTTGCCGCTGCTGCCGCAGAAAAAAAGGCTGAAGAAGAACGTAAGGCAGAAGAAAAGCGCCGTGCAGCAGAAATTGCTGCGGCACAAAAGGCAATTGAAGAAAAGAAAGCTGCTGAAATTGCTGCACAGAAAGCCGCTCAGGAAAGAATTGCCAGCGAACGCAATAACAATGCAGAAAAGGTTCAGACACTTCCGCTTGTAACAGACGATTTGCCTACGCTTTCTGTTAGTGAGCAGATTGTTGACCGCACGCCTTCAAGAACCGTAAGCGTTAATTTGAACCAGTATCTGGATGTTCTTTATCCGGGTGCAGGCTGGACTTATCTTGGCGAAATTGAAGATTCTAAAAATCTGGTAAGTTTTTCAAATCGCTCCCTGCAGAACAGTGATACAAACTTTACCCTGCGTGCATTGCGTCCAGGTTATACGGTTTTGCACTTTTACAAGCAGGACGTTTTGACCAATACTTATATTGACGATTATCTTGAAGTTGTCGTTAAGCCGGAAGTTTACAGTGGTAATCAGCACGTATCTGCTCCTTATTACGCAGAAATCGTTCCGCCTAATCAGCGCAAATATGTTGTAGAAAATCCTGCTTCACTTACACCGGTTGCATTGCCGGCAGACAACCTGCGCACAACCACAAGTGTTACAACATCGCCGGTTGCAGTTGATGAAATTGTGAACAACAATGCAACTGTAAGCCAGAAAAACCAGCCTAAAGTGCAGGAACAGGCTGCTGTTACTGGAACTGCGAAAGCGGCAGAAAGCGTTAAAAAGGGTGAAGGTACAAGCGTTAGCAAAACACTTCAGCCAAGTGAAACAACTGCCAGTGTAAATAACAACAATAACCAGGGTAACGGCAATGTTTATGCAAGTGCCGGCAATACGACTGCTGCACCTATAGCAAGTGCAAAACCAAGTACAAACTCTACTGCCGGTGTAGAATTTATGACCAATGCCGCAAATATGAACGCAAACCAGCTTTTGGCAGCGGCTAAAAAGGCTTACAATATAAAGGCTTATGACGAAGCTTTGGAATATTTGAATATGTTCTTTACAAAGTCAACGGATAATTTTGATGAAGCCTGGTATTTGCGCGGTCAGCTTTTTGAGGCACCAAACAGCAATTTCCAGAATGTTCGCACTGCCTTGGAATCGTACCAGACTTTGGTTGAACGCTATCCATCCAGCCCGTACTGGAAAGATGCCAACAAGCGAATTACTTATATAAACCGTTTCTACTTTAAGATTCACTGATAAATAAAGCGGATTAGGGTAGTGTAGAGTGTAGCAATTAAACCATGATAAAGGCAAGTTTAATTTTAAGACTAAATAAAATTTAAATTGCCAAATGCGGTATGTGGTAAAAGACGAAAAAAACTGCAAGTTCCTTAGCTTGCAGTTTTTTTATGCAATAGTCATTTTTTCAAGTATAAAAATGGCAAAGCACAAAAAAAAGAGTATGCGTAAAAGCATACTCTTCATAATTCAATAAAATAATTTTGTCAGGCTTTTTTGTTTATTCGCCGTCAATAGCTACGCCATGGCGTTTCTGCTGGTACTTTTTAAGCATTGCAACACCATTGCGTTTATCGTTATAAATAAAACCGCCGTTCCAGTATTCCAATGCTGCAAAAAGTGCATTACCACCATCGTGTTCGTCACTTCTCTGTGTTTTAAATGAAACGTAAGAAGCCAATTCTTCAAAGTTCTGTGTGTGCAAACATTCAAGACGCTTTCTGTTAAAATCGTTCCATTTTTCAAGGTCTTTAAAACCTTCACCTTCATCTTCAACAATAAGGTGTGCGTGTGTTGGACTGAATGAATACCAAACTTTTACTTTTTTATTGATGTCACAGTTGTTACCGTGCTTTACGCCATTTTTAATTACTTCACTAATCTGCTGTTCCAAAAGATTTATCTCTTTAATTTCAAGGGGTGCAGACTGAACGATAAGCAAGGTAAAATACCTAATCTGGCGAAAGTCTGACGGAAATTCCTTGTACAGCATATTAGATTTGTCAAAGAGGGCATTGCTTCCATCAGATATAAGTTCTTTGTTTGTCATAAACTTCCTCTTTTTTTATTTATTTTTTTGTTATGCTTCTGTTACCTGCAAAAGTGCTTCTTCAACGCTGTTTGCAATCGGGAAATAGCCCATAAGTTTTGTTAATTCGATAACCTTTTTAACAGAACCATGGATATTTGCAATTGAAAGCTTGAGATTCATTTTTTTAACAGTTGAACAAATGTAAATTAAAGCACCGATTCCAGAAGAGTCGATATAGTCTACCTGTTCAAGGTTAATGATGAAGAACTGAACGTTCTTCTCCAACATTTTCATAACCAGTTCTTTCAGTTTATATGAATTATACAAATCCATTTCACCGTTTACATCAATAATATAAACTTCACCGTTTTTCCTGATTTTCAGTTCCATATATTTGCTCCTAATTAATGCCTAAATTAACCATATAACAATAACACAGGCAACGCCCATGTAAAACTACTACCAATTACTGGATTTTTACAACCATCAAAGTCTGGTCATCATGCTGGCGTGCATTACCGCAAAAATCCTGTAAATTCTTCTTAATTTTGTTAGAAATATCCTGCGCATTCAGCGAAGCATTTTCCGTCAAAATCTTCTTAATGTTTTCTACACCATATTGTCGGTTCTTTGCATCAACCGCTTCAATAAGTCCGTCTGTATATAATAACACGATATCACCAGATTTAACAGCAATTTCTGTATCTTTGTATTCAGTTGTCTTATCTACACCAATCGGGTCACTTGGTTCATTTATCGACTCAATTTCGCCATTTTCGCTATGGTATAAAAGTACAGGCGCGTTACCGGCAGATGCAATCTGGAAAACGTGCCTTTCTGAATCATAGTTTGCCAAAACCAAAGATGCAAAATGGTCAATATTGATTTTTCCTGTAATACCACGGTTCGTCCACGAAAGTATTGTTGCTGCCGATTTCTGTGTATTAACCACCAGCTGCATGATTGCCCTGATCATTACCATAACAATCAGCGAATTCATACCCTTACCGGCAACATCTGCCAGAATAAAGGCAATTCTGTCTTTACGGCATGGAATTACATCAAAATAATCACCGCATACGCCTTCTGCTACATTAAAGAACGCTGCAAAAGAAGTTCCCGGAATATTGTAATTCAATTTACCGTGTATGCTTTTCTGCAAGTTGCAGGCAATAGCCGATTCTCGTGTTAATTCCGACTTTTCTACAATCTCCTGATAGGAAAAAACACTCTGTACGGCACCAGAAGCAAAATTACTTAAAATCTGTGCCCTAGAAAAATCCTTTTCACTGAATTTTTCGCTTTCAAACTTTCTGGCCAAAGCCATTACACCAATAACAGCATCATTTACAATCATCGGCGCAATAATGTAAGAACCAAGCTTTAAGAAATCTTCCGGTTCATTCTGGAAAAACCTTGCATCGTTTACCGGGTCGGTAATCAGTTCAGCCTTACCGCTTGTTGCAGCCATGCCAAAAATCGTTTCACCCAAATTAAACTGTGCAAACCTGAAACTGGTTTCTACCCTTGCAACTTTGTGCGGCAAGTCTGCCGGCAGCTGATAAGGCGGCGGAAACGTACCGTGAAAAGTTTTTACCGTTATAATGTCTTCAAAATCGTCAATTAAAAGAATTGCGCCGCCGTCAGCATTCGTGCATTTAATGGCAGCCTGATTAATCGTATCCAAAAGCTGGACAAGTCCGTCTTTTGCAGAAAAAGCTTCCGAAGCCTTAACCATAAATTCCCTGCCGAAAGACATAACTTCATTATCTTTTTCAGCTTCCTTCGTAGCTTCAGGATCAATTACTTCTTCTGCTGCTGCAGGCGGCATCATTTCCGTCGGTGCATCAATGTCTTCAAGCTGAATGGGTTCATAGGCAATGTAGGCCAGAAAAAACCATACAACAATAGCCAAAAGTAAAACTGCCAGATAAATGGTAACAAAACTTTTGCCCATAATAAGCAGAATCAGTGCCGGCGCAATGCCAATGGTACTTACGTACATAATCGCATTAAAAGCCGGAACTGCTTTATTCGTTTTGTTTGTGAGAAATAAAAAAACAGACAGGGCTGCCAAAGCTAAAATAAGCAGAATATTTGCAAAAAGTCCGTTTGCCAAAATCAACTCTCTTTGTGCCTTCTTTTTAGCAGTCTAGCACTTTGTTTTTACGCAAAATGCTTGCTACGCACATAATAAAATCTTAACACTGAACTTTTCTACCGTCAAGATTTTGATTTTTTATTTTTAAAAAAATGTCTGAAAAACCCCATGCCGAATTCCTGCTTGAAACCGTCGGTAACGTCATCCAGCGGAAGTTCATTGCCGAATTTGGTCTTCAGTTCGTCCCAGTATTTAATCAGCCATACGTACATGTCGCTGGTTGTACGCCCCTTAAACTTGCGCATAACGTGGCGGTGGTGCAGAACTTCAATAACAGGGCAGTAAACATTTTCGTACCACGACAAAATTGCATCAGGCATTGAAATTTCTTCAGCCTGATTCTGGTTTATGAAATATTTGTGGGTAAGAATATGATTGTAAATAACGTCGTACTGCCCCGGAGTTGAAAAATCAAGTTTCCAGAAATCAGTAACGTCGCCGAAATTTGTTTCCATATAAAACACGCGTTTTTCGTAGTTGATAACCTCTTTCTGAATCTGTTTCCTGCTTAGACCCGGCTTCAGCTTGATTTCGCTTTTAAGGCTTACTACTTCTGCATCAATGCATTCAACGCCTTTTGCCCTTGCTACCGAAACCCTGTGGTTGCCGTCGCGCACAAAATAAAGGCCGCCAATTTCGTAAAGCTTTATAGGCGGAAGAATTACGTCGGTTAAATGGGCTTCGTCAATGCGTTCCCAGCGGGTTTTAAGGTGCATGTTCTTCGGAAAGAAGTGGCTGTCAAAATCCGTATAGCGGCCTTCGCTGCCGGCAATCAGATTAATCGGCACGACCTGCATTCCAAGGTAAACTTCGTTTTTAGGTTTCAGCAGCTGCTTTATGTCGTTAAAAGAAAGCAGGTGGCTTTCTTCCTGATTTACAAAGTGCTGAACTTCGTTGAAAAGTGCCTTGTTTCGGGCACGGAAAAAATCGTCTTCGGCTTGAGTGTGAACGTTGCTCATAAATTCCTCACATTAAAAAGTGATTTAGCTGAAAGCCCAATCGAATAAGTGTTCGGTTTTCCAGATAAACAGTAAATAACAGGCCGCAAAAAACTGCCGTCCGGTCAGTTCTGTGCTGCGCCGCTAACAGGCGGTTTTACTTGGTTTCGCCTGTTTTTAAGTTTTTTTCGTCAAATTCCAGAATATAATGACTGAAAGCGTTGATAATTGTGGTTTCTTCAAATTTACTTACGCGAATATCCTGAATATCGTATAAGTGAATATGACCGTGAATCATATAGGCTGGCTTGAATTTTTTCAAGAACCAGCGGTAACAGTCAAAGCCCTGATGGCAGGGGTCGCTTTTATCGTGAATGTCTTTTGGCGGTGTATGGGTTAAAAAAATGTCCAGATATCTGCCGTAGCGCCACTTGTTGTAGTACAGCTGGGGAATCATCTTGATAAGCCGGTATTTCATCTGCCTGTCCGTGTACTGGCACTGTCCGTTGTTGTAAAGCTTCGAACCGGAAGCACCGGCCATAAGAATTTTTCCGTCGTTGAAAGTTTTAAAGCCAAGGTAATGGGCACCGTGGGCATATTTAAGTGCGTCGTAAGGAGCGGCACGGCGCTGGGGACATTCGTTAGGGTGGTAAAAGCAGAACTCTTTTAAGTTGTGGTTGCCAAAAACAAAGTAGGTAGGCTTGTTCAAGGCCGAAACGATGTAATCAACGTATTCCATTGCCAAATCACCGGCACAAAGCACCATGTCAATATCTGCAAAACGTTCTTTGGCAGAAGAACTGTAAACCAACGGGTCAATCTGGTCAGAAACACATAAGATTTTCATTTCATTTTTCCACTTTTTTATTCAGCATTTATTTCAGCATTCAGCATATATAAACATTCCTAAAAAATACGTTTTTCAGGGCTCTCATTACATTATCGACGAAAGTTTGTTTTTATCAATAAGCTCAAACGGTCTGCCTTCTGCAAAAGCTTCGGCAGAACTTGTAAATATTGAACTGGTACAGATAATGCACTTTGTAACGCCTGCCGATTTCATCGATTCATGCTGGCGGCGCAAAAACTGTTCCGGCACCGGGTCGCTGCTGCGGAAAAAATACAGAAGCGTAATCTGGGTGCGCACATTGCTGAAAGCATCCTTTGCATCGGGTACGGCCTTAATCGTGCAGCAGTCGCTTACGCCGCTGCTTTCTGCAACTGCCAGCCCGAAAGACTTCGCCGTAATCCGCTTGCAAAGCTCAATAAATTCGGCGTTGCTGCTGGTAAGGTAGTCTTTCATGTGGTCATTGGCACGCAAATCCTGATATTCAGTAAGTTTTGCTGGAACATCCTTGAATTTCTTGTTAACCTTGCTGATTTCTTCCCACTGTTCAATGGCTTTGTCAAGGTTGCGCATGTTTTCGTAAGTTTGCGCCATAAAATAGCGCGTATAAAGGGTATCGTTGTCGTCGCTTCTCTTTGAATTGCTCAGCGACCGCTGAAATTCAAAAATCGCCTTGTCGTTCTGTTTTGTTGCGCTGTAACAGATTCCGCGCTCCAGAAAAGACTTCTGCCTGAAAGCCGGATCTCTGGCAGCTTTTTCAAAGGCGTTGATTGCGTCTGAATAATTCTGCTGTTCCCGGTGGATTTTGCCAAGATAGTAATAGTTTGAAAATTTATTGGGTTCGTATTTAATTGCAAAGCTTATTTCTTTTTTTGCATCAATATACTGCTTCATGGAAATAAGCAGTTTTGCCAGCCCTTCGTGGGCTTCGCCGTTTCTGCCGTTAAGCTCAATGGCTTTGTTAAACTGCTTCAGCGCCTGGTCCGATTTACCGCGTTCAGTAAAAATGTTGCCTGCCGCGCACCATATTGCAGGATTTTTCGGTTCAAGGGTTTCCAGCAGCAGGTATTCTTTAAGTGCTTCTTCCGGCTGGCCAAGTGCCATGTACAGTTCAGCCATTGATTCCCTGAAATCAATTTCACGCGTGCTTCCGTGGAAGGCACTTTTTGCAACAAGAACTTCAAACTGTTCCATTGCAAGCTGGTATTTTTTCATGCACATATAGGCCTTGCCAAGATAAAAATGAGCCAGAACATTTTCATTGTCACGCTCAATAAGGCTTTTTCCTATTTTAACCGCCTGCGCATAGTCGCCTTCTTCAATAAGCCGTTTTACTTCTTCAGTTTTTTTGGGCGAAAGAATGGCCTTTAGTACGGCAACCAGAATTACAATTGAAACTACGCCGACAACAATAAGCGGTATAAACGCAAGTGGCATAAAATCTCCAGAAATACAAGTTTATTCGTGCGGAATATCTGCCATTCCGGCATCCTGTGCCGGAACAATTCATTCTATCGTATAGCTTTTGCTTTAATATGTCAATTTTTGTAACATTTTAATAAAACAATTGCTTTATTTTGTATGCAGTTATGCTAAAATACTTAGAAAATTAAAAAATACATCGAAAATAATACTGGTTTTATCATTTGCACCGAGGTTTACTTTGAAAAAACATATAAAAACCATTACATGCGCCGCAATTTTTGCCGCATTTTCAGCCTGCTGCTTTGCCAGCGACTTGTACGAAAAAGCCGTAGAAACATTTAAGGCAAACAAACCGGGCGAAGCCCTTGTTCTTCTTGAAAGAACCATAAAGGAAGAGGGCGATGACGCCGCACTGTACAATTATCTGGGCTGCGCCTATTACCAGACCGGTGAATACGAAAAATCTTACGATGCCTTTGTAAAGGGTGCGGCCGTGCCGTTCAGCAACAAGGCGCTGCTGTTTTTTAACGCAGGCAATGCGGCATTTGCCCTTGGCGATTTTGTCCGTGCCGAAACAAGCTATACCAGGGCGCTGGAAGATGATGAAGAAATGATTGGCGCAGTGCTTAACCGGGCAAACAGCCGCATAAAGCTTGGCAAAAGCCAGCTTGCAATTGAAGATTATGAACTTTACCTTGCATTGGATAAGGATTCGGAACAGGCAGAAACCATTAATGCCGCAATTAAGTATTTGAAGGAAAATAAAGATGCGCTGAACGCGGAAAAGCCTGAAGGTGAAGATGCCGGTGAAGAAAGCGCAGAAGCGGAAAGTGCCGAAAATGCCGCCCAAACCGAACCAGAAACCGCTGCCCGGCAGGAAACAGAAACCGCCGCAAAAGACGAATAGCATTCAGAATATATGCAAACTTTATATAGAAGAATAAATTAAAAACAGCCTTTGGGGCAGGTAATTAGCCTGTTAAAAAGGCTGTTTTTTTATAATTCTACTTGATTGATAGGCGAAAGCCTTGCCAAAAGTGTTTATTTGTAGCAAACTTTTCAGCATGATTTACCAGAAACTTAATATGCCGGAAGCCGGAGACAAAGTTGTAGTAGGCTTGTCTGGCGGTGTCGATTCTACGATGACAGCAATTCTGCTTAAGGAAAAAGGCTGCGACGTAACTTGCGTAACCATGTCTTTGTGGAAGGGCGATTTGAAAGTGCCGGAAGGTACTGAAAAAATAAAGGACAGCTGTTACAGCCCTGCCGAAGAATACGAAATTGAAGAATGCCGCAAATTCTGTGCCGAACAGAATATTCCATATCATGTAATAGACGTAAAGCAGGCTTACCAGAAGAATGTTTTGGACTATTTTAAAGCCGAATACCGGGCAGGCCGCACGCCAAACCCGTGCATACGCTGCAATCAGTTTATAAAATTCGGTGCACTGCTGGCAGGCGTTCAGCAAATGGGCATTGAATACGACTATTTCTGTACCGGCCACTATGCTACGGCTGTGCGCCCGGAAAAACCGATTTCTGCCCTGTACGGCAAGGAAGGTGACACTGCTAATGGCGCGGCTTTGCAGCCCGTTCAAATTGCCGTTGCCACGGACATTACGAAAGATCAGGCTTATTTCCTTTACCGCATTCCTTCTTCCGTTCTTGAAAAAGTACGCTTTCCTTTGTGCGGCTATACCAAAAAGGAAGTTGTTCAAATGGCAAAAGACCGTAATTTGAGTGCAGCCCAAAAGGAAGAAAGTCAGGACTTTATAGGCAACGAATACCTTGACCAGATTTTTGCTGACAAAAAATCCATACCCGGCGACATTATAGATTTGGACGGAAAAGTGCTGGGACGGCACCGGGGAATAGAACACTATACAATTGGCCAGCGCCGCGGTTTGGGCGTAAGTGCCCCGGAACCTTTGTATGTTGCCGAAATTGACCAGAAGAAAAACCTTGTTGTTCTTGGCAAGGATAAAGACCTGTTTTGCAGCGGCTTGCTTTGCAACGATATGGTTTGGCCGGCAGAATACAACCCGGCCTGCGAGTTTGAAGCAATGGTAAAAATTCGCCTTGCAAGTAAGCCCGTAAAAGCCCTTTGCAAGCCGTACACCATGCCAGACGGAACAGTTTCCGCAGATACGTATCAGGTTATTTTTGAACAGCCCCAGCGTGCTGTAGCACCGGGACAGTCGGTAGTATTTTACATTGACGGCATTACCTGCGGCGGCGGTATAATTACCCAGGCAATAAAAACCGAAAGCGAATAAAATTATAACGGCTTGCAGTAAAAAAAATATTGAAAAAAATTGGTCATCCTATTGACACTTTTTTGAAATACATATAATATTTTTTACATCAGCAAGCCGTTGTAGCTCAGTCGGTAGAGCAATGGACTGAAAATCCATGTGTCGACAGTTCGATTCTGTCCGACGGCACAAAAAGCAAAGCTTAACCGCTTTGCTTTTTTTATTTTAAAGCGAAATGTAAAGAAGCTGCGGTTTTTTACTGGTGGCTGGCTAAAAAAGACGTTTCCCCGGTAAATAAAATTGCATAAAAAATATTGAAAAAATAGTCATCCTATTGACACTTTTTTGAAATACATATAATATCTTTTACATCAGCAAGCCGTTGTAGCTCAGTCGGTAGAGCAATGGACTGAAAATCCATGTGTCGACAGTTCGATTCTGTCCGACGGCACGAAAAGCAAAGCTTAACCGCTTTGCTTTTTTTATTGTAAAAAGAAAACCTCCAGCTCGGCTGGAGGTTCAGAAAGCTTTAGCTATACATAGAAAAAAGAGCCTTCTAATATTCATAGTGCG
>JAZRVO010000020.1:0-17905 GCA_045599185.1 Treponemataceae bacterium | reverse complement strand
AGCAGCACTGATTAAGAAACCTGCAGTACCACAAGCAGGGTCACAAATGCAATCATCAGGAGTTGGCTGCAAAAGTTTTACCATTAATTCACGAATCTGGCGTGGAGTTCTGAACTGTCCGTTCTGACCAGAAGCACTGAGTTTATCCAACATATATTCGTAAATATCACCAAGCATATCCTGGTCTTTAATATCGTTTTCATAAAGTTCATCAAGACCTGCAATTACATTTACCAATACCTGAGGGTCAGGAATCTGGAAAGTAGCGTCTTTCATAAACTGAGCAAAGGCAGATTCTGTATCACCATGCATTGTTTTAATGAAAGCAAAAATGCCTTTTTTTTCGTCTTTCATTAATTTGAAGATTTCATCTGGTCCAAGATTTTTAAATTTGCTCCATCTAAGTTTCTGCTGTGTTTCAGAAAAAATATGTTTTCCTGGAATTCCCATCATATTTTCTTTCTGTTCTGTTTCAATTTCAATGTCATCCAAAGAACGGATAAACATCAAGTAAGAAAGTTGTTCTATAACTGTAAGAGGGTTAGTCATTCCAGCTGCATAAATCTTGAGCCAAATATTATCAATCTTATTTTTAATTTCACCAGTAATCATAAAAAAACCTGCCTTTTTATTCCTTTATGTACAGAGCCAACAGTATAGCATAAAAAAGTAACCGTTTCCTGTATTTTGAAAGTGTATTTTCTAAATTATACAGGTTTTTCCACGTCCTGTTGAAATAGTTAGCTTTAGGCAGCAGCATACGGAATCTATGTTTCTGCACTTACCGCGGATTCCGAAACCAGCACGGAATGAGTTTACCATTCGGAATGACAAGCACCAGCCAATTTGCATAAAAAGGGGTGCAGTTTTTACACAAGCAACAGTTAGAGACAAAGCAAGAAGCACGCGCAAACTTCCCCGCGTGCGTATACCCAATGGTAATAATTAGCCAAATAGTCTGCACGCGCGCACGCGTATATGCTTGTCAAGCACTTTTAAAACAAAAATAACTATTATTTTATCTATACTTTTATATAGAAACAAACCGGCAAAATGTGGTAATATTCTGCCGTGCCGGAGAGAAAGGACGGCGCAAATAAAATGCCGGCGTGGTAATGCCTGCCGGCGCTTTTCCTTTCAACAAAAACTTTAAAACGGAGCTTTTTATGGCAAAAATTCAAATGAAAACCCCGATTGCCGAACTTGACGGCGATGAAATGACACGGGTTTTGTGGGCAGTAATCAAAGAAAAACTTCTGGAACCCTTTGTTGACCTTAAAACCGAATATTACGACCTTGGCTTAAAAGCCCGTGACGATTCCAACGACGAAATTACCTATAAAGCAGCCGAAGCCATTAAACGCCTTGGCGTTGGCGTAAAGTGTGCCACAATTACTTCAAATGCGGCACGCATGAAAGAATACAACCTTAAGCAGCTTACCCCTAGCCCAAACGGCATAATCCGTGCCGAACTTGACGGAACTGTTTTCAGAAAACCGATTATCGTAAAGAACGTAAAACCGGCAGTAAAAAGCTGGCAGAAACCTTTCATTATGGGACGCCACGCTTACGGTGACGTTTACAAAAACTGCGAAATGTATGTAGACGGTCCTGGCAAGGCGGAACTTGTTTTTACCGATGCCAACGGAAACGAAACACGCAAAACAATCATGCAGATGAAAGGACCTGGAATCATTCAGGGCATTCACAACCTTGACAAATCTATTGAAAGCTTTGCACGCTGCTGCTTCAGATACGCTTTGGACGAAAAAGTTGACGTTTGGTTTGCAACAAAAGACACCATCAGCAAAACTTACGACGGCCGCTTCAAGGAAATTTTTCAGCAGGTATTTGATGCCGAATTTAAGGCTGAATTTGAAAAAGCAGGCTTAACATATTTCTACACGCTGATTGACGACGTTGTTGCCCGCGTAATGAAACACGAAGGCGGCATTTTGTGGGCATGCAAAAACTACGACGGCGACGTAATGAGCGACATGGTTGCTTCTGCAAGCGGTTCTTTAAGCATGATGACCAGCGTACTTGTTTCGCCTGACGGCAACTTTGAATACGAAGCTGCACACGGCACGGTTCAGCGCCACTATTACCGCTACCTTAAAGGCGAAAAAACTTCTACCAACCCGGTTGCACTTATTTTTGCATGGTCTGGTGCGCTGGCAAAACGCGGCGAACTTGACAATACGCCGGAACTGGTGGCTTTTGCCAAAAAACTTGAAGATGCAACGCTTGGCCTTATTGAAGACGGCATTATGACCGGCGACCTTAAAGCCCTTGCAGAACCTGCACCAAAAGAAATCCTTGATTCGTGGGCATTTATTGACCGCATTGCAGAACGCCTTGCAAAATAAATGAAACTTTAAAAACCACAAAGCCCGGTACAAAATGCCGGGCTTTTTTATGACCTTCTACCCTGCTTTTCAGTTTACTTTGCAAACTTTTTCTTCCGCGCCGGCTAAAAAGGCCTTAGCCATTGTTTCATGCTTTATATACTGGTAAAATAACGGTACACATTTTGCAGAAAATAGAGAATATGGAGTTTTTTTTTTATGAAAGAAATGGTACTGCAAATAAAACAGCAGCAGGAAATAAATTTTAAAAACATTTACGACCAGATACAGCTTGCGGATTTGGAAACAGTTTTTGACGGCGAAAACAATTCGCGCTACATTTTCCATTACCTTCATTCCATGGACAGATTTTTTATGAACCCGGCAGACTACGTTTACGAAGGCGAAAAACTTTTTGGCATAAAGGAAAACCTTAGCGTAATAGACCCGGAAAGAGCCGGATATGAAGAAGATACTTCCATCGTTATTAGCAGGCAGCAGCTTTTGGATTATTTTGAATACGTTAAAGACAAAATAAACACTTTTTTTGACGCAATGAGCGATGAACAGCTGACCGAAAAGCCTGAAGGCTGCGAATACACAAGGCTTGAACTGATTCTTGGCCAGTTCCGCCACTTGATGTGGCACGTTGGGCTTTCAAGTGCAATTACTTTTAGCATCAAAAACCAGTGGAACGAGTTTACCGGGCTTTCAGGATTCCGGAAATTGTTTGAAACCAAAAACGGTCTGTAATATTCAATTTTTTAGGGGGATTGATGAACTGGCACACACCGGCTTTAGAAGACATAGAAACAATGCAGAAATGCGCAAAAAACAACGGGCTTTTGGCCAACAATTACAGCGCAGTTAATTCTTTCCTTTACAGTTCAAAATACGGGTCGCAAATTGCGGTAAAAAATGGCTGGTTTTTTGAAAAATTTTATATGAACGGCAGGCTTTTCTTTACGTTTCCCCATAAAATTGAAGGCGGCAAACCACAAACCGAAGAAATTAAAGAAGCACTTTTGATGCTTAAAGCCGAAGCGGAACTTGAAGGGCAGAATTGCGTTTTACGAAACGTAACGTTGCAGGAAAAAGAAGCACTGGTAAATATTTTTCCACTTGCAAAAGCGGCAGATGCGCCTGATTTGGGCGATTACATTTATCTTTCGGAAAATCTTGCTGCCCTGCCCGGCTCCAAATATTCCAAAAAACGGAACCACATTAACCAGTTTGCCAAAAAACACCCCAACTGGCACTTTGAACCACTTGCCCCGGAAAACCTGAAAAATGCACTTTTAATAGAAGAAAAATGGTTTTTGCAGAACACGGCAGACGGCGAAACCAATATGGAAGAACTGATTGCAGAAAAAAAACTTATCAGCAAGGCATTTGAAAACTTTGAAGCACTTGCAGAAAAATGCGGCGTAACCGGCGGCATTATTTACGCAGAAAAAGAACCCGTTGCCTTTTGCATTGCCAGCACCTTAAGCCCGGCAATAACAGACATTCATTTTGAAAAATGCATACAGCCTTTTGCCCAGGACGGCGGCTATGCAGTAATAAACCGCTCTTTTGCCCAAACCGTTGCCACAAAGTTCATAAATCGGGAAGAAGATTTGGGCATTTACGGCCTTAAAAAAGCAAAGCTTTCTTACTATCCCGAAACAGTTCTGGAAAAATTCAACATTACTTTAGACTGAACGCGCACAAACCGGGCGCGCGATGCGACGCGGTGAGGAATGCCGGGCGCGCACGGCGTCGCAATTTTTTCGCACGAAACCGGGCACAATTCCTATTATTTTACTATTAAAAACTGGCAATCCGTTTTGTAAAAATTGCGACAATCAGCATAAAGTAGTAAACTCAAAGAATGAATGCCATAAGTAAAGATATATTCCGTTCAATTCATGAAGGAAAATGGCTTTATGTTGAATATCAAAACTTGAGCTCAGAACAAACAAAATACTGGATTTCCATCAACAACATAAATATAGAAAAACAAAGCCTTGAAGTTACCGGTCTGCATTTAGGAAATTTTACAACTAAAACACTTTTTATGTTTGTAGATAAAATTACTTCCACACAAATTATGGACGGAACATTTTATCATACCAATAAAGAACTTGTTGAAGACATTGACGTTTATCCTGAAAAATATTCTTTCATTTTTAAAAACATAGTAAACCTGAAAACACTTAACTACCTTGCCGATTGTAACAGGCTGGCAGATTTTCCTAAATTAAACGATGAATATTCACTTGTAAAAAAACTGGATGCCAGTAAAATACAAAATCATCAGTACCAGCTTGATGACGAACAATTTAAAATGATTGTTAACAGTTTTAGAAAAACTGCTTCCATAAAAAAAGAAAAGAATATAAATTCCGTCATTCAGCTGGCATTAAATGTACTAAGCATTCACACGCCAAAAGGTTTGTATGTTCTTGCATACAGGGAAGTAAAGTTTGATGTAAACAAAAGAAGCCTGCTTGCCGGAAATAAAATCAAAATATGTTCGGAATTTTGTGTAGACGGAATGCAAAAACAAAGCATTCAGAATTTCATTCAGCCGGAAGAAATGTATCTTTTGGAAAACATTGAACAAATATCAGAACAGATTAAAGATGTCATTACAGAAAATGTAAAAAAGAACAAACAATATTCCGTTGACGACTGTCCTTATTTTTTATGCTTGCAGCGCAATATAAATATTAATCTGGAAAAAGAATACGAAAGCATAATTGAAATGTATTCCAATAACAAAGTAACAGTTCCAATCAAGGCGTTTTTTGGTGAACTGCATTCAGTAAAAGAAAATTCCAAAATCCTTCCGATTGCACTCATTGACAGAAACGTAAACCTTGACCAGTTACTGGCAATACACAATGCCATCAATTATCCTGTAGCATACATTCAAGGGCCTCCGGGCACTGGTAAAACGACAACAATCATCAACACAATAATCACGGCTTTCTTCAATAACAAAACCGTCTTATTTTCTTCATATAACAATCACCCCATTGACGGAGTTTTGGAAAAACTGACAACTCTGAAATACAAGGAATATACCATTCCGTTCCCGATTTTGAGGATTGGCAGCAATGAAAAAATTCCGGAAACAATAAAATATATAAAGCAGTTGCTTGCAACCGTTCAGAATCTTAAGGCATACACAGATGTTTTAAACCAGAACAAGCAGAATCAAATAGAAAGAACAAAACAGTTAACCGAATTACTTCAGAAGCATGAAGAACAGCTGGATTTAAAAGAGCGCAGGGATTTAATAGAAACCATGCTTTCAAAAAATGAAAACATGAATCTTCGCATAAATCTTGAAGGACAGCAGCAAAGTTTCATAAAAAAAAGATTGAACGAAATTGGCAGCATTACAGATGAAGATGCACTGTCTTTACTCTATTTTGATCAGGAAAAATTGATGCAGTTCATCAATTTTACTTCCGTTAGTTACATAAAAAAACTTTATGAACCGGAATATAAAGAATTTTTAGACCTGTTGAAAATTCCAAATGAATCAGAGCAGGCTGCAAAGTTTAACAAATATTTTTCTTTGTCTGAAAATGTAAGAAAAATGCAAAAGGTTTTCCCCGTTTTCTGTTCAACATGCATATCTGCACAAAAAATTGGTGAACCACAAGTTTATTTTGACATGACGATTATGGACGAAGCCAGTCAATGCAACACAGCAGTTTCATTAGTTCCAGTTATACGCGGAAAAAGTTTGATGCTGGTTGGCGATCCGCAACAGCTAAATCCCGTAATAACACTTGACTCAAACATAAACAAAGAACTAAAAGCGAAATACAATGTAAACGAAAGCTATGACTATATAAAAAATTCTATTTACAAAACATTTCTTGCAAATGATGCGGTAAGTCAGGAAACGCTTTTGCACAATCATTACAGGTGTGCAAAAGAAATTATAGAATTCAACAATAAAAAATATTACAACAACCAGCTTAACATAAAAACCAGAGCAATGTTTGACAAACCGCTTGCATTCTGTGAAATAAAAGAAAACTATTCAGCTGATAAAAACACGGCACCAGAAGAAGCTGAACTAATAATTAAATACATTCGTGAAAATCCTGAAAAGAAAATAGGCATCATAACACCTTTTAAAAATCAGAAAGAATTGATTGAATACCGCTTAAAAGAAGAAAATTTAAGTCATGAAATAAGCTGCGGAACTGTTCATGCGTTTCAGGGTGATGAAAAAGATGAAATTTTGTTTTCACTGGCAATAACAGACCATACGCATGAAAAAACTTATGACTGGCTGAAAAATAACAGGGAGCTAATCAATGTTGCCGTTTCAAGAGCAAAAGAAAAACTTGTTCTGATTTCAAGCAGAAAAGAACTGAAACGCCTGCACAAAAATGGTGAACAGGATGATTTGTATGAATTGATTAATTATGTTCAGTCAAATGGAGAATATTCAGTTTCCCCAAGAGAAACTGAATCCAGAGCACTCGGTATAAAGCCGTACAGTTCAGAAACTGAGAACGTATTTTTAACCACTTTAAATCATGCACTTTCCGTTCTGATGGAAGATGATTCAAGATTTTCTGTAAAACGGGAAGTTCAGACATCTCACCTGTTTGAGAAATTACCTTCTGATTGTGATTACTTTTTTAAGGCAAGCATCGATTTTGTAATATATAAAAGGGGCTATAGAAATAAAGAATTTCCTGTTCTGGCAATTGAACTTGACGGGTCTGAACATCATGAGAATCCAAAAGTAATTGCAAGAGACGAAAAGAAAAAGCAAATATGCAGGGATCATGGTTTTACGCTGATTCATGTAGATAATACATACGCAAGGCGTTATAACTTTTTGAAAGATATATTAACTGAATTTTTTTCAAGTGCAAAAACTTAAAAATAATTCACTTTAACGCCAGCCCCCAGCGCGCGACGTTGCGCGGTGAGGAATACCGGGCGCGCACGGCGTTGCAATTTTTTCGCACGAAACCGGGTGTACGTGGCGGCTTTCTGCTAGTAAATCTATAATACTTTCTTGGGCAATTCGTTGATTTTCAATATTTTCATTATTACCTTCTATTTATACATGTTATACATGTTACGCATGCGGTAAAAACCGCAAAACAGGAGGTATGTATGAATAGGGAAACCGGGATGAAAAGCATTTTTTCAATTCTTCTTGCATTAAGCTGTGCAGGCACTTTAGCTGCGCGTTCTGACGAACTGCCCGCCGAAGTGAAACCTGTTGAAAACTTTAATGTTGAACGCTATCTGGGCGACTGGTACGAAATCGGGCGTTTTGACTTTAAGTGGGAAAAAAACATGAAAAATGTCCGCGCCAATTATTCAATGAACGAAAACGGTTCTATCAAGGTTACCAATTCCGGGTACGATTACGTTTCCGGAAAAGACAAGCAGTCGATTGGCAAGGCAAAGTTTGCCGGCAAGCAGAAAGATATTGGAAAACTGAAAGTATCGTTTTTTGGGCCTTTTTACAGCGCGTATACGGTTATTGCCCTTGATGACGAATACAAATACGCCCTGATAGCCGGCGCAAACGACAAGCTGCTTTGGATGCTTAGCAGAACGCCTTACATGCCTGATGAAGTTAAGGAAAATTACATTAGAATTGCTCAGGCGGCCGGTTATGATTTAGCCGATTTTATATGGACGGTGCAGGAATAACCGGAAAAATCGGGGCAAAGCCTGAAACAGCAGAAAACGCGCGGTATTTGCAGAAAAACTACAAATATTGCGCGTAAACCTGCTATTTCTTCTTTTTAGGTCAAAAATCGAGGTCTATATAAAAGGCCAAACGACATCTATTTAATTGTGTTAAAAACAGCCGTAGACAGGCACAGACACGAAAAAAATACGCCGTGCGCATGCACAAGTCTTTTTTTCGTGGCAGGGACTGTCGAAAGGCTGTTTTTTGCACATTTTACATAAACTCGACATTCTTCTTTTTAATCATCAAAACAACACCGGCAATTGCAAAAACAGCTGCCGCAATAATCATTGCAACACCAGCAGCAACGCCGATTTTAAACTTCAGCGGATTGCCGGAAGTGCGCAACCCGTGGCAAGCCGCCCCTGCTGCAAGACAAATAAGCGCAATGCAAAATGCACCAATTGATTTTTTATTCATTTACACCACCTTAAATTCATTCTACCTTGAATTCCGTCCATTCAATTTTGTTGTACTGCATAACATCGTCAGAAAGTTTCATGCCAAGCTTTTGGTAAAACGGAATGGCATTTTCGTTGGCAATTAAATAAACTGCAATATCTTTTTCGCCGCCTGCAATTTCGTGTGCCTGCTTCATCAATGCCGAACCTATTCCATTTTTTTCATAAGCCCGGTCAACGCCAAGGTCTGTAACGTAAAGCCAGTAACAAAAATCGGTAAGCCCAAAAAGAACACCGGCAATTCTATTTCCGCAGTCTTCGTCCCGTGCCACAAGGCTTATTGAAACATTCTTTACCAGCTTTGCAATTCGCTGCTCAAATCTTTCCGCAGGATACTGCGAGCCTAAATCCGTTCTTTTCAAAAAGCCGATGTATTCTTCTGCGCTTAAGCGTTCCTGCCTGTAAGTTATTTTCATTCTGTTTCCTGCTTTGAAACCTTCAAATAATATTTTTCAACCTTGCCAGCAACTTCCACCGGCAATTTTTCAAGCAATTCTCCCATGCTAATTGTTGAAAGCTTCTTTATGCTTTTCAAAAATGCTGTGTCTGCCTGCTTGCGCTTGCTGTCTTTTGCAGGGTAACCCATGCCGAACTCATCCGTAAAAAGCGCGTTCAACGTGTTGTGAAGGTTCAGCTCTCCGCACCAGCCAAAATTCAACCCCAATGGAAAGGAAACTGCATTTCCATCATTTATTCTGCCAAACAAATACGCATCCTGCGGTGTCGGGCAGTATCCGCAAATCACGCCCGGAAGATTGTTGCAGGCCAGCATCATTCCCTGCCCCGAAGAACAGCCCGTAACAACAAAATCAACAATTCCCCGGCTTATCAGCAGCCCGATAACCACAGAAATTTCTACGTAAGAAAAATTCTCGTCATCATCAAAAACGCCAAAGTTGATTACACTGTGACCTTTCGGTTCGGCTGCCTTGCAGACTGCTTCGTAAATCAGCGGATTTTTATCTTTGTTTGAACTTGCAACGATTACGCCTATTTTCATTTTTTGCTCCAAACTGCTTTACCATAAGCCAATATGTACCTTTCTTCAAGCTGATGAATTGAACAAAAAAATGCACACATGGCTGAAATTTTGGCGCAACATTGCGGCGCAGAAATTGACTTTTTGCGCCGCAATGCATAAATTACTTTTTAAAGCCTGTGCTTGCAGAAAAGAGGCTGGCATTTATGCGCAAGTTCAGGCTTTTATACAGAAAAAGGGGGGATTATGAAATTATTCAACTGGCTGAAAAGCAATAAAAGCGAAACACAAAACAGCAAAAACAATGGCGATAAAAACCGCCGCAACGATTCAACAGAAAATACCGGCGCCTGTAAAAATTGTTCAAATGCTGGCAACGAAAATAAAATTGACGGGTGCTTTGGCGTAAAAAAAGAAGAACTTGCACCTGAAATATTAAAAGACTTAAAAGATACGGAATAAGCCGTTTTTAAGTTTTGCTACCAGCCTTAAAACTTAAGCACCATTTCCTTGTACTCGCCTGCACAATCCGCAAAGCCTGCTTTTTTGTAAACCGGGTAACCGTCTTCGGTTGCTTTCAGCTGAACTTTATCCAGACCCATTTCTCTGGCACTTTCAATCAGAAGTTTCATAAGGTTCAGGCACAAACCCTGCCTGCGGTATTCCGGCCGGGTGTAAACGCTTAAAACTTCACCGGTTAAGCCGTTTATAAAATTAGGACTTGCCGGTTTTTCAACAACCAGAAGAAGCGCAACCGCAGCAACGGTTTTTCCGTCCTTCGCCACAAAACCGAAACAATCATCATTCAAATGATTTTCAAAATACAGCGGAATGTTTTTTTTCATAATCCGCACATCTTCATCTAAAACGGTTTTCAAATCTTCCTTAATGTAGGCAATTCTCAATTCCGTAAGCTGCTTTATATCATCTTTTGTTGCATAACCGAATTCCATATAATACCCCATAATTTTTGCACCGGCCGCATTGTACAAAATGCGCCAAACAGCTTACAAAATGCAGCCGGTGAAAAAAACGCAGGAAAATTGATAAATTCGCCTGCGTTAAACGTGTTGCACCCGTTACACGCGGAATTTATCAATCTGGGCACTGATGTCATCAATAGAAGACTGCATTTGAGGAGCAATCTGCTTCATTTCCATGCCAGTTTTATTAATCATATCTGCACTGCTTACAATCTGTTCCATGCTTGCCTTCATCAGGTGCGTAGCTTCCTGAAGATTCTGAATTTCAGAAAGAATTGACTGGTTTCCAATAGACATTTCGTGGCTGGCCTGTTTTACTTCCGCAGTATTGTCGTTCATTACGTGAAGAGCCTGACTAATCTGCTTGGAACCACTATTCTGTTCATCCATGGCAAACCGAATCTGCCTTACAATTTCATTTGTTGAATCAATAAGGCTTGTAAGGTTTTTGAATGTTTCAGTAGATTCGCCTGATGCCTTTACAACATCGGTAATGGAAAGAATAATCTGGTTAAGCTGTTCCGTAATCTTGTTAGATTCCCGTGCCGAAGTATCAGAAAGTTTTTTAATTTCATCAGCAACAATTGAAAAGCCGCGGCCAGCATTGCCGGCGTGTGCCGCTTCAATTGCCGCATTCATGGCAAGAAGATTTGTCTGCGAAGCAATTTTTGCAATGGCAAGGTTTGCGCCCTGCAACGCTTCCGACTGAGTTTCAATATCCTTGATTTTCTGGCTCACAAGTTCCTGTTTTAAAACACCGCCATTTGCACTGCTTAAAAGCGTATCAAAAGAAACCGCCATCTGTTCAACCGAATTATTTACGGAAGAAATATTTCCAATCATCTGTTCTACAGCCGAAGACGCCTGAACAACGCCAGAAGCCTGCGTTTCAATCATTCTTTCCAGAGATTCAATGTTTGAAGAAATTTCAGTAACCGCAGCTGCCGTAAGATTTACGCTGTCGGCCTGAGTAACAATCTGATTCTTCATGCTTTCAATATTTTCATAAACAGCACTTATGGAATCCGTCGTTTCTTTTGCATTTAAATTCATTTGTGCGCCGACGCTGGTAAGTTCTTCTTTTGAATTTTTAATGTCAGAAATGATGCCGTGAAGCTTGTCTTCAAATTTATTAAATCCGGCTACAACTTCACCAATTTCATCATTTGAAGAAGTATCAAGGCGCTTTGTAAGGTCTGCGTTTCCTGTTGCAATTTCGTTGATTGCGTTTTTAACATTGTCCAAAGGTTTAATTGAAAACGTAACGACAAGGGCAATTACAAGAATTGAAAGCAAGGTAAAAATTACTACATAAACAGCAACTTTTCTTGCCATTGCCGTAATATCAGCCTGAAAATCGCTGTACGGAACTGTGTTTAATGCTACCCATTCAGTATCTTTTATTCTTTCGTAAGCACAAATGTACTGTTCGCCATTAATTGTATATTTTGAAACGCCTGTAACCCCGGATTTGATTGCATTCATGCAGTCAATGTATTCCCTGTTTTTAGATTCTTCTGCTTTTTCAAAAAGCGATTCAACTGCTACAAGCTCGTGGTTGTCCGAAGCAATTGTAAGGCCTGTCCTTAAACTTATTAACGAGGCTGGTCTGTTGTTTCCGGCTTTGTGGTCCGAAGCAAGGTCGCTAACCTTAAAGCCGTCTACGCAGCAGAAAATAACATTGCTCAGCTTGTTGTTGGCATCATAAACAGGAACGCCATAAAAAACTGCCATGGCATTTGTTACGCGGTTAATGAAAGGATCGGTTTCGTATCTTTTTCCCGTATTGTAGGGCACCTGAAAATAATCACGGTCTTTAAAAGGAAGCATTCGCTCGCCGTTATTAATCCAGCACGAACCGTTTTCATCGGTAATGCAAACGTCAATATAATCTTTGTCCAAAGCCATTGTGGCGTAAATTGTGTGGGTTTTGTCCAAAAGCGAAAGTGACGGGTCTTTAACCTGGGGAAGAGAAGAAAGCGTTTCAAGCATTTTGAATTCTTTTTCATTCAAAGCGTGAATCGCTTCTGCTGTAGCATGAACGGATTCTGACAGCGCAGACTCCATCTGTTTTTCAAGACTTTTTTTTGATGTTCTGCTGGAAAGAATGCCGATTACGGCATTTGAAAGAACCATTACAACTAAGGCTGCAACAGAAATCTTGATTTTAAGACTATTCACAAAGTACCCCTAACAAATATTCAGCTTAATATATATTATATACCAAGCTGCCAGATGAAGACATATTTTTTTTACAAAATTAAACGGCTTCTTTTCTATTATCGGATACTTTTTTGTTTGTCTGTTTTATTGATTTTGTAAAATTGCTGCGTCTGTTGCAATCCACCTAAAGTCGCCTTTTCCCGCCCAATCAAAAACACCAGTCAATTTTCGTTCTACAAATCTCCGCTCCAGGCAGATTCCCACCTTCCGCCTTTGCGTTCAAAAACCGTAATGTTGTCTACGGAAAAATCTTCCACCAGATTCAGCTCATTCATAACCTTAAGGGCATCAACGGAAGCACCCGCCGGAATGTCGCGGTTGGCAACCGTTAAATGGGGCTGAAACGGACGCTGGTCTTTTTTGGTGCAGCCGGGTGCAGCCTTTAAAACCGCAGCAAGAACTTTGTCACGCAAAACCGTCCATTTTTCATCGCGGATAACTTTTGCAAAAATCGTCCGGTCGCCAAAAGCGTCAAAATTGTCAATATGCGCCGCAAACTTCAGCTGGCTAGCAAACGGCAGCACATCATTCCTAATGGCCTGCACCAAGTCGCCGGTTGAATAATCTTCAGAAAGGTGAAAAGGAGGAACCAGCGTTACGTGAATCGGCGTTCCATAGCCGGAACGGCAGCCGTAAGTTTCGTTCATGTAGCGGCGGCAGTCTTCCAAAGTAAGGGTTAAATCATCGGGAACAAGAACGCCGATAAAATGGGTTTGCTGGGGAAAGTTTCTGTTATTCTGCTTCATTTTCTAAATTCCTTTGCTTAAAAATAATTCCATCGGCTGTTCGTAGCCGGGAATGTCTACCGTAAAGCCGCCGCAATCTTTGTAGCCAAGTTTTCTGTAAAAATGCTGGGCATTTTCGTCAACCTGAGTGGAAACCATTACCATTCCGTAGCCTTTCTGCTTCATGTCAGCTTCCCAATATTCCATCAGCTGGCGGCCGTAACCTTTTTTCTGCGCCTTCCAGTCTACAAAAAGCATCGTGCAAAACGGCGTGTTGTCCCAAAACAAATTATAGCGCAGCAAGCCCGCAGGCTTTCCGTCTTCAAAAATAACGTAACCCATTTTGTCGCGCACTTTAATTTCAAACTGGTCTTCAGGCAAATGCCTGTCCAAACTGAGCCAGAAAGGTTTATCACCGTGTGTTACATATTCAATTTCGGTTTTCATTTTGCTTTCAATCCTTCCTTGTTTTTAGCGGTTTTTAGCGTTTTTTTTATCTCCGCCAGTTGAAAATCATAACTAATTCCTGAATGGCGGCAAATGTTGCGGCAACGCAAACAGGCACAGCGCTGCAATTTGGGTTAAGGGCAGAAAAAGTAAAGGGCCAGCAGAACAATAAAAAGCCCGTTATTTTGTTTGCAACTGTGTGAAAGGTGGCCGCCTGCCGTTGCTTAAAAAGCAGAATCGCCGCGCACAGTTTAACGGCAGCAATCACTCCTGTCCAAATCCAAATTATTGAAGAAAGTTTTATCGCCGGAAAAATCTTAAAAGACGCCGAAACCACAAAAATAAAATCTGCAAGCGAATCAAGTTTTGCACCAAACGCGCTTTCCGTTCCAGTTTTCCGCGCAATCGTTCCGTCAATCATGTCTGAAAAACCTGCGGCAATATAAAAGCCGTAAAACCATGGCGAAAAAACCGGCAAAAATAACAAAATCAGGCTGAAAACAATTCTAAACGCTGTAATTACATTTGCCACAATTTTCAAATTCTCCCCTCCTCCGCACTTCTGAACTGACACCAATACACGCACCCGCCAGCCTTTTATAAAAGCACAGATTCCGAAACAAGTTCGGAATGACAAAATTCGAATGATTCACCGTCATGCAGAACTTTCCCATGTTATGAAGGCAGCCTATGCCGAAGCTCTCTGGAATGAAAACTGGAGTGATGAAAAACTGCACTTTCTAGCCATTTTTAGCCGAAAGTTCCTTTACCAGATGAAACTTTTTGTTTCCGTCCGGAATGTTTTCCAGTTCGCCAATAATTCTGTAACCGTGCTTTTTGTAAAAATCCGGCGCCTGCCAGCTCATCGTATCTACGTGAACAGAATGGCAGCCCCGGCGAATTGCTTCAGTTTCTGCCGCCTTAAGCAGTTTTGAACCGATTCCCGTTTTGCGGCATTTTTCATCAACCCAAAGAATGTCAATGTGCATCCAGCCCCAGTAAGTTCCGCCAAGAATTCCGGCAATTATGCGCTTGCTTTCATCGTATTCCACAATGTTCAAAAGCTGGTGGTTATCCGGCCCTACGGCTTCATTATTGAATTCTTCAAGTGCCCGGTTTACAAAATTGATTTCTTCGTTGGTAGGATTGCTGTTCATGAAAACACATTACCATATTTCAAAATTATGGAATTGTCCAAACCTGCTTTAAATGCAACTATTTTAAATAAGGTTTTACAGAAAAGTTGAACAACACTGGTGTATTATATAAATGTTTATCAGGCCGAATGTCGAGTTTATATAAAATGTTCAAAAACTGCCTTTCGACAGTCCCTGTTACAAAAAAAAAGACTTGTGCATGCGCACGGCGTATTTTTTTTCGTGTTCGTGCCTGTCTGCGGCTGTTTTTATCCCAATTAATAAATATCTTTTGCCCTTTTATACAAAACACGAAATTCAACCTATTAAATTTGAAAAAATGCGAAACAAGATGGATTTTAAAACTGATTTGAATAATTTAATCAAACTTATAAATGATGGCAGCAGTCAGGATGAAATAAAAAAAGCGTATCTTATAATGGTGAAAAAATATCATCCAGATGGCGTGGCTGAAAATTTAAAATCCACCTATAACGAATATATGGTTGTGCTTAATTCTGTTTATGCAAGGGGGAAAACAAAGGTTCGGGAAGTAAAGTTTAAGAATCCTGAAAGCGACGAAGTTAAGAAAAAGCAAAATGAATATTGTAAAAAGGTTTTTGAACTGGGCAAAGCTGAATTTGGAAAAGGCTTCCGTTCCATTCATGAAAACCTGATTAATAAGCTGGATAGAAAGGCTATGGATCAGAACACTCTGGAAATTATGGGGCATTATCTGAACGCAATTAAATGTTACGGTTTTATTCTGAAAAATTGTACAGACAGAGTTCTTGTAGATTCAGCGGCATTTGAATACAACATGCTGCAAGATTACAATGCAAAACTTGCAAAAACCTTGCTGAATAATAATGAAAATATGCTGGTGGTAAAATGAACACAAAAGAATATATAAAATTAAATGAAACAGCCTGGGATAAAAGAGCTGAAAATAATGATGAATGGTCACAGCCAGTTTCTTCGGAAATAGTTGAAGCCGCAAGAAACGGTAACTGGAGCATTGGTTTGACCCCCGCAAAAAAACTTCCTAGCGATTGGTTTCCAAATGATATAAATATGAGTCCGTTGGATTTACAGAAAGAAAGACAGATTTGAATGCATTTGCCTACAAAGAGGAATCATGGGGCAGATGCAATATGATAATTATAAAGAGTTAGTAGATTCTTATTTTTAGGGGAAAGGTAGATTTATAATGAAAATAAAGCAAGTACAGGATGATAAGGCAAAAATTGATATAACACGAGAAATATTGGAAGCTCTTCCAGAATGGTTTGAAATGCCAGAAGGAAGAGAAGAATACATTAAGGATAGCGTAGGAAAAACTTTTTGTTGTGCATATGACGAAGATAAAACCGTGGGATTTTTATATCTTAAGCAAACTGGAAAAGATACTGTTGAGCTTGCAGTCATGGGTGTGAAAAAGGAATATCATAGAGCAGGAATCGGCAAGAAATTGTTTGAAAAAGCAAGAGATATTGCACGTAGTGAAGGGTTTAGTTTTATACAAGTAAAGACTGTAAAAATGGGAATGTATGATGATTATGATAGAACAAATAAGTTTTATATATCACTTGGATTCAAAGAATTAGAGGTATTTCCAACGCTATGGGATGAAGCTAATCCTTGTCAGATATATATCATGAATGTTGACTAACTTGAAACTTTTTTGTGCTACATGTTTTACGGTAGCTATTATGATTTTGATTATACGGGCTAGTGACACCTTGGAAAGGGGAATATTGGGGGAGTGATGAATAATATAAATTCATTTTTGGAATTAGAAGAAAAGTATGGAGATGATTTTAATTGGATGAGTATTTCCTCGGATTTGTTTGTCAAGGAACTAAGACTTGAATTGGGAGACGAGTGCCAAGAACATCCAATTGATGTTATTGCAAAATGTTGTTCAAATGATGATGTATTATTTAAGATTGATGGTAATTACATAATTTATCATTTAACATATTCAGGAAAAAAGGAATCAGATATGAGTTGTTTAAGATTTGGGACTCTAACTGAAGCAATAAAATATATAGAAAATAATTTTATTGAGAACTATATGTGATGCAAGTTTATTTAACAGGCAGATTTTGATTATATCGTTTAAGAAGGGGTAGACTTGTTTGGATTTTAAGGAAGAACTTACAAAAGAGATAAAAGAAGCAACAAGAAAAGTTTTAGAAGATTTGTTTTCTAATGGTGAGCAGTTTTATTATATTACTTTAGTAACGGATGGTATGGCCAATACTCCTTGTATATCAGGATGGTCAGTTGAAGCCTTACATAAAGAAAATGAGGATGATCAATATTATTTAAAGTGGTCTTATGCCGATTCTCCATATTGTTGCTGGAAGCAAGAATATTATGAGAAAGTTGAACAAATGCTTATTAACAGAAAATATAATGATTTGGAATTTGATGATGAATATAAACTTCGTTTATCTGCAATGGAAAATGCAATGATACAACTTGATGCGGAAGGTTTATTTTCGGTGAATCAAAATAGAGATGATATTATTGTTCTGGTTGAAGTTATGCCTCCAGATTATACTAATACCGAGAGAGCATATAGGATGAATTCTAAGGAATCAAAGATTTTTAATGATTGGATTGAAGAAGCATCTGAGGAATAAAAGATTTTGATTATACTTTTCAAATAAATACATAAAGAAAGGACATAAAATGACTGTTGAGGAGGCTATGATAGCGCTTACTTATGGTTTTGATGATTATATAAAAGCAATCAAGGAGACCCCTCAATTTGATATTAATGAGATTCTCAAGCATAAAAAGAATTATCTATTGTTGGCAATATCAGCAAAAAAATGGGATGTGGCGAGTGATTTAATAG
>JAZRVO010000019.1:0-12390 GCA_045599185.1 Treponemataceae bacterium | reverse complement strand
GAGAGGCAATACCCGTTCCCATCCCGAACACGGAAGTCAAGCTCTCCTGCGCCGATGATACTGCTGCAAGAGTGGGAAAGTAGGACGCTGCCAGGCTTTTTTCTTTTTTCAGGGAGGAGGAATCATCATCTCCCCCGATTAAGTGACAGAAAAGACCAAGTTTATTCTTGGTCTTTTCTATTTTTAAATAGTCTATATGATGCATTCTTATAATAAATTCTTCATATGATAGTTCTTAATATACAAATGGAATTATTCACGATTCTTGTATAATAATAAGTAATGACGATTGTTGAAACAAAAGAATATTTTTATAAAAAAAAGAACGATACCTCGATTTTTTTCATCGAAGTACCGTTCGTTTATTGGTTTTTAATCTGAATCTGCTAAATATAAATAAAATTATTTAATCACAGAATCTGTTCAAGTTTAACCAAGAACAATTTCTACATTGTGTGTTTTTCCGTCTTTCTGCCATGGAACGATGCAACCAGCAATTTCTTTTCCATCAAGAACTAACTTGGTAACACCGCTGCTGACATTTTTAGGATTCTTCACACTTATGTTGTAAACACAACCACGGCAGGTTCGTTCAACTGTAAACCCGTCCCATGATTTTGGAATGCACGGTTCAATGCGCAAACCGTTATGTTCCGGTCGAATACCCAAAATATATTTTGTAGAAGCCTGATATGCCCAGCTTGAAGTACCCGAAAGCCAAGAGTTACGGCCCAAACCAAAATTAGGATGTTCGTTAGAAAGAATATTCTGCGCATAGCAATACGGTTCACATTCATATTCATCCATCTTTTCGTTTTTGGCAGCAGGGTTGATGCGCTGATAGTACGCAAAGGCCTGATCTCCATCACCAAGCTTGGTTTCTGCAATAATTGCCCATGGGTTAGGGTGCAGGAAGATACCGCCATTCTCTTTTGCTCCAGGTGGATAAGTAGTTACGCCACCTTTTTCGCGGTCGTAGCTGGTGTAGCCCGGCCAAGAAAGCTTGATGCCATTTTCAGTAACCAGATGCTTTTTAACAGAATCCATTGCTTTCCTGCCAAGGTCTGTGCCGTCGCAAAAGCCGGAAAGAACAGCCCATGACTGTGCATTAAGCCACAATTTACCATATTCATTTTTAGCAGAACCGTATGGTTCGCCTTTGTCGTCAAAATAGCGAACAAACCAATCGCCGTCCCATGCCTTTTCAAGAACATTCGATTTCATCTGTTCATACCATTCTTTGTAGACGGCTACTTTTTCATTTTCGCCTCGGAATGCGCACAATTCGCAAAGTTCCTGCAATGCCCAGCCATAAAGGTTTGCCGTAAACAAACTTTCAGCACCTTCCGGCAGGTTAACAGTATCGTTCCAGTCTGCAAAACCCAAAAGCGGCAAACCGTGCTTGCCAACCATTTTGTGGGTAAAGGCAACCGCACGCTGCAAATGTTCGTAAACAGTGCCGGTTTCTACAGGTTTTTCATTTTTATCCTTTTCATAGAAAGGAATAAGCTTTTCAAGGAAGGCATAGTCAGCAGTTTCCTTAACGTAAGCACTTACTGCAAGAACAATCCAAAGCTGGTCATCAGAATAGAAATGCGGCCTGTCCTCATATTCCATTGAATCACCGCGACCGGCAATCATAGAAAGCGGGTTAAACTGGTGATAAGCCGAACCGTCCGTGCTTTGAACGGACAGAAGTTTTTCAATAAGTTCACGTGCTTCATCTGGAATCTGCGGAATAACGCCCATTACATCCTGTGAAGAATCGCGGAAACCGATACCACGGTCTGAACCGTAGCCAAGCTGGTAAAGCGAAAGGTAGCGTGACCAGGTTTTTGTGGTAAAACACTGGCGCGGATTGTGAATATTCAGCATTGAGTTGAATGCAGCATCCGGTGTTTTTACTTTTACAATCGAAAGGTAAGAATCCCAGAAAGCCTTCAAATTTGCGAATGCTTTTGCTACATCTTCTTCAGTTTTATAGCAGTTTTCTGCGTTTTCAGCAGCAGCCATGCCTTCAACCTGACAAAGCTGAGTAATAAAGCATTTGGTTTCGCCAGCTGCCAGTGTACCTGCATCCAGCTGAAGGGCTGCAATCGTATCACCGCGTACGGCATCGGCGCAGCTTAATTTTTCAGCCTTTAACGAAAGCGGATTTGCCCATGTGCCGTATTCATTTGCACCCAAAAAACGCTTGCGGTCAGTTTCGTAGGCGGCAAACGGAACATTGGCTTTAAACAGGTTAACTCCTGTGTCTTTTTTCATAAATGCATAGGCTGCAATGGCATTGCTGCCGTCTTTTAACGTAATTTTGTGGCTTTGCATTGTCTGCGGAACCCAGTCTGCGTTGCAAAGCTGTTTTAATGCATCAAAGTGGCTGAATTCTACAACAGGGAAAAGTTCAACCTGCAATTTGTCTTTGCCAGTGTTTGTAATTTTATACTGGCGGATAAGTTCGCTGCCACCACGCGGAATGAACGCAAGAATGTCGAACTTTAAGTCGCCAAACTGGCATACCCAGCGGGTATAATACATGCCAACGTGGCATTCAAAATTTTGCGGCATTTTTAAGCACGGCACGTAATAAGGCGAAAAAACTTCAGCTTTTTCAGCACTTTCGCCAGCTTTGCGCACGCGCACGTAAGCCGTTTCGCCCTTAAAATCGCTTGCAGGCATTTGGGGAATATACTTTGTAATGCGGTTTAATGCCGGGTCGCCTTTACAAAGCTGACTTCCGCCGGTGTGGTCAATAAAACCGCCAAACTGCAAAGTACCAACGTAGTTAATCCATTTTACTGGTGTTTGCGGGTTTGTGATGACGTATTCTCTGTTTTCGTCGTCAAAATATCCGTACTTCATTTTTCTTCCTTTGTGTTTTTATGTTAAAACAGAAAATTTCCTGAATTTAACGAAAATCTTCTATATTATAACCATTATTTTTAAGATATTCCAAATTGCGGCTTATAAGTTCGCTGCGAATTTTAACACATTCGCCGGAATAAAAACCGTCTTTCTGTCCGTTCAGCACGTGGTCAAGCAGTTTTTCTACCGTTGCAGAAGCAACGTGCATACGCGTATCGCTGGAAGCGTAGTAAATGAAAAGCTCGCCTTTTTCGTTTGTTACCATGCCGTTAACAAACACAACATTGCTTACGTCTCCAACACGTTCTGCTGCCATTGGCGCAATAAGGTGACCTCCGGGCTGAGCAATAACTTTCCATGGTTCGTTCAGGTCGGTTAAAAAGCAGTAAATTACATAGCGCAAACCGGCAGCACAGCCTCGTACCCCGTGTGCAACGTGCAGCCAGCCTTTGTCTGTTTTTATTGGATGTGCACCCTGACCATTTTTAACTTCCTTAATCGTGTGGTAAACACGCTCGTCAATAATCAGTTCCTGACCTTTTTCAATTTTAGCATTGCAAATATCGTCTACCAGTGCCCAGCCGATACCACCGCCGCTTCCGGCATCAATAAAGCCGTCCTGCGGACGGGTGTAAAAAGCATATTTGCCGTTTACAAATTCCGGATGCAGGACAACATTGCGCTGCTGCGACGGGCATTCAAGGTCTTTTAACCGTTCCCATGTTTTTAAGTCTTTGGTGCGGCAAATGCCGGCAGTAGCCGTTGCACTTGATAAATCACCTTCCGGTGCGTTTTTGTCCTTGCGTTCGGCACAGAATACGCCGTAAATATAGCCGTCCTGATGTTTTGTTAAACGCATGTCATAAACGTTTGTGGCAATTTCATCACTTTCAGGCATGAATATTGGATAATCCCAGAATTTAAATCCTTCGGTAGGGCTTTCAGATTCTGCTACGGCAAAAAACGATTTGCGGTCGTTGCCTTCAACACGGGCAACAAGATAATATTTGCCGTTCAGATAAATGGCGCCGCTGTTCATAGTTGCGTTCACGCCGTTTCTTTCCATTAAATGCGGGTTCGTTTCAGGATTTAAGTCATACTTCCAGAAAAGCGGAACATGGTCGCGGGTTAAAACCGGAAATTTGTAGCGGTTGTAAATGCCGTTATTCCAGCTTAAATCAATTTCGTTTTTTCTTTCAATTAAATCTTTGTGAGATTTTAAAAGCATTTTCAGCCGTTCGTCATATTCAGACATTGTTCCCCCAAAACATTGTTAGTTTCTAATTTCAACAAAGTATTTCTTCTATAATAAAGCATTTATTTTGTATTAAGCAACATTTATTTTTACCGGCAGCCTTAAATTTTACCTCTTCAGCTGTTTTTAAAAATTCAACTATTGGCCTGATAGCGGCCTGTGCCGAAAAAAACTGCTGCGTGCAATTTTTAAAAATTCATTTGCAATTCTTCTTTTAACTTTGTGTTTGGCAAATCTAATGTTAAAATAAAATAAATCAATTTTCATATAAGAAGGAAAGACTTATGGAAAAATTCAATTGGGGTATTATTGGTTGCGGTGCCATTGCTGAACAGATGGCAAAAGCCCTGCAGCATGTAGAAGGTGCTGTTTTGTACGCAGCCGCGTCGCGCAGCATGGAAAAGGCTGAAAAATTTGCCCAGAAATTCGGGTTTGAAAAGGCCTGCGGCGACTATGACAGTTTGATAAATGACAAAAATGTTAACGTTATTTATATTGCAACACCGCACATTAACCACGCCCAGTTTGCATTGCAGGCGTTAAATGCCGGTAAGTCTGTTCTGTGCGAAAAACCTGCCTGTATTAACCGGAAGGAACTTGATGAAGTTTTGAACGCGGCAAATGCGAACAACTGCTTTTTTATGGAAGCAATGTGGATGAAGTTTCAGCCTGCTTTTGCAAAAGCCATGAATTACATAAACACCGGCAAAATTGGCAAACTGCACGCCGTATACGCGGACATTGTGTGCCTTATGAAACAGTATCCGGGTTCCAGACTTTACGAACCGGGTTTGGCCGGCGGTGCTTTGCTTGATTTGGGCATTTATTCTTTAACTGCGGCTTTTAGTGCCGTAAGCAGTGCTAAAAACATTGAATTTTCAAGGGCAAAACCGCAGAAAATAGTTTCTGCTTACCAGAAAGCAAATACCGGTGTAGACGGTTTTGAACTGATTAGCTTGCAGTACGATGATTGCACCGCAGTTTTAACCAGCGGAATGATTTGCGGCAGCGGAAGCGTTACGCGTCAGGCAAAGTTCATCGGTTCAACTGGTAGCATTGTGCTTGATAACTTTTGGTATGGCGAAAGCGTAAAACTTTATGACACCGAAGGAAAACTTATTGCTGACGAACAGCTGCCATTTGACTGCAACGGCTACGAATACGAAGCCCGTGCCGTACAGAAATGCATAACAGAGGGCGCAATAGAATGTAAAACCCACTGCTGGCAGGACAGCATCTTTTTGTGCCAGACCATGGATAATTTGCGAAAAGAATGGGGTGTTGTTTACCCTACGGAAGTGTAAGTTGCTGGCGTAAAAAGTTTTTAATGCATAAACACTTATAGGTATAAAAAAAGGGGCATTGCTGGTAATTTTTCCGGCAATGCCTTTTTTTTTAAGTTTTTACACTGCTTCAACATCGGCGCAGGCAATAAAGTTTACGCCGGTGCCCAAAATGTCATAAATAAGTACGTCGCCACGTTTAACAGGTGCGGTGCATTCTGCACGGCGAACAATTTCCATAGCCTGCAGAAGCATGTCTTTGGGTATTTCACTTTGGGTTTTGCCGGGAACAAGCTTCATTCTGCCATTTTTAACGGCAACGGTGCTGGTTAATGTTCTCGTAGGATTTGTTATTTCTTTTTTTGCGTATTCTTCGCCCCTTGGGCAGCTGTTGCCGCTCACGCTTTCCGGCGTGCCGTCATCTTTCAGCGTTACTTCAAGAGGACAGCCCATAGGGCAGATAATGCAGGTTAAGTTTGTTTTTTTCATCAGTCAATGTCCTCCTCTGGCAGTTCAATGCTTACGGTAATTGAATCTTTTACCCGTGCAAGCTCTTTTGCACCAAGTTCCGCAACCTGCATTTCGCCCGGACGCACGATTTTTTTCCGCATGGTTTTAAGGCGTTCGCTGCCGCTGTAAACTACCAGGCTTACGTTACGGTAAACTTCGGTTGTGCGGAACATGATTGTGCATTTTTCACCTGCGGTAGAATCAAGATACTGGGGCACAGTGTAGCGCACCCGGCTGCCCGGTCTTAATGGTATGTGGCTTTTTTGGGCAGAAGCCTGACCCTTTACGTAAAGTGCGGCGTATTCACCGGCGCGCGTGCTTTCGGCACTTACAAAGTCTACAAGGTCGTGTACGTGAACCGTATTGCCGCATGCAAAAATGCCTTCAACGCTGGTCTGCATCTGTTCATTTACAACCGGCCCGCTTGTTGCCGCATCCAGCGAAATGCCGCAGGATTTTGAAATTTCGTTTTCGGGGATAAGTCCGACGGAAAGAAGAACTGTGTCGCATTCAATGAATTCTTCAGTGCCTGCAATGGGGCGGCGCATGTTGTCAACCTGCGCAACCGTTACGCCTTCAACGCGTTTTTTACCGTGTATTTCCGTAATCGTGTGCGAAAACTTAATCGGAATGTTAAAGTTCCTTACGCACTGGGTCATGTTGCGTTCCAAACCGGCAGAATAATCCATAACTTCACAAATCAGCTTTATTTCCGCGCCTTCCAGAGTAAGGCGGCGAGCCATAATAAGCCCTATGTCGCCGCTGCCAAGTATTACTACCTTTTTACCCGGAAGATAGCCGTCTATGTTTACAAAACGCTGGGCAGCACCGGCGGTAAAAATGCCTGCCGGGCGTGTACCCGGAATAACCAGCGCACCGCGGGTACGTTCCCGGCAGCCCATGGCAAGAATTACGGCTTTTGCTTCAATGGTCATAAGCCCGTCGCTGTCGTTAATGGCCTGCACGGTTTTTACGGCAGAACCGTTGGCAGAAGTTTTTACGTCCAGAACCATTGTGTTCGTTTTGTATTCAATGCCAAGTTCCTTTACCATGTCAATGTATCTTCCGGCGTATTCCGTGCCGGTAAGTTCTTCGCCAAAATGGTGCAGCCCAAAACCGTTGTGAATGCATTGCAAAAGAATGCCGCCCAAACTGCTGTCACGTTCAAGAATGATTATGCTTTCGATGCCGTTTTTACGGGCTTCTACTGCGGCAGCAAGCCCGGCAGGTCCGCCGCCAACAACAACAATGTCGTAGGAAAAATTCTGCTTTTTATTCTGGCTGGTTAAACTGTTTTCTTTCATTTTTTAACCCCTGTTAGCTGCGTGTTTTGTTTTTAAGAATGAAGGAGTTACCGCCGCATTTAGTAACGTTAATCATCGGTATGTTAAGTTCGCGGCTTATAATTTCGGTAACGCGCGGAGAACAGAAACCGCCCTGACATCTGCCCATGCCGCTTCGCGTGCGGCGCTTTACACCGTCAAGGTCGGTAGCACCAACCGGGCTTTTAATGGCGGCTACAATTTCAGCTTCGGTAATCATTTCGCAGCGGCAGATAATGTGCCCGTATTGCGGATTTTCTTCTATTAATTGGGCTTTTCTTTCGTCGCTTGCACTGAAAAAATTTTCTATGCCTTTGCGGATTGGCACAAAATCCTTGTTTTCTTCCATTTGTAAGCCCGAATTTTTAAGCAGTTCTGCAACGTAAACGCCAATTGCCGGTGCGGCACTTAGTCCCGGTGAACTGATACCTCCGCAGGTAATAAAGCCTTTAATTTTTTCATCTTCTTCAATAATAAAATCGTGAAAATATTCAGGCTGACCGTTTGGGTTGGGCAAACAGGCAAGGGCGCGTAACCCGGCAAAGGAATTGATGATGTTACGCCTGGGCAAATCGGCAACGCTTCGCAGGGCGTTTTCAAATACGGCGCTCTGGCCGCTTGCCGTTGTTTCGGTCTGGCTGGTTTCGGCTACATCTTCTGCCGTAGGGCCAACCAGAATGTTGCCGTCTACGGTTGGCGTAACAAGCACGCCTTTGCCCATTTTAGAAGGCGGCTGAAAAAGTACGTGTTCTGCAAGATAACCGCAGTTTTTGTCCAAAAGGCAGTATTCGCCGCGCCGGGGTTTTATGGAAAATTTGCGCGCGCCAATCATCTGGTTTATTCTGTCGCTAAAAAGCCCGGCAGCGTTTACAACGTAGCGGCATTCAATTGTGCCCCTACCGGTTGTAACCAAAAAATTATCCTTTGCGCCTTCAATTGAATGAACTTCCGTATTGCAGAAAAGTTTTGCACCGTTTTGCACGGCGTTTTCGGCAAAAGCCCATGTTGCCTGATACGGGCTTGTAATTCCTGCACTTGGGGCAAAAAGCGCACAAAGTGCTTCTTCTGCAACGTGTTCTTCCATTTTATGCAGTTCTTCTTTGCTTAAAATCCGCAGGTCTTTTATTCCGTTCTGTTTGCCGCGTTCCAAAAGCTCGTTTACGGTTTTTACGTCTTCTTCCGTAAAAGCCAGCACCAGCGAACCAATCTGCTTGTAGTCAAAATGCAGTTCACGGGAAAGGGCAGGGTAAAGTTCGCTGCCACTTTTGTTCAGTTTGGCCATAAGGGTTTGCGGCTTAGGGTCGTAACCGGCGTGAATAATTCCCGAATTTGCCTTGCTCGTTCCGCAGGCTACGTCACTTTCCTTTTCAATTATGCAAACAGAAAGTTTGTATTTCGTCAGTTCCCGGGCAATGCACGAACCGACAATTCCTGCACCAATAATTGCTACGTCATACTTCATTTGCAAGCTCCATTTTCCCAGTTTAAGGAACGTTCTACTGCTTTTTTCCAGCCGGAATAAAGCGTACTGCGTGTTTCAATACTCATTTCTGGTTCAAATACTTTGTCTGTCTGCCAGCATTTCAAAAGTTCGTCCTTGCCGCTCCAGAATCCTACAGCCAGACCGGCCAAAAATGCTGCGCCTAATGCGGTAGTTTCTACGTTTTTCGGGCGAATCACTTTTGCATTCAGCAGGTCTGCCTGAAACTGCATCATTACGTTGCTTACGCACGCACCGCCATCTACTTTAAGCGAAGACAGCGGCTTGCCGCTGTCCTTTACCATGCATTCAATTACGTCTGCAACCTGGTAGGCAATTCCTTCCAGTGCGGCACGGCAGATATGCGCTTTTTTTACGCCGCGGGTAAGGCCGATGATTGTTCCGCGGGCGTACATGTCCCAGTAAGGCGTGCCAAGGCCGGTAAAAGCAGGCACAAGGTAAGCACCGTTTGAATTTTCCACCGATTCGGCCAAAATGTCGCAGTCGTGGGCACTTGGAATAAGTTCCAGCTCGTCTCTAAGCCATTTAATTGTGGCACCGCCCATAAACACAGAACCTTCCAGCGCGTAATTTACCGTTCCCTGATAGCCCAGCGCAATTGTTGTTAAAAGCCGGTTGGAAGAAAGTACCGCTTTTTCACCCGTATTCATAAGCATAAAGCAGCCCGTGCCGTAAGTATTTTTTGCTTCACCGGGGTTAAAGCAGCCCTGCCCAAAAAGTGCTGCCTGCTGGTCTCCAATTGCCGAAGCAATGGGCACGGTAAAACCGCATATTTTTTTATCCGTATAGCCGTAAATGCAACCCGAATCCTTAACTTCCGGCAAAATGCAAAGCGGAATATTAAGCAGTTTAAGAATTTCCTTGTCCCATTTAAGGCTGTGAATGTTAAAAAGCATTGTACGGCTGGCATTTGTCAGGTCTGTAACGTGCACTTTACCGCCGCTTAGTTTCCATATAAGCCATGTGTCAATTGTACCGGCCAGCAGTTCACCTTTTTCGGCACGGGCACGCACGCCGGGCACGTTGTCCAGTATCCATTTTATTTTTGTAGCCGAAAAATACGCATCAATTTTAAGGCCGGTTTTGCTGCGTATCGTGTCGGTCAAGTTGTCTTTTATCAGCTGTTCACAAAGGTCAGAAGTGCGGCGGCACTGCCATACAATTGCCTTGTAAACAGGTTTGCCAGTTTCTTTTTCCCAAAGAACTACGCTTTCGCGCTGGTTGGTTATGCCCAAAGCAGCAATTTTCTGGGTAATTGAATCTTCCGTGCAGCCATTGTTTTGGGCACAAATGCCAATTACTTCTTTTAAAACCTGCAACTGGCTTTCAAACAGTTCTTCTGCATCATGTTCAACCCAGCCCGGGCGCGGGTAAAACTGGGAGAATTCTCTGTTCCTGCTGCACAGCGGTTCTGCATTTTTATTGTAAATAATTGCCCGGGATGATGTAGTTCCCTGGTCAAGGGCGATTATAAATTCATGGCTCATGTTTTTCCTCCAAAGGGGCTGGTATTTTTCTGCTTAAAGACATACTAAAGAACTGTCTTCATTCATAAAAAAGTATATCACGAGAATTTCTATCCATGTGATTTTGTTTATATCGCCTCAGTACATGAACTATCACAAAGATAGTTCATTTTTTCTTGCTTTTGTTGAGAAAAAACTGGTAAGAATTTAGCTTTAATATCGAATTTTGAAGATTTGACACGCTGAATTTTCTGTCATTCCGAACATGTTTCGGAATCTGTCTATGGGGAACAAATTGGATGCTGTGCTTCTGAACGGGCATAAAAAAACCGGAAAGTTTGCCGTAAGACACTTTTCCGGTAGAACTATTGTTTGCAAAACAACAACAAAATCAAATATGTTTACATTCTAAATCTGAAATTCCTGGCTGTCAAATAAAAACAGCCCCGAAAGTGTTTTTCGGGGCTGTTTAAAGACCGTTTTTTACTATTCTGTATCGGCAGAACGGCAGATACGGAAACCAAGATGGTCGTTTATAAAGTTTGGCATAAGGTTATTGGTTCTGTATGTTACTTCAAGGCGGGTAAAGGCATCCGTGCTGAAGTTACCGCCGCGTGCAACCCTGTAAGAACCCTTGTCCGGGCCTTTTGGATTGTCTACGGTTTCTGCCTTCAGGTTGCTGTACCAGTCCCAGCACCATTCAGAAACGTTTCCGCTCATGTCGTAAAGACCAAGTGCATTCGGTTCTTTTAACCCAACCTGATGTGTAACGCCGTCACTGTTCTGTTCGCTGAAAGAAACTTTACTTGGCTTGTCACCGCCGGCATAAGGAAAATCCCATCCGCCTGCAACACCGCCACGGGCAGCAAATTCCCATTCAACATCTGTTGGCAAACGGAAACCGGCTTTGTCAAGATTGCATACAACGTCTGCGCTTTCAATTTTTTTAGCACCGTCGTACTTAATGTTGCTTATTGTATAAACACAGTCTGCATCGTCCATAACAATTTTTGTAAGTTCATTGCAGAAAAGAATTGCATCGTACCAGCTTACATTTTCAACCGGGCGCTGGGTAATGTCTTCCTTGCCGTATTCTGTCTTAAAGCGGCTTGGGTTAGAACCCATAACCAGCTGGTAAAAATCCTGTGTAACTTCGTAACGGCTGATAATGTATGGCGAAATGCCAACTTCGCGGCCTTTAACGAAAACACCTTTTTTATAGTTTCCGTCAATTACGGCAATCTGTCCGTCCGGCACAACCTGCACTTCTGCCTGTTCCAGAATATCCAGAATCATGTTCTGTCTTGTGTTTGTTTTTACGGTTTTAGGACGCGTACGGTTTTCGTACATTTTTACCTGTGCAAAAGCGCTGGTACAGGCAATGCCAAAAGCCAAAAGAAGAAATATTTTTTTCAAATTTTTTTTCATGCTGAAACTCCTGTCTTTTAATGGTAGATTATTTTACAAAACTCATAAATTTATCGGCGAAAAAGCCCTTTTTGAAAAGCGTTGCACCGATATTTCCCTAAGCTTTTACAGTAATAATGCCGAAAAGCCGTTTTTGTAACGCCGGGTTAAAGATTTCTAATGTAATTTTAATGTTCTAATGTTTATAAAAAAATAAGAACAAATATTCAAAGTATCGCTTTTTGATATTTATGGCGTGCAGTAATGAAAAAAAACTTTAATTATTTTTTTCAGTGACACTCTATGACACCACAAAGCAGTAGAATGATAAAAAGAACATAATTTTTACGGTTTAATGCACGGCTGTGTTATATTGTAAAAGGAACTATCTTGCAAGGAGATGCTTAAAATGAAATCAATTAATGAATTTTGTGGACAGAAAAACGGCTATTCGCGTCCAATTACTTTGAGAAATCGACTTATTCCAATTGGAAAAACTCAGGAAAACCTTGAAAAAGCAAAAATGCTTGAAGAAGATTTTGTAAGAGCAAAGGCATATAGTGAAGTAAAAGCAATTATTGATGATTTTCATCGCTCCTTCATTGAAGATGTCCTTTCAAAAGTAAGTATTCCATGGGAAGCTTTATATGATGAGTTTGATTTATATCAAAATGAAAAGGATAAACAAAAGAAACAGAAGATAAAACAACGTCTTGAAAAGTTGCAAGGTGATTTACGTAAATCTGTTGTTAAAAAATTTAAAGATGATGACCGTTTTGACAGT
>JAZRVO010000018.1:0-43477 GCA_045599185.1 Treponemataceae bacterium | reverse complement strand
AGATGAAAAGGACATGGTTCTTCTTGGTTACCTTGCATTCCTGGATCCTCCAAAGGAATCTACAGCAGAAGCAATCCGTGCACTTAAAAATCATGGAGTTGAAACAAAGATTCTTACAGGAGACAACGAAAAAGTTACCCGCACAATCTGCCGTCAGGTTGGATTAAAAGTAAGCAACATGGTGCTTGGAAGTGAAATTGAAAAAATGAGCGATGAAGAACTTTCCCGCATCGTAGAAAAAACTCAAGTGTTTGCAAAACTTACTCCAGATCAGAAAGCTCGCGTTGTAACAACTCTCCGCCAGAACGGCCATACAGTTGGCTTTATGGGAGACGGAATCAACGATGCTCAGGCAATGAAAGTAAGCGATGTTGGAATTTCTGTAGACAGTGCAGTTGATATTGCAAAGGAAAGTGCAGACATCATTCTTCTTGAAAAAGATTTGATGGTTCTGGAAGAAGGAATTGTAGAAGGCCGCAAGACTTATGCAAATATGATCAAGTACATTAAAATGACTGCAAGTTCTAACTTTGGAAACATGTTCAGTGTACTTGCCGCTTCGGCTTTGCTTCCGTTCCTTCCAATGATGAGCGTGCATCTCATCTTCCTGAACCTGATTTACGACCTTAGCTGTACCGCTATCCCTTGGGATAACGTTGATGAAGAATTCCTTGCCATTCCCCGCAAGTGGGATGCAGGCAGCGTTGGTAACTTTATGATCTGGATTGGACCAACAAGTTCCATTTTCGATTTTACAACTTACATCTTCATGTACTTTGTATTCTGCCCATTGTTTGTAAGTAATGGCATTTTGTTCAACGACCTTGCAAATCACTTTGCTGGAAGCGAACTTGAAATGATGCAGTTCAAATACGCCGCTATGTTCCAGGCCGGATGGTTCATTGAATCAATGTGGAGCCAGACTTTAGTAATCCATATGATTCGTACACCAAAGCTGCCATTTATCCAGAGCCGTGCAAGTCTGCCTTTGACGCTGCTGACATTTACAGGAATTGCAGTGCTTACAATCATTCCGTTTACACCATTTGGTGCAATGCTTGGATTCGTGGCACTTCCTGCAAGCTATTTTGCATATTTGATTCCATGTATCCTGCTTTACATGGCACTGGCAACAAGCTTGAAGAAGGCATATGTGCGACACTTTGGAGAGTTGTTGTAGGAAAATAACAGATATACAGACCCTGAAACAAGTTCAGGGTGACGTAACTGTCGTCATGCTGACAAACCTCGTCATGCTGAACTTGTTTCAGCATCCCATGTTATAGACCCTGAAACGAGTTCAGGGTGACATTATACCCAGGAGGAAAAAAATGAACTTAACAAAATTTTACATAAACACATTCGGTACAACAGAACTTTGGGGATTGAATCTTGGTTTTTATTTTACAATGCTGGTAGTTCTTATAATTGTAGTAATTGAAAATGTAGTTTTCTGGAGTATGAAGAAAAAAGTAGTTACCACAGACGATTTCCTTTTTGCCCTTAGAAATGATGCAGAGTTGGAAACAATCGAAAAGCTGTATGAAAGTTCTTCTGAAAAATTCATGATTCTTAAAAACGCAGATTTCTATCTTGAAGAAGCACTTCGTAATCAGACTCACGATGAAGTAATCCGCTTTTTGTACCGCAATTTCGAATTTACAGAAAATGTAGCTAGTGACAGAAAATTCATGATGCTGGCTTTGGAAAATTCAAATCCCGATATTACGAGACTGTATCTGGATAATTGCAAGGATTAAGAACTTCTCAAACTCTTGACATACTACGTCAGGCGCAGTATATTATACCACGTCAGACGTAGTACGACAGTCGTTGCAACGGCAGGCAATGCTACGACTGATACAGGAGATAACATGATAACAATCAGCAGTGATGTTATACGCGGTTATAACGACACCATGATTTTGTATCTGCTCCAGCAAAAGCCTTCCTACGGGTACGAAATTTCAAAAGACATAAAAGCCTTGTCCGAAGAAAAATACATCATAAAGGAAACAACTCTTTATTCAGCCTTTACCCGCATGGAAGACAACGGTTATGTAGAATCCTATTCACAGGACGCTGAGAACGGAAAACGCAGAACATATTATCGGATTACCGATAAGGGCCGGAGCTATTACAAAGAAAAATGTGAAGAATGGAACCTTATAAAAGAGGTTGTAGAAAAATTTGTTATCAAGGATGAGAAATAATAATGGAAACTATCAAAAATTATATTGAATCAATGTTCAGAAACCTGCCGCAGACAGAAAAAGTTTTAAGAGCAAAGTCAGAACTTTTCCAGATGATGGAAGACAAATACACAGAACTTATAAGGGAAGGAAAAACGGAAAATGAAGCCGTTGGAACAGTAATTTCCGAATTCGGCAATCTTGAAGAACTTTCAAGCGACCTTGGAATTGCCGATGTGTTCAAATCATCACGCGAAGAAAACATTAACCGCCGAATGCTTACTTTTGATGAAATTACAGGCTTTGTAGCCGCAAAAGCTAAAAATGCACTCCTTCTTTCATTAGGAATTCTTTTTAGCATTTGCTGCGTTATTCCGCCAATCGTAACCGACGGCTTAAATATTTCTGATAAATTTGGCGCAATTGGATTTGTCATTGTCCTTGCAATCAGCATCAGCTTCTACATTCTTGCAAGTTCCGCAATGGAAGATTATAAATTCATTTACGAAGAAGATTGCAGCATTGATGCCGCAGAACGGGAATATCTGAACAACAAACGCCGTGAATTTTCCAACAAATATGCAGTTATTCTTGCAATCGGCATTTCACTTTGCGTTTTAAGCATCGTTCTGCCAATTGCATTTGACAACTATGGCATTTTAGAAGAACTTGGTGCCGCATTTCTTTTTGTTTTTGTTGGTGCAGGCGTTTTTATGATTACTTATGCAAACACCATTAAAAATTCTTTTGAAAAGCTTTTAACTATCAGCGCAAAAAAACATCAAAAAACTGAAAAATATTCCAACAAGACAGTTGCAGTCATCATGTCGGTTTACTGGCAGACAATCACTTGTATCTACCTTGTAATCAGTTTTATGACTGGCAGTTGGCACCTTACATGGCTTATCTGGCCAATTGCAGGTATAGTATGCGGATTAATACGAACAATTTATGCCAGTAAAGAAGATTTATAAAAACGGAGACAGATTATGAAAAAAAAGATTTATTTATGCGTTCTTTGGACTGTAGCAATTATCATCATACTTTTGATTGCAACAAACAAAATGAATGGAATCCACTTTCATGTAACTGATGGCAACTGGAATGCCAGCCATAAATCAGAACGGGAACATGATTCCAAACATGCAGAAAAAATTGACGAATCTTTAATGCAGTTTGAAAAAATCAGCGTCAGTTCAAATGTTATGGAACTTACAGTAAAAACCGGCAGCGAATTTCACATTTATTCAACCTATAACAAACAAAAATATATGCCTGAATTTAACGTAAAAAACGGAACTTTGAATGTTAGCCAGAATTTTTCGAAAAGTAGCAGCGGCAACATTAACTGTAAGGTAGAAATTACTGTTCCCCAAAATGCAGTTCTTAAAAATGTTGATATAAAAAATAACGTTGGCGAAATAAACCTTAAAAACTTTGAAGCAAATGAAATTAAAGCAGAAACAAATGTTGGTGAAATCAACGCTGAAAATCTGGATTTTAATACCCTGAAGCTGGAAAGCAACGTTGGCGAAATTAGCATTAAAACTTTAGAAAGTTTAGACACGTATAATATTGCTGCCAAAACAGACGTAGGCGTAGTTTCTGTTGAAGGAAGAAACCTTAAACACAGATACGAACAGAATAACAGCAGCAAGAAAAGCATAAAGGCTGCGGCAAACGTAGGCGAAATACGCATCAACTGAAAACCGGTTTTACAGCAAAATAATTCGCTTTTTTACCGCAATTTGAATTTTAAAATGCTGGTAACTGAAAATTTTTAGTGCCGGCGTGCTTGGCATGCCGGCGCTTCCCTGCCCCGCTGCATGCCGGCACGCCCTGCGCATTTCACCACCCATTTTCTGCAAGCCGCTGTTTTCACAATTGCTGCACCACTAATTTGCGCTATAATAAAATTATGAAACGTTTTTTATATCTTTTAATTCAATTCACCTGGGGATTAGGTCCTGCCGTTATTGGTTTCTTTTATTTCCTCAAAAATATACGCTGCCCTCACAGATTTTACCGTTGTTCAATTGAAACTCAGTGGAATAGCAAATATTCGGGTCTCAGTCTTGGACCATTCATTTTTACTCCAACAAATCCCGACAAAGCCTATTATGATGGAGTCTGCGTTCATGAATATGGCCACACTTTTCAGGCTTTAGTTCTTGGTCCTTTTTATGCCATTGTAGGAATTATTTCTCCAATCTGGGGGTCGCTGATTCACCCTCGCCTTAAAAAGAAAAACGAAAATATTCCATACACCGCCTGCTTTGTAGAATACAATGCCAGCTGGCTGGGAGAAAAAGTTACCGGGGAAAAAGCTGTCTGGTAAATCTGCTTTTGGCAACTTATGTTTCAAATCTGGCAACTTGCGTTTTTTCATATTCCTTTATCTTTGGACTGGAGTTATAGTTCAACCATCAAATAATACAACAGGAGAAAAAAATGAAAAACGCAAAAGAACTTATCAACTTAATTTTTAAGGCTGTAGGATTGGCAATGGGTGTTGCTGTTACAGTTTTATGCATCATCAAAAAAGTGGAAGTAAACTCTGCATTAACAATGCTTGGAGTTGGTCTTACATCTTTGGGAATTTCACAGTTTACTAAAACTAATGAAAATAACAATTAATGTTGATGATTCCGCAACAGAAACTTCTCTGCTTGTGACTTGTAAAGAACTTACACCGCAGGTAGAGAAGCTTCTGGCAACAATCAGAATTATAGATAAACAGCTCACTGCAAAAAAGGATGATTCAATCTGCCTTCTGGATTTGTCAAAAATCTTCTATATAGAAGCATTGGAACGCTCCACTTTTATTTATACCGACACCGATGTTTATGAATCCGAACTAAAGCTTTATGAACTGGAATCCCAATTGTCTCAGTACAATTTTGTTCGGGTCAGCAAAAACACAATCTGTTCCCTGCAAAAAATCAAAAGCCTTAAATCTGAAGTAGACCGCAAAATCAAAATCACAATGGTTCTACAAATATTCAGAAAACCTCAAACAAAATATCGCCTTAAACAAAAAGACCGGCTGGGTTTATTGTGAAGACGGAACAAAATATTCCCCAGAGGAAAATGCTATTCTCAAATCAACAGGACATCCTATTCCTCTGCAGGTTCATCTTATAAAAAAGATGTTTGATGGAGTGCTGGTTTTGTCGAAATAACTTCATCTTTAAAACAAAAAAAACTCCGCCAGTCTTAAAAACTGACGGAGCTTTCAATATTCTTCATTAAACAACCATAAATTCTTTTATCATTTCATTTGCAGAACCAAATTTACTTTTGATATTAAAATTAGCACCACAGGTTCTGAATAAATCAATAAATTTATTTACTTCTTTAAAACCTATATATTCATTCTTTCTATATTGTTTATCAAGTAGCATCATGTTCAAGAACTCAGTTAAAGGCGTAAAATTAAATTCATTGTCATGTTCATTAATTTCTTTTTCAAGTAAATGTTTGTAATCCTTTAAGAACATTTCTAAAACATTATATGCTTTAAAGGCTATGCACCTTCGCAAAAAGGTAATATTAATCCCGTCATGAGTTCTTCCTAAGACCAAATTTGAATTAGCTCCTTTTTCTATCAATGCTTTACAAATCTGTGGTTCATCCGTTTCCACAGCCATGAATAAAGCTGTCCATGATTGATTTAATGCAGTATTTTCAATGATAAAACTATCCGGATTTTCAGTTTTATCTAATAAAAACAAGGAAATTTCCTTAAGTGCATTTGTTTGATATGGATATGTTTCTCTGTTTCCAATATAAAAAGAAAAAAATTCTGGGAGTACTCCAACCACATAATCTTTATAACTCTGGAAACTAGAATTACCGAAAAAATAATCCATTTTTTCAGCATCTGTTAATCCCGGAACATTTAAATTTTTCCAGTTTATATTTGAAGTTTCATCTTGCTCTTTTATTTTTTTCATTTCCAGATCTGGAAATTTTACACACATTAATCTGGAAAGTGTGTAATACAAAGGAGAAACTTCATCTGCAGAAATCTTCAATTCACTGATATCCGCTATTTTTTCAACAATCTGTTTAACAAGATCGATATCACATGTATTTATAGCCATATCTAGCACTGAATATTTACTTTTTGTTGAGGTAACAAGTAAGAAATCAACAGATGTTATATTGATTAGTTTCTTGCATAAATCTTTATAAAAAATACATAATTCATCGTTTGCTTGTCGTACAAATTTTATTTGTCTATAACATTCTAATGCATTTAAAAGTGGACATTGACCATTATCAGAAATAATATCTCCAGATATAGTCTTAAATGCAGTGGAATTATCTGTAAGGCCAAACCATTTGTCTAATAAATCTCTAAATCTTTTATCTTTATCAGAATAAAGAATTGCAACAGATACAATTGGCATTTGAGATGAATTTGAATTATTTAGTGCTCTTATACGCTTATTTATATTTTCATCAGAAACTTCAAGTAATTTCTTATAATCCGAATTTATTGCATCATGAAAATTTCCATTTTTTGAAAAATAGATTCCAAGGCTATTAAAAATTGTTTCGGTTATATATTTATGTATTTTTGAATCCGACGGAAACATCTTTGTAGTTGGAAAAATCGATGAAAAATTACTTGCTCTTTGAATGTTTTCTATAAAAGTATCTTCAGCAGACTTCGAAAAAATTTCTAAAGCATAACCATAATTCCAAAATTTTTTTGCTTCTTTAGATAATGGAGTACGTCTATTCTTCCTTGGATCTTTTGTTTCCCTCAATTTTGAAAAACTTTTAGCGAAATCATCTGAATCAAATAAAATAGCAAGAGCTGCAGCTTGTTTTATAAAAGGTTCAAAATATTTTCCTGCAAATTTTCTAGCTTCAAAAGCCTTTAGGTATCTGTTCAAAGCACCTTTATAATTATCTTTGGATAATTCAATATAACCTTCAATCCATGAGCAGAAAAAACTAGACGCATATGGGACATCATCTTTTATGTCATTTATAAAATCAGATGCTTGCTTTTCATCATGAAGATATATATGGTCTTCCATTATTACAGTTATTGCATTCTGTATTATTTCACATTGTTTTTCATATTTTTCAAAATTGAAATTATCGAAAGTTATTTTTGCTAATTCATTTTGTTCAGAATAAATTCTATTTCCAATATTAAATAACTCTCTTAATTCATTTTCTGCAATTTCAGTTTTTTTATAAAAATATTCTTCAATATTGCGACAAATATAAGCTTCAAGTAGCATACCTGCTAAAGCTTTTGTTTCATTTTTATGTGAAAGAAAGTCCAAAATTTGCTTCATATTTTTCCATTCTGGATTCTTTCCTTTTCCAATCTGGTTGGTGATAATTTGTTTAAAGTGTTCCGGTTGTATAGGATCCTTTTCTTTATCAATAGGAATACTATCAGCTAATGATTTATAAAATGTTTCTTTATTCTTAAAAAGTGATTCACTGCAAATCCAGTCATAAATTATTGAGAAGCGTTCTTTTGAAGGCAATAAACTGACTGAAACTATGTCAAAATAGTCTGAACCTTCTTTATTTATGGATTCAAAAAAATCTTGAACATAGTACTTCGCAGATAAAGCAAGTTCTTCTTTAAGTATCTGACTGGTTGCGCGTATAGGTAAGTCAATACAAAGAAATTTTTCATAAAGCTGACCATAAGTCAGGCCTATAATTGAACTGAATATTAATCCAGAAGTTGGATATTCTTCGCTCATTTTCTTAATAATTTGCTGTAATAACTCAGGAAGCCCATTTTTTTCAGTACTTCGTAATACAGAAAAATCTGAATCCTCTTCAGCAACCAATCGATTCACATATTTTTGAAAAGCTTACTTACTCTGCCAGTTTTCAATAAGCCCTTCTTTAGCAAATTCTTCACAATAGTAATAAAAAGTGCTTTCCCCAATAAAGGAAATAAGCATCTTATTTATTTTTCCAAGAGTAATATTTCCATATTCAATTTCTTTGTTTTTCATAGTTATCCCCTACATTATACCCGATATTCCTTTCGAAATATCGGGTATTTTCACTTGAAACTGTTATTTACTATTTCTTTCCGCCTTTTGGAGCAGCATTTCCTCTTCCAGAACCTGAAGCGTTTCCAGTATGAGTTGATGGCCAATTACCTCCATCATGATTGTTTGGTGGAAGAGCAGGTCCTCTATGAGAGTTCTGTCCTGCATAAGATCTTCCTGAATTTGAATTGTTTCCTTTATTAGCCATTTTGGGCCTCCTGTAAATAGATATACAAAAAATATAGGCTTTTTCTGTTATGAAAACCGCTATAAAATCCAGACATTTTTTTTTATGCTGTCTTATTCTTTGAAAAAGCATCTTGAATAATCTGTTTTGTTCTATCTGAAGTATAACGAGACCGAAATTTTTCAATATCAAAATTTATTTGCTTCAAAGCTACAATAAAATCAGTCGTTAAAAGACTTTCACTATATGTATATTCATTAAAACTGCCATTTTGAAAAAGTTTTCCATTAGGTGAAATCATCAAATAACTTTCTGTCATTAAATCATTGTCTTCTATATATATGGGGAGAGATTTGCAATAATTATTCCTAAGAAAAGCATGGAACTGTTCCTGTGTAACTCCTTTGGAATTTCCAAAAGGCATTTGTTTAAGAATTTTTATACGATTACAACCGAGTTCCTGCATCTGTGGAATCACAATATCGTCCCAATTCCATTCGCTTACGACAGTATTAATTTTTAATTTGAATGTTCCACCATCATCTCGCAATAAATTGAGTTTTGTCTTTAACTCTTCTTTATTAAGAGATTTGTTACCACAACAACGCCCGATACTTATGTTTCGCTCATGATTCCAAGAATCTATGGAAACTCCAATTTGACTTATGTTTTTGATGACAGGTTTAAGCAATTCAAGATTTGTACCATTTGTCTGAACTGAAATATTCATACCCAAACTGATAGCATATTCCATAACAGGTATAATCTTTGAAGAGAAAAGAAGTGGTTCCCCACCAACAAAGTTCAATCTATAATCTGGTTTCCAATAGGAATAGAGATTATCAAGAACAGATTTTGCATTATCTAAATTATCCCATATTTCATTTTGATGATTCCATTTTGCGAAACAAAATTTACAGTGATAATTACATTTCTCAGTAATGTGCCAGTTTACAACAAGGTTTTTCATGCCTGCCTCCTTAAGACAGTTCTATTCTCTGTTGTTTCATTTTTTTTTAATGCAATAAAAATAAGACATTTTTTTTCTACTGAATAAAAACCTCCAAAAAAAAATGTCTGTCTTTTATGACAGAGATATTATGTATTCCACTGTACTCTTAGGGCATAGAACTTACGGAGGCAGCTCTATGGCAGAGTACAAAGAATTGAGACAAAAGCTTAAAGAGATTTTTAAGCAGACAAAGCATTATCTGAATGAAAAACAGATAAAGGAATTAAATTCGCTAAACTTCTATTATGAAGAAGCAGGTGGTTCTGGACATCCCAAATTAGTCTATATACAAAATGGGAAAAGACTGGTTTTTGCAATCAGTTCAACGCCAAGTGATAAAAGAGGATATTTAAATTGGATAAGTAAAGTAATACATACCATTGCAGAAAATCCAAATGATTAACAAGAAAAATTAGGTCAAAAAAAACTCCGCCAGCCTAAACTGACGGAGCCATTAACTAATTAGCCTTCCCTATTCCTACAAACATCTTCATCTTTACATCTTTGTTCATTGTATTAAAGATTTTCTCAAAGTAATCTGTCCAACCATAAGTTTGCCAGCAGCCGAAGTCATCTATGTACCCTTCGTTCTTATTCAATCCGGCAAAGTAAACACCGTTGATTTGGCAGGCTTCGAACATAGATGTGAACCCGCGAATTGGATACATATCTTTGCAGAAGATAAAGCTGATGGTTGTATCAGGATTATTAACTGCAGTTGCATATCCCTGTAGTCCCCAGACCTTCTCAACGCCGTTCACACTTTTGATGTCTCCCATGACATTTAATGTAAGGCCGTAGTGCATCAGGTTTCTGAACTTATAGGCATAATACACATTATCAATTTTCATGTAGTTATCATCGTAAATGATTACTTTGTGATAGTTGCCCATTTTGTCTTTGGCAGTAAAGCTTTTCTGATAACTTTTATCATTTTCCATAATATCCGTTACTGCCTTTACCGTGGCAAAGCTTGCAAACCAGGAATACATAAACAGTGCCCAAGATCTTTTGGAAGCTGCAATGGAAAACGGCGAAGGCTATGCCGGTTTTTACGAAACCGTAAAAGACCTTACCGACGAAAACTTAATGCGCCTTAAACCCGGCTACTGGGAAACTGTATTCCGCACCAACACCCAAAGCGCATACACCGCAGGCAAACTGCTAAGCTGGCAAAACGACATGCCTGCTGCAATACAGCTGTGCGTAACAGAAGACAGCCGAACAAGTAAAATCTGCCGGAATTTAGTACGGCAGAACGGCAACGGCATAATACTTCCAGTAAACCACCCGTTCTGGCAAAAATACGGTTATCCGCCGTATCACTTTAACTGCCGTACCAGCATACACGCAGTTTATAACGATGAAACAGGAAAAATCCCCTACGGCGCAACCAGTGCAGGCGGCTTAAACGTATCAAATCCGCCGTTAAATTACTTTGACAACTTTAAGCCCCAGCAAGGCTTTGGCGGCAACCCGTTAGACACCGGCAACTGGTGGGATTTAACCGAAGGTCAGCGTAAACTGGCAAAAAAATACGGACTGCTGAAAAAAGTCGAAGAAACTAGAAAAAAAATTGGACTTACAGGAAATAATAATGGAAAATCTAAAAAAACCGAAAATAATAAAATGGAAAATGCAGAAAAAGACTTCCCGATAGAAAAAAGTAGAAAACGAAATTGCAGGCGTAAAAAAAGGTAAACCAATGACTTTTGAAGAAGCAGACAATGGCAATGTAAATCCTGACTATAAGATTCATACTGAAACATCCGATAATTGTCCAGCTTGTGTTCTTAGTATGAAAGCTCGTTTAGATGGTTTTAATATTAAAGCAAAGCCTTATGATGAAACAAGTAATCTTATGTTCACACTTTCGGAAAACACAAATTTTGGATTAATTGATAAAATAACAGGGAAGTTTCCAGAATATATAAAACCAAAAATAAATTATATGCCTAAATTGTTATTATGGTTAGATAGTAATTTGGAAAACAATAAATATTACAGTATTCAATTTTATTGGAAAGATTTTACTCCTGACGGACATATTATGATGATTACTAAACAAAACGAAAAACTAATGCTATATGATCCGCAAATTGATCAAAAAATAGAAGGTAGCGAAATTGAGAAATTCTTATACACAATAAGATTAAGTACAATAAAGCTAATGAATCTTTCTGATTGCTTTTTAAACAAATCAGTAGTAGATTATGTTATGGAGGCAAGATTATGACATTGAACGATTATATTGATTTTTCAAAAGCTCATGGCCGTTCCTCTGCCCGATTGCTAACAAATTATAGGGGAAAGGATATTTATGTTGGTTTTTCTACTGGAACGAAAGGTAGAATGTCAGGCTATCCATTATTAATGAAAGAATCTAGAAATAAAGTTGTTGCATTAACTAATAAACAGGTTTTAGCCGTTTTACGTTCTTTACCTGATGAAGAGTAATTTCTTGTGAATAAAGCAAAAGCCCCGGAATGCAAAGTCCGGGGCTTTTGTTTTATTCACTTTCTGTAATTTCTTCACAGCCGGTGTTTTCTTCTCCTGCTGGCGGTTCTTCATTTTCCGCCACACCGTCACCGGTCTGTTCTTCATCATCCAGTGCTTCAGCACAGCGCGTAATCGCCGCAGCAACCTGCACCAGTTCCTTAACAGCCTGCTTTGCAATGCAAAGCATAATGCCCAAATTGGTTTTGTGCTGCTGCCAAGTGGAAGATGCAGAAAATTAAACAGCACAATTACTGGTTAAGGCCGTTTACAATTACAATGCCTGCCGAAACACCCAGACGGTTTGCACCGGCTTCTACCATTGCAAGGGCGGTTTCTGTATCGCGGATGCCGCCGCTGGCTTTTACCTGCATGTAAAAATCTTTCGGTTCGGCTTCGTCAACAGTTTTGCGCATAAGGGCAACATCGGCAACAGTTGCGCCGGCTGGCAGTTTGGTACCGTCGCTGGCTGTGCCCGGTGTGCCAAAGCCGGTAGAAGTTTTTACAAAATCTGCACCGGCAAGTTTTGCAGCCTTGCATACTTCAACTTTTTCATCGTCCGTCAGGTAACAGGTTTCAATTATAACTTTTACGCAAATGTGGTTTTTGTTGTGGGCAAGACCAGCATCTTTTGCGGCTTCTACCACGGCCTTAATATCGCTTTGCACGGCGGCAAAGTTTTTGGCTTTAGCTTCGCCAACATTAATAACCATGTCAACTTCGTCTGCCCCCTGCATTACGGCATGACGGGCTTCGTAGGCTTTTACGGCCGTAGCATTTGCACCAAGGGGAAAACCGATGACGGTACAAACTTTTACGTCACTTTCGGCAAGTTCGTTTGCAGCAGCACAAACCCACACCGGGTTTACACAAACCGAAGCAAAAGAATTCTCCCTTGCTTCTTCACAAAGTTTTTTTATATCACTCAAAGTTGCAGCAGCCTTAAGCTGCGTATGGTCAATCATTGCAGCAATTGTCTTTTTATCCATAATTTTGCTATCTCCTTCAATATTTTACTGCTTGTATTTAGCGTGGTTGTATGCTATTCTGCCTTTAACTTTTAGAAAAAAAAAGCTAAAGGTAGGGCACGTCTACAATAGCGGCCGTTCAAGCAAAACACTTGTTTGAGTATACAAATTCAAGAGAGGTATTACAATGGCATACAAAGTAACAGATGCTTGTGTAAACTGTGGTGCATGTGAAGGTGAATGTCCAGTTTCTGCAATTTCAGAAGCTGACGGAAAACGCGTAATCAACGCTGATGAATGCATCAGCTGCGGTTCATGTGCAGGTACTTGTCCAACAAGCGCAATTGAAGAAGCATAATTTCAGTTTTTCTTGAAATTAGTGCATTTTCTTAAAAAGCCGGGCTGTTTTTAAGTTTTCTTAAAAGTCCGGTTTTGTTTTTTTTAAATGCATTTTGTGCGAAAAGCAGAAAAAAACGGCACTTAATGCGCAAATATTGAACAAGTAAGGTTTTATTCCTATTGACGGAATAATATTTTTCCGATTTTTTAAATAATGCAAGCCGTAAACTTTTTTTTCCGCAAAGTTAAGATACTTTCTGTTTTATTATTTTTTTTACCGTGTTCTTTCGCGTGTTTTGCCCAAAGTTCATTTCCAAAAATTACGGAACTTCAGTCTCGAAACCCGATGTTTAAGCAGTACCAGCAGGAGCTGGAACAGAATTATAAAAATATTGCCCGCGGAGAACCTGCCGCACTAAGCATTTACAGCTATACGGCGCAAAAAGGCGAAACGATTATGACCATTGCCGCCCGCTGCAACGTTACGCAGGAAAGTTTAGCCACGCTGAACCGCATTTCTTCTTCAGATTCCAGCCTTGAAGGACGCAGCCTGCTTTTGCCGACAGTTCCGGGGCTTTTTATATGCACAACGCCGGATACAACCCTTGAACACATTTTAAGCAAAAAAAACTACGACAGTTCAACTTTGTGCTTTAATATTTCAGGTACAAAATTTATGTTTATGCCAGGCGAACGCTTTGAACCCACAGAACGGGCATTTTTTCTGGACTCGGCAATGACATCTCCCCTGCCCCACGGAATTTTGACTTCTTCCTACGGAATGCGGATAAGCCCGATTAGCGGCATGGAAAAGTTTCATCACGGCGTAGATTTGGCAGCCCCAACCGGTACGCCGGTTTATGCCTGCCGTGGCGGCGTGGTAGAAACCTGCGGAAGAGACAACGTTTACGGCAATTACATTGTCCTGCGCCACGACAACAACAACCAAAGCCTTTATGCCCATTTAAGCAAAATTGAAGTTACGGAAGGATTTAGGGTTGAACGCGGCAACGAAATCGGGCTGGTGGGCACAACCGGCATGTCTACAGGACCGCACCTGCATTTTGAAATGCGCATGAACGGCCAGTCTCAGGTGCCGCCTAATTCGCTTTTTACAAAACGAAAGTGAACTAACATTACGACGCGCGCGTACAAAGTTCGTTTCTGAAAGAATTATGCTTTCAGGCTGAAACCGCGGGTACATGAATGAACGAACGGATTGCCGGCTGACCAGAATTTGCAGAAATTGCGGCTGATTGAAGAAAAACGGAATTGAAAACAAACAGACAAATGGAAACTTACTTGAACCCTTTAGCTGAAAAAATGAAACAAAAAACAGACAGACGCTTGAAACTTAAAAAAGCGGCGGCTTTTTGCCTTATTCTTCTGTTTGCGCTGAATGCCGCAGTTTGCGAAAATTTCAGGGTGCGCCAGAACCATTGTGCAAACTTTACCGCCGATACCCAAAGCCAGACATTTCAGCTTGGCTTTAACGATTCGCTTTCAATTACATTGCCAAAAAACAATGAATTTCTGGAAGGCCTTGAACTTGAATTCAAAATACCCCACGAACTTTTGCAGTACAAGCACTGCGTAGGCTACGCTTTTTACCACAGGCTTACGCCTTTTCCAACTGCCGAAAACATTGACTACAACGGCACCCAGCTTTTTATTGATACTTTGCCAGCCAGTTTAAGCATGGTCGTGCAAATTCCGCTGAACGAAAACCTTAAAATTGAAGAAAGTCCGTTTGCGGCAATTTTGCCAAGCACGGTTTTGGGCAATGACGAAGTAATTTTTATGCGGCTTTTGCCAATTATGAAAGGCCTGCCGGACAATATTGAAGATTTGGTATTTGAAATAACGGCAAAACCCCTTTTAAGCAGTCAGGGCGTACTGAATTTGAACATAACATACCCGGAAGAAAATCCTAAAGGCGTGGCAGTTTTTATAGATGAAAAGCCTGTTCCTTCTGCCAAAGAAGCCGTAAGGCTTGAAGAAGGCATTCATTATTTAGCAATTACTTCTGAAAATTACCGGACTGAGGTGCGCACTTTTTCTATTGAACATGGAAAAACTACCACTTTAACAGTTAACCTGCGCGACACCACGCCGGAATTAGTGGTAAGCGCACCGGCAAATACAAAAGTGCTGCTTGACGGCGAACCCTTTGTTTGGGACAAAGGCACGGTAACGATTTTACCCGGCGAGCACACCCTTAAATTTGTTCTTGCCGACTACGAAGTAACCAAAACTTTTACCGCAATTAACGGCAAAAGCTACAATATGGCACTAACTGTAGACATTCAGTACACGGAAACGCCGTAAAAACTAAAAGGCATTTGCGGCAAAAAAAAGCTGAAAAAAACGGCAGTTTATGAAAAACAATTCATTCCTGCTGCTTTTTTCAGCCTTTTTTTTATTTTTGCAAATTGCAAACACACGGTTATTTAATTTTTGCGCCAAAGGGCATTAGTGCCAGTTTTGCAAACTTAAACCATTGCAGGCCAAATGGAATGCCCACAACCGTTATGCAAAAAACTGCACCAACGGCCATAAATGTAAGCGTAAGTTCAAAGCCGCCGAAAATAAGCCACAGAATATTAAGTAAAAACGACGATGCCTTTTCGCCAAATTCAATGTCGCGCCCGAAAGGCCAGAATGCCAGACCGGCAAGCTTAAAGCACTGCACGCCAACAGGAATGCCAACAATTGTTATGCACCACAAAAGTCCTATAACTATCCAGACCAAGCCTGCAAGACAGCCAAGCAGAACGAACCATAAAAGATTCATCAAAAAATTAATCATTTTTTACCCCCAAATTTGCTGTTTGTGCCATAAAAGCAGCTGTTGCAGCATCACTTATTCTTAGCGCAAATGCCGAATTTGTTTTATAAGCCCCCAAAATTACAGAACGAATTATAAAAACACGACATTAAGGCTATAAAACACTTTAGCGAATTGAAAAAAAATTGTCGAGTTTTATGCATTTTTCAGCCCGTTTTATTGAAAAATAAAAGGCGCAGACACATTTTTTTACGCCTTTGCACAGCAAAAAAAAATTAGAAAAATTCACCATATTTTCGCTTTTCACTGCCTTCTAATGACTCAAGAAAAACGCATTTTTACCGATAATAAAAATGTCGGGCGAACAAATCCCCTCCCACCCATTGTTCGCCCGACTGCCTGATGGGCATGGCCGGCGCACAACCGGCCTTTTTTATTTTAAATGCATGTTCCGTAATTTTCATTCGTATAAAAACCATATTTTTTAACCGCCAGCCCGCGGTTGCCTTTTATAAAATTATCCTGCATTTTTCGGGCAAATATTTTAACCCCAAGATTTGGACCATTTATATAGAAGAAAACTTGCTAAAAAAGCTTAAAGGCTTTCTGCCTTGACTAAACCAGCAAGCTTCAATAACATAATAAATTATGCGTAAAATCAAGCAAAGTTTCATTTTCTTTTCACTTTGTATTATTATGGCTGCCGGCGTTTTTGGCGTTGCCCTTGGCCTGCTTTTAGCCGAAACACAGAACACAAAAAACGTAGAAAACTTTACGGAATTCAATACAGCCCTGCCAACAAGGCTTTTAGACATAAACGGCGAAGTTATCACCGAGTTTTCTTCTGACGAAAAGCGCGAGCTTATAAGTCTTGACCAGCTGCCGCACCACATGCGCAATGCACTTTTAACGCGCGAAGACCGCAGTTTTTACCAGCACCGCGGATTCAGCGTAAAGGCACTTACCCGTGCCGTAGTTGGTCAGGTTACCGGGCAGACTCTTGGCGGCGGTTCTACCCTTACCCAGCAAATTGCCGGTACCCTTTACTGCGACCGCACCGATTATTCAATTACACGTAAATTCAAGGAACTGTGGTGGGCCATTCAAATGGAACGCCGCTACGCCAAAAATGACATTCTGGAACTTTACCTTAATAAAATTTACCTTGGCGGCGGTACTTACGGCGTAAATGCGGCAAGTAAGTATTATTTTGGTCATTCTGCTTCGGAAATTACGCCGGCAGAAGCCGCAATTCTGGTAATTCAGCTTAGTAACCCGGCCTTTTACAACCCGTTTGAACACACAAGCCGCGCCCAGGAACGCCAGAAAGAAGTTTTGACCGACATGGTTTCTTTGGGACTTCTTCCAAAAGAAGAAGCTGACGCTTCCTTTGAACAGTACTGGCTTGATTTTGACTACACGCGTACCAATTCTTCTGCCTATTTTATGCGCGAAGACAAAGCCCCGTGGTTCAGTGAATATGTTCTGCGCGAACTGAACAATTTGATTTACGGAAAAGCCGACATTTACACAAGCGGTTTCACCGTAAACACAACCATGAACTTAAAGCACCAGAATGCAGCGCAGTCAATTATGAACTCAAAAATTGAATACGCAAACGATTCTTACCGCAAGTCCAGCAGCGCGCGCAGAAGCGATTCAATCAACACGTACATACCGATTGTTGAACTTTTGGCATTAACTTTTGACCTGCCAAAACTGCGCGTTACACAGGAACGCAATGAATTGCAGGCAATGAGTTACTACAACAAGGAAATTAACCCGGTTATTGACATGATGTCTCTTGTTTTTGGCGTTGAACCGCTGAAAATTGACATTGCAAACCGCACGAATACAAAAATCCGTCAGGATTCCGGCCGTACAAAAATTGAAGGTACTTTAATTTCAATTGAAAACGAAACCGGCTACATAACGGCGCTGGTTGGCGGCAGCAAGTTTGACGCAGACAACCAGTTTATCCGCGCTACACAGGCCAAAATTCAGCCGGGTAGTACCTTTAAGCCGCTTTACTATTCTGCCGCAATTGACAGCAGGCAGTTTACCGCCGTCAGCAAAATTGATGATACGCCGGTAGTTTTTTACAATGAAGACGGCATACCTTACCTGCCTGAAAACTTTAAAGGCGAATGGATGGGTACAGTTCAGCTTTGGTATGCACTTGCAAAATCTATGAACGTTCCTTCCCTTCGCATTCTTGACGGAATTGGCTTTGACGCAGCAATTGACCGTGCTTCAAACCTTCTGGGCATTCCTAAAAACGAGCTTCAGGAACGCCACTTTGACAGGGTTTATCCTCTTGGTCTTGGTATTTGTTCCGTTCGCCCAATTGAAGTTGCCCGTGCATACGCTGTTTTCGGCAACCAGGGAAAAGCCGTTACGCCAATTGCCGTTCGTTCGGTAGAAGACAGAAACGGTAAAGTTATTGTTGACCCGGAACGCGAAATAAGAACCGAACAGAAAAACAGCAAGAACAATCAGGTTATTTCGCCGCAGACGGCTTACGTAATGACTGATATTCTTATGAACTCGGTACGCATGGGTACAATGTCTTACGGTACTCAGTACGGAAGCAAATTGCGCTACCGCGATGCAAACGGCAAGCAGTACCAGATGCCGGCTGCCGGTAAAACTGGTACAACCCAAAACTGGCAGAATGCGTGGGCAGCCGGTTATACGCCGTATCTGGCAGCAGCCGTATGGTTTGGTTTTGATACTCCGGGTGAAACTTTGGGTACCGACCTTACTGGTGCAACCCTTGCCGGTGTTGCGTGGGGTGACTTTATGCGCATTGCAAACGAAGATTACCCGTATAAGGAATTCCCGAAACCGGCAACAGGGCTTGTTGAAGCAACGGTTTGTTCAGTTTCCGGCAAGCTGCTTTCAAGCGCGTGCGGCGACCATTCTACAACAAAAGTCTTCCTGGAAGGTACACAGCCTACCCAGATGTGCGATTACCACGTTAACCGTCAGGATGCGGCCATTGTTTCTGAAAACCGCCTTGAAAACGAACGTTATCTGGCAGGTATTTCTGCACCGTTTATTGAAGACGATTCACCGCTTGTAGTTGATTTGTCTTTCCTGTACGATTATGAAGAAGAAACGGAAGAAACTGAAAATACTGAAGAACAGAAAAATGACGAAGACAGCTTCACCAATTTCTTCGATAACTTCCTTTCCGGCTTTAAAAAGCCTGCAAAACAGGAAAACGTACCGCAGGAAAATACAGAACCTGTAGAAGAAAAAGAACAGGAACCTGAAAATTTCCTGTTTGACTGATAAAAATATGTCTTTAAAAGGGGTTCAAGAATGCTTGTAAATATTGCTGACATTAAAATAAAAAAACGCGTCCGCAAAGATTTGGGCGACCTTGAACCTTTAAAAGACAGTTTGAAAAATTACGGACTTCTGAATCCGATTACGATAAACACAAAATTCGAACTTATTGCCGGTGAGCGCCGCCTTGAATGTGCAAAGATTTTGGGCTGGCAGAACATTGAAGCGAACGTGGTGGCCATTAACGACAAGGTAAGTTTGCTGGAAATGGAACTGGAAGAAAACACTGTGCGCAAGCCTTTTGACGAAATAGAACTGCTGGAAGGCTATGCGGCACTTGAAAAATTGCGCCACCCCAGCCTTTTTAAGCGCATTGTTGACAAAGTAAGCGATTTTTTTACCGGCATAAGCGAAACATCGGCAGAACGGCGCGAAGCAAAAATAAAGCATTCGCTGATTTTTGCAATGTTTTTGCCGGTCAGCGTAATTTTAATAATTACCGGTGCAATTCTGTTCAAAACCGGCATTTTCAGTTCACTTATGCGCACCTTTACCGACCTTATTTCAATAATAATGCTGGTAATAGGCGCAATGTTCCTTACGCGGCACTTTCTGTTAAAGCGCAACGCAACTTCTAATTTTCTTCTGCCAAAAGAAAAACTGTAAAACCATGTTTGCTTTGGCAAACAAGCCTCTGCACAATTTTAAGGATTATTAAGAACCTTAAAATTGTGCAGGTATTGTCACTATTTTGTGCTAAAGCTATACTTTCAACATGAATTTTGGAATTTACCGTGTTGCCTGCGCAACAAACGATACGGTTGTGGCAAATTGCAGCCACAACGCTTCTTCTGTTATTGAACTTATTACAAAAGCAAAAGAAAATAACGCAGCTTTTCTGCTTTTGCCCGAACTTGCCATAAGCGCCTACACTTGCAGCGACTTGTTTCTGCAGGAAACACTATTGCAGAATGCCCAGACGGAACTTTTTAACATAGCCAAATACACTGACGGCATTTGCTGCGTTGTGGGCTTGCCGCTAAAAGCCAGCGGAATGCTTTTTAACTGTGCCGCAGTTTTAAGCAACGGCAGCATTTTAGGCATCGTTCCAAAAACCTACATTCCAAACTACGCCGAATTTTACGAAATGCGCCATTTTTCGGGTGCGGTAAGCAGCATAAAAACAATTGAAATTTTCAACAGCCAGAACGGCAGCTGTGCAAGCGTTCCATTTGGCACGGACCTTCTGTTTACTTCAAGTAAAAATGCAGATTTTGTGCTTGGAATTGAAATTTGCGAAGACTTGTGGTCGGTAACGCCGCCATCCGTGCAGGCTGCCCTTGCCGGTGCAACAGTAATTGCCAACAGTTCGGCAAGCAACGAAATTATCGGCAAGGCAGGCTACCGGCGTATGCTCGTTCAGTCTCATTCGGCACGGCTTTTAAGCGCCTATCTTTACGCCGATGCCGGCACAGGCGAATCTACAACCGATTTGGTTTTTGCAGCCCACAACCTTATTGCAGAAAACGGCACAATTCTGGCAGAAGCCGCGCCTTTTGAAAAAACCGACGGTTTTATAATTGCCGACATCGACTGTCAGGCACTGCTGCACGAACGCCAGCGCACGACAACTTTTGCCCAGTGCTACAAAAATGCAGAAAAAAGCGAAAACCTTTGCTACCGCAAAATTGAACTGAACGTTAGACCCCTTGATACCCAGAACAATAAACTTCTGCGCCACATTCCTCAGCTTCCATTTATTCCGCAGGACAAAACCAACCGTGCAGAACGCTGCCGCCAGGTAATTGAACTGCAAACGGCCGGTCTTGCCAAACGCCTAAAGCATACCCGTGCAAAATCTGCGGTTATTGGGCTTAGCGGTGGCCTTGATTCTACCCTTGCACTTTTGGTAACCGTAAACGCATTTAAAAAGCTTAAGCTGGATTTGGCAGGCATTTGTGCCGTTACCATGCCCTGCTTTGGCACAACCCAGCGCACTTATAACAATGCAGTTGAACTTGCAAAATCGCTGAACGTTACACTGAAAGAAATCAACATAAAGGCGGCCGTTCTTCAGCATTTTGCAGACATTGGCCACGATGAAAACGTTCACGACGTAACTTATGAAAACTGCCAGGCCCGGGAAAGAACACAGGTTTTAATGGACATTGCCAACCAGACCGGCGGTCTTGTAATTGGTACAGGCGACCTTTCGGAACTGGCACTGGGCTGGGCAACCTACAACGGCGACCACATGTCGATGTACGGCGTAAACGTTTCAATACCCAAAACGCTGGTAAAACACCTTGTAAGCTGGTTTGCCGACGACTTTGCCGCTGCAAACATGCAAAAAGCAAGCGAAACTTTGATTGATATTCTGGACACGCCGGTTAGCCCGGAACTTTTGCCGCCGAAAGACGGTGAAATTGCCCAAAAAACTGAAGATATTGTAGGCCCTTACGAACTGCACGATTTTTATTTGTATTATCTGCTGCGCTGGGGCTTTACGCCGAAGAAAATTTTTGCACTGGCAAAACAGGCATTTGAAGGCGTTTACGATACCACCACAATTGAAAAATGGCTTAAAACTTTCTGCCGCCGCTTTTTTGCCCAGCAGTTCAAGCGTTCATGCCTGCCTGACGGCGCAAAAGTTGGTACTGTAAGCCTTTCACCGCGCGGCGACTGGCGCATGCCCAGCGATGCAGACAGCGCCCAGTGGCTTGCACAGCTGGAATAGACAGGACGGCACGCTAAAAACAGCATAAATACCTAAAAACATCGCCAGCCTCCGATTTCATGAATCGGGGGCTTTGTTTTAAAATTCATGCAAGCGTGACAAAAATAACAAAATTGTAAAGTTTATATATGACAGATATTGACTTTTTGTCAAAAACTAAATAACCTAGGGGTAGCTTTTATAAGCACTTCAAAATTTTAGCAAAATACTTAAAAATCACGTTTTTTTAGTATTTCAAATCGAAAACATTAAAAAATTACGATTTTTAATGTTTTCCCTTGCTGTTTCGCCAAACTGATTCAGCATAAAAAGGAATTATTTTGATGACAAAAACCAACTACGACCTTGAAAAACAGCACGCAAAAGGCAAGCTGCACGCAATTGAACGCATTAACGCCCTTTGCGACAAAGACAGTTTTTACGAAATTTATTCTGCTGCCCACCACAACTGCACAAGTTTTGGCATGGATCAAAAGAAAATCCCTTATGATGGCGTAATTACCGGTTTTGGCAAAATCAACGGCAAAAAAGTTGCCGTTTACGCTCAGGACTTTACCGTTCAGGGCGGAAGCCTTGGTAAAGTGCACGGCCAGAAAATTGCCGAACTTATGTCACAGGCAGTTAACGCAAAATGCCCTATTATCGGTATCAACGATTCAGGCGGAGCACGCATTCAGGAAGGCGTTGATGCACTTTGCGGCTACGGTGAACTTTTTTATCAGAACGTGCGCGCTTCGGGCTATGTTCCGCAGATTAGCATTATTGCAGGCCCTTGTGCCGGCGGCGCAGTTTATTCACCGGGTTTAACAGACTTTATTTTTACCGTTGATTCAATCAGCCAGATGTTTATTACCGGACCGAAAGTTGTAAAAAGCGTAATGTTCCTTGACATTTCAGCAGAAGATTTGGGCGGTGCTTCAATTCATTCACAGAAATCAGGCGTGGCACATTTCCGCTGCCAGAACGAAAAAAACTGCTACGAACAGGTTCGTAAGCTTTTAGACTACATTCCGCACTACTACGGCGAAGCCCTTGTTGCTGACAAATTCAAGTTTGATGCACACAAAAGCGCAAAAACAATTGCCAATGTTGTGCCGGAAGAAAGCAAAAAAGCCTACAACATGCACGACATTATTAACTGCGTAGTTGATACAGGCAGTTTTTTTGAAGTTATGGAAGAATTTGCCCAGAATGCAATTACCGGTTTTGGTAAAATTGAAGGAAAAAGCGTGGGAATTGTTGCCAACAACCCGGCAGGTTTGGGCGGCATCTTGAACTGCGATGCTTCTGACAAAATTGCACGTTTTGTGCGCTACTGCGATGCCTACAATATTCCGCTCGTAACATTCGTAGACGTTCCTGGCTTCATTCCAGGTCCGCAGGAAGAACAGAAAGGCATTATCCGCCACGGTGCAAAAATGATTTATGCCTACAGCGAAGCAACAGTGCCGAAAATTACGGTTGTAACACGCAAGGCATACGGCGGTGCTTACATTGCAATGTGTTCAAAACATCTGGGCGCAGACTTTGTTTATGCATGGCCAAAATCAGAAATTGCAGTTATGGGTGCAGAAGGCGCAATTGAAATTCTGTACGCCAAAGAACTCAAAGATCCGCTGAAAGCAGAACTGGTATCGCTGAAGTCTCAGGAATACAAGGACACAATTATGACACCAACAATTGCTGCCCAGCGCGATTACGTAAGTGAAATCATTCAGCCGGAACAGACCCGTGAACGCGTTGCACGCAGTCTGGAATTCCTTGAAAACAAGCAGCAGAACACAATGCCGCCTAAAAAACACGGCAATATTCCGCTGTAAAATACGGCTAAAAACCGAAAAAAACTCCCGATAAAATCGGGAGTTTTTTTTATGCGTAATTAAGAATTTCCAAAGGTTCAGCTGCCAGATATTTTGCCCCGGCACTGGTTAATTCTTCCTTTGAACCATAGCCGAAAAGCACGCCGCAGGTATCAATATTAAACTGCTTTGCGCCCAAAACATCGTGCTTGCGGTCGCCCACCATCAAAACTTCACTGCAATCGTCAATTTTGCAGGTTTTCAGCGCGTATTCAATAACTTCGGCCTTGGTGCTGCGGCTTTCATCCATGTTGGAACCGGCAACGTAAAAAAAATATTTTGAAAGGTCAAAATGCTCCATAATTTTTCTGCAAAACACTTCCGGCTTGGAACTTGCCACAATTAAAGTTTTGCCTTCATCCTTCAGTTTCTGAAGCAGTTCTGGTATTTTTCCGTATACGTAATTTTCAAAAATACCCTTTTCGGCATAATATTCCCGGTAAATTTTCACGCCCAGTTTGGCCTCTTCCTGGCTCATTCCGCAAAAACTGGTAAAAGAATCCATTAAAGGCGGCCCGATAAACTTAAAAAGCTCGTTCCGGCTCTGTTCCGGGTAATTCATTTTTTTTAAGGCATAGGCAACAGAATTGGTAATGCCAACACCCGGGTCTGTTAAAGTACCGTCAAGGTCAAAAAGAATTGTTTTGTAAGACATGAAGTTAAATTACCACGCCACAACGCAAAAAAGCAAGCCGAAGTTTGAAAAAGAATGTTTTTGGGCTATAATTTGGGCACAATGAATAAAGCTGAAATTATGGAAAAAGCAAAGGAAATGATGGCAAAAGTGCCGGTGCTGTTTCTGGCAATTAAGCACAAACAGACGCCGGTTCTGGCAAAAATCATTGCACTGCTGGCCGTTTCCTACGCTCTTTCGCCTGTAGACCTTGTTCCAGACTTCATTCCCGTTTTAGGCACGCTGGACGACCTTTTAATAGTGCCGCTGCTTGCCGCCTGGGCAATAAAACTTATACAGCCCGGCGTCTGGCAGGAATGCACCAAGCAGGCAGAAAATCTTTGGGAAAACGGCAAACCGAAAAAATGGTATTATGCCCTGCCCGTTGTGATTTTTTGGCTTTTAATTCTGTTTCTGGCGGCAAAAGCAGTTTTTAAGATTTAGGCGCCGAAAGCCCGCGTAGTTTCAAGCTGAATTATAAAGTGTTTACAAAATCTTCTGTTATGCAGTTTGTTTCTTCCGGGCGGTTGCAGTTGGAATTGTGCCCTGCCCCAGCCCTAAAAACGAAGCCTTAAATTTTTTTATGAAAGTTTTTCAAGATTCTTCATTTCATTTGTAATAAAACAAACTACAACAAGACACGCAATAAAGTCTGCAATTGGCGCGGTGCACAAAATGCCGGTTATGCCCAAAAACCGCGGCAAAATTAAAACAATCGGCACAAAGCAAAAAACGGAACGCGTAAGAGCAAGCAGCGCGCCCTTGTACGCCTTGCCGATGGCCGTAAAAAAGTTTGAAGAAATCATCTGCACGCCGATAAGCGGCAGCATGAGCAGAAAAGTGCGCATAAACTTAACGGCAAATTCGGTATATTTGGCATCACCGCCGCCAAAAAGCGAAAGAATCTGTTCCGGAAAAACCTGAAACATAAAAAGCCCGGCGCAGGTAAAAACAAAATCGCCCAGAAGGGCACATTTATAGGTTTGCTTTACGCGCCGGTAAATTTTTGCCCCGTAGTTAAATCCAACAATAGGCTGCATTCCCTGATTGATTCCGATAATTACAGCCAGCACGAGGGAATTGATTTTCAGCACAACGCCGCTTGCCGCCAGCGGAATTTCTGAACCGTAAACGGAAAGCGCACCGTAATAAACCAGCGACTGGTTCATGATAACCTGAACGATTGTAATGGCAATCTGGTTCAGCCCCTGACTCATTCCCATTTTGCAGGTTGTAAGGCCGTCCTTAAAATCAAGCCTGAAATATTCTTTTTTAAGTGCAACGCGCTTAAAACGCGGCAAATAGCTTGCAGCCAGCAGAAACGAAGCGAACTGGCCTATTATTGTTGCCCAGGCCGCACCTTTTACGCCCCAATTGAACACAAAAATAAAAACCGCATCCAGAACAGTGTTTATTACCGCGCCCAAAAGCATTGCAATCATTGAAAAATTCGGGCTGCCGTCTGCGCGCGCAAGGTGGCAGCAGCCGTTCATCAGCATCAGGAAAGGCATGCCAAGAATAATTATGCGCGTGTAGTCCAGCGCCATGGGCAAAATATCGCTGGTTGCACCAAAAGCCTTTAAAAGCGGCACGCAGAAAATCTGCGCTAAAAGTGCATAAATAATTCCTACAAAAGCCAGCAGGCTAATGCCCAAAGCGGCGGTTTTTGCCGCCATTTCTTCCTGTTTTTTTCCTAAATAAATTGAAAACCTTGTGGCACTGCCAATGCCCAAAGTTAGCGTAATGGCCAGACATATTGTTACAAATGGAAAACTGACGTTTGTTGTAGCATTGCCCAAATATCCCACGCCCTGACCGATGAAAATCTGGTCTACCACGTTGTAAAGTGAACTTACAAGCATTGCAATAACACTTGGCACGGCAAAACGCGTTAAAAGTCCCGGAATTTTTTCGTAGCCCAGCGGATTTGCACCAGACTGGGCATTTTTGTTTGTGTTTACTGAATTAGTGGAAGAATTGTCGCTCATGGCGATATTGTACAATTTATTGAAAAGTTTTGCACGTAATGCTGCAAACAAAAAAAACTGCGCCGTTTATAACGCAAGGCAAAAATGAAAAATAATAAAATGCGCCGGACTGTAAGTATAATTTTGTTATTTAGCCCGAATGTTCAGTTTGAAAATTTACAAAAATACAACCTTCAGGCAGGGTCTGCCCTGCCTGTGCACTTTATAAAATCATCCTGCATTTTTCAGGCAAATATTTAAAACTCGATGTTTGAGCTATTTAAAATTTCAAAATTATAAAGGCGGCAAGAGCAAGCTGAATTATTAAAATTGCCGGCATACCGTACTTAAAATACCAGTGCTGGGTTTTGTGCCTGAAAACCTGCATTCCCAAAATTGAACCGATGCTTCCGCCGAAAATTGCGGCTAAAAACAAAGTTGCTTCCGGTATGCGCCACGCACCTTTTTTAGCTTTCTTTTTGTCAGCACCCATAAGCGCAAAACCCGCAATGTTCACCGCAAGCAGATAAAACAAAAAACAAATCAGTGCAGTATTTTTAACAACAGCAATATCCATCATTTCCCCCAAAAATTAAAAAATTAAAAGCAAAGTGCCGGCAGTAATTAAAGTACAGGCAATAATTTTTTTAACGGTAAAAGCTTCGTGCAAAATAAAAAAAGCCAATACAAAAGTAATTACAATGCTTAATTTGTCAATTGGCACAACCTTGCTTACATCGCCGGTTTGCAGCGCCTTGTAATAGCACAGCCACGAAGCACCAGTGGCAAGTCCTGAAAGAATCAGAAAAATCCAGCCTTTCCGGTCAATTGAAAAAATGCCGTTCTGGGTTTTAGTAATAAAAACCATTACCCATGCAAAAACAACCACCACCAAAGTGCGCACGGCCGTTGCCAAAGTAGCATTAACGCCGTTAATGCCAATTTTTGCCAGAATGGAAGTAAATGCAGCAAAAACCGCCGAAAGCACAGCATACAAAGCCCACATTATTTTCTGCTTTCCTTTCTGCTTCGTTTTTCCTTGTACTGTTCCGCATCAGCTTTTTTCAGCAGTTCAAGCAAATTGTAATTGTTTTTGTTAAATTCAACGGCACCAAGGCTAATTGAAAGCTTAAAAGGCTCGTTATTTTTTGCATTCCATTCACCGCACAGCATATCAAGCCGCTGCTTTAATTTTTCAAATACCTGCATGGAAAGGGAAACAGAAAGAATTGCAAACTCGTCGCCGCCAAGACGGCCAATAATGTCTGCCGTGCGGAAAGTTTTTGAAAGAAGTTCAACTTCGGCCATAATTGCCCGGTCGCCAGCATCGTGGCCAAAAGTATCATTTATGTATTTCAGGCCGTCCATATCGCCGTAAACTACCAGACCAGTCTGTTCAAGGCTTGCAGCAATGTTCAGCTGCTGCTGTGCCGCAAACAAAAAGCCGCGGCGGTTTAAAATTCCGGTCATTTCATCAGTTTTCGACAGTATGGAAAGGTTCAAATTCATCTGCTGCAAATTGCTCTGCTGGCGTTCACTCATGGTAACATCGTAGGCAGAAGCAATGAATTTTGAAAGAAGCGAAAAAATAAGCTGATAAGTGGTACAGTCAATAGAATCCAGCGAAACAATCATGTAACCGTACTGATACTCGCCGTGATAAATCATTTTTACAATCTGAATGCCTTTAAAATCGTCCAGCATGTTGCCCGGCAAAAGGCTTTCTGAACAGTCAAAGAAATTCTGGTCATCAACAATTGCTTCTGTTTGTTTCTGGTTTTTAAGATAATAAATGTACGCTTCATCCGGCAGGTTGTATTCTTCGTTTGGCAAAACTGCCACCGGCTGCCTGTACAGACAGATTGCGCACTGCTTAATGTCAAAATCCAGCAGATGGCGTTCCAGACGATGCACCAGCCTTTCCAGCGACAAGTTGCTGTGCAGTTCTTCTACAAAATTCAGAATTTTAAGGTTCTGGTCGCGCTTGTCAAAAAAAGTTGAAGCAATGGCACTGAAAAACTTGTCATCACGCAGCGTATAATTGTCATATTCATCAACAGAAAGATAGCGGGTGTCGTACTTATCAAGACAGCCGCAGCTTGCACGTAAACAGCAAACCGGGTTTATAAGTGAAAGCAGCGGAACTTTTTTACCGTTCACCATGTCGCGCAAAAGCATGGCACTGGTATAAACCTGGTAGGAAACGCGCTGGTCTACCGTGCTTAGGCTTGGGAAGCAGTAACTTGAACGGAAAGTGTTGTCAAAACCAGTTACGGCAACATCGCCCGGCACATCAATGCCAAGGCCGGATAAATATTCAATTGCGCCCAAGGCCATTTCATCGGTTACGCAGATAAGGGCATCAAAGTTTACGTCTTCCCTGCGCTTAAAGTTTTTTTCAAGCACGGTTATGGAACTGTCAACCGTATAATCGCCAAAAAGCAGAAGGCTTTTATCAAATGTTATGCCGTGTTCCTCCAGAACTTCCTTAAAAATTTTGTAGCGCATTAAAATGTCTTCACTTTTACAGTTAATTCCCATAAAGGCAAAGCGCTTTTTGTTGTGTTTTTCTATTAAATGGTTTACAAATGTTCTAAATGTCTTGCTGCTGTCTACAATAAGCGAAGGTATGCCTTCTATTTCCGTAACAACCGAAAAAGTTGGAAGCCTTTTGCTGTACTGCTTAACTATTTCAATCATTTCAGGTTCGCCGATGTGGCGGCAAAGTGCTGCCGTAGGCATAAGCAGACCGTCTATATTCTTTTTGTTGAAGAATTTGGAAACCGACCATTCCTGATATGCAAAATCGGTTTCGGAAGCACCGGGCTGTTTGGAAACAAAAACCAGACAATCTTCGCCGGTTTTCTTTACATAATCAACAACACCGTCAAGCATGTTCTGGGAATATTCATATTCAATGTGTGTTAAAGGAACACCTAAACGCATAATAAACATTTTACCACGATGTTTGCATGATGTCGAATTTTTTGAGAAAACTTAAAATTTAAGCTATGTAATAAAAGGAATTTTGCATGTATAATTAGTTTATATAAACTGCTGAAGGAAAAAAATTGGTCGTATTCATTCATTTTGCAACGTTTATTGCTGCAATTACCATGACGGCAAGTTTCATGCTTGACAATAAAAGGGTAGATTCCATTTATCTTTTGCTTGGAATTCTGGTCATTCTTAACAGTCTTGGCAGATACATGATTTCAATTTCTACTACCATTGAAATGGCACTTTGCGGCAACATTTTTAACTATGTTGGCGGTTGTTTCTGCCCGGCAATTCTTATTCTGGTTATTGCGCGGCTTTGCAACGAAACTTTGCCCAAATGGCTGGTTGCAGTTTTGTTTTCTTTTACCGGCACAATTATGGCACTGGTTTTAACAATAGGCAAACTGCCGGTTTATTACGCAAACGTGGAACTTGGCTTTGCACCGGGCGGATACAGCTATTTAATAAAAACTTACGGTCCTGCACATAAACTTTACCCGGTTTTAATGCTTTTTGACGCAGTTGTTCTGGGCGTTTACCAGATAAAAGCCATACGCAACAACCGCAATATTTCTTTCAAGTCCATTTTTCCCATCAGCATGACGGGCACAGTTGTAATAGCAACCTACATAATTGAACGCCTTGTTCATTCAACACTAAGCCTGGTTTCGATTGCCTATTTATTTTCTGCAATGGTTGTAATACGCCTGTTTGAACGCGTTTACATGTACGACATGACAAACAACATTGCCAACTACGTAGAAAGAATGAAAACTTACGGCTACATTGCCTTTGACAAAAAATTCAGGTACGTAAACAGCAACGATTACGCAAAGCAAGTTTTTCCTGAAATTGCCCAAAACTGGCGCATCGATTTTCCCATACCCGAAAGTGATTCTTTCCTGTATCAGGAAATATTTTTGCCATTAAAAAACCATAATTTTGAAACAAAAACTTTTTTTGTAAATGACATTTACGTTGAAATTATTGGAAAACCGCTGACTTATAAAAACGGCAAGCAGATTGGCTACATTCTGGAAATCGTGGACTGTACCATTCAGAAAAAATATTTGAATACCGTTGAAAACTATAACGAAGACCTTAAGCGCGAAATTACCAGACAGACGGAACACATTTACAGCATAAAGGACAAAATGGTGCTGGGCATTGCCAGCATTGTAGAAAGCCGCGACAACAGTACGGGCAACCACATTATGCGCACCAGTGCCGTTGTAAAAATATTTGCCGATGCACTGCGGCCGCAAAAAGAAAAACTGGGTATAACTGAAGATTTTCTGCAAATGCTTATAAAGGCTGCACCAATGCACGATTTGGGAAAGCTTTCAATTAACGATGTAATTTTGCGCAAAAACGGCAAATATACCCAGGAAGAATACAGAATAATGCAAACCCACAGCACCGAAGGCGCAAAAATTATAGAAAAAATTTTGCGCAATGTTGAAGACGACAGTTTTGTAGAAATTGCAAAAAATGTGGCACATTTTCACCACGAAAAATGGGACGGAACCGGCTATCCACAGGGATTGAAAGGCAGGGAAATACCGGTTGAAGCCCGCATTATGGCACTTGCCGACGTTTTTGACGCCCTAATAAGCAAGCGCTGCTATAAAGAAAGTTTTTCATTTGACGAATCTTTTGAATTTATAAAACAGAACATTGGTACGCATTTTGACCCGGATCTGGCAGTTCTGTTTTTATCGTGCCGTTGCCGGCTGGAAAAACTTTACGCCAGCTTTGACCGCGAACAGTGAATTAAAAGCTGATTGATGAAGAAATGCAACTTTATCAAATATAAAAAGTCTAACTATTTAGGCTTTTGGAAAATAGGAGAAAATATGAACAATAAGCGACGGGTTGTAATTACCGGAATGGGTTGTGTCAGCCCGGTAGGTAACACTTTAGACCAGACTTGGGAAAGCGTAAAAAACGGAAAATGCGGCGTCGGCCCGATTACCCTTTTTAACAGCGAAAGGCTTGCAGTTAAAATTGCAGCAGAAGTAAAAGATTTTAATATTGAAGATTACGGCATTGCCAACCGCGACACGCGCAAAATGGCACGGTTCAGCAAGTTTGCCCTTGGTGCAAGCGCACAGGCAATTGCAGATGCAGGCTATACAAAAGAAACATTGAAAAATGAAAAAGTTGGCGTAATGATAGGCTGCTGCATTGGCGGAATGGACGCATGTTCGGCAGGTTTTGAAAAATTGTGCGACCCTGCTGCCGGGCCAAGCCGCATGCCGCCGCTTACAACACCTTTAATGATTAGCAATGAAGCTGCTGCCAACATAAACATTTACTACGGCTTAAACGGCTTTTCGTGGACAATCAACACGGCATGTGCTTCCGGAACAGATGCACTGGGCGTAGCCCTGGATTTGGTACGCAGCGGACGCTGTGACATGTGTCTTACCGGCGGAACGGAAGCCGCAATTACCGAATTCGGCGTTTCGTCGTTTATTGTTCTTCAGGCACTGGCAAGCCACTTTAACGACACACCGCAAAAAGCCAGCCGCCCGTTTGACAAAGACCGCGACGGCTTTATTTTGGGCGAAGGTGCTGCAATGCTGATGTTTGAAGAACTGGAACACGCAAAGGCACGCGGTGCCAAAATTTATGCAGAAGTTGCCGGTTTTGGCACCAGCTGCGATGCCTATCACATTACCGCACCATTAAAAGACGGCAGCGGCGCCGCATTGGCAGTTAAGCAGGCTCTTGCAGACGCAGGCATGAATGGCGAAGAAATTGAATATTACAACGCCCACGGAACAAGTACCAAGGCAAACGACAGCGGAGAAACTGCAATGCTGAAACTTGTTTTTGGTGACCACGCATACAAAATGAACGTAAGTTCAACAAAAAGCATGACAGGCCATCTGGTTGGTGCTGCCGGTGCAATTGAAGCAATTTTCTGCGTTAAGGCAATAAACAATGGTTTCATTCCGCCAACAATCAACCTGGAAAACCCGGATATTGAAGCCGGCTGTGACTTGAACTATACGCCAAACACCGGTGTTGAACGCAAAATTAAGGTGGCAGCTTCGGCTTCGCTTGGTTTTGGAGGCCACAACGCATGCATTATTGTTAAAGAATACAAAGACTAATTCGTTTTAGCAAAAAAAAGCTGAAGTTGAAAACTGGCTTCAGCTTTTTTTTGCATTTTTTGCATTGCAAAAAAAACAGCACTTTTACATTGCACGCGCTGGTTTTGGCAATTCATTCTTCGCTGTAAATTTTATTCATCTGGTCTGTGTACTGCCCCGGCACAGAATAAACGATAATGTCATCGTTGTATTTTAAAAAGCTTTTTGCATCTTTTACGCTTTCAACCAAAAACATTGTGGGGCTTTTGCCCAGAAAGGGTTTTATAAAAGTTATGTACTTTGGTTCAAGCCGGTGGCTTTTCAATGCAAAAATCACGTCCGCCATTCGGTCTGCCTTGTGAATAAGGTACAAGCTGCCGCCGTTTTTCAGCAGTGCCGCCGAAGTTTTTGCCACATCGTCAATCGTGCAGCAAACTTCCTGCCGGGCAACTAAAAGCTGGGGCGTTTTGTTTGCACTTGTGGGGCAGTTTTTCATGTAGGGCGGATTGCAGATTACGGCGTCGTAGCTGCTTTTTTGCAGAAAATTCGGCGCATTTTTCAAATCTTCGTTATAAAGCGTAATTTTTTCTTCAATGCCGTTAATTTTTAAGGATTTTTCTGCAAGCTGAAAGGCTTCTTTTTGAATTTCAACAGCGTCAATATGCCCGTTTTGCAGTTTACGGCTTAGCAAAATTGAAATTATGCCGTTACCGCTGCAAAGTTCGCAGATTTTATGGTTTCTTTTAATTCTGGCAAAGTTTGCAAGCAAAATTGCGTCTATGCCAAAGCAAAAATGCTTTTTGTTCTGCACAATTTTAAGCGGTTTTGCGTGCAGTTCTTCAATTACTTCTTCGTTTTCTGCAATTTTAGAATTTTCTGCTGCGGCAAAAGCCGTGCTGCTTAAATTAGTCGCTGACAATGTTGTTAACCCAAATGCCCTTTTTAACCAGAATGACGCCGATAATGGCTTTTAAAATGTCGAGGGAAGAGACGGCTAAGTAAACCGGAAAAATGTTGAGGCTTGTAAAGCGCGTTAAAAGCGCGGCGGCCGGCACTGCAAAGCACCATACAAAAACGCTGTCAAACAGAAGCGTAATTACGGTTTTTCCGCCGCAGCGCAGCGTAAAATAGCAGCCGTGCACGCAGGCCATTACCGGCATAAAAACAGCAGAAATTACAATAAATTTCGATGCCAGCTGCTGAACTTCTGCTTCCGTATTGTATATTTGAGGAAAAATATTGCGGCACATAAGCAGCACAAAACCAATTGCAAAGCACGACATTACGGACATGAAAATAAGGCGGCGGGCACTGATGCGGGCTTCTTCAAACTGCTTTGCGCCAAGCATGTTGCCAACAATAATTGCAATTGCTTCGCCCATGGCAAATAAAAAAACGTTGAACAGGTTAAGAATTGTGGAGTTTATGTTCAATGCGGCAATTACTGACATGCCCCTGAGGGAATAGCTTTGGTTCAAAAGAGTTAAACCCAGCGCCCACATTGCTTCATTCAGGGCAAGGGGCGCACCTTTTATCAAAATGTCTGCCATTAGCGCGCCGGGTATTTTAAGCGACCTGTACGCGCCGGTTATAAACTGGTTTTCCTGCTGGTGGGTATGCGACCATAAGACAATAATGAATAATTCTACGAAACGTGAAATTACTGTTGCAACAGCCGCGCCTTTTACGCCCATCAACGGAAACCCGAAATGCCCGAAAATAAGCACGTAGTTAAGGAAAAGATTTACCAGCACTCCGGCAACACCGGCTTTCATTGGCAGCGAAGTTTGGCCGATTGAACGCAGCGTATTTGAATAGGCCATGCCAAGGCACAAAGGAACAAGACCGAACAGCATGATGGATAGATAACTTCGGGCATTTTCCAGAGTCTGCTCAATATCGCCAATGCCGTCGGTTTGGTGCAGGAACTGCAAGATTAAAAAGTCGCCCTTAAAAGAAAGAAGGCCGATACCGACGGCGGAAACAAAAAGCGCAAAAATAATTTTTGCACGGAAAGTATACATTAAGCCCCGGGTATCGCCTTTGCCGTAAAACTGGGCAGAAAAAATACCGGCACTGCAAACCACACCCCAAACGCACAAATTGAACACGAACATAAGCTGGTTTACTACGCTTACACCGTTCATGGCGTTTGTACCAATCTGGCCAACCATAACGTTGTCCAAAAGCCCGGCAAGGTTTGTAATTGTATTCTGAATGACTATTGGCAGCGCAACTGCTGCCAGTTTTTTATAAAAATTTTTGTCGCCAACTAAAGAATTAGCAAAATCAGACTGCTTCATAGGAAGCCACTATTTTAGCAAAATATTGAAAATTTGTTAAGATAGTAAATAACATGTAACTTACAGGGTTTATTGGCAGTGCTCACAATTTGTTCAATATTGCCGGGGCTGTTACTGTTCTTCAATTTTTTTGCAGACATTTACCCACTGCTTGTAATTTGTAAATTTTTCAAGCTGGGCAATTGTTGTACGCACGGCAGAATTACTGCTGCCTGCCGCCGGGTAAACAATGTCGTACTGTTTTAAGGATTCGTCTAAATAAATTTCTACGCCTTCGTTTACGGCAAAGGGGCAAACACCGCCCGGCGCATGACCGATATATTTTTCAACTTCTTCAAAAGCAATCATTTTGGCTTTTATATGAAAAAACTCTTTATATTTTTTGTTGTCAATTTTGGAACATCCGGAAACAACTATTAAAACCGGTTTTTCTTCTATTAAAAAAGAAAGGGTTTTGGCAATCCGGTCGGCTTCCGTATTTAACGCTTTTGCCGCAAGTTCAACAGTTGCACTGGATTCCTTGCAAATTATTATCTGGTTTTCCAGTTCAGTTCCCTTTAGTTTTGCCTGAACATTTTCAAATGACATATAAATCTCCTAAAAACGAGCTGAAAGAAAAATCAGACAGCTCCAAATTTAATTTTTTTTTCAAAAATTGAATTACATTTTTCCGCCTCCAGCTGCAAGCGTGTCAGCAGCTGAATCTACTTGGTTCAATTTCGAGTTTTCTATAAAAGGACAAAAGACATTTATTAATCGTGGCAAAAACAGCCGCAGACAGACACGGCCACGAAAAAAATAAAAGGTAGAAGTTTCGCAAAAGCAAAACTTCTCCGTGTGCATACATCAATGATAGTTACAGACTAACTAAATAGAACGCGCTTGCACAAGTCTTTTTTTTTACCAATACTCTGATGCAAGGTACAGTTTTCTTTAAAACTGTACCTTGTGCCTAAACCAATTTCAGTTACAGAAAATGCATTTAGCGCAAGCGAGGACTGTCGAAAGGCTGTTTTGGAACCATTTTATAAAAACTCGACATTTGACCTACTTATCAGTTCTTCAATTTGCTGACGATCCGGCATTACGCAAAGGGCACCTTTTTTTGTGGTTATAATTGAAGCGGCGGCATTTGCAAAAGTAAGCATCTGGTTCAGCTGTTTTTCGTTTAAGTACAGGCCGTTTTGAAGAACAAAGTTAAGGCAGCAGGCACAGAATGTGTCGCCAGCGCCGGTTGTTTCTACTGTTTTTGGGTTTATAAAGCCGGGAACAAATACCTTGCCTTGCTTTGTGTAGGCGCAGCTGCCGTCTTTGCCCAGCGTAAGCAGAATCAGCGGTATATTGAACTGATTTTGCAGTATTTTTACGGCTTCGTCGAAGTCAGTTTTGCCGGTAAACCAGGTGATTTCATTGTCAGCAATTTTCAGTACGTGGCAGTTTTCAAGTCCGTATTCAATCTGCTGTTTGGCATGGTTCAGGTTTTGCCACAATGGTGGCCGCAGGTTTGGGTCAAAGGAAAGCAGGCAGCCAGCATTTTGGGCAATTTGTATGGCCTTTTGCGTTGCTTCAAAACAACCTTGGTGCGTCATTGAAAGTGAACCGAAATGAAAAATACGGGAATTTTCTATTATGGCGGCGTTGATTTCTTCTCTTTTTAAGTTCATGTCTGCGCCGGGGTTGCGGTAAAATGAAAAATCGCGGTCACCGTCCGGCATGGTGTGAACGAATGCCAGGGTTGTATGTACGGTGTCGTCCATTACAAGGTTTTCAACATTGATGTTTTGTGCTGCAACTTTTTGGCGCAAGTGCCTGCCTAAAAAATCGTTGCCAACTTTACCAATAAAGGCGCATTTTCTGTTCAGTTTGGCAAGCATGGCCAGCACGTTGCAGGGTGCACCGCCCGGATTTGCTTCAAACAAAAAATTACCCTGCTCGCTTAAACCGTTTTGTGTAAAATCTATCAGCAGTTCGCCTAAAGCTACCACGTCAAAAGTCTTTTCCATAAATTTGCCACCTTTCCACTTTTAGTACTAACTACACCAAACACCTCGTTGCGATGTTTAGTGTTTCTGTAATTATCGCTGGTGCAGGCACAATAGGCAGTTTGCAGGGCAAACTGCACAATCGTTGCACGGAATGGTTTTTCTGCAATTGATGCTGGCGTACATACAATTGCAGAAATTGTAGAAATAGGATTACAGCTGGTCAGCCAGTTCTTCTACTGTTTCCAGCGGCAAACCAACTGCCTGAGCTATCTGTTCATTGGTAAGAACCTTCATTGCAAGCAGGTTTCTGGCATTTGCAAGTTTTTCATTTGCTCTGCCTTCTCTAATTCCTTTGCTTATGCCTGCCGCCAAACCTTCAGCCATACCCTCGGCTCTTCCCTTGCGGATGGCATCATGTTCGGCAAGGCTCCACGAAAGATACGTGGTCTTCAAGCCTTCATTTTCTTTCTTTATTTCTACCATCTTCTGCAACCTCCGGGTAAACTCTGTTTCGGCTTCGCCGCATTCTATAAACTTTAACAAGCCGCTAAGTTCACGGTTTTCTACATTCTCGTAGGCCTTGCAGTTGAATATGTACAGCGTAGCTTCGTCCTTCAGCTGAACGCTGCCGTCTTCCCTGCATTTACGTTCCACAGTATAGCACGGAATGCCTTTTTGAAAAGGGTCATAGCGGCAGATGAAAATTATTATGCTTTCCTTCAATTCTTCGTAACTTTGGCCGCGCATTAAGGCTGCTACGTCCAGCATGCTCTGGTAAAACCGGGTGCGCTTGCCTATGGCCGGTTCGGTTGAGTTCTGAATTTCCACGTCGTATACACGCTTGCCGTCTTCAACGTAAACGTCGTATCGCACGCCCTTTGTTGCGTAAAAAGGTTCAACGCTTTTCTGCAATTCCGGGTATTCCAGCCGGTCTATCTTTATCCCCAGCAGAATCTCCAGCACCGTCTTGCAGGTTTCCCTGTCATGCATTATCTGGCCGAACATAAAGTCATCGTAAAAGGCCAGCTCTTCAAATGGTTTCATTTTTTTCTCCAAAAAAAGTGCCGCGCTGCAAGTGGTAGAAAATTCAATTTTACAGCGCGCAATTTGTGTATGCCTTTTAAATACGCGTAAAAAAATTTTTTTGACACTTTTTGAAGAAAAACATTGTGCAACATTGTGCTGTTTACTTATTCTGTTATTTTTGTTGGTGTATGCACAATAAGCAGTTTGCGCTGCAAACTGCACACACTTTGTGTTATTTGGTTTTTCTGTTACTTCTGCTGGTGTAGGCACAATAAGCAGTTTGCGTTGCAAACTGCACACTCGTTGCGCGGACTGGGTTTTCTGCGATTTTTTGCTTGCATACGCGAAAAATTACTTTTGGTTTCACCTGCAGAACAATATTGGTTTGGAGTACAGAACAACGTTGTTCTGGGGGTGAGAACAACTATGGTTTAAGACACGAACCAATGATGGATTGTGAGTAAGAACAAGTTGAGTTTAATCGTCCCGATTTTTGTGAAAAAAATTGAATGCTTGTACTGTTTTTATCAGTGATTTTTGCAGGAATGGTTGAGGCAGTTCAACTTCTTAAATGTGTTCCACATAATAATAGATTTTTTTTTGGTTCTCTGATAAAATGTGTTTAACTTTTCAATTTTTTTTGAAAAATAGCTTTTTATTGCCTTTAGAGGAGAAACTGATGGATAAAGCTGAAATTATTGAACGTGCTAAAGCATATATTGCTGAAGAAAAAGATGAAAACTTCCGCAAGGAAGTAGAAGCCTTGATTGCATCGCCGGATGCAAACCTTGCAGAACTTGAAGACCGTTTTTACCGTGCCCTTGAATTTGGTACAGGTGGTTTGCGTGGCGTTATTGGCGGCGGTACAAACCGCATGAACACATACGTTATCAACAATGCAACACAGGGTTTGGCAAACTATTTTATTAAAACTTTCCCGGAAAAAGCTGCAAAAGGTCAGCTTTCTGCTGTTGTTGCATACGATTCCCGCAAATATTCTGACGTTTTCGCAGAAGCTACTGCGCTTATTTTTGCTGCAAACGGTTTCAAGACATATCTTTTCACCGGTCTGCGCCCTACACCGGAACTTTCCTATGCAATCCGCAAGCTTGGATGTGACACTGGTGTTGTTGTTACAGCTTCTCACAATCCGCCGCAGTACAATGGTTACAAAGCTTACTGGAATGACGGTGCACAGGTAATTGAACCGCACGATAAAGGCATTATTGACGAAGTAAATGCCGTTTCTTCAGTTAAAACTATCAGCAAAGATGAAGCAATTAAAAGCGGCAAGCTTGTTTTGATTGATAAAGAAATTGATGAACCTTACTGGGCAATGGTTAAATCTCAGCTTTTCCGCCCGGAACTGTTCAGCAAAATGGCCAAGGACGTAAAGATTGTTTACACACCTTTGCACGGTACAGGTGCAATGCACGTTGAAAAAGTGCTTGGTGATTTGGGTCTTGCCGTTACAACTGTCCCGGAACAGCGCGATCCTGACGGAACTTTCCGCACGGTAGAAAAACCTAACCCGGAAGAAGCACCTGCACTTAAAATGGCTGTTGAACTTGCACAGAAAGAAAAAGCTGATGTCGTTATGGCAACAGACCCGGATGCAGACCGCTTCGGCAGTGCTGTTCCTGGCAAAGACGGCAAGTTTGTTCTTATCAGCGGAAACCAGATGGGCGTGCTTTTGACCGACTACATTCTTCTTTCGCGCAAGGAACTGGGTAAAATGCCTGCTGCTCCTGCAATGATTCGTTCAATTGTAACTGCACCAATGGTAGACAAAATTGCTGCCAAAAACGGCGTAAAGCTGGTTGAATGCCTTACAGGTTTCAAATGGATTGCAAACGACATGGCAACTTTTGAAAAAACCGGCAGCAATCAGTATGTTTTCGGCTTTGAAGAAAGCTACGGCTATAACGTTGAAACCGACGTACGCGACAAAGACGGTGTAAGTGCTGCTGCAATGTGTGCCGAAATGACACTTTACTGGCGCAGTCAGGGCAAGTCTCTGCTTGAACGCCTTGAAGAATTGTACAATGAATACGGCTACTACGAAGACTGTGCAATTTCTAAAAATTTTGCAGGAGCTTCTGGCGCAGAAACAATGAAAAACATCATGGCAAAACTTCGCGCCGATGGTTTCAAGTCTCTAGGCGGCAAAAAAGTTGTTTGCATCCGCGACGTTCAGCAGAGCATCGTATTTGACCCTGCCAAACCGACAGACAAAAAGCCTTTGGCACTGCCAAAAAGCAACGTTTTGCAGTTCTTCCTTGAAGGCGGCACAGTTGTAAGTGCACGTCCAAGTGGTACAGAACCTAAAATTAAGTTTTACATCAATGCACAGGTTTCTAGCAACGATGGTCTTGCCAAGGCAAAAGAAGCTGCAGCAAGTCTTTGCGATGCAATTAAAGCAGAAATCAATGCTGTTTTAGACGCTGCAAAATAGTTTATGCATGATTTTATTGAACAGCTTCGTTCTTACCGGGACGGAGCTGTTTTTACCGCTTTTGATACCGAAACCACGGGTTTGAAACCGGAACTTGATAATGTTATTGAGATTGGTGCCGTGCGTTTTGACAGAAGCGGTATAATTGACCGCTATAACGTTTTAATTAAGCCCCCTAAACCTATACCAGCCGTAATTACAAGAATCAATAATATTACAAATGAAATGGTAAAAGACTTGCCTGCGTTCAGTCAGCATGCAGGTGATTTTTTGAATTTTATTCAGGGTTCGTGCCTTGTTGCCCACAACGCACCTTTTGACCATGCCTTTATAAATGAAGAACTTAAACGCTGCGGAATACCCGGTCTAACAAACGACATTCTGGACACCCTTGTTCTAAGCCGTCAGGCTTTTCCCTATTTCTGCAAGTTCAACCTTCAGTATCTGGCCAAAAACCTGAATATTAATGTACAGAATGCCCACCGCGCAGAAGACGATGCACGGGTTTGCATGGAATTATTTATAAAAATTGCAGATAAACTTTGTCCGCAAAACGTCACACAAACTTAAAAAACTGGGAATGCCTGATTTTTAATGTTTTTTGCAATGAACAATAAACAAAAAAGCTGAAACGTGTCATTCTCTCACGTTTCAGCTTTTTTTTAATGCCCTTGAAAATAAATGTCTAAAAATTGACGGTTCAGCAGTTTATGCTAGCCTCTTGGTGCAGAAGCCGGGTCTACAGCGGCACCATTTTTGAATACCATAAAATTAAGCTGCGGCTTTTTGCTTATGGTATCAAGACCAAGAGTGCCCAAAGTTGCACCGCATTCAACGCTGTCGCCCTTACGCACCGCAATTGAATCCAGTCCGCTGTAAACATACACGTAGTCGCTGGCTTTAGGCTGAACAAATACAACCTGCCCAAAACCACGGTACAAACCGCTGAAAATAACTTTACCCGCCTTAACGGCTGTTACTTTTTCGCCTTTACTGCCGCTCAGCAAAACACTGTTGGTTTTTCCGCTAACATAACTTAATTCGGTAGCATTTACCGGCCAGATAGTTTTGCTGTCAACATTCTTTACTTTATAATTGCGTGGGTCACTTATTGGCGCAGATTCGGTGCTGACAACAACCTGTGCAAGCATTGTACCGCTGTTGACACTGGCAGAAACAGAAGAACCAGCCGAACTGCCTGTACTTGCCACTGCTGATGTTTTTGAGGGAATTAAAAGACGTTGGCCTATTTTTAATGTAGACTTTTCGTTTAAATTGTTTGCCTTACGAATTTCATCAACTGTAGTTTCAAAAGAACGGGCAATGCCAAAAAGCGTGTCGCCACTGGCAACAATATATTCGCGAGAAGCCTGTTCATTGCTTTGGGCAAGTGAACCTTTCTGCGGAATGGTAATTGACTGACCGATTTTAATTTTTGCCTGATTGGAAATGCCGTTATAGGCGCAAATTTCGTCAACGCTTACACCGTATTTACGGGCTAATGCGTACAAAGTGTCGCCTTTTTGAATAACGTGCACCGTTTCGCCGAAGCAAAAAGAAAGTGAAAAAAATAGTAATGTCGAAGCAAATAATGCCGATAATGCCGAACGTTTCATACTATTAAAGTTATCGGCAAAAAGTGCATTTTTGCCCACCAGCAATAAGTGTTTTATGCGTCAAATTCGCTAAAAAACGCGTTAATGTCAAAACCATTGATTAAGCCTTTGCCACTGTAATTTTTAACAAGGTTGGTTCTGCCGTCGCGCAGGTGTTTGGAAGTTATGCCATAGTTTATGGAACTGTCGGCTTCAAGAAAGGCAGCAATGTGGTCTGCACAGCGAACAAGCCGCCCGTCTACCGGCAAAAATTCCGCACAATTGTATTTTTCATTTAATTCTTCAAAATTTACATGAATAATTTCATTATTCTTGCTGCGAATGCGGTTTTCAAATTCGTCGCTCGTGAAATATAAAAGTTCGTCGGTATAAAAATCTTCCATTAATGGTAAAAGTTCGTTGTTTACGATTTTGTCTTCAATGTCTTTTACAATAGAAGGTAAACCGCTGGTTGCCTGTTTTACAGGCGAAATAATGTCACGGGTAACGGCTTCCGGCAAATCGTGGAAAAGTGCAGAAAAATAATTGTTAAATATACGTTTGGGGCACATTTTTGCGCCCGATTGCCTGCTTAACAATAGTGTAGTTACGGCAACAAAAAAAGAATGTCCTAAAACAGAAGTTCTTGGCACGCGTGGTGTCTGATTCCACCGGGTCTGAAAGCGCAGCTTTTCAATTACAAGCAGAAACTTGTAGCATTTCTGCTTGGTAACCAGCTGCTGCAGACCTTTCAAATCCAGATATTCGCCAATGTCCTGATTCAATTCCAGTTCAATGTCGCCCAGGCGCATGCTTTCGTTAACAGGGACAATCATTTCAAACTCGCGCATGGTAGAAAACTTGTGGGCTGCCCGGAAAATCCGCATTTCAAGAGTTTCCGGTTTTGAAGAATCAGCGGTATATTCTATATAATCGCTGAATTTTTCATAAAGTTCCCTGTCGCTCAAAAGTTCCTTGTACTGTTCAAGAACCCACTGGTTAAGCTTGTGGTATTCTTCCGGGTACTGGTGCCTGATCATGCGCTGCACAGGCGCTTTAATATCACAAAGGGCAATTTTCCGCAAAAGTTCAAAAAACGAAGCATAAATAAGCCATTCCCAATCCAGGGTTCTGCCTGCCTGTTCTTCAAATTTGCCAATTATATAAACCAGAACCATTTTTTCTGCCGATTTATCCATTTCAATTAAATCACAAGGCCGAATCAAATCGTTCCAGCGTTCAATTGAAAACCCTTCAAATATTTTCAGTGCCAGTGCCTTATTCAGCATCAACTTGCCCCTTTTTCGTAAGGTTTGCCGCTTGCTGCCGGCGCATAGTTTTTACCGCTGAATACAACCAGAGCTGCCAGAGTAATTATGTAAGGCAGCATAGTAAAGAATTCGGTTGGCAAAAGTTCGCGCAGTGAAGCAATGTTTGTAACATATACCGAAAAAGC
>JAZRVO010000017.1:0-33329 GCA_045599185.1 Treponemataceae bacterium | reverse complement strand
AAAAATTTCCATGTTTTCTACGGCGATGTCTTTCATTGTGCTGTCAAAGATTACATCAAAATCACCTTTTGTCTGCTGATTCCAAAGCTGAGTAATTAAATGGCGTGAATAAAGATTTGGACAGTCTGCACCCATTACACGACAAACTCTTTTCTGTTCATCTTCGGTTAATTTTGAATATTCACTTTCCCAGTCTTTGCAATTCTGGAACTGTTCTTTATAGCGAGTGTCTTTATTTTTAAGTGTGTAACCAAATTTATCGTTTAAGAACTTATAAAGAAAAACCTGTGTAATGATTTTAAATTCATTTCCATCGTTTCCGAGTCCCGCACTCTGGCAGGTAGCTTTAAGTTCATCAATAAGAGCAACTGTTTTTTCCCTGATATTCATTTTTTCTCCAAAATAGTTTTCTTTATTTAATATAGACAGTTAATTGCTAAATGCAACTTATACCATGTAATAATCGTAGTATTGATTCAAATACTGTTTGCTTATACGAGTCTGAATAAAATCGCAATCTTCAACTTCAGACTTGATGTTCAACTTATATAAACTGTCATCTATTAAAGACCAGACTGTTTCTGCAAAGTATGCATCTTTCTTTAAGATGTCGTTTCTATCATAAACTTGCTGGTCAATAATCTTTTTTACTGTCATCATTGCTTCAACTATATCATCTGTCATAGTTGAGATAATTGGCTGGGTATGGCGTTCTGATCGTTTTGTATTTTCTTCTACAATTCTTTTGTGAACACGAACAAATTTTTTGTCGCCATTATAACGAGCTAATAAAGCATCATCTTTACGGCGCAAGGTTCTAATCTTTTTGTAGATTTCATCCATTGCAGCATTCTCTTCGTTGTATTGAGCAATGCTTTCTGGCTTGAATTTATGCTGCTTAAAACGAAGTTTGAATGCTTCTGCCAAAGTAATGTACTGAGGATCTTCCTGATCGTAATAATCACGAAGTTCATGTAAAGTCTTGTTCAGTTTTTCCTGTAATTCAGAACCATTATCAACAAGTTTTAATTCTTCTTTGTTTATCATTGAAAAGTTGAACTGAATGTTCATCATTGTTTCATTGATAAGCATTTTTGTTTCATCACTTGTTTCAAAGGCTTCCATTGTATTTATTTCATTTATGCGAGCCTGAACTGCAGCAAGCATATCTGGAAGTTTTTCTATTACAAGTTTTGCAAATGTTTCTTTTAATTCATCATCACCGAATGTTCGAACAAGATTGAACATATTCTTTGCATTAACCAATGCTGTTCTAAGTTCAAAAAGTTCTTTTTTGTTTTCAACTTCTGTAATTTCCTGATCAAATACTTCGGCATTTGTAATGTCATAATTTGAAAGAGTCTGACGAGCTTCTTTCATCTGCTTGATGATTTCGTCTTTCTGTTCAAGAACCTGAGTGAACATATCAGGAAGATTTTCAACGCCAGTTTCATCTTCACTACTGAACTTCTGAAATTCCTTGATATATTTATTATTGATTTCCTCAAAGTTTGCTTTTATGTCTGCAAAATCAATTACAGTTCCATATCGCTGTTCACCATAATCTGAATTATAAGGACGATTTACACGAGTAATTGCCTGAAGCAACCCATGGTCTCTAAGTTTACGCCCAAAATACAAGCGCTTAAGGCGTGGTGCGTCAAAACCAGTAAGAAGCATGTTGTAAACAATCAGAATATCAATTGTAAAGTTCTTCTTAAAATCTTTTACAATCTGTTTGCGCGTTTCTTTATCATCACTATCATAAAGAATAAGACCTGGTTTTAGATTTATTTTGTCATGCTGAACTTGTTTCAGCATCTTAGATTCCGAAACAAGTTCGGAATGACAGTTCAATTCATCCTGAATCTCATTGAAATATTGATAAAGTTTTCTTGCCTGTTCACTGGTTTCACAAATAATCATTCCGCCAAGAGTTGGATCACCTTGCAAGCAACGGAAAGTTACCAAGTCTTTTATGATATAGCGAAGCAGTTCTTTTACGTAAGAATCATGAGAAATAATATCTTCTTTTTTGAGTTCACCTTTCTGAACCAGTTTTTCAAGTTTCTGATAGGCTTCTGTAAGTCTCTTTCGGTATGAAGTCTCAATTTCTTCACGAAGGATTTTTAATGTATAGCCATCCTGAATTGATTTATCATAGTAATATGCATGATAGTAATCGCCAAATACAGAGCAGCTTGATTTTTCTTCTTTTAAGATAGGAGTTCCTGTAAGAGCAATTTTTACTGAATCTTCATCAGCATTAAAAAGATTTGAAAGGAAACAACCATCAGGTTTATAACCTCGGTGTGCTTCATCAATAATAAAGATACGCTGAAGGTTTGTAGCATAATCTTTTACTGCAACTTTTTCTTTATCTTCTTCGACCTTTTGAATATTAACTACTGTGATTTCTGCTTTTCCAGAATTTCCTTCCTGACTCTGATTATTGCGGAACTGCTCCATAAGTTCGGTTTTGCTGTTTGCAGTATTGATGCTCAATCCACGAGCTTCAAATTCCTGTTTTGCCTGTTCAAGCAAATCCAAACGATCAACTATGAAATAGAACTTTGTAACCTTATTTTGAGAAGCATAAAAATCTGTAAGAATACGGGTAAGGTAATATGAAAGAGCTGTCTTGCCACTACCTTGTGTATGCCAAACAATACCAGATTTTTTACCAGCTTTAAGAGCATCACGAATTGCCATTGCAGCAAACATCTGCTGATAACGCATAATATGTTTCTGGTCCGTTACTTCAATTTTTCCATCAACTTCGCGTTCAGATTTTACATATGCAATTCCATATTTCAAGATGAACAACAAACGTTCAGGCGAACACATGGAAGTAAGAATTCTATTTGTTGGAGTATATGTATCTAGATTTGTTTGATATTCTGGTGCCTGTTTGATTACCTGACAATTGAAATCTGTAAGGATTTGCTTTTCCACAAGCTGATCAATTGGTTTATATGGGTAATTTGCATTGAACAATGGAACTGGCTGATTTGCAAAATTATCTTCTCTAAAACAATTGAAGAATGCTTTTTTACGAGAACCTGTGCAATAAAAAGCTCCTTCAATTGGAACAATTCCGCCAAGTGCAGAATATTCCATATTGTTAGAGAAAAGCATAAGCTGTGTGATATTGATAAACCGACGGAACTTCTTATTAGGGAAACGGTCTAATGTCATTCGATTTGCTTCTGCAACCATTCCACCTACATTGTTTGTTTTCTTTACTTCAATGAATACAAGCGGAAGACCATTTATAAACAATGTAATATCAGGACGGAATTCATCTTCACCGTTGCGGCAGGTAAATTCAGCTGTACAGTAGTAATCATTGTTTTTAGGATTTTCAAAATCAATCAATTTATATGGAGAGATTGAAGTAAGTCTTTCGTAGAACTGTTTACCTAAATCATCATCGTTAAGTTCTTTTTTTATATCATCAAAAACAGAAAGCCATTTGTCCTTCTTATCAGGATTCAGGCGTTCAAAAGCTGTATGAAAATTATCAATGAGAATATTTGTATCAGAATCAAATGTTTCACCTGCATTTTCTTCATACATCTTTCCGATGTACTCATAACCAAGTCTTGTAAGATGAACCATGGCAGGCATTTGGACACGTGTTTTTTCATTGTAGTTTTTGCTCATAAACATTATTCCTTCTTTATTCTTATATATTACAATATATTTAATGTCAAATAATGATACTGTAACTATTTTTCTTCTATTAACCATTAAAAAAATTCAACATACACAAAGCTTTTACACTGTGGCAAAAAACGGCAGTTCAATATATAATTGTAAAAAATGAAGCTTACCATTGAAGAAAACAAAAACTTTCCTGAACCGAATGTAATTATAAAATGCGCCTTTGTTAGCGACGAAGTGAACAAAATTATAAACGCGGTTAATGCCTGCCAGAAAAAATTTACCGGCATTTTAGACGGCAAAAAGTTTTACATTCCTCTGGAAGACATTTATTTTTTTGAAAGCGTTGAAGACAAAACCTTTATTTACACGGCGCAGGCTGTTTACGGATGCGAACACAGGCTGTACGAAATTGAAAAGCTTATTTACGGCTTCAGTTTTTGCAGGGTAAGCAAGCAGGCAATTGTAAACATAAAAAAAATTGAACATATTAAGCCCCAGCTGAACGGGCGTTTTGAAGCCAGTTTGGACAACGGCTTGCGGCAGATTGTAAACCGGCATTATGTTGCCGATTTGCGCCGCATGTTTGAAACATTGTAAAGGGAATACAGTTTATGAAAAATAAAATTGAAATTTTTGAATACATTCTGCGGTCTGTGCGCGGCATGTTTATGAGTTTTGCCATCGTTGTTCTAGTTTCTACATTTTTCATTCTTGGCAAATCTGACGCAATTCAAAACTTAAGCCCTGCTTTTATACTGAAGCTTTTTGCAATCTGTTTCAGCGTATCTTTTACCCAGTTTTTTCTATGCTTCATCGACTTTAATTCTTTTCTGCTTGCAACTTCGGCCTATTTTGCAGACATGCTTGTGGTTGTATCCCTGTTCTGCTACTGGTTCGGCTTTTTCGGCAGCTCGTTAAAAAGCATTCTGGTAATTTTCACAATTTCGCTTATGGCTTTTGTGTGCGTTCTGCTTTTTGTTTACTACCACGACTACAAAGAAGCAAACGCCATAAATGAAATAATTAAAAAGAACAAGGATTTGCTGGTTTAGCGTTTGCGCTGAATTTTGAGTCTTCGCACAGTCACGGATTCCGAAACAAGTGCGGAATGAATTGCTTTTGCTGCTTGCTTTGTTTCTAATTATTGCTATTTGTGCAAATAGCCCCTAGTTTTTGCTTTGCAAAAACTACGCCCCTTTTTGTGAATATTCAGCATGACAAACACCAGCCAACTTATATACCAAAGCCCGGTTTGTTTTACCGGGCTTTCTGCTTTTAAAGTTCTTTTTCAAATATATATTCTTCGGCTTCGCCGCGCTGGTCGCTGTAAACGCGGGGCTGTTTACCTTTGTTTAACAGGCCAAGTTTCTGCATTACTTTCTGGCTTGCTATGTTTGCAGTGTCGCAGTGGGCGCAAAGGGTTTTCAGCTGCCACTGCTTGCAGGCAAAATCAATTACGACTTCCGCGGCTTCGGTTGCAAAACCACGGCCGGTGTATTCTTTTCTGAATATCCAGCCAAGTTCGGCAACGGGCAAGTTTTCTTCCTTATAGGCAGAAACTGCACCAACAAACGTACCGTTGAAGTAAACTGCAAACTCAAAATAATCCGGTTCGTCTTTCTGCCATTCATTCTGGCAGGCAGTTAAAAATTCTTTTGTCTGTTCTATGCTGCGGTTGGGCAGGCGGTACATGTAGCGGCAGTGTTCTGCATCTGCCGAATACTGGTGAACATATTCAAGGTTGTGCAGGCCGTTGGGCTTTAGCACAAGCCGCCGGGTTGTTAATACAGGGTTCATTTGTGGTGTATTTTAGCTGTTTTTTACCAGCGGCTGCAAGGTGAATGCTGCAAAAAAGACGGTAAATATTGTAAAAACGGAAAAATTGAAGCACACTGGCACTTTAAGGGTTTGCAACAAATAAAAAAAAGCCGGAACAAGCAGTAAGGAAATCCTCAGGGGTAAAAGCTTGTTCCGGCTTTGTGTTTTTTTACCGCGCCTAAAAAAACTTAAAAGCGCAGTCTGTAAAAAAAGGCACTAATTAAACCTTAAACTGGTCAATTTCTACACCAATTTTCTGAATTGTTTCAGTTACGCGGTCCGTAATTGCGCTTAGTGCAGTACCAGTGTCGCTAATTTTATCTGCGTTTGCCTGCATCTGGTTCATCTGGTCGCGGATAACCATGGTACTGTTTTGCAAATTATGTACGCCGTTCAATACCGCTTTGTTTCCTTCAGACATTTCGTCAGAAGCAATACGTACTTCGTTTGTACTGTCGTTCATTGTGTACAGAACGTCAATAATCTGTTTTGAACCTGCGGTCTGTTCTTCCATTGCATTCTTAATCTGATAAACCATCTGGTTTGTCTGCTGAATGTTGGCAGAAACTTCTTCAAATGTCTGGGTTGCCGTAAGCGAAGCTTCTACAACCTGACGGATTGAACCGAGGATTTTCTTAAGTTCGTCACCAATTGTTTTAGACTGGGCGCTTGATGTTTCTGAAAGCTTTCGGATTTCGTCGGCAACAACGCTGAAACCTGCACCAGCTTCGCCGGCGTGGGCAGCTTCAATTGCGGCGTTCATTGCAAGCAAGTTGGTCTGGCTTGCAATTGAAGCAATGGCCTTGTTTGCGTCCTGAAGCATCTGCGACTGGGTTTCGATGACGGCAATTTTTTTACCAACGTCGGCCTGTTTGGCAGTACCGCTCTGTACATTTTCTTCAAGGCTGGTAAACGAATTAACCATTTTATCAACCGAAGCATTTACGGCACTGATGTTTGCTACCATTTCTTCAATTGCGGTAGAAGCCTGAGATACGCCACTTACCTGATTAGATATAAGTTTTTCAAGTGATTCAATATTGCCGGCAATCTGGTTAACGGCGCTAACTGTTTCGTTAACGTTGTTAGACTGATTGTCTATCTGGCCGTTTACGTTTTCAAGGTTATTAAGAATTTCGCCGATTGCGCCGGCGGTATCTTTGCTTGCCTGCTGAAGGTTCTGGTCAACCTGGGTAAGCCTGTCCTTAGAATCCTTAATGTTTGCAATAATTTTCTGCAGCTTGCTGATAAAGCGGTTAATGCCGCCTACCACGTGGGCAATTTCATTTTCGCTGTTCAGTTCCTTAAGGCGCACCGAAAGGTCTGCATTTCCGCTGGACATTTCATCAATTTCGCCTGCGGCAGAAGCCAGCGGCATTAAGTTGCGGCCGATAACAATTGAAATTGCTACACCCAGAAGAATTGAAACAAGGAAAACAATGAGCATCATGTTGCGCATTGTTGTAATATGGCCGGAAAATTCTGAAATCGGTGCCTGACAGAATATTGTCCAGTTTGTTCCTTCAATCGGGATGAATGCACAAACTTTGCGCTGACCGTTATACGTGTAATAACCCGAACCTGTTTCGCCTCTTCTTATGCGCTGGTGCATTTCGTTCAGTTCGGCATAGGCCGGTATGTCTTTTGTTTCTTCCGAAAGGTTTGTAAAGTTAAGTACGTTGTCTGTGTTTACGTCGCCAACAGTAATTCCTGTTGTGCGGTCTATGATTACCGGGTAGCCGGTTTTACCGATTGTGTAGGAACGGCACACGTCGCAAAGGCTTTCGCCGTTGGTACAGGCAAAAATGGTTCCAATTACTTTGTTGTCGCTGTTAAATACCGGTACGGCATAAAACATGGAAAGTACGTTGGTTACTTTGTTAATCATCGGGTTCTGAATGTACTGTTTTCCGCTTAAGGCTGCCTTACAGTAATCGCGCTCGGCAAAGTTTACAAGACCGCCTTCTACAACGTAGCAGTCGCCTTTTTCGTCAGCAATGTTTACGCCTATAAGGTTTTTAACTTTTCCTGAAAATTTTACGCCGTCAAGCTGAACCTGTTTTGCCCAAAGGTCGTTTTTTTCGTCTTTCATAAACGAAAGGGTTGCCAGCGTGTTCAGCGTGGTAAACTGGCTGTTTGTTTCTTCCGTAATGCTGGTTGCTATTGATTTGGCAAGGTTCATCAGGTCGTCTTCTACGGTTTCCTGCAATGCCCTTTTAGAAAGCTGGTTTGAAATTAAGAAACATCCAAACGATGTTACAACGGTAAGTGCCATTACCATTGCCAAAATATTCCATTTTAAGCTTTTCAATCTATTTACCCCTTAAAAATACAGTTCCTTTTCAGTAATTACCTGCATATTCTATCACTATAATATCGGCAATACTAGATATTTTTACTATTTTAACTTCATTTTTTAGAGATTTTAGACTTTTTAAAGTAAAATAAACATTTTGACTTATAAAAATGAAAACCGGAAAACTGTTTCCACGCTTTCCGGTTTTACTGCTGCTATATCAGTTTGCAGCCTTGCAGACTCTGCGCTTTTCTACAGAATAAACTGCTGCAAAAAGTACAAGTCCCAGTGCAATAATTATTGCACCCAAAAGTGCATCGCTGGCAGAAAGGTCAAAAAAACCTTCTCCTTCCATTACGCTTACTGTGCCGTCAACGCACCACATTAAAGCCGCAGCCCCAAAAGAAAGTGCCATAGTTTTTAATGCGTTTTTAAGAACCGGGTTCTGGCTGTCGTTTCTGTTAAAGTAAAGAAATGCAAAAACAGCAGTTGCAATCATTGTAAAAATCAAGCACATTATACGGCCTCTCCTTTTAACGAATTCTGACGTTTTTTAGGCATAATATAACCTATTGCAAGCCCAATAGCCCAAACGCCGGTAACAAGGGCTGCCATTGCAACGCCTGTTGTAGCAATTTCCTGCAACATTACCGCTGTTTCTGCCGGTGAACTAAGTGCCGTTAAAAACGGCGGATAAAAAGTAATTTCACCATGGTAAATATGCTCTGCGGCAAGCAAAAACGAACCGCCGTAAAGCATTTTTTCTAATGTTGCAACTTTCTGACGAATGGCCAGAACTGTCGGTTTATCGCTTCCTTTTTTTAATGCAATCGATTTTACTGCTGAAACTACCAAAGCTTCTGCCAAAGGTACTGTAAAACATGCCATAAAAATTCTCCTAAAATTGAATGAATATTACTGTAAAGACATTTATATTATAGCTCAAGGGTATAAAAAAGTCACCAATTTTTTTACCCATGCAGGCTGCAGCTTTTTCAGTTTGCACCGGCAGCAAGTTTTATGGCCGTATAAACGGTGTCAAAACTTTCGCCTGTTGCCCTGCAAATAGCAGCCACGCTTTCATATTCCGGGTAGTTTTTTTCTGCGCCTTCAATCTGCACGCGCTTTACCATGGCTTTACCAAATTCCGTCTGCACTTCAATGTTCCGGCGCACAAGCTTGGTACGTTCCATTTCGCACCGGCGAATACCGATTGTGGTGGTGTGCAGAAAAATAATGTTTTCAATTTTCTGCCTGTCCTGCCGGTTGCAGATAACGCTAAGCAGGTATGCAGGCCGGTTTTTTTTCATAAAACAGGGAACGAAATGTGCATCAAGTGCGCCGTTTTTCAAAGTTTCTTCTATTATAAAGCCCAAATTTTCGGCGGTACAGTCGTCAATGTTGGTTTCAAGCTTTACAATCGTGTCTTTTTCTTCTGCCGTGTCAGCATCTTTTATCAGCATTCCGCGCAAAATTGAAGGCTGTTCGTAATTGCGCTTGCCTGCGCCCTGCCCCGTTTTTGTTACCGTAAACTGTGCAGGCAGCTGCTGACACGGGTTTAAGCTTGCCAAAATTGCAGCACCTGTTGGCGTAATAAGTTCCGCATTTATGTTTTTTATGCTGAACGCAAGGTTATGCGCCTGAAGAATGTTTAAGGTTGCAGGCACTGGTATTGGCAAAATGCCGTGCTGGCAGCGAATTGTGCCCGTTCCTTCACAAAGGTTTGGAGCGTAGGTTTTTTCAATATGCAGGTTGTCAATGCAAAATGCCGCCGCAATAATGTCAACAATTGAATCAAGTGCGCCAACTTCGTGAAAATGAACTTCGTTTTTGGGCTTGTTGTGCGCCTTCGATTCTGCCGTTGCAAGAATGTCAAAAATGTTCTTCGCAATCTGTCTGGCATTTTCGCTAAGGGCAGTTTTTTCTATTATTTCAATTACTTCCGGCAACCCCCGGTGCTGGTGGGCATGGTGGTGTTCGTGGGTGTGGCAGTGCTCTTCATGTTCGTGGTGGTGGTGTTCGTGTTCTTCGTGGCTGTGGGCGCGGCCTGCATCATGGTCGTGCACGTGCTCGTGATGATGGTGGTGTTCGTGGGTATGTTCTTCGTGCCCGTGGTGATGATGTTCATGCCCTTCGTGGTTGTGGGCGTGTCCTGCATCGTGGCCAAACAGATAATCCATATCGTGGTCGTGATTATCGTTTTCCAAAATTACGTTAAAATCCTTGCAGGCAATGCCGTTTTTACTTACCGTTGAAATTTCAACCTTAAAACCCTGGTCCGGAATTGTTTTCAATACATGCAGAAGTTCGGTCTGGTCTGCACCAAGGTCAAGCAATGCAGCAACCGTCATGTCGCCGCTAATTCCGCTAAAACATTCCAAATACAAATCACTCATAATTTTTCCTTTATTTATTTGCCCTGAGCAAGGCGGTTAATTTGTGTTGCCGTATAGGCGGCACCAAAACCGTTATCAATGTTTACAACGCAAATACCGTTGGCACAAGAATTTATCATGCTTAAAAGTGTTGAAAGGCCTGCCAAGTTTGCGCCATAGCCAACACTTGTAGGCACGGCAATTACCGGCACGCTTACCAAACCGCCAATTACGCTTGCAAGCGCGCCTTCCATGCCTGCAACTGCAATAATGCAGGTGGCACTTTGCAAAACGTCCAGCCTGTTTATAAGCCGGTGCAGGCCGCTAACGCCAACATCGTACAGGCGTTCAACCTTGCTGCCCCAAAATTCAGCACACTGGGCAGCTTCTTCGGCAACATCAATGTCGGCAGTGCCTGCTGTGCAAACGGCAATTTTGCCGGTTAAAGCTGGCGGCGTTTTCTGCACTTTTATAAGGCGCGCCCTTTTGTCGTAAGTGGCAAAGGGCAAAACCTGTTTTACAATTTCAAACTGATGATTTGTGGCGCGAGTGCCTAAAACTTCGCCGTTTTTGCTGAAAAGTTCTAAAAAAATGCCTTTTAAGAATAAATCTTCTTTGTTCTGGCAAAAAACAACTTCGTTAAAACCGGTGCGCTGTTTTCGGCTAAAATCAAGACGGGCAAAACTGGTTTCAACTTGCGGCGCGGCATCAAGCAAGTGCCGGGCATCTTCTACGGAAAGCTGTCCGGCCTTTACTTTTTTTAAAATCTCCAAAGTGGTCATTGCATTTAAGTATATATCAATTTAACCGTTTACATTGAAAAAATTAAGTTTGCGACAAATTTTTATTAAGACTGCCTCTTTTAAAACCAAAAAGGTCTAAAGCAACAAAAGAAAAGCCAAAATTTTTTAATGTCTGGTCTACAAGCGTTTTATTTTCAAAAATTACCGGCATCTGTTCGGGCAAAACTTCTATGCGTGCAATATTCTGGTGCATTCGTACCCGGCACTGGCCAACACCAAGACTGCGCAAAAAACGTTCACTTTCTTCTATTGCATTAAGTTTTTTTTGCGTTATTTCTTCGCCGTAATTTATGCGCGAAGCAAGGCAGGCACTTGCCGCTTTGTTCCACTGGTCAAGGTTCAGGTTTTTGGCAAAAAAACGAACTTCGTTTTTGGTGATGCCCAGCATTTTCATCGGGCTTTCAATTTCCAGTTCCTTCAGTGCCTGCATGCCCGGCCTAAAATCGCCGGCATCGTCGGCATTGCTGCCGTCTATTACGTGGAAAAAACCCAAAGCCTTTGCCTGCTGCTTTATTTGCGTAAAAATTGCCTTTTTGCACAAATAGCAGCGGTTTGCAGGGTTCTGGCAAAAACCGGGTATTTGCAGCGGGTTAATTTGAATTGTTTTTAAGATAATTTTGTGCTGGAGGCAAAAAACCTGCACTTCTTCATATTCTGCTTTTGTCTGCAAAACGGAAGAAACATTAATGCCGATGGCATTTTCTCCAAGTATCTGGCTGGCAAATTTCAGCAGAAAAGCAGAATCCACGCCGCCGGAAAAAGCAACTGCCACTTTTCCCTTTGTTTTTAAATATTCTTCCAGCATCAAAAGCTTACGGCTTTTTTCAGAATCATCCTGCATGGCTTTTCCTAGTTCCGCAGAAGGTCTGCAAGGGTTTTGCTTTCAAAAAAAGTGTCAATCATCTGGTAGTATTCTTTCCACAAAGGAAGGCTTCTGCACATATCCCGTCTTTCGCAAACTTCTGCATTTTTTTGCAGACACGAAACCGGCGCCAAAGTACCTTCCGCAGCTTCAATTATTTCGCGCAAATTATATTCATCCGGCGCACGTGTAAGCATGTAACCGCCGCCCTTGCCGCTGTGGCCAAGCACCAGTTTTGCCTGCACCAAAAGCTTTACAATAATTTCAAGGTATTTTTTAGAAATGTCCTGACGTTCGGCAATGTCCTTAAGGGCAACAAGCCCGTTTTTGTTATTTTCTGCCAAATCAATCATTATACGAATGGCATATCTGCCTTTTGTTGTAATCATTCTAAATCTCCGTGTATAAACCTAGTTTAACACAAGGTTTTGCTATTTTCAACAGCAGAAAATATGCCTATACGCGCCAGCTGGCTTTTTTGCCTGAAAAATTACAACAAAAGGGCATTATCTGTTTTGCGCCGTAAAAATGTCAGCAACTTCCGTAATTGAAATGTAAGCCAACGGGTCTTTTTCGTGCACAATTGAACGAAGCCGGGAAATCTGGTAGCGGTTTACGATTACGTAAACGAATGTTTTTTCCTGATTTGAATAAAAACCCCGGGCAGCCATGGTGGTAATGCCACATTCAAAAGTTTTGCTTAACGCGCTGCAAACTTCTTCGGGGCGGGTGGTAATAATTGAAGCAGCCTTGGAACGGTCGATACCTTCAATAATAAAGTCTACGGTTTTTAAGGCGGCGGCATAAGCCACAATTGAATAGAGTGACAGAATCCACGAACCGGTAACAATTCCGCAGATTACATACAGAATGATGTTGTAAACCATTACGAAAGTGCCAACGGTTAAATTAAGCCTTTTGGCAAAAATTACGGCCATAACTTCAATGCCGTCCATTGCGCCGCCGTTACGAATGGCAAAACCGGAACCAAGCCCCGAAATTAAGCCGCCAAAAATTGCGCACAAAAATACGTCGTTTTTGGCAAAAGGCGAAGCAGCAGAAAGGTCGCAGGGCAGAAAATTCTGAAAGCAGAAAGCTGCCACAGAATAAACGGTAACTGCATAAATTGCATAAACGGTAAAAATCATGCCCTGCTTTTTAAGGCCGTACAAAAACAGCGGAATGTTCAGCAGGAGCAGAAAAAGTGAAAGTGGCAAACCCGTAATTTGTGACAGAAGCATGGAAGTACCAGAAATGCCGGAGTCGAACAGTTTGACGGGCACTAAAAAAAAGGTAATGCCGAATGCGTTTACAACACCGGCAACAGTAAGAAAAACAAAAGCCAAAAAGGATAAACCAACAGTCTGTGATTTTTTCATGCCCAAAAATCTACCACAAAGCTATAAAAAGTTCAATTTTCTTCTATATAATTGCTATTTTGCAACGCATGGCTTTTGACAAAAGCGCAGGCCTAAGGGCGCAGTTTGAAAAAAAATTTTACAATACAAAATATTCAGCAAATGCGTTTTTTTGAAGGAATATTGCTAGACTAAGCACATAAAAAATTGTATAGCATACAGTTATGAATCAGAGCAAAACACAAGATGGACAGTTGTCTATGTTAGCTTTAACAATACCGATTTTTTTAGAGCAAATCTTTAAAATTCTGGTTTCTTCAATTGATACAGTAATGCTTTCCGGCTACAGCGAAGAAGGCGTTGCCGCTGTTGGCATGATGAGCCAGTACCTGTTTTTCATGAACATTCTGTTCAACGTAGTATGCACAGGTACTTCCATCGTATTAACCCAGTATCTTGGTGCAAAAAAATCCAAAGGCGAATTAACATCAATTGCCCAGGCAAGTGCGCTGTTAATTACAATTTTTTCGGCAGTTTTAACCGTTGCAGTTTTTGCAGGCACAAATGCACTTTTGGGCTGCTACACCCTGGAACCGCTTGTGCGCCAGCACGCCCACGACTATTTCATTATTTTTGGCGGCATCGGCGGATTTTTTACCGGCATAAGCCTTATGCAGGGCGCAATACTTCGTTCCTACGGTCACACAAAGGAAATTTTAATTGTTTCCATTTTTGCAAACATCATCAACGTTTTGGGTAATGCAATTTCACTTTGCGGCTGGTTTGGAATGCCGATTTTTGGCGTGCCCGGCGTTGCCTTTGCGTCAGTTGCTTCCCAGCTGTTTTCGTGCATCGCACTTGCAGTTATCATCGGCAAAAAAGAAGACGTTTGCTTTGCGTTTAACGGCATTTTCAGCGTGCCCAAAAACATTTACAAAAGCATTTTCAAAATTGGTGTACCAACCGCCGGAGAAAACATTTCCTACAATGTTGCCCAGATTGTTATTATGGCAATGATTACCACTTTGGGCACGGCGGCAATGTCGGCACAGGTTTATACCCAGACGATTGTGCGCTTTGTTTTTGTTTGCGCCAGCGCAATTGGCAATGCAACGCAAATTAAAACCGGCCACATGGTTGGTGCAAAACAGTTAGAAGCCGTTTACAAACAGCTTTACAAATATCAGTTTATTGGAACAAGCATCAGCCTTGGACTTATTCTGATTGTGAACCTTATAAAGCCTGTTTTAATTGGCATTTTTACCCAAAATACCGAAGTTGTTGCCCTTGTAAGCACGCTTTTAATTTATTCCGTTTACATTGAATTTGGCCGTTCGCTTAACTTAATTTCAATTGCCGGCTTAAAGGGCGCAGGCGACGTTAAGTTTCCGGTGCTGTACGGCCTGTTTTCAATGTGGGGCATAATGGTGCTTGGCAGCTATGTGCTGGGATTAAAAATGGGGCTTGGGCTTGTGGGCTTTTGGCTTGCAATTGGCAGCGACGAAACCAGCCGCGGCATTGTCATGCTTTTCAGGTGGAAGTCTAAAAAGTGGCAGAACAAGGCACTGGTTTAATTTTCAGCCGCGCAAAAACTTGAAGAATTTTGCCATTATGTAAAAAGCAACAAAAGGCACAATTGAACTTGAAAAATTCAATTGTGCCTTTTGTTTTTTCTGCGTTTTTTTTAAGCTTTAATTATTTTCTATCAAAGTTAAAGCCTGGGCATATTCCATTGGTTTGCCCCACAAATAACCCTGAATATAATCGCAGTCCTGCTGTCTTAAAACCTGCGCCTGTTCTTCAACTTCAATACCTTCTGCAATTACGCTACAGCCAAGGGAATGCCCGATGTTTACAATCTGTTCTACAAAATTTTTCGCAACATCGTCAGTGTGAATATTGTCAATCAGGCTTTTGTCAATTTTTATCAAATCAAGCGGCAGTTTTGGCAAAATTGAAAGCGAAGCGTAGCCCGTGCCAAAATCGTCCAGTGCAAGCTGAATGCCCATCGCCTTTAACCGGTTCAAAGTTATAATTGCCGAATCAAGGGAATTTATATAGCTGTATTCCGTAATTTCCAGTTCCAGACACTTTGCCGGAAAATTATTCGCTTTCAAAATTTTTTCAACTTCGTCAACAAAATTAGAATCGCAAACATGCTGTGCAGAAATGTTAACAGAAATACATAAACCCGGATTTTGATGAACAACAGACGTAAAATCGGAGGTAACTTTATTTAAAACGTAATAGTCAAGACTGAAAATCATGCCGTGTTTTTCGGCAATTGGAATAAAATCGGCCGGGCTAACAAATTTGCCGTTTGCGTCTTTAAAACGCAGCAAAGATTCAAAACCGCGCAGTTTTTTTTGCGCAATATTAAACTGTGGCTGATAAACCATATAAAACCAGTTGTTTTTTAAGCCGTTTTTAACGCAATCTTCCAGTTCTACTTCGAGCAAAACCTGTTTTTTAATATTTACATCAAAAAAGCGATATTGGCCTTTTCCGGCTTTTTTGGCTTTATAAATTGCAAAATCTACATTTTTTAATAATTCTTCGCTGTCTTTGCCGTCTTCCGGAAAAGACACCACGCCTGCACTGGCTAAAATTCTTCGGTTTTCGGCAGAATTGCCAAAAATATCGCCGTCCAGCAGAATATTTAAAACACTGTTTTTTATGAAGTTTTCAATGTTAGGATAGCGGCTCGCCTTTAAAAGCATGCAGAATTCATCGCCGCCTATACGTGCAAGTATGTCTTCTTTATCAAGCAGGCTTGCCCAGTAAGATACAACATTTTTTAAAACCTTGTTGCCTGTCTTGTGTCCGTAGGTATCGTTAATCTGTTTAAAATCATCTAAGTCTATATATAGTAAATAATAAGCCCCCCCCCGCATGTTTGACGAAATTCTGAAGTTTGTCAACTAAAAATCTGCGGTTAGGAATTTGCGTTAGATAATCCGTGTTGGCTTCCTTGTTAAGCTGTGCCAGCTGCAAACCAATAAGAAGAACAATAAAAGTTCCTGCAATACCATTAATTAATCCGGGAAATGAAGAATAAAAATGTTCCGTAATAATTGCATTAAGCGGAAAAACGACTTCCAGAACGCACAAAAGAACGGCGAAAAGTAAAGAATAATTTAATTCCAGCAAAACTAAAATTAAGCAGAAAACAATTTCAATCATATTAAAAATGCCGCACATTGCAGTATTTTCAATAACGGGAATAACCCTATGGGGATTTACACCATAAGACGCCCTGTTAAAAATTGTAATTAAAACAAAACAGGCAAAATAACCTGTTACACAAACAACAGACCAAAAAATTTTAGTAGGTTTCTTCATAATTCACTCAGTTAATAGTTTATAACACAAATTGTTACCAGTCAAATTGTCCCATGTTCAGCAATTCTAAAAATGCTTCAAGAATGTTGGGGTCAAACTGCCTGCCCTTATTTTTCTCCAGTTCCTGCAAAATCACTTCCTTGCTCAATTTGTCACGGTAACAGCGGCGGCTGTTCATTGCGTCAAAAGCATCGGCAACGGCAATAATGCGCCCAATCAGCGGAATTTCTTCACCCTTCAGCCCCTGGGGATAGCCCGTGCCGTCGTATCGTTCGTGGTGGCAATAGGCACCAAGCCCAATGTTTGGCAAGGTGCGGAATTCCTTAAGCATCTGGTAGCCTTTTTCCGAGTGGCTTTTCATTATTTCGTATTCATCGTCCGTCAGTTTGCCAGCTTTCGTTAAAATTTCCCGGGGAATGGAAATTTTTCCGCAGTCGTGCAGCAGGCCGATGTAGTAAATGTCATCAACTTCCTGGTTACTAAGCCCGATTCGCCGCGCCAGAAGTTTGGAAAGCTGGGCAACGCGCAGAGAATGACCCTGAGTGTTAGGGTCTTTTGCTTCTATAAAATTGATGCAGATATTCATTGAATCTTCAATAATCTTTTTGTCGCGTTCACGCTGGCGCAGCAGTTTTAAAGTTTTCAAATGCGAAACGCACAAAACCAGCATGTACACAAACCAGCTGGCAAAAAGCACAACCGCAACCCTGAATATAATTTCTTCTGTCAGCGGACGGAAGATTTTGTACCAGAATTCGCCGTCGAAATTAGTTACATAATCAACGGGCTTGTCCTTTATGTACAAAATAAAGCCGATTATTTTTACCGCAGGTTCTTTTGTTTTTTTATTGGCGGCATCAACAGGCATTTCCCGGGCATCTTCGCTTGGCAAATATTCAAAAAAATCGCCGGAGTGCATGGGCACCAAAATGCAACTGCTGGTTGCAACATATTCAAGGTTGCCAACTTTGGCAGTAGTAATGCCGGAAGAAACCGGGTGGCAGCGGTTTGCGCCTTCAACATCCTGATGAATTGTAAAAGTGCCGCACCAGCCGTCGTTAAACAGCACTTCTTCGCTCATTTTAAGCTTAACGCCCCATTCAATAACCGTGTCAAAAGAATAGTTTTCAATTGTCAGTTCGTAAATTGTGCCAACGTAAGGGTCTTTGCGTTCAACACCGTCTTCATCAGTTTCAATTGAAAAATAATCCCACGCCGCGTTTGTACCGTCATCGTTTTTGCGCGGTGCAACGGCAAACTGAACGTTTTCGTCTTTGCAGGCTTTTTCCGTAAGCTGGCTTAGCTGAAAAGTGTGAACGGTGTTGCTGATGGCGCGGTTTTTGTAAACGGCAAAAACCATGCAGCATAAAGCCGCCGCAAACCATACAATTGATAAAATGACATATTTCTTCATTTGTACTACCAACCTGAATAAAATAAAGAAAAAAAAGCATCTGAAAAATGCAATTATAAGAAAGAATTTTAGAGATATTTGATATATTGTAACACAGCTTTAGCAATTTTGAATATTGCATAATCGGCAAAAACTCCAAAATCTTTAACACTTTTTTCTGTTTTCTCATTTTGTAGGTTCATTTTCGAGTTTTATATAAAAGGCCAAAAGCCATCTATTAATAGTAATAAAAACAGCCGCAGACAGGCACTACCACGAAAAAAAAATACGCCGGGCGTATGCACAAGTCTTTTTTTTCTAGTTTCTATAATTTATTTTGTAAATTTTTTTGTTGACACGAAAAAAATAACGCACTATATTACATTTAACATTTAAGTTAAATGTTAAATAAATTGAAAAGCAAAAAAGACGTGCACACTTTTTCCTTTCAATTTACACGTGTAAAAAAACAGGAGGGAACATGGCGCTACAGGACACGCTGCAAGCCCTTGCTGACCCGACCCGGCGAAAAATACTGAACATGCTGAAAAACGGTCAGCTTAACGCCGGCGAAATAAGCGAGCAGTTTGATATTTCTACTGCGGCAATTTCGCGGCACCTTTCGGTATTAAAAAATGCCGACCTTATCCGGGACAAGCGCGAAGGAAAGTTCATCATTTACGAACTGAACGCTTCGGTTCTGGAAGAAATTATGATGTGGATTAGCGACTTAAAAGCCTAGCCGCTGATAAACCTTTGAAAACACCAAACCAAATGGAGAAAACTATATGTTCAAGGAAAATTTTAAGAAAAACTGGAAAATGTTTTTAATTTCAAGCATTACAGTTTTAACGCCAATGATTGCTGGCATTGTTTTATGGAACCAGCTGCCGGAAAGAATTGCGGTTCATTTTAACGTTAACAACCAGCCGGACAATTTTGCAAGCCGCGCCTTTACCGTATTCGGCATTCCGCTTATTCTGCTTGCAATACACGTTTTTGCATGTATGTGTACATTTTTTGACAAAAAAAGCAAAAACATTGCCAAAAAACCTTTAACCGTGCTTTTCTGGTACGTGCCTGTAATTGGCGCAGTAGTTATGACCGTTATTTATCTTTTTGCACTTAAAATGTCGGTTAACGTTGGCTTTGTGTGCATTGCTTTAGTTGGCGCGATTTTTGTTGTTATTGGCAACATTTTGCCAAAAGCCGGACAGAACGCCACTTTTGGAGTACGCATAAAACCAACGCTTGCTGACGGCGACAACTGGTTTAAAACCCACCGTTTTGCAGGCGCGCTTATGGTAGCAGGCGGAATTGTAATCATTGCAACCGCATTTTTGTGCAATCCATTTATCTTAATTGGCACAGTACTGATAATTGGCGTTTTGCCGGTTGTATACTCTTACCGTTACGCCGCAAAGCACAAACCGGCCGCAAACTGAGACCCGGCAAAAAAACTGAAAATAAAACAGAAAAACGAATGAAAACCCAAAAACACGCAAAAGGCAGCATTTGCCCCTTGCGTGTTTTTTTTGCATTTAAAAAAACATCACGCTATCAGCAAGCTAGCTTTTTTTTAAAAATGGCTTTATAGTTTATACGTTAATTGAAAACAAAAACTAACTGGTTCAATTTCGAGTTTTATATAAAAGGCCAAAAGCCATCTATTAATAGTAAAAAAAACAGCCGCAGACAGGCACGGCCACGAAGAAAATATGCCGTGCACATGCACAAATCTTTTTTAGTGTCTGTGCTCTGATGCGAGGTACAGTTTTTTTAATAAACTGTACCTTGTGCCTGAACCAATGCCAGTTACAGAAAATGCATTTCGCACAAGCTGAGACTGTCGAAAGGCTGTTTTTTTGGGCATTTCATATAAACTCGATATTTAGCCTAACTGGCAATTTTGGCAGGCAGAAAAAATTTCTGCACCGCCGCAAAACAGCACAAAGGGGAATGTGTGAAATGTTGTCAAAAAAATCAATTGTATATTTAAGCATCTGGCTTGTAATAATCTTCATTTGCCTTGGCAATTTGCTTTTTTTGGGTTTAAAAGTGAACAAAACCAACGGCACGCTGTTTTCACTTGTTCTTGCAGAACAAACCAAAAACGAACACGCAGAACTGACAGTAAGCCATTCCGATACTTGGGAAAAAATTGTACCACAGAACTTTCAATTTGCGCCCTACATAAACACCCGGTTTAGCGCCACCGACGAAAACGGCGACTTGATTTGTTACGGCACTACCTACGATTTTAAGCTTAACAACATTGGCAAAGACCAGATAAAAGACTGGCAGATAGAAATAGAAATACCCGGCGACTTATACGTAAACAAAGCATGGAACGGCAGCATAGAATTTTTTCAGAACGGCGGCGCAAAACACGACGAATTTCTGCCGATGCCCAACAAATTCGGCAGCATAAAAATCGATTCAATACAGTGCAGCGATTTGGTCTTTTTTCCGCTTACAAAAGGCGACAGGATTATTTACCACCCCAGCCTGCCCAGCAACGAATACCCTTTAAACGTAAACGGCACAATAAAACCCGGCATCATTTTTTACAGCGACAAAACAGAAATTTCATTTGAAAACATAAGGCTTAACTACCACATAAAGGAAAAAATTACCAAATACCAGAGTTTCTGGGCATGTTTATGGACGATAATCGGCGCAACATTCCTGCTTTGCCTTCTGGTAATTCAAACTTTTTACAAAAACTACTACGAAAAAATGTACAGGCGCGACCTTGAAATTATAAAACAGGCAATTGAAACCTTTGCAGGCTTTATCGACAGCAAGGACGTTTCGACCGTTAACCATTCCAGGCGCGTGGCACAGCTTGCAAGAATTATTGCCGGCAAACTTGGCTTTAATAATGAAGAAGCCGAAAAAGTTTACTACATCGGCCTGCTGCACGACATTGGCAAAATATGCATTCCAGACGAAATTCTTAAAAAACCGGCATCGCTTAACAGCGAAGAATACGAAATAATAAAGGAACACACCACCCGGGGCGCAAAACTGCTGGAAAACTTTACCGCCCTTGACCACATTGCCGAAGGCGCACTTTATCACCACGAACATTACGACGGCACAGGCTATCCGAAAGGCTTAAAAGGCAAAAACATTCCGCTTATTGGACGCATTATTGCCGTTGCCGACACTTTTGACGCTGTAAGCAACAACCGCTGTTACAGCAGGCGGCTTGCAGACGAAACAATAAGGGCAGAACTGCTGAAAAACAAAGGCCGCCAGTTTGATCCGGCAATTGTTGATGCCTTTATAAAATGCTGGGACGAAGGCGAACTGAAAGATTTTTTAACAGCCGCCACCGATGAAGAACAGAAAAACGCACCGGCTGCAAATTCTGCCGCGCAGGAAAAAGCAAAAGAATGAACTACAAATATCTTATTGCAGACAGGGAAGAAGATTTTGCCGCGTTGCAATCTTTCGGTTTTAAGCCCGCAGCAGCCGGTAACAATATTGTTCAGTTTATGGCCGAATACCGTAATATTACCCTGCACTTTTTTTACGGCAACGGCGATTTTTACGTCCACGCCTTTGACAACGACACGCAGGAACAGTTTTTACCATTTGAACTGAAGCAGGCAAATGGCAGTTTTGTTTTTGAACTGAAAGAATTTGCCCAAACTCTTGCCCAGAAAATTGCCGAAACCTGTTTTAATTCAACAAGTTTACGGCAAACCGTGCTTGATTACGCATGTGCCCGTTACGGCACGGTTCTGCAAAACCCGTGGCACGATGAAAACATTACGCTGAACAAAATATGCGGCAAAAACCGCAAATGGTACGGGGTTGTTATGCGCATAAAACGCAAAAGCCTTGGCGAAAAAGACGAAAATTTAACCGAAGCCCTGATTGACGTAATGAACGTAAAGGCTGCACCAGAAAATATTGAAAAAATCATCGATTACGAGGCGGTTTTTCCGGCCTACCACATGAACAAAAAGCACTGGGTTACGGTTCTTTTAAGCGGCAACAAAAACTGGCCGCTGGTAAAGGAACTTTTGGACGAAAGTTACCGGATGATTTAGGGCGCATTTGCCACAGTGGCAACGGATGCGCATGCCGGAAAGAAATATTGATTTACTAACGCAATTAGTTTATACTTGGCAAGAATTAGCCCAAACCGTCAATTTTGTTGAATTATTGGTCACAAACTGGAGTTTTTAGAGAATTTTATATTGTGAATTAAAGTTCTGTCATTCCGAACTTGCTTCGGAATCTGTGACAGATGAGATGCTTTTGCTGATTCAAAGGTATTCTATATAAACTCAAACTTTCGGCCAGATAATTTGCAATTGACGCGAATAAAAAAAAAGTAAGGAACCCTTTATGCTTTCAGAAAACCAGATTATTTTATGTGCCGCCCAGCTTTCAGACAGATACGGCTTTGAAAACCTTTCGCTTAAACTGCTTGCCGAAGAACTTGGCATAAAATCGCCTTCGCTTTATAACCACGTAAAAAATCTTGACGACCTTAAGCAAAAACTGATGCTTTTCGGCTGGAAACAGATGGAAAACGCAATAATTCATTCTGCGGTAGGCGTTAGCGGCGTTGATGCCCTGCGCAAAATGGGCGAAGCTTTTTTTGAATACGCCACCAGCCACAAGGGCGTGTTTAATGCCATGCTTTGGTACAACCGCTACCAGAACGGCAGCGAAGGCAGCACTTTTGAAGCCACGAAGGGCATTTTTGAAGTTTTTTTCAAAATTACGTCCAGCCTCGGCATAAGCGAAGAAAACGCAAATCATCTGGTGCGCACAATACGCAGTTTTCTGGAAGGTTTTTCACTTTTAGTAAACAACAACGCTTTCGGCCACGAAAGTTCCATTAAAGAAAGTTTCGATATTTCCATGACAATAATTCTTGAAGGAATAAACGTTTTAAAATAACCCGAAAAACAAACCACCCTGCCCCCAATTTTTGCAATTGCTGCTTAACTGGCAACGCCCCAACCGCCGCCTTTAACCGTTGCCACTAACAGCCACGGGCAAAAAAAACGGGCTTGGTGCAAGGGTACACATTTTTATCAGCAAGTTTTGTGCGGTTAAACGCTGCGGCTTATGCCTGCAATTATTCCTGCAATGATTATTGCAGCGCAAAGCACTTTGTGCATTATGTTTTTTTCCTTAAATACAAACTTGCCGGCAATAATTGCTACAATTACGCTGCTTTGCTTTATCAGAGTCATTATCGTTACCTGACTTTCTGCATAGCCGTTGGCAATAAACAAAGCCTTGTCCATTGCAATAAGCCCTGCCGCCAGCAGCCAAATCCATATATTTTTCCACGCGGTGCGGCTTATTTTTGCTTTGGTTACAAGCGCATAAATTGCATAATAAACAACCGTAAAAAGAGTATACCAAAACTGCAACTGGCTGGAATTCATATTGCGCATAAGGATTTTGTCCAGAAGGCCGGAAATTGCATTCAGCATGCAGGCGAAAAAAGCCAGAACAATGTAAAAAGTAAGGCTTTTGGAAGACTGTTCCCCGGTCTGAACTTCTGCGTCATTATTTTTTAATGCCCCGGAAGCAGGTAAATTATTTTTTTTTGCAAAGGGGTTGAATTTTAAAAACAGCAGGCCGGTGCTTACAAGAACAAGCCCGATTATTTTGTTTACGGTTACACTTTCGCCAAGAACCAGAATGCCCAAAAGTGTTGCAAAAAGCACCCGGCTTAAATCCAGTATTCCGTACATGCTTATTGGCAGTTTTTTAATTGCCTTAAAACTTGCCATCCATGCAACAAAAATTACAAACGCCTTTACGGCAATCCAAAAATATTGCCCGGCATTTAAGCCCATTGCATTGGGTGCCTGTGGTATTACCAGCAAAAACGAAAGAAAAGTATAAATTAAAAGAACTTCGATGACGGTATTTTTTTCAAGTGCCTTTTTTTTACATATTTCACGCAGGCCTTTTACCACGCCGTAAAACAGGGTTAACAACATCCACATAGGGCAAATTGTACAGAAAAATTTTGCCAAACTCAATAACAGGAACAAACCCTTTGCACTTTCATTTTACAAAATCAAAACTGGCGGAACTTTATTTAAGGACTGTTTTATACGGCATTTTTTCTGTAAAATTAAACGCACTGCAAAAGTGCTAAAAATTAGCCTAATTTTTGAGTTTTAAATATTTGCCTGAAAAAAAATACGCCGTGCGCATTTAAGTGCGCTGAAGAGCAACCCAATTATTGGACACTTTAACCAGGCTGTTTTTGGAAATTTCATATAAACTCGGCAATCGGGCTATTTAATTCAATTTTGCGCAGTTTTATGGAGAATAAAATGGAAAATACCTTGAGTACAAAAGAATTGTACGGCTGGACGCTGAAACTGGCACTGCCGATTATGATTCAGAACCTGATAAATACGCTGGTTAATACGGCGGATACTTTCATGCTGGGCTTTGTCGGCCAGTCGGCAATGGCGGCAGTATCGCTGGCGAACCAGTACACTTTTGTGCTGTTCTGCGTTTTTTTCGGCATGGCTACGGCAACTTCTGTTTTGTGTGCCCAGTACTGGGGCAAAGGCGACAGCCAGACTATTGAAAAACTTGTGGGGCTGGCACTGCGTTACGGCATTATTGTTTCGCTTGTCTTTACGGCAGGTTCTTGCCTTTTTCCAACTCCAATCATGAAACTTTTTTCGGCAACGCCAGAAACAATTGAAATTGGCGCAAAATATCTTCGGGTTGTTTCGCTTTCTTTTATTTTTATGGCAGTGTCGCAGGTTTATTTAAGCGCATTAAGAAGCATCGGAAAAGTTGTATTTCCTTCGGTTGTTGTAATCGTTTCACTTTGCGTAAACGTGTTTTTTAACGCCAGCTTTATTTTTGGGCTTTTCGGCATGCCGAAACTTGGCGTAGTTGGCGTTGCCCTTGGTACAGTGCTTGCCCGCGTTACCGAAGTTGTGCTTTGCATTTGTTTTTCCGTAAAAAACGGCGTAAAAATGAACGTAAAAACAATGTTTGCCCACGCGGGCGTTTTAAACCACGATTTCATTTCAATAAGCTGGCCTTCTATTGGTAACGACCTTATATGGAGCCTTGCTACTACCGTGTTTACAGTAATTCTTGGTCATTTGGGCGACGACATTGTTGCCGCAAATGCAGTTGCAATGATGGTTGTAAACATTGGTGCAATTGCAATGCGCGGTTTTGCAAATGCAACAACCATTGTTATCGGGCAAACTTTGGGCGCAAACCAGATTGAACAGACCAGAAAATATTCCGTTAAACTTTTGCTTTTAACCATTTATGTTGCACTGGCTGGCTGCGTTATAATTGTAGCACTGCGTCCGGCAATAATGAATTTTTACGCAGGCAAGCTTTCGGCACAGGCGGTTGAATTTTTAAGCGCCATGATGTTTATGACAACTTACCGCATGATTGGCGAAGGCATAAACACCTGCCTTATATGCGGCTGCTTTAGAGGCGGCGGCGACACCAAGTTTGGCTTTGTAACGGACACAATAATGATGTGGTGCGTTGCCGTTCCGTTAATGGTGGTGGCCGCTTATGTTCTTAAACTTCCGCCAATATGGGTTTATTTTGCAATGACCCTTGATGAATTTGAAAAAATGCCGGTTGTTTTTGCACATTTTTTGAAATTTAAATGGATGAAAAACATTACCAGAAACGAAGGCGAGTTAAATTCCGCAACTGGCGAAAAACCGGCAGAATTTTAATTACCGGCATTTTTAACTTTTAACGGAATGAATTATGAAAGACATTATTTGTAAAATTGCCCTTTGCACTGGTGCGGTTATTGCCGCCATTTTTCTGCTTGCAATTTTTATATTTATTGCAGCAAGCACGGGCAAAATAAAACCCTGGTACAACACAAACGGCAGAATTTTAGAAAACAGCATTGCCGAAAAAACAATCGTCAGCCTTAACGGTGCAGACAACGGTTTAATTATCCGCGGCAAAAACCTTGATAACCCGGTTATGCTTTTTGTTTCCAGCGGGCCGGGAACTTCCGACTATTTTTATAACGAAACCTACCCTGCCATGAACCTGGAAGAGTTTTTTACCGTGTGCTACTGGGATTACCGAGGCATGTGCCTTGTTTACGACAGAAATATTGAACCGGCTTCAATTACGGCGGCGCAAATTATTGCAGATACCAAGGCAGTAACTGAATATCTTAAAAAGCGCTTTAACAGGGAAAAAATTTACATCATGGGTTTTTCCGGCGGAACGCACATCGGGCTTGAAGCCGCAAGCATTTTTCCGGAAGATTATTTTGCGTACATCGGTATGGCGCAGGTTGTGTGCCACGGGGAAGAAAATGATTCGCTTATGTATGAGTTTATGAAAGAAACTTTTATCCGGCGCAACCAGAGCGGCAATTTGAAGAAACTTGAAAAAAGCGTGAACCATGACGGCAGCGGCAAAGTAACCTGCAAAAACTGGCCGGATTATGTTTTTCTTTTGCACAAGGCTGGCGGCGGCACGATTAAAGACAAAACTGAATTTTCAGGAATCATTGTTCCCATTCTTAAAGCAAAATGTTACACTGTAAAAGAAAAAATTAATTACATACGCGGCATGAAAATGTACCGCACAACGCCATTTTACGAAGAAATTGGCAGGCGCGATTACCGAAGCCTTATAACAAAGCTTGAAGTGCCTGCTTATTTTATAAGCGGCAATTGGGATTACAACTGCCCGTGGCCACTGGTAGAACAATACTGCCGTCAGCTTGAAGCACCCAAAAAGGATTTTCTACTTGTAGAAAATTCTGCACACAGCCCGTTGTGGGAAAACCCTGCGCCGGTTGTTGATTTTTTGAAAGAAATTGCAGATGCAGAACTTTTGAAAAATGCCGGATTTTAGAAAAATGTTTGGCGTCGCAAAAAATTCAACTGGAAACGGAGGAATAACATGCTGAAATTGAGACCATACAAACCCTGCGATGCTGAAAAAATTGCAGGCTGGATTAAAAGTGAAGAAGCTTTGCGCAAATGGAGCGCAGACCGTTTTGGCGATTATCCGATTTCTGCGGAAGACATAAACAGCAAGTACATAAAAAATAACGGCGACTGTGAAGACCCGGAAAACTTTTTTCCGATGACGGCTTTTGATGAAAGCGGCGCTGTTGGTCATTTGATTATGCGCTTTACCGATTTTAACAAAACTACTTTGCGCTTTGGTTTTGTAATTGTTGACGACACAAAACGCGGCAAAGGTTACGGCAAGGAAATGCTTAAGCTGTCCTTAAAATATGCATTTGAAATTCTTAAAGTGCAAAAAGTAACTCTTGGTGTTTTCAGCAACAACGCCAGCGCATATTACTGCTACAAGGCGGCAGGTTTTACAGAATGCAAAGATGAAGAAGGTTTTTCCATGCAGTTTTTTGGCGAAGAATGGGTTTGCATTGAAATGAAATGCGAAAAATTGAACTAAAAGCAAAAAGCCACCGGCGAAGCGTTCAATAATATAAAGCACGTTTCTGCCGCACGCGGCTTGCCCCTAAGTTGGTTTTGAAATGCGTGTTATGCTTTAATCTTTCTTTTTAGACTTAATTCCTAATATTGCTGCAATAATAGCACCAACAACTGCTAGCCCGCCTATAATACCTTCTCCTACACGTTTTTTGTTTAAATTCATATGTTGTTGACATATTTTGCAGTAATTTTCATTATCATTAATGTATTTTATACCATTTCCATGGTACTTTCCTGAACATTGCTTTGACATATTAAAGCCTCCTTCATATTTTTATTTAAAAGCTGTATACCAGGCATAAAATTATTTCTCCAAATATCTTCTGGAAAAATACTTAATCCACTTAGTAACTCCAATTTTTCTTGGGTAAAACACTCTAATAAAACATCTGCATATTTTTTCTGAACATCAATCATGGAATTTTCTTTTTCAATTATAGATTTATATTCATTACGCATATAATCTATATACATTTCAATGTTACATAAAACCTGTAAATGAGTAAGACCTTCCATAATAAAATTAATATAAGTTTGTTCTTTTTCAATCATTTTTTTCATACCAAAAGACGTTCTCTTTTTATCAATTTGATCACAAATTTCTTTTAAATCACATAAATTATTTTTTAGTTCTTTTCTAATTGATGGATAGGCTTCATTAATGCTATGCATTAAATATTTATAGTCAGAAGAGTTTTCTTTTAAAAAATCTTCAAAATCCAATTTTGCAGTTTCTGCTTTTATCATTCTATTATCATGGGTATCTCTTTGTAGACACATTAATTGTCTATCTGTTTCTTCTGCAAAATCAGTAAGGATATCTTGAACAGTTTTTAATGTTTGTTGTATTTGCATTTGGTTTGCTAACATTGCCATATTTCCATAATTTGTAGCACCTTTTACTTCTTTTAGCGAAATAAACTCGCTACTACCATCGCTATATTGAATTTTTGAAAAAATTTCTCCATCTTTATGAGAATTACAAAGGTTTGCAGTTCCATTTTCAAGAGCTTCTCTCATTTTGGGAGTAAGTATAGCTTCTAATTTGCTTTTTCCAGATGTAGCTTGATTTATATAATTTGTTACAGTTGCAACTTCAGAAGCTGCATCTAATACCCCATTTGATAAGTCTATTTGATTTTTACATGAATCATATATTTCCAGAAAATTATTATTCAATATAATTTGATTCTGAAGAGCCTTCGTTTTAAAAAAAGGTTTTAAATCTGTATACTTTTTTACAACAATTTCTTTATCCATGTTTTTTTCTCCTAAACTACCACGCCAGTGGCGTGTGAGCATAACATTGTTTTAAACCGCAGGCAGCTTGACTGCCTGTCGGAGTTTGAAACTGGTGTTAGGTTTTATTCTTTAGTCCAATCGTCAATTTTTAATCCAGGAATTCTTGAAAACTCATCATAATTATTTGTGATTACTGTCAGATTCCTAGCTAATCCCTGAGCTGCTATTTGCATATCATACGGACCGATTACTTTTCCAGTTTTTTCAAGATATGCACGAATAATTCCATACGCTTCTGTATCTTCTGTGGAAAAATCTAAAATATTTCCAAAAAAAGAGAAGAAATTAAGCATAGCCTGACGGTTCTTTTCTCGATACCGACTTTTAGATGCTCCATATTCCATTTCTGCAACAGTAATTGAAGAAACAAATACTTCCTCTGGATTACATTCCAATAATCGATGTTTCAATATTGGAAACTTATTTTTTATGAGATAAATGCAAATATTTGTGTCCAAAAGATACATCTAAAATTCTTCCCTTTTCTGTAAAACTGGTTGATTTCTGCCTTCGCTCATAAAATCATCAGAAAACTCAGAAAGACTTCTTTCTAAATTTTCCCAGCGATTTTCCGGAGGAAAAAGAATTATTGTTGAACCAATTTTTTTAATGCAAAGATTTGAATAATCAATATGAAATTCTTTTGGAATTCTAACAGCCTGACTGTTTCCACTTGTGAATACTTTTGTGCAAACCATATTTATACCTCCGTATATATTAAAGTATATACGGATATTTTCTTAATTGTCAATAAAAAAGGCGGGCTTGACCCGCCGTACTACAAATTCAGTGTTGCTCTGATTTTTTTTATTTTGTTACATATATCTAGAATTTTTTACTAGAATCAGTTGTATGTTCAAAAATGCAATATCATTTCCTACCTGTTTTAAAGCTGTGTTATGTGACTTTCACAATATTATAACCTACTTTTTTATAGATCTTTCAATTTCATTTACATGTTCTATTACATTTTTCATAAATTGTTTCTGCTCTTTTGCCAAACACTTTTCTATTTGTTTATCTATACCAGTATGAAAATACGAAACGGATTTTATATATTGCAATGGAGACAAATCATTCGTTAATACTTTAGTTTCAATAAGCCTTAAATTAGTTAACTTAGGAAGTTTTTCAAGAAAATGTAAATCTGAAATAGATGATTTTACAATTACAAGTTCCTGCAATTCTTTGAGTTCTGAAAGTGAATCCCAATTGGTAATATTTTTAGCAGACGCTTCTTCAAACCACAGGTGTTTTAAAGTCCTTTTCAATTTTACGATACCTGTAATATCTTCTAGTTTTTTTGTATATACAAAATGAAGTTCTTCAAGCGAAGGCATTTCACAGATAGATGACAAATCTGGTAATGTACAGAAAGAAATTTCTATTTTTTTTACTGAAGGAATTTCTTTCATCTGTAACCAGAATGCTTCAAAATCTTTACATCTATGTACACAAACACTTTCAAGATCCGTACATTCCGGACTTATAATTACATTTTTACCATATGAAGCAGAAAGTGTTTTTAGTTCTGGAAGTTTTAATTCGATGTTTTCCAATTCGCATGAAAGTAATTTTAAATTTTTGAAACTATTAAATAGTGAACAATCATACTTATTCTTTTTATCCGTATAATAAACTCGTATAGCTTCTAATTCAGGAAACTTCACAAGTGCTTTTAAATTATTAGAAATATTTTCATTATTTAGAATTATAACTTTCCGAAAATTATTAGTTTTTATATATTCATCAATCAAAACATTTTTATCAGAATAAGAATTTTTTTCATAAACTATAAATTCTAAATTTTTATCTTTATCAGTAAAAAAAGTCAGACCATCTTTTTTTATATAATGACAAGCCATTTCATTTTTCCTTATAAAAAAGTTGCCCATTGGGCAATTAACCTAACTTGCATTTAAACCGTGGCAAGGCTTGTCCTTGACATCGGCTTTGAAACTATTGTTATGGCTATTTTCTACGCGTACACATAAGTTTTTATTTCTTCAAGTTGTGATGCAAGTTCTATTTTAGCGTTTCTTATATCAATATCATCCTGCAGTGACATAAAATATCCGTCAGACAATCCAAAAAACTTTGCCAGTCTTAATGATGTATCTACAGTTATTCTTCTACGGTTATGAAGAATATCCTGAATACGTGAAGTCGGAACATTTATTTCCTGTGCCAATTTATAAGCAGAAATTCCAAGTGGAATAAGAAATTCTTCACTGAGGATTTCTCCGACTGTTGGTGTTTCGATAAAATCAGACATAATTTTCTCCTATAATAACCCCGCGTTAGCGGCGAGCTACGGATGGCGAGAGTAATCAGTTTGAGAATGCAACGCATGAACAAACTGAAGTGATAAAAATTACACGGATGGAATTTTTATCACACTCCTAGTGGTAATCCACAATCTCAACATTATAATAATGCCCGTCTTTTTCTGTAAAACAGACACGCCATTGATCATTTATGCGGATTGAATGCTGTCCTTTTCTATCTCCAGAAAGTTGTTCTAGATGATTACTTGGAGGAACTCTCAAATCCTCCAGACACTTTGCATTATCTAACATCATCAGTTTTCTTAAAGCAACTTTTTGAATTGTATTCGGAAGTCGCCTTGAAAATTTTTGATTGTAGACAAGCTCTGTTTCTTTATCCGCAAAACTTTTTATCATAATTATTATTATATACGCACGGCGTGTATATGTCAAACGGATAGCTATATTGGAGTAAAACTATCTCTTTTATTATTCTTTTTTTCAAGCGGCGTAAAGCCGCATACTACCGCTACTTTGTTCCGCCCTAAAGTTTGATTTCATTTCATAAAGCAAGCTCGACTTGCTTTATGAAATAAACTTTTTATAATAGTTTATTTGTTTCAATTGCATTCCGGGGATACATAATATTGTTCAACTCTATCTATATAATAGTTCTTTAACCCTTTTAATATTGAAAATTCATAGCATTTCTTTTCATTTTCATAATAACAATCAATATAAACTATGTATTGATTAGATACAGGATCATCATAAATTGCATTTGCAAAATATGAATTTGTTATTTTCCACCTTTCAGGTATATTTTCTTGAGTATTAAAATAATTGTTCAAGAATACTGAATTATCCGAAATTTCTTGTTCTGTAAGACTTCTATTACCGCTAAGCCCATCATTTATGTCCCATAATGAATATACGACATAAACTGCAATCTCTACAAAAGAAAAAATCAATATTGTTAGTAAAACTGTCTTTATTTTTGATTTCATACTTTCTGCCTAAACAAGCAGGCCACTGGGCAATCCACATAACATTGTTTTAAACCGCAGGCAGCTCGACTGCCTGTCGGAGTTTGAAAACTGTGTTATGTGTTTTCTGATATATAATATTTCATTCCTGTCAATGTTTGGCAATGAATGATTTTCTTATTTTTACAATGTGAGCAAATATAGTAATTATAATTTTTAAAGATGCTTTCTTTAATTCTTAAATTTCTAATCGATTTACATTTTTGACAATAACAAGAATTACTTAAATCTTTGTAATTTGCCAATGTTTCTAACTTATAAAAAGTTTGTATAAAATCATCTAAAAAAAATTCATAATTATCTTTTGTCATTTCAGGATTAAAATAAGGATGTCCAATCTCATTAATAAGTGATTTATCATCTTCAATAGTATCAAAAGCTACGAAATCGGTAGAATATGAAGTAGTTCTATTAATAGCTCTTATAATAGACAGTAAAGAAGATTTTGAATAATTTTTTCTCAAATATTCATTAATAATAATTAATCCATATTTCTTGATTTCCTCATTTTTAATTACTTCTTTAGAAAAAAATAATCCAAATTTTGATATTACCAATTTATAATAATTTATAACTTCTTCTAATTCAGATTTTTCTAACCCTGCCAGTATACAGATATTATCATCAACAATATTATTTTCCAGCAAATATATTCCGATTTCTGCAAGGTCTGAAGTTTTCAACATATCTATTGAAAATAAAAAAGAGAATAGTTTATTTTTTTGTTCAACATACTCTATAATTTTTTCATTCATCTTTTTAATACTGTTGCTCAGTGAGCAATCCGACTAACATAATCTTAAACCGCAGGCTGCTTGACTGCCTGTCGGATTTTGAAGATATTGTTATACGTTCTTACTACAGATGGATTTCCTGTTCCATCAAACATTTTTCTTTCATTTCTTATTTAAATCAATCCGTATTGATTTAAATAAGAAAAAAACATCTTAATCCATTTTCTTAAGAAACCCAGAAAACACCCAACCGTCTGTCTCATCTGGATAATCACAGATTAGTTTTTCTTTATAATCACTGTTGTAATCCTCTGGCTTATTTACTATTTTTACCGGAATCCAGAATCCACACTGATCATCTATAGAATCATAGAAAGGATATAAAGTCTGTTCTGTCTGAACAAGTAAAGTTTCATTTTCCAGAAGACCTACTTTTTCACCCCAAGGACTGTTTCTAAGTCTTAAACCATCAGCGGAATCAACCTTCCAGTTTGTTCCTTTTTTTTCAACATGCTTTATGTCTTTACCAGAAGCCTGAATATAATGAAATGCATCATTTCTGATAATTTC
>JAZRVO010000016.1:0-75536 GCA_045599185.1 Treponemataceae bacterium | reverse complement strand
AAGCCTGATTGAAAACATAAGCTGCTTTAGCAGCAGCCGGTAAAAGTGGTGCGCATGGCAGTCGATTCAGTGCGCTATAGCGCTGGCCGGTAACAAAGGGTTACACCCGCAGAGCAAACCACCGGCTGAGCCGGTGGTTTTGATTGTTTCTGTTATTTTTACTTGCAGGCTTGCGTGCTTTTTTTTGTCCGCAGGTACATAATTTCTTCAGTTTTTGAACTATTTCAAAATGTCCGGCAACTGGTAAACGTCTTCTACTCCGTCAACAAGAATGCCACCCATGCCCAGTTCCATAGGCACGCGCAAATCAATGTCAAAGCGGTCACCAACTGACACGCAGCAGGAACACGGCACGTTCAGAAGTTTTGCTGCGTGCTGGTAGGGCGCCGGGTGCGGTTTGGAAACTGAACAGGTATCAAGGGCAACAAGATTGTTAAAAAACTGATTTACGCCAAGGCATTGCAGCGTTTTCCGCGCCGGAAGGGAAGGGTTGTTGGTAACTGCCGCAATCCGGTATTTTTTTTCCAGTTCAGCTAGCGTTGCAAAAAGCCTTTTATCTTTCTGCAAAAAATCCTTGGGTTCTAGCAAGGTTTCGCGCCATTTTATGCTTTCTTCAATTGGAATGCCGAAGGCTTTTAACGTGTTGCCAAGGCTTGTTTTTTCGCCGTTGTGGTTTTTCGCCCATTCGGCGCGGTAATTTTCAATAAGTTCCCGGCCTTCCTTGTGGCTTATGCCGCGCAAATCGGCAAAATGCCTTATCTGCACGTCAACCTGTTCAAAGGCGTAGCTGGCATTTGTATAAAGTGTTGAATCAATGTCAAACAGAATGGCTTTTGTTTCTGCCGGAATTTTGTAAATTTTCATTTTGCGCCAACCAGATTGGAAAATTGTTTGCCGGGTACAAATTCTTCTGTAACCTTAAATATTTTTTCTGCCCCTTCTTGCAGCGAACCGTACAATCCCATGCCGTAAAAGGTCGTAACTGCGTCGCCGGTCAGTTCCGCGTCCGGGCTGTTGCCAATTTCAATTTTTATCTGGCATACATCGGCCTTAAACTGGTTCCACGCAGGCGTGTGTGCCTGTCCGCCGGTAATCCGCATGGTTTCAATTTTTTTGCCCCAGTGTTTTTCCAAAAGTGCAATGCCGTTTTTAACTTCAAGTGCAATGTCCTGCATCAGCTTAAAGCCACTGCTTTTGGGTTTTTGCAAAAGTTCTTCAACCGTGGCGTTAAAACTTAAATCTTTGTAAATTGAATTTTTCTTAAAATCGCTGAACTGCTGCCCGGAATCCGGCAAAAGCACCGATGCGTTGAAAAGGCCGGGAATTACCGACGGCAAAGTTCTTATGCCGGAACCTGTTACCGGCACTTGCGTGCAAAGGTTAAGCCCTTCGCTTGTACCGGCGCGGTCGCAGAACATGCCGGGACGGGTGGTGGCAGTGCCAACCAGTGCCGCGCAAAAGTCCGGCATGCCGCAGTAAACCTTGCAGTTTTTGCCCAAATTCAACCGGGCTGCGGCATTAGCGGTAAGCGTGCCGGCGCAAAAACCGGGTTTTACAAAAGGCGGCAGCAGGTCTGGCAAAATGCCGGCGCTTTTTAAAATGTCTTCGTTCCAGTAAGCCGCCTTGTAGCGTTCTTCCGGCAAAACGGTTACGGGGCAATTTGTAAGCTGAAAAATTAAATACTCCGGGCCTGAAAAAATAAAATAATCGCTGCTGGTTTTGCAAAAAAGTTCAGGGCTGTTTTCCTTCAAATAAAAAAGCCGCGGTAAAAAAAGCGAAAAAACGGCTGCTTCCCTGTACTTTTTCTGCTGTGCCGGCGTGCCGTTAAAATCATTCCACAGGTGGCAAAACTGCTGGTTTGCAAAAGTAGGCCCGTTGCCCGAAATACAAATGCCGTCAATTCCTTCCTTATTGCAGTGAAAATTCTTCAAGATTTCTGCAACGGCTTTTTCAAATGCGTCCAGCCAAAGCGTGTTTAGGCTTTGTTTTTCAATTTCTGCAAAACTAACGCGGCTAAAAGCGTGTATCGAACCATCGCTTTTTATAAGTGCGGCTTTCAGCGAAGATGTTCCAATGTCGGCGCAAATAACGGTTTTCAGAATTTTCCCCATAAACAAAAACAGCCGACTTTTGCCGGCTGTCTGAAAGTTTCAAATTAAACGCTGAAATTGTCTGTTCAGCGTTCTGCTTGTCTTATTCTTTTACTTTAATCAGTTTGTCAATAATCGTGCGGTTATCAAGCAAATCGCTAAGCGACTGGTTGTGGTGTACGCGGGAAATTACATTGGCAAAAAGACCAGAAACGTTTGTGTTTATGTACCATTCGCAGTTCAAAAGTTCTTCGTGGTAAACGGCATTTGTACCGATTATGCGGTAAAAATAGCCTTTTTTGTAGGCTTCGTTAAACTGTTCAATTGCGTTGCCCGTAAAGAAAGGCAGGCTGATTGCAGCAATTACTTTTGTTGCACCCTGTTCCTTAAGGAATTCCATGGCTTTAAGCAATGTACCGCCGGTGCCAAGCATGTCGTCGGCCATAAAAACGGTTTTGCCGTTAACGTCGCCCAAAAGTTTTACGGCCTTAATGTTTGTTTCGCGGGCATTCTGGGTAACAACTGAATAATCGCGTTCCTTGTAGATAAGTGCCAGAGGTTTTTTAAGCCCGGTTGCGTAGAATTTGTTGCGGTCTACTGCACCAGTGTCTGGCGAAACAACAACAAGGTCGTCCGTGTTAGAAGTAAGGTCTGTAATTTTTGAAAGTTCGCGGATAATCTGGTAGCTGGCGTGCAGGTTGTCAATGTGTGCCTTGCCAAAGCTGTTTTCAATTTCGCGCGAGTGAATGTCGAGGGTGATGATGCGGGTAACGCCCATGTTTTCATAAATGTGTCCCAAAAGGCTGGCTGTTAAACCTTCGCGTCCCTTCTTTTTGTGCTGGCGGCTGTACGGGTAAACCGGCAGAACAAGGGAAATGCTTGCAGCACCGGCCTGACGTGCAGCATCAATCGTAACCAGAAGCGACATTACGTGGTCGTTTACTGAAAGCGCAATTTTGTTTTTTCCGCCGTTAAGTGTCAGCTGCTGGTGGTTTTCAACGTCCTGAAAAATGTAAATGTCTTTTCCGCGAATGCATTCCAGAATTTCGGTTTTGAACTCGCCGTTCATAAAGTATGTAAAGCGTGTATCAATTTTGAATTTTGGTACTCGGTAACTATCGATGCTTCCTTTTACCAACAAGTCAGAAGTACGCAAATCGCTTAAAAAGTTAATGTCTCTTTGAAGCTTTTCTTTTTCTGTTCCGTAGCGCTTGATAAGGGCTTCGGTTTTAAGGTTAAAACGATGTTTGTAAATGTGTTTAAGGTGATTTATAACTTCGTTTGCAAAAGCCTCTCCACCTGGACAGGCAATAATACCAAGATTTGTTGGCTGGGAATAAGTCATGATGAGCGGTCCTTTTTGGTTTTTATGTTAAAGAACGTCAATATATGTACCATTTTGCGGCTGTTTTGTCAATTTGGGCAAATATTTGAAGAATTAAACCGTTTTACATAACTTTCAGTTTTTAAATTTTATGTTTTTGGTTAAAGCGCGTTAACATTAAAAAAATTGTTTTAATTTTTTTTAAATTGGCAGTTAACTTTAAATAAAAAAAAGAGCCGCATCAGCAGCTCTTTTTGTAAAGGAATAATCAACTAAATCAATTACACTTTTTTTGTGATGAAACCACTTCTAAGACAGCGTGTACAAACTTTTACTGTCAAAGTTGTTCCGCCAACTTCTGTTTTAACGTCTACTACGTTTGGTTTCCATGTGTGGCGTGTGTGGTTGTAAGACTTACTTACTCTGTTGCCTTTAAGTGAACCTTTACCGCAAATATCACATCTTCTTGACATATAATTTACCTACCTAAATAGTTTTTTCTAAGTTTAGAGACCAAATAATACTAAAATGCAGCATTTCAGTCAAGCGGTATGGCCTGTTTTGAAGTGTTTGCACTTTAAGTTTTGTCTGTTGCCCGGACTAAATTTCCGGAAATGTTATTTCCATGCCGTCAAAGGCCGGTTCAACGGTTTTGCCAAAAAGGGCAGGGCGTTTGGCCTGTTCTTCTTTCAATATTTGGCAAATTTCTGCATGGCTGTAATCGTGGGCAATGTGGGTTATAAACACTTGTTTCGCGCTGGTCTGGCACGCAATATCCAAAGCCTGGGCAAAGGTGCAGTGGGTTTCGTGTTCTTTTTGGCGCAAACCGTCTATAACCAGACACTTTATGTCCTTAAGCCGTTCAAGGCCTTCTTCTTCAATTCTGCTTAAATCCGTTAAATAGGCAAAATCGTTTATTCTCCAGCCGAAAACCGGAAGAATTCCGTGCCATATTGGAACCGGAACAATTTTCATGCTGCCAATGGTCAGCGGTTTTTCCAGATTATAAATTTCTGCATTCTGTAAATCCAGCTGGGGTTTGCCACCGCCTTTTTGCGTTGGTTTAAAAACATAATCGTAGCAGTTTTTTACGCTTTTCAGGGTTGGCTGGTTTGCATAAATTGGCAGGGCTTTTTCTTCGCTGAAACACCGTATGTCGTCCAGTCCGTGAATATGGTCGGCGTGGCTGTGGGTTATCAGAACAGCGTCTAAACGCGTAAGCCCGTAATTAAGTGCCTGAATCCTGAATTCCGGGCCTGCGTCTATTGCGATTGTAAACGTGCCGTCAGTAACAAAGGCTGCGGCGCGGTTGCGTTTGTCTTTAGGGTCTTTAGACTTGCAGACGCGGCAGCTGCAGGCAATTGTCGGTATTCCGCTGCTGGTTCCGCTTCCGCTGATAGTTACTTTAATAGAAGATTTTTTCATTTTTCCTTTGCCTGCCAGTTTTTATTCGCCGTACTGCTTTTTAATTTCTGCAATCTGGTCACGGATTGCCGCGGCTTCTTCGTATTCAAGCCGTTCTGCGTGGTCTGCCATTTCTTTTTCCAAAAGTTTTATAAGCTTTTTCCGTTCCTTCGGGTTTAACAGGTTGCAGCTTTTTTTTAGCACGTCAAGCTCAATTTTGGTGTTTTCCTGCTTTTCCTCTTCCTGCCGCACAAGAATATCGTTAACGGCTTTGCTAACCGTTGCCGGGGTTATGCCGTGTTCTTCGTTGTATGCACTTTGAATTGCCCGGCGGTGTTCGGTTTCGGTAATGGCTTCCTTCATTGCCGGGCTTAAAGTGTCGGCATACATTACAACCTTACCGTTCTGGTTACGCGCCGCACGGCCAATAATCTGTATCAGGCTTGTTGCAGAACGCAGAAATCCGATTTTGTCTGCGTCCAAAATTGCAATGAACGAAACTTCAGGCAGGTCAATGCCTTCGCGCAGAAGGTTGATGCCTATAAGTATGTCAATTTCGCCGGTGCGAAGGCTTTTCAATATTTCAACGCGTTCAATGGTTTCAACTTCGCTGTGTATGTATTTTACTTTCAGCCCGAAACCGCTTAAATATTCGGTTAAATCTTCTGCCATTTTTTTTGTAAGGGTCAAAACCAGGCACCGTTCGTTTTTGGCGATGCGTTCTTTTATTTCGCCGTAAATGTCTTCCATCTGGCCTTCGCTTTTACGCACTTCAACAATCGGGTCTAAAAGGCCTGTCGGGCGGATAAGCTGTTCAACAACCTGCGTGCTTTTTTTTATTTCTTCCGGGCGCGGAGTGGCAGTTACAAAAATTGTCTGGTTCACCATTTTTGTAAATTCGTCGCCTTTAAGCGGCCGGTTATCAAGCGCGCTTGGCAGCCTGAAGCCGAAATCGATAAGGTTCTGCTTGCGGCTGCGGTCGCCTTCGTACATTGCGCCAATCTGCGAAACCGTTACGTGGGCTTCGTCAATCATGCAGCAGAAATCGTCGGGAAAGTAGTGAAGGAGTGTTGCAGGCGGCTGCCCCGGTGCGCGGCCGGAAATTGGACCTGAATAGTTTTCAATACCCGAACAGTAGCCCATTTCTTTCAGCATTTCCAAATCGTAGGTGGTACGGGTTTTTATTCGTTCAGCTTCCAGCAGCTTGCCGGTAGAATTGAAAAATTCTACGCGTTCTTCCATTTCGGCTTTAATGCGGTCAACCGCGTTGTTAAGCATGTCCTGGGGAACGACGAAGTGTTTTGCCGGGTAAATTGTGGTTTCGTCCAGTTCTTCCATAATTTCACCGCTGATTGTGTGAAAGCGGCGTATGCGCGAAACTTCTTCCCAGTCAAGTTCAATGCGGTAGGCTTCGTCTGTTTCCATGTATGCAGGGAAAATTTCTATGATGTCGCCTTTTATGCGGAATGTTCCCCGGTCGAAGGCGATGTCGTTGCGCTGGTATTGCAGGCTAATCAATTGTCTGGCAAATTCGGCCGGGTTTATGCTTTCGCCTACTTCTATGTGCAGGCGCATGTCACGGTACAGTTCCGGCATTCCAAGGCCGTAAATGCAGGAAACTGTTGCAACAACGATTACGTCCCGCCGTTCCATAAGGCTGTATGTTGCGCCAAGGCGCAGCCGGTCAATTTCCTGATTTATTGATGCGTCTTTTTCTATGTAAAGGTCTCGTGCCGGTACGTAGGCTTCGGGCTGATAATAGTCGTAATAGCTTACAAAGTATTCAACTGCGTTATCCGGAAAAAATGTCTTGAATTCCCGGTAAAGCTGGGCTGAAAGGGTTTTGTTGTGGCTGATTATTAAGGTTGGCTTTTGAATTTTTTCAATTATTTTTGCCATTGTAAAGGTTTTGCCGCTGCCGGTTACGCCTTTAAGGGTTTGGTATTTGTCGCCGTTTAAAAAGCCCCGGGCAAGTTTTTCAATTGCCTGCGGCTGGTCGCCGGAAGGTTCGTATGGTGCATGTACTTTGAATGGTCGCATGGGGCAATTTTACCACGCGGTGCGCGAATAGTACAGCAGGCCGGTTTTTGGTGCGGTGGGCTGTGGTGGGGGCTGAGTGTGATTTTCCGGGGGCGCTGGCTTTATGCAATGCAAAGTTTTTGCAAATGCAGGCACTAGGCGCGGCGCAATGCAGTTTTTTTATGAGGTTAAAAAAATATGAGCGATAAGACAGGCATACAGCTGATGATTGTAGAAACAGGCAGGCGTTACGGCGAAGCCTATTTCAGGGGGCTTGCCATGGAAGAATGCGGCGAGCTGATACAGGTGCTGAACAAGCTTAACCGGCTTGAAGGCGGCGAATACGGCGGCATGGAAGCCGAGCTGAAAGACCGCCTGTTTGAAGAAATTGCGGATGTTGAAGTTGTCCTGCAGGTGCTGAAGAACAAGTACCGGTGCGAAAATGATGTTTACGAATGGAAGCGGCGGAAGTTGGAACGGCAGGCTGAAAGGAACCGTGAAGCATGACGGCAGGAGGAACAGATGCCAGAAGATGTAAAAGATATGCTGACCGATTTTGGTATGATGCTTGACGGTATTACACTGGACAGCGCCAACGGATTAAATGAGCGCGTAAAATGCCGCCTTTCCTGTTACTGGGCAGACCTGCACGACAGGATTTTGAAGGAACTGGACAGATGAAAGGAAAGCCCCGGATTTTGCGCCGGGGCTTTGATTAATACTGAACGTTTGAATCAAATATTTTTTCTTTATCTTTTACTAAATCAAATAGTAAATCTTTATTCTGTACTAAACTTTCCTTAATTGCAGCCAAATAGATATCATATTTTTCAGGATCCATGGAATACATTTTACCTCTTTTCTTTTTTGGAGAATATGCATCGGTTCGAAAACAAAGACCATATTGTCCGAATTTCTTTGTAAATTTATTAAAATCTTCCTCTGGATATTGGATATCAGCCAAATACTGAAGGAAATTATCATAATGTTTCTCTGTATCAATCATAAATATGTCCCTCTAAAAAATTAACATACATATTATAAGCATTTGGAAAAACTTCCCTAAATCCTTCACTTACTGATTTCCCAGGAAAATACCATGCTTCGGTTATATTTGCGATAGATTCACCTTCGACATGTTTCAACTCAGGAAAACTGTAATATCCTTTTTTATGTCCTGAACCACAATTATCATACCCTCCAATCTTACCATTTGTCAAACCATCAAGAATATCAGATGCCGTATCATATTTATCAAACTTACACCTGTTTCGCAAAATATCATTTAGATGTTCTCGTGTAGCACGAGGAATTTTATTTAGTGAATTTACAATTACTCCTTCAGAATTATTATTTATCCAGATAAGTGCATCAGATTCTAAAGTTTTTAGGAAATCAGGCATCAAATCTCTTGCTCTATTTGTTCCAACAATAACATCATCAAGATGGTGCCCAAATTCATGATAAAAATCACTGAGTTCTCTCCCTTTTTTTAATATTATTTGTAATCCGTTATACACTGAATCCTCTATATTATTCGAAACAATTATTTCTATATCTCCAGCATATTTTTTTAGAAGAGTCAGCTTGTTATCGTCAAACATTTCTAACTGTCTTATCATCGCATTTCTAGAAAACTCAGTCATTTCATTAAAAAACGGCTGCTTTTTTAATATTTCTGCTACTGTATTTATTAAACCAGATTCTTTTTGATTAAGCATTTTGATTTGTTCAGTAGCCATTTTTATAAGTTCTTCTTTACGGCTCAAGTCAGCTTCTATGCCAATTTTTCGTGCAATTTTTGCTTGCGAAGATGTTAATTTCCACCAATTACCATCAGTTAACGGATTCCCGCCAAAGCCGGTTTGGGGTTTGAATCTATCCAAATGCTTAGGTTCATCAATCTTGATGTTTTCTGCCTTGAGCTGGTGCTGATAAACTGCCCTTACAGAACTTCTGCACTGGAAATGGTATGGTGGAAATCCTTTTGTTTTCCAGAAATCATCATCAACAGAAAGAACGAGTCCTCGGCCTGTTTTTGTGATTAAATTGCGGCAGATTTTGCTTGTCCTGACATCTTCAATAATCATCAGCTGATAGGCTGCAATTCCAGGTATCTTTTCATACTGCTGTAACTTACCAGCCATATATGCCGTCTGTGTATTTGTTCTGAACACATTTTCCCAGTAGCCGGGCTTGAATCCAAGTTCTCCTTTACCGAAAATATCGTTCATTATTTCCCAGGTCTGAGAATAGCTTTCACCTTTTTCAAGTGCACTTACAAGAATCTGTTTTGCAGTTTCTATTTCTACGGCGCTTCCAAGTTTTGCCACGGTAAACGCCCGGAATCTTAACTTTGGCTCAAGGGTTTCCCACTCTTTTTTTGTCATGGGTACACGGGCTTTAAGAAAATCTATGGCTTCGGCAAAAGGAACTGGAGGAATATTGCCGTCTGCGGCGTTGATTTTTCTGTCGGGATTGAAGCAATGGAAGGACGCATTATTTTTTTTCTGTTTTTACCTTAATAAAGCGAATTAATACCGTGAATTAACGTGGCCGGGTGTTTGCTAAAATATGATAAAACTGGTATTTTTTTAGTATGCGGCAGCTTGAAAAAAAATCAATTTTAAGTGCCAGACGTAAAAAAGGATTTAAAATGTTGTTTTTTGCAAATATACGCTTTCAAATTGCGGCGGCACTGATAATTTTGATTTTGCAGATTCTGTACTGGTCGCAGAAAAAACTGCCTTTGCTTTCTACTGCGTGTTTTTCTTTCATGATGTTCTGGTCGGCGGTTTATATTGCTGCTGATTTTGCCGTTGTTTTTTCGCTGGCTTTTAACCGCGAAGTTCCTGACGTAATGCGCAGGGTTTTTCACCAGATATTTTACATTTCCATGGAAAACGTGTGCTTTTCGCTTTATCTGTACATTACGTTTTTGCTGCAAAAACAGCAGCGCCTAAAGGTTGTTACCCTTGTTTCGGTGATTGTGCCGTACGCGCTTACCATTGTTGCCCTTGTTTTCAGTCCGCTGGAATACATTATCGACAGGGACGTAATTTATCCTGCAGGGCCGATGGTAAAGCAAATTTTGTTTTTATCTTCCATATATATGATTTTTTCGCTGGTTAAAACTTTGGTAAACAGCAGTAAAAACAGTTTGCTGCAGGGCAAAAAACGCTACGTTATTTTAAGCGTCTGCGTATGGTTTGTTTACCTGCATGTTCAGTTACTTTTTCCGTATACGCTTTTTTCCAGCCTTTGCATAAGCCTTATTGTGCTTTTTATGTACATTGCTTTTCAAAAGCCGGTTGATTACGTAAGCACAAAGCGGAAATTTTTTGACAGGGGCAGCCTTGAACTGGTTTTGCAGGAAATGATTAGCCGCAAAAACGTTTTTGAAGTAATCAACTTTTATTTTTCCGATTTGCCGGGCATGCGCCTTAAGTACGGAAAGGATGCGGTAAACAAACTTTTTAACGATATGAGCAATTTTGTTGCCCAGACGATGGATGCAAGTCTGTTCCGTACAAACAACAACGGTTTTGCAATTGTTGCAAGCATTGTTGAAAATGAAAAAACCGGCAGAATTGCCCAGTATATTCGTTACGGGGCAAACCAGCCCAGCAATTTCAGGTCTACAAAGGAAGAAATTCACAGGCGGCTTGACGAAATGCAGAAACGCTTTAGCAGTGCCTGGGCACTTTTAGATACAAAGGTTTTTATAACGCCCCATATCGATATTATAGGCTACCCGAACGACCTGAAAACTGCCACCGAAATTATAGACATGCTGGGCTTTATCACCGAAAATCCGTCTCTGCACGAACACGATATTTTTGCCCACGACATTGGCAGCGAATTCATTCAGACAAAACGCCGTCAGGATGAAATTGTAAAGCTTCTTAACGAAGCCATTCACAACGACGGTTTTGACGTGTATTTCCAGCCAATTTATTCAGTTGAAAAAAAGCGTTTTATAAGTGCCGAAGCTTTGGTGCGCCTTAAGGATACTGAAACGATCGGCTATGTTTCGCCGGAAGAGTTTATTCCGCTGGCAGAACGGCATGGTCTTATTAACGCCATAAGCAATTTGATTTTTGAAAAGGTTTTCGGCTTTATGCAGGGCGGCCAGCTGTGCAGCATGGGCGTTGAATACATTGAACTGAATTTGAGCGGCCTTCAGTGCATTGATGCCGATTTGCCAGAACAGATTGAAAGCCTGCTGAAAAAATATCAGCTTGCGCCCAACTGCATTAATTTGGAAATTACTGAAAGTGCGGCGGTTGCCAATGAAAAAATGCTTGCCCAGAACATGCAGGCGCTGGGAAAAATGGGCTGCACTTTTTCAATGGATGATTTTGGTACAGGGTATTCCAACCTTGCGCAAATGGTTAAGGCCAATTTTGACATTGTTAAGCTTGATAAAAGCCTTTTGTGGCCGTGCTTTGATGCCGGTAACCCGGACAGGGAAAAGGCAAAGATTGTTTTGCAGACTGTTGTAAAAATGATTTTAAGCCTTGGCGGTCACATTGTTGCCGAAGGTGTAGAAACGCAGGAACAGGTTGAAGTGCTTGAAAATCTCGGCGTAAATTACCTGCAGGGCTATTATTTCAGCAAGCCTGTTTGCATGAACGATTACATTGAATTCTTAAAAAAGCGCGCCTGAAAAGGGCAGGGCAGAACCGGTTTTAAGGCTTCGTAAAAATTGCGTTTTTTTTTTGCAGTTGTGCAGAAAAATGCAGTTTTTGCGGAGTTTTTTTTTTGTTTTTCACCGGTGGTTAGAGCTGTTTAATCAGATAAATTTTTATCTATTTATCGGGTATTCTACTTCACAAATCGATACCAAAATGATAATATGCTATGTTACAAATAGAGTATACACGCAGAATTTTGCTGATTCTGCGCTAAATACAAAACAAAACAAGTCACGAATATTTTTCGTAAGGATGGTTTGAAATGGCAAACAAAATCACAATTATCGGAGCCGGTCAGGTTGGTTCTTCAATCGCTTACGCCCTTTGTCTTAAAGGCGTAGCTACAGAGATTGTTCTTATTGACATCGATGCAAAGCGCGCAATGGGTGAAGCAATGGACATTCGTCAGGGAACACCTTATATGAGCCCTGTTAACATTCATGAAGGTTCATACGAAGACGCAAAAGGTTCAAATATTGTTATCGTTACATCTGGTGCTGCACGCAAACCAGGTCAGAGCCGTCTTGATTTGGCACAGACAAACGTAAATATTTTCAAGTCAATTATTCCGCAGATTACACGCGTTGCACCTGATGCAATTTATGTTCTCGTTGCAAACCCTGTAGATATTCTTACATACCAGCTTGCAAAAACTTCATCAATTCCTGTTAACCGCATCATCGGTACAGGTACTTTGCTTGATACAGCACGTCTCCGTACAAAAATTGCAGACGAATACGGAATTGGTCAGGCAAACCTTCACGCATACGTATTTGGTGAACACGGCGATTCATCTTTCGTACCGTGGTCAATGGTTAACATTGCTTCTGTACCAGTTGACGATTACAACCACGCAGTTGGCAACAAGCACGAACCATTGGACAAAGCTGCCGTTGAAGAATACGTGCGCAAGTCTGGAGCAATCATTATTGATGCAAAACGCTGTACAAACTATGCAATTGGCGTTACAACAGCACGCCTTTGCGAAATGATTAAGAACAACAACCCTTCAGTTACAATCGTTTCTACAATGCTCAACGGTGAATACGGAATCAGCGACGTTTGTCTTTCAATTCCTACTGTTGTTGGCGGTCAGGGTGTTGTTGGTCGTCTTGCTCCTCCATTGGCAGATTCTGAAGTTGAACAGCTTAGAAAGAGTGCCGAAACCCTTAAAGGCATTATCAGCCAGCTTGATTTCAACTAAAAAATATTTTCAGGGAAACGTGCAGAAAAACGCCATATAATGGAAGATTTTCGACGTTTCCTTAAAAACAAATAAAAAATCTGGAGAAACCATGGATTACAGAATTGAGCACGATTCTATGGGCGAAATGCAGGTTCCTGCTGACAAATATTGGGCAGCCCAGACAGAACGCAGCCATGAAAACTTTAAAATCGGTGTTGGAATTGAAACAATGCCGAGAGAAATTACACACGCTTTTGGTATTTTGAAAAAAGCTGCCGCAATGGCAAACAATGCATTGAAACCTGAAAAAATGACGGCTGAAAAACTCGCAGCAATCAGTGCTGCCTGTGATGAAGTTATTTCAGGCGACTTGAACGAACACTTCCCGCTGGTTGTATGGCAGACAGGTAGTGGTACACAGTCTAACATGAATGCAAACGAAGTTATTGCAAACCGCGGTAACGAAATTGCTTCAGGCATGGCAAAAGGCGATTCGCTGAAAGCCGGTGCACAGGTTAAAAAACTTCTGCATCCAAACGACGACATCAACATGAGCCAGTCTTCAAACGACACATTCCCTACAGCAATGCACATTGCTGCTGTTTTAATCATCGAAGACAAAGTTATTCCTGCAATTGACCTTCTGGTTGCTACATTAAAGCGCCTTGAATCTGAAAATGAAGGAATCGTAAAAAGCGGCCGCACCCACCTTCAGGATGCAACGCCTATCAAATTCAGTCAGGAAATTTCAGGCTGGCGCAGTTCACTTGAAAAAGACAAAATGCTTTTGCAGGCTGCCTTGCCGGCACTTTACGAACTTGCACTTGGCGGTACAGCCGTTGGTACAGGTTTGAATACACCGAAAGGTTTTGACGTAAAGGTTGCAGAATCTGTTGCAAAACTTACAGGCAAACCGTTCATTACTGCTTCCAACAAATTCCACGCACTTACCAGCAAAGACGAACTTGTTTTTGCCCACGGTGCATTAAAGGCACTCGCCTGCGACATGATGAAAATTGCCAACGACGTTCGCTGGCTTTCTTCTGGTCCACGCGACGGTCTTGGCGAAATCCATATTCCGGAAAACGAACCTGGTTCAAGCATCATGCCGGGTAAAGTTAACCCAACCCAGTGTGAACAGGTAACAATGGTTGCCGTACAGGTAATGGGTAACGATGTTGCCGTTGGTATGGCTGCAAGCCAGGGTAACTTTGAACTTAACGTGTTCATGCCGGTTTGTATCTACAACTTCCTGCAGAGCGCACGTCTTCTGGCAGAATCAATTGTTTCTTTCAACGACAATTGTGCTGTTGGCATTACTGCAAACAAGGAAAAAATGCATCATAACCTGCACAATTCTTTGATGCTTGTTACTGCCCTTAACCCTTACATCGGTTACGAAAACGCAGCAAAAACTGCAAAAAAAGCTTACAAAGAAAACATTTCGCTTAAAGAAGCCTGTGTTGCACTCGGTTTCTTAACAGCAGAAAAGTTTGACGAAGTTTTCCACCCTGAACAGATGGTATAAATTTAAGCGGGCAGGGAGACTTGTCCGCCGTCAGCTGGTTTATAAATGCTTAAAGCCGCTTTCCTCTGAATGCCGGCTTTGGGCTTATAAAAAGTATATGGTGTGCTGCAAAGTATTTTTATTTTTCAGCACTTAAAATCAGACGAGGACGATGCGCGAATTTTTGCCAAATCGTTCTCTGGTGCGTTTTCTGTGGCGTTTTTCGCCATAAAAAGGAACATATCAATGAATTACAGTTATTTCCCCGGCTGTACTTTGAAAAACAAGGCAAAAGACCTTGACATGTACGCACGTTCTGCAGCTGCTGCGCTTGGTTTTGAATTAAACGAAATTGAAGAATGGCAGTGCTGTGGCGGTGTGTACCCAATGGGAACAAACGAGATTGCTTCAAAGCTTCCTTCTGTAAGAGCTTTGGCTGCTGCCCGTGATGCCGGAACCCCGTTGGTAACTCTTTGTTCTGCCTGTTACAACGTTATTAAACAGGTTAATAACGATATGCAGAACGACGAGATTATGATTCTGAAGGCAAATAAATATCTTGCTCAAGATGGTATTGAATATCACGGCGAAACAAAAGTTCTTCATTTCCTTGAAGTGCTTCGTGATGAAATTGGCTGGGACAAAGTAAAAGCAGCCGTTAAAAACCCTTTGACCGGTAAAAAAATCGGTGCTTACTACGGTTGTCTGCTTCTTCGCCCTGGTAAAGTTCTGGAATTTGATGATCCGGAAAATCCTCAGATTCTTGAAGACTTTATCAAGGCTATTGGTGCAACACCTGTTATTTACGGTCAGCGCAACGAATGCTGCGGTGCTTATGCTGCATTTGAAGATGAATCAATTCCTGTTAAACGGGCTTCTTCAATTCTGGCAAACGCACAGGACATGGGCGCAGACTTTTTGGTAACAAGCTGCCCGTTGTGCCGCTACAACCTGATTAAAAACAAAGGTAATTCACCTTTAGACGTTGTTTATTTTACAGAACTTCTTGCAGAAGCTTTAGGCGTAAAGGAGGGAAAGTAAAATGTTAGATAGCGAAATTCAGCAGTATAAAGAACTGATTCTTGAAACCAGCGGTGTAAACACTAAAAAATGCATGGTTTGCGGCAAATGTTCAGGCACTTGCCCTAACTACGACGCAATGGAATACCATCCGCACCAGTTTGTACAGATGGTAGAAAACGGTGAAATTGAACCTTTGCTTAACAGCAAGTCAATTTACACTTGTTTGTCTTGCTTTGCATGTTTGGAACGCTGCCCTCGTCAGGTAGAACCGGCAAAATTGATTGATGCCGTTCGCACGGTTGTTGAACGTGAACGCGGTCCGCTTCATCTGGATCCTTCACAGGTTCCTGCCAAGCTTGATGATGATACACCTCAGCAGCTTTTAATGAGTGCTTTCAGAAAGTACCGCAAATAGGAGTGACAGATGGAAAGAATTGGTGTTTTTGTATGTCACTGTGGTACTAACATTGCAGGGACAGTAGACGTTGCTAAAGTTGCTGAAGAACTTGGCAAAGTTGACGGTGTTGTATATTCAACACACTATACATATATGTGTTCTTCTGCCGGTCAGAAGATGATTGAAGACCGCATTAAAGAAGACAAATTGACAGGCGTTGTTCTGTGTTCATGTTCTCCGCGTATGCACGAAAAAACATTCCGTTCTTGTGCAGAACGTGCAGGCCTTAACCCTTACAAAGTTGAAGTTGCAAACATTCGCGAACAGACTTCTTGGGTTGGCAAGGACATTGCAGAGAATACTGAAAAAGCAATTGCACTTGGTAAAGCCGCAGTTGCAAAATCTATTCTTGATACAAAACTTGTAGAAGGTGAAACACCTGTTACAAAACGTGCACTGGTAATTGGTGGCGGTATTGCCGGTATTACGGCAGCCCTCGACATTGCTGATGCAGGTTTCCCGGTTGACATCGTAGAAAAGAAAGTTTCTGTCGGCGGTAAAATGGCCATGCTCGATAAAACATTCCCGACTTTGGACTGTGCATCTTGTATCGTTACACCAAAAATGACAGAAGTTAGCCAGAATGCTAACATCCGCATCCTTTCTTACAGTGAAGTTTGCGGCGTAAAAGGCTACATTGGAAACTTTACGGTTGACATTAAACGCCACCCTCGTTTTGTTGATGAAACAAAATGTACAGGTTGTGGTGCATGTATCGAAGCTTGTCCTAACAAGAAAGTTCCAAATGATTTCAACCTTAATCTTGATACTAAAAAAGCAGTTTACATTCCTTTTGCACAGGCTGTTCCAAAAGTTGCTACAATCGATGCAAATTACTGTTTGCACCAGAAAGCAGCAAAGAACGGTAAAGACAACGTTTGTGGTTTCTGTCAGAAGGCTTGTGGCGTAGGTGCAATTAATTTTAACCAGCAGGAAGAAACAATCACCGAAAAATACGGTGCAATTATTGTTGCTACTGGTTACAACCCGATTGAACTTACAAAATTCGACGAATATGCTTACAGTCAGAGCCCGGACGTTGTTTCTTCTCTTGAATTTGAACGTCTTTGCAACGCTTCTGGTCCTACAAACGGTCACCTTAAACGCCCTTCTGACGGAAAGGAACCAAAAAACATTGTATTTGTACAGTGCGTAGGTTCACGCTGTTCGGCAGATTCTTCAAAAGGTCACGAATATTGTTCAAAAGTTTGCTGTATGTATACGGCAAAACACGCAATTCTTACCCGCGACCATTACCCGGATACAAATTGTACCGTTTTCTACATTGACGTTCGTACACCTGGCAAACAGTTTGATGAATTCTACCGCCGTGCAGTTGAACAGTATGGCGTTCACTACATCAAGGGTCAGGTTGGTAAAGTAACGCCGTTAAGTGACGGAACTCTGGACGTTCAGGGCTCAGACCTGATTCTTGGAAAACAGGTACACATTAAGGCTGACATGGTTGTTCTTGCTGCATCAATTGAAGCTGATAAGTCTGCACGCCCTCTGGCAACAATGCTTACAACTTCAATGGATAACAACGACTTCTTCCTTGAAGCCCACGCAAAACTTCGCCCGGTTGAATCACCAACTGCCGGTATTTTCCTTGCAGGCTGCTGCCAGGGTCCAAAAGATATTCCGGAAACTGTAGCCCAGTCTTCTGGTGCAGCTGCAAAAGCAATCTGTCTTTTGGTTAAAGACAAACTTAAAAACAACCCTTGTACTGCTACACCAAACGAAAACGCATGTAACGGCTGTGGTCAGTGTGCTAATGTGTGTCCTTATGGTGCAATTAGTTACGTTGATAAAGACTTCCGTGGTCCAAACCGTACGACAATTACAAGACATGTTTCACAGGTTAACAGCGCAATGTGTCAGGGTTGTGGTGCATGTACCGTTGCATGTCCTAGCGGCGCAATGGACTTGCAGGGCTTTAGTAACAAACAGATTCTGGCGGAGGTAGATGCAGTTCTATGAGCGATGTAACAGAAAAGAAAGAATGGACACCAAAAATCGTAGCATTCTGCTGTAACTGGTGTTCTTACGCAGGTGCTGACCTTGCCGGTAACAACCGCCTGGATTACCCTGCCAACGTAAAAATCATCCGTATTCCATGTTCTTGCCGCCTGAACCCTATGTTCATTTTGCGCGCATTTCAGCGTGGTGCTGATGGTGTTATTTTGTGCGGCTGCCACCCTGGCGACTGCCACTATTCAACAGGTAACTATTTTGCACGTCGTCGTATGACACTGCTTTTTTCTATGCTTGATTACTTGGGTATTGAAAAAGGCCGCACACGCGTAGAATGGTGTTCTGCTGCCGAAGGCGTTCGTTTTGCAGGCATTATGAACGACTTTGTTGCACAGATTACAGAACTTGGTGAAAACAAAAAGTTGGAGGACGTAAGATGCAAGACAACAAATTAACTTCAACCCTTATTGAAAACGCAAAAGCAAAACTTGCTGACGGAACTGTTCAGAAAGTAGTGGGTTGGAGAAAAGGTCTTTTCGATTACGATGTAACTCCTTCAGTTTTTGCCGATGCAGCAGACCTTGAAAAGAACTTTGTATATAACGAAAACTGTGGCGCAAACCTTTCAAAATACCTTGTAAAACTTACAAGAGAAATTGAAGTTAAAAAAAGTACCACAAGAATGAATAACTCTATGGCAAAGCAGCGCGACCCTAACGCGGTTGATGCTCCTATTCCGTCAGAAAAAATTCTTGTGTTCCTTAAACCATGCGACACATACAGTTTTACTGAACTTTTAAAAGAAAACCGCATTACCCGCGATGACGTTGTTGTAGTTGGAATTCCTTGCGACGGAATGAAAGACCCTGAAACAAACGACATTGCAGAACGCTGTGCAGTTTGTAAATCTAAAAAGCACGTTACTTATGACGAACTGGTTGGTGACGACGGCGATTTGCTTGACAGCAAGCGTTTTGACGAAGTTGAAAAACTTGAAAAAATGACAGCCGATGAACGCCACGAATTCTGGAAAAACGAATTCAGCCGCTGTATCCGCTGTAACGCCTGCCGCGACATCTGTCCTGCATGTACCTGCGAAAAATGTGTATTTGACAACAATGCAATGTACACGTCGCAGAAAGTTGCACAGGTTAGCTTTGAAGAAAGCCTGTACCACATCATCCGTGCATGGCACGTTGCCGGCCGCTGTACCGACTGCGGTGAATGTTCACGCGTTTGTCCGGAACACATTCCGCTTCACCTGCTTAACCGCAAGTTCATTAAAGACATTAACGAGATTTACGGACCGTACATTGCCGGTAGCGATATGGAAACAAAGCCGCCGATGCTTACCTTCACCGAAGGCGATGCAGAACCAAGCATTGTTTACGATCGTTCTCAAGAAGGGGGTGACAAATAATGTATTGCCTTCCAGTTGAAAAAATTGATTCATTTTTTGAAGCCGTTGCTTCAAAACAGAAATTATATTTGCCTGTAACAAACAGTTCAAAAAAAGCAAACTTTGAACTGTGGGAAAAAGGCAAGGTTCTGTCAGAAGAACTGAAAACAGTTCGTTCTGCAAAAGACTTTTTCTTTCCAAAAGCTGAACGCCTTGTAAACTACAAGGTGAACGGTAAAGAAATTGTTGTTGAAGACCCGCGCAAAGACGTTGAAGACTTTGTAGTATTTGGTGTTCGTGCCTGCGACGCAAAAAGTTTTGAAGTTATTGATGCCGTTTACCTTAACATGACACCGGTTGATACTTACTACAAAAACCGCCGTGAACACGGAACAGTAATTACACTGGCCTGTAACGAACCGGCTCAGAACTGTTTCTGTTCAACCTACAAAATTGACGCTGCAAACCCGGCCGGCGACGTAAGCTGCTGGAAAGCTGACGGAAAATTCTATTTTGAAGCCAATACCGAAAAAGGCAAGGCTTTGATTGAAGCCGTTAAGGGTGTTCTGGCAGACGGCGATGCAAAAGCTGTTGAAGAATGCAAAAAGCAGATTGCTGAAAAAGTTGAAAAACTGCCTTTTGCACACCTTGATTTGTCTAAGCTTGAAAAGCACGAAATGCTTAAAATGTTCAACTCTAAAGTTTGGGATCAGATTTCTGAAGCCTGTCTGGGCTGCGGAACCTGTACCTACGTTTGTCCAACATGCATGTGTTTCGACGTACGCGACTTTAAGAAAAACGACGGAAGTGTTGAACAGGTTCGCTGCTGGGACAGCTGTATGTACAACGACTTTACGCAGATGGCAGCAGAAAACCCGCGCCATACACAGAAAGAACGCAGCCGCCAGCGCTTTATGCATAAACTTATGTATTACCCGATGGCACACGAAAACGTATTTGCATGCGTAGGCTGTGGCCGCTGTCTTGAAAGCTGCCCGGTTAACATGAACATTGTTAAAGTTATTAAAGCTTATAACGAATCGGAAGAGTAGGCGGAGGAACCAATGGAAAATAACGAATCATTTATTCCTTACGTAGGAAAAATTATTGATATTCGCCAGGAAACTCCGGATGTAAAAACTTTCCGTGTAGTTGGCAAAGACGGTAAAAAACTCTTTGAACATATTCCTGGTCAATGTGCAATGCTTATTGTACCTGGTGTTGGCGAAAGTATGATTTCTATCACATCAAGCCCGACACTCAAAGATTATATGGAATTCTCCATCAAGAAATGCGGATGCGTTACTGAATGGCTTCACTCTGCTGAAGTTGGTCAGGAAATTGCAGTTCGCGGACCAATTGGTAACGGATTCCCGGTTGAAGGTGCACTTAAAGGTAAGGACATTCTTGTAATTGCCGGTGGTATTGGTATTGCGCCGGTTCACTCTGTAGTTAACTACATGATGGACAAACGCGACAATTACGGAAAAATTCAGGTTATTTATGGTGCACGTTCTAAGGCAGACCTTGTTCGCCTTGACGAAATGCAGAACGTATGGAAAAAACAGCCGAACTGTTCGATTGACATTACGATTGACCGTGCAGAAGAAGGCTGGGACGGACACGTTGGATTTGTTCCTCCGTACATCACCGAACTTAAGCCTGATGCAGGCATGACAGTCATCATGTGTGGTCCGCCAATCCTTATCCACATGTCGCTGAAAATCCTGAAAGACCTTGGATTTAAGGATAATCAGATTTTTACCACAATGGAAATGCGCATGAAGTGCGGTATTGGTAAATGCGGAAGATGTAATATCGGTGACAAATTCGTTTGTAAAGACGGCCCGGTATTCAGCTTTGACCAGTTGGGTGAACTTCCACCAGAGTATTAGTCAACAAAATCGCCTTTCCCGGTGATTTTTCTGAGGGTTTTCTTACGAAAGCTCTCAGGACTTGCTTACTTATTAAGCGCCCTTTGCGGCGCTGTTTAGGAGACTAAAATGGCAGATAAAGAAATGGCCACCATTTATATTTTTGGCAAAAAATACGAAGTTCCGGCAGAACTTACAATTATGAACGCTATGGAATATGCCGGTTACCAGCTTAAACGTGGTTGCGGCTGCCGCAACGGTTTCTGCGGTGCTTGTGCAACAATTTACCGCATTAAAGGTACAAACCAGCTTCAGACTTGTCTTGCATGTTCTAAAAAAGTTGAAAATGACATGTACATTGCAACTTTGCCTTTCTTCCCGCTGGTAAAACAGGTTTACGACATCAACAACATGAAGCCGGAACAGGCTGTTATGATGCAGCTTTATCCTGAAATCTATTCATGCGTTGGCTGTAACGCCTGTACACGTGCCTGTCCGCAAAGCCTTAACACAATGCAGTACATCGCTTACGCACAGCGCGGCGATTTTGCAAAATGTGCAGACCTTTCGTTTGACTGCGTAATGTGCGGATGCTGTTCTAGCCGCTGTCCGGCAGGAATCAGCCACCCGCAGGTTGCAGAACTTGCACGCCGCCTGAATGGTAAATACATTCAGCCGCAGACACAGCACCTGATTGACCGTGTTGAAGAAATTGATTCTGGCAAACTTGAAGAAATGATTCAGAACATCATGAACAAGCCGCTGGCTGAAATCAAAGAATTGTACAACAACCGCGACATCGAAAAATAATAAGGAGACGAACAATGTACGGAAATTACCTTGATGATGCAGCAAAAATTGTTGCAGAAAAACGTGAAGCAAACCTTAAATTTGAACATGCTCGTCTTACAGCAGATGAAAAAGACGAAATTTTGAAAGAATATCATCCGGACCGCATTACAAGCCAGTTTGAAGAACTGAAAATCGGTCCAAACAAAGGTCAGAAAGCACCAATCGAACTGGTTGCAATGCTTCAGGCTAAACCACGCATTGAACCGGAACACATTGACCTGACACACGTTGACTACGAAACCGATGTTCTCGTAATCGGTGGCGGCGGTGCAGGTTCTTCTGCTGCTATCATGGCAAGCGAAGCCGGTGCAAAAGTTCTTTTGGCTACAAAACTCCGCATCGGTGATGCAAACACAATGATGGCAGAAGGCGGTATTCAGGCTGCTGACAAACCAAACGACAGCCCGGCTCAGCACTATCTTGACTGTTTCGGTGGCGGTCACTTTGACGGAAAACCGGAACTGGTTTACACACTGGTAAACAAAGCACCAAAATGTATCAAATGGCTTAACGAACTTGGCGTTGAATTTGACAAGGAAGCAGACGGTACAATGGTTACTACCCACGGTGGCGGTACAAGCCGCAAAAGAATGCACGCTTGTAAAGACTACTCTGGTGCAGAAATCATGCGCACACTCCGCGACGAAGTTTTGAACCGCCCGGATCAGATTACAGTTGTAGACTTTACTGCTGCAATTGAAATCATCAAAGATGACAAAGGCAACGCATGTGGTGCAGTTCTTCTGAACGTAGAAACAGGCGAAGTTCGCATTGCAAAAGCAAAAGTTGTAATTATTGCTACAGGTGGTGCAGGCCGCATGCACTATCAGGGTTTCCCAACTTCTAACCACTACGGTGCAACTGCTGACGGTTTGGTAATGGCTTACCGTGCTGGTGCAAAACTTTTGTATCAGGATTCTTTGCAGTATCACCCGACCGGTGCTGCTTACCCAACCCAGATTTTGGGAAAACTGGTAACAGAAAAAGTTCGCTCACTTGGTGCAAAACTTATCAACAAAGACGGCGAAGTTTACATTCACCCTCTTGAAACACGCGACGTAAACGCTTCTGGTATCATTAAGGAAGTTCGCAACGGCCGTGGTGTTGACAACGATGTTCAGCCTGCTGTTTGGCTGGATACTCCAATGATTGAAATGATTCACGGTGAAGGAACAATCCTTAAATCAATTCCTGCCATGTACAACATGTTCATCAAATACGGAATTGACATCCGCAAGGAACCGATTTTGGTTTACCCGACACTTCACTACCAGAACGGTGGTGTAGAAATTGACAAAACATGTCATACAAACGTTGGAAACCTTCTCGTTGCCGGTGAAGCTTCTGGTGGTGTTCACGGAACAAACCGCCTGATGGGTAACTCACTTTTGGACGTTGTTGTATTTGGCCGCGAAGCTGGTATTGAAGCAGGTAAAATGTTTGCAAACATCACAATGGCTGACACTGCAAAAATGAACCTTGACCATGTAACAGCATTTGAAAAAGAAAGAGCAGCTGCCGGAATTAACGGCGATGCTGTTTCTCCAAAAGTTCTTCCAAGCTACACCCACGGAAACAAGGAATTTGAAAAATCACCATTCCCAGGTGCAAGCAAATGAATGCCTGAAAAGCCCAGAACCGTTAAAAATGCCGGGCTTTTAAGCAAATGCTTACAGATTAACAGATAACTGTTAAAAGCCTTTCTGCTTTTTTTGGCGGAAAGGCTTTTTTAATGGATTCACCAGATGGACGAAAAAACAGAAATTTTACCAGAGTTCTGGAAAACAAAAAAACTTTCCGAAATGAACGACGCCGAATGGGAAGCATTGTGCGACGGCTGCGGACTTTGCTGCTACAGAAAAATTGTAGACGGCTATTTATGGAATAAAAAAATACTAAACACGCGCATAGCATGCGATTTGCTTGATACCCAGACCTGCCGCTGCAAAAATTACGCCAGCCGTTTCAGCCTTCAAGCTGAATGCGTAAAACTGGACAAAAAATCAATAAGGCACTTTAAATGGCTGCCGCAAACCTGCGCCTATCGGCTTTTGGCAGCAGGCAAACCGTTGCCGCCTTGGCATCCGCTTATAAGCGGCACTGCTGAAAGCGTAAAGCAGGCCGGTATATGCATAAAAAACCCGGTAAGCGAAAAAGACGCAGGCGACTGGTACGATTACGTAATTCAGCTAGAGAACTGATGATTTTATAAAAACCGCCTTAAAAGCTTTTTTTGTTTTTTTTTCACCGGGCAGGTTAAAAATTGAATATTTTGCATTTTTTGAAAGAAAATTTACGGAAAATTCAATTTAAACTTATCTGTACAAAGTAAAATAATTTGCAGAATAAATAAAACATTGTTATAATCTGTTAACTGTCATTTGTTTTACGGGGTGCAAAATGAGAAAATCAACAATTTTTGTTAAGATTTTATTACCGTTTATTCTTACAACATTTGCCGGTGTTTTCATAGCATTAGGCATTTCAAGCACAATTACCAAAAAAAACATTTCAAACATTTACAAAGATCTTTCAAATCATCAGTCCGCCTTAACTTTCATCGGCGATTTGCAGTTTAACAAGTTTGTAGAAGAATACAAAGGAATGCTGCAAATGGCAGCCTATGCTGACGAATCGCACAGAGAAAATCTTGTCAGGGATTTGACGGATATTTCCAAAAAAACTTCCGGCGCATTTGATGTAGGCATTTACGAAATCAGCGGAAACGATACGATTCTTTTGAACGCAGACCAGTGCCTTTCATTTACTTCAGGCACAAACCGTGTTGACGATGTTCTGGAATGCTACAATTCAAAAAAATCTTCCTATTATTTCACCTGCCACGCAGAATACGGAATGACCGCAATTATGATGAACTACTGCTGGACGGAAGAAGAATGCAGGATTATTGGGAAACCTGTCGTTACCAAGGTCATGCTTCCGCTTTCAGCCGTTCACCTTAAGGACGTTGCCCGGGTTATTGGTTGCGATTCAATTTGCCTTGCAGGTGACGGCAAAGTTATGGCATCTTCTGTTGCAGACGAAGCCGGCAGCGAAATTCCCCCGGCATTTTGGGACGCAATGCAGAAAGATGATGAAGCCACGACAATTGACGGAAAAGCCGGCATTTACCGCCATGCATTCCGGGTTAAAGAAAATATTTCTACAATGACAGACCCTTTCTGGATTGTAATCAACCTTTCTGCTGACGGCATCAAGTCAATGAATTCGGTTTTTTCAAATCTCATAACGTCAATTATTTTGGTAATGATGCTTATCGAAATTGCTTCCGTTGTTGCAGTTCTTATGTTTATCGTAAAAGGTCCGCTGCATCAGCTGGAACATTCTACGCAGGAACTGGCGAATGGCGAAATGGATTTGTCGTTCAGGCTACCTTCAAGGTCAAAGGACGAACTTGGAAGAATTTCGCAGAACTTCAACAAGTTTATGGAACGCCTTCAGCTGATTATTAAGAACGTAAATGAAGAAACCAAGGGAATTGTAAGTGCCGTTGACACGATGAAACTTACCGCCGAAGATTCTTCAAATGCGGTAAATAAAATTTCAGGCAACGTTCAGCACGTGCAGAATCAGTCCAACATTCAGGCCCAGCATACACAGGGCGTGCTTGAATCTGCGAAGGCACAGCAGATGACTTTGTCCGATGTGCTTTCAAAAATCAATAATTTTACGGGCGAACTTCAGGAAACTGCGGCAACCGTAAATGAAATTGCAGGCAACACTTATTCCGTAACAAACAATGTTAACAATATGAACACTTCGTTCAACAAGCTTATTAGCGACATTAAAAACGGCCAGGTTGCAAACGACGCAATTAAAAAGGCAATTGCTGAAATTGAACAGACTTCTAAAACCCTTAACGACGCAAACATTGTTATTGCAAGCATCGCTTCACAGACGAACCTTCTTGCAATGAACGCGGCAATTGAAGCTGCCCATGCCGGTGAATCGGGTAAAGGTTTTTCTGTTGTTTCTGACGAAATTCGAAAACTGGCAGAAACTTCTAGTACACAGTCGCACCAGATTGCGGAACAGATTAAGACCATTCAGAAAACCATTCATTCTGCCTCGGAAGCTGGCGCGGCGCTTGTAACGGCTTTTTACGAAATTACGGAATCTGCAAAAACCGTAACGCCGCTGATTGACGAAATAAAATCGTCAATGGAAGAACAGAATGTTGGAACGCAGGACATTAACAAGTCTTTGAATGAGCTTTCTAACGAATCTCAGGACATTCTTTCTAAAGTTGAAAACAGCAAGGCTTCCATGGAAGAGCTTGATAAGAAAATTATTGACGTTGGCGGCATTACTTCCACAATCAACGCTTCAATGGAAGGAATGTCCGAAGGTGCCGTTAAAATCAGCCGGTCGGCAGATGCGGTAAAAGAAACGGCTTTTGGCGTTGAATCTAACATGGAAAAAATGCTTGAAATTCTTAAGGATTTTAAGATTTAAGTTTGAGTGCTGAATTGTAAAAGGCTAAGACACCGCGTTAAAAACCGCAGGCTTTTAAGAATTGCGGTTTTTTTAGCCGTTTTTAGCCTTTTACCGCGCAGCATTCATGCCTGCAAGCAATGGCAGGCTGCAAAAGCAGTGCAGGTTTTAAAATTGTACCAAAAAGCTTAAAACGCTTAATTTTGGTACAATTTTTCTAATCTTCACTGCTTTTTTTTGTGCCCGGTTTCTCTAATTTTCGGCTTCGCTAAGATATTCGCTGGTGGTGGCAATTTTTACGTGCAAAGGGCTTAAACCCGAAAGCACGTTTTTAACCGCCTTGTCCATAGTTTCGTTTACGCCGCTAACCGCATCGCTTATAAAAACCGTGTAAATGCCTTCGTCAATAAGTTCAAAAATGGTGGCAAGCACGCAGCATTCGGTAACAACACCGGCAACAATTACCCGTTTTGCCCGGCGGCAAAGTTTTTTCAATTTTCTGTTTTTAAGCGAAGAATAAGTGCTTTTTGTAAAAAGCGGAAAATGTTCCAGATATGGAGCAAGGGCAGGATGGTATTCGTTAAGGAATTTATCGCCGTTTACGTCGGCGTTTTCTGCATTGTAGTTTTGCCAAACGCCACGTGGCCTTTTGCTGGCAATAAACCGGGTAAAAGCTGTGCTGCATTTTTTGCTTTCAATTATGCGTACAATGTTTCGGGCGGCCTGTTCAGTCTGCCAGCATTCCCATTTCTGGTTCTGGCGGTAAACATTCTGCATGTCTATTACCAAAAGCAAGTCTCCGTTCTTTTTGTCTTTCAATTTTATTTTTCCTTAATTTCTTCAAATATCGAATTTATAAATCAGCCTGAAAATTGATGAATAAACTATAAAAAGCGGCCGCGTTTGCCGAAAGGCTGCTTTTAGTATTTTTGTTAAACCTCGAGTTTCAGGTTATTTTTCCAGAATCATGTTCATGCCGCAGCCTTCGTGGTTGTTGGGGCGGCTTACAAAACCAAATTGCTCGTAAAAAGGTTCGCGCCCTTTTGCCGCAAGCAGAATCATTTTTACTTTCCAGCCGGGTTTCATTCTGTTTTTCACTTCTTCAATTGCCCGGGCAACAAGTTTTTTGCCAATACCCTGTCCGCGGCACTTTTCTGCAACAATCACGTCGGCAAGATACGCCGTATAGCCGCCGTCCCACAGAATCCGTGCAATTCCAACGGTTTCTCCGCCTGCATTGCAGGAAAAACAGATGCTGTTCCTTAAGATATTTTCAACCTGTTCCGGCATTAAAGAACCCCAGCCCACAGAACAGCGAAACTGGTTGTAAACAACCGGGTCAATGCAATCAGTAAATTCCAGATTTTCCATAGGTTTTTCACCTCCAAAATTCTTAAAAGCCATGGTAGCCGCTAGTTCCTATTTTTACAAGTAACGGAACGCGGTTTTACATTACCTTATTGTCAAGGGGTAAACAATGGAATCAGAAAGAATTATTGAACATCCAATTTTAGGCGTTCCGGAAAAAGGTACGCTTGTTACATTTACGCTTGACGGCAAGGAAATGCAGGGCTATGAAGGCGAACCAGTTGCCGCAGCTTTGCGCGCAGCCGGAATTTTGAAACATCGCGAAACGGCGAAACTTCATCGCCCGCGCGGAATATTCTGTGCAATTGGACGCTGTACGGATTGCGTAATGGTAGTTGACGGCGTTCCAAATACCCGCACCTGCATTACGCCGCTTAAAGCCGGAATGAAAGTGCAGACACAGTACGGCGCTTCTGCCGAAAAAACTTGGTAAAAAGGGGACTTGGAAATGAAAAGATATAACCTGATAGTTGTTGGCGCAGGCCCTGCCGGTTTAAGTGCCGCAATAGAAGCCGCAAAACGCGGAATGTCTGTAATGGTGTTTGACGAAAACCACAAGCCGGGCGGCCAGCTTTTTAAGCAGATTCATAAATTTTTTGGTTCAAAAGAACACAAGGCAAAAATAAGAGGCTACAACATAGGCACGCAGCTTTTAAAAGAAGCTTCTGAAGCCGGCGTACAGGTAAAACTGAATGCAACCGTTACCGGCATTTTTGAAAATAAAGAAGTAACCGTAAACCACGACGGCGCAATTCACCATTACAAGGGCGACAGCGTAATTATTGCAACCGGTGCCGCCGAAAACATGGTTCCCTTTGAAGGCTGGACGCTGCCCGGCGTAATAGGCGCAGGCGCAGCCCAAACACTGATGAACCTTCACGGCATAAAACCGGGTAAAAAAATCCTTATGCTTGGCAGCGGAAACGTAGGCCTTGTAGTAAGCTTTCAGCTTTTGCAGGCCGGTTGCGAAGTTGTTGCACTTGTTGATGCAGCCCCGCGAATTGGCGGTTACGGCGTACACGCAGCAAAAGTTGCCCGTACTGGCGTGCCGTTTTACCTTGGCTACACAATCAAGCAGGTAGAAGGTACTGAAAAAGTAGAAGGCGTAACAATCGGCAAGGTTGATGAAAAATTCAAGATAATACCGGGCACGGAAATGCATTTTGACGTGGATACGGTTTGTGTTGCCGTAGGCCTTTCGCCAATGAGCCAGCTTTTAAAAATGTCGGGCTGTAAAATGGAAGACAACCCAAAACGCGGCGGTCAGGTGCCGGTGGTAGACGAGTTTGGCGAAACTTCAGTGCCGTGCCTTTTTGCAGCAGGCGACGTAAGCGGAATTGAAGAAGCAAGTTCTGCAATGATTAAAGGGCGCATGGCAGGTTTGCGTGCAGCCTTTAAGCTGGGTTTTACGGAAGAAACCGTAATGAGCGAAACAGAAACCGCCTACGCAAAAGATTTGGACAGCCTGCGGCAGGGAATGTTTGCGCCGGTAAACCGGGGAAAACTTGTAGAAAAAACCGACGAAGGCATACCAACTTCAATGAACCTTTTAACCAAAGGCTTTGTTGCAGAAGACGAAATTGAACGCTACCCGGGCGTAACCCGTCAGAAAGGCATTCACCCTGTAATTGAATGCACCCAGAACATTCCGTGCAACCCGTGTCAGGACGCATGCAAGAAAGGCTGCATCAAAATCGGTTCGTGCATTACAGCCCTTCCGGTGGTTGCCCCGGCAAACTGCGGCTGTACAGGCTGCGGCATGTGCGTAGCTTCATGTTCTGGTCAGGCAATTTTCCTTGTTGAAGAAGATTTTGAACCGGGCTTTACAAGCATAACTCTTCCTTACGAATTCCTTCCGCTGCCGGAAAAAGGCACGGTGGGCAAGGCTTTAAGCCGAAGCGGCGAAGTTTTGTGCGATGCAGAAATTGTTGGCGTAAAAAGTGCCGGTGCATTTGACCACACCCATTTACTTACAATGAAAGTGCCGAATGATTTTGGCATGAAAGCCAGATTCTGGAAAAAGCTGTAGGGCGCGCGCCCAAAGAGGTGAAAAAAAATGATGAACGATAGAAGTAGAGATATAGGCGAATTTGTGCCGATGCCGGATGACGATATGGTAATTTGCCGCTGCGAAGAAATTACAAAAGGCGAAATTCGCCGTGCCGTGCACGACGGAATGTTTACCATGCAGGAAATCCGCCGTTATCTGCGCGCCGGAATGGGATTATGTCAGGGGCAGACCTGTTCAAAACTGGTAAAGGGTATTGTTGCGGCAGAACAGAAAGTAAGCCCGGCAACCATTGACCCGGCAACCAGCCGCGGCCCGATAAGACCGACGGAAATGAAAACTTTAGCTTCGGAGGTGCTGTAAATGAAGACAAAAGCAGATGTAATCGTAATTGGTGCTGGCATTGTCGGAAATGCAACAGCCTACTACCTTGCAAAAAAGGGAAAAAGCGTAATCGTTCTTGAAGCAACAGACCACATTGGAAACGGCGGTTCTAGCCGTAACGGCGGCGGCGTGCGCCAGAGCGGAAGAAACCCTAAGGAACTGCCGCTTATGGTTTGGGGCGTAAAAAACATCTGGCCAGCTTTAAGCGAAGAACTTGGCGTAGACACCGAATACACCCAGGGCGGCAACCTTCGCCTTGGCAAAACCGAAGAACACTTAAAAATTCTTCAGAAACTGGCAGACGGTGCTACAAAATGCGGCGTAGACGTAAAAATGATTGATGCCGCCGAAGTAAAGAAAATCAATCCGTATTTAAGCGACGAAGTAATCGGTGCAAGCTGGTGCCCTACGGACGGCCACGCAAATCCGCTTACTACAACACTGGGCTATTATAAATGTGCCCGTGCCCTTGGCGTTTCATTCATTACAGGCGCGCCGGTAAAAAGAATTATTACCAAAGCCGGAAAAGTTTGCGGCGTAGAAGCAGGTACTGGTGAAGAAACCACGGTTTTTGGAGCCGAAAACGTGGTAGTTGCCGCAGGTTACGAAAGCAACGACATTCTTAAAACGGTTGGAATTAACATACCGATGAAAAAGCACGCGCTTACATGCCTTGTTACCGAAGCCGAACCCCAGATGTTCAAGCAGATGCTTGGTACTGCAATGGCCGATTTTTACGGTCACCAGACAAAGCACGGTTCATTCGTAATGGGCGGCACTGACGGATTTGACGAAGTGCATCCGCGCATTGACGATTCTTATCCGCTTGTTGGTTCAAGCATGGTAAGTGCCACCAGTCGCGGCATTCTGGGTTATTTCCCCATACTGAAAGATGCAAAAGTTGTGCGCGCCTGGGGCGGTTACGGCGATTTTAGCGTAGATGCAGTTGCCACCGTTTCTAAATGCGACGAAGTTCCGGGGCTGTACATTGAATGCGGTTTTACAGGCCATGGTTTTGGCATAGGCCCTGCTGCCGCGTACAACATTGCAGAACTTATTACCACTGGCGAATGCCCTGCCGATATCAGTCCGCTGCGCTACGACCGGTTTAAGCCTGCAAAATAGGCAGTTGTTTGCCGCGTAAAGCCCTTTGACAAAATTACAAAGTTAAAGCATAATCGAGCTTAAGGCGCAAAGACGTGTCGATTTTATGTCGAACATCTTTGCGCCTTTTTTTATTATGATTTCACTTAACGATTACCTTTACGACGGCGACACAGTATTCAAAATTCTCAAACGTTATTCAGCGGATTTGAAAAAATCGGCATTGGAAAATAACAATCCAATCGATATGGTTCACTGCAATTTTTTAATTCAGCTGGAAGAACTGCTGGAACATAACGATTTTTTAACAGCCCAGTCTCAGCGCCTGCGTGAATTTTACAAATACATGGCAGAAAAATACCCGTTTTTGGCTTTTACGTTTAAAGGGCGCATAAAATCACTTGTACGGGCAGAAGAAAAATTCAACGGTAAAATAGTTCAGTTTGTTTACGACTATTACACTAAAAACGGAACATTCCCTACGGCTTCTCAAATTAAGAACAAGCTTCTGCGCTTTAGGGATTTGATTGCGTACAGAATTGTAATTTCAATGCCGCGCTGCCACTTAAAGCCGGAAGATGACAGGGAAGAAATAGAACTGAAATATCTTTATGAAATTGCAAACGCGCTGCCGGATTTTTTGGAAGCAAGGGGCTTTAGTGCAGAAATAATCAGTCAGGAAGGGAAAAATCATTCGCCTTTGCTTAGCCCGGATGCCACGCCATATTATAAGGATTACATTGTAAATGTAAGTCCGCGCGGCTATCGTTCGCTGCACATTACCCTTTACGACAATAACGCCCGCAGTTTTATTGAAGTTCAGCTTAGAACAAAAGAAATGGACGATTATGCAGAAATTGGGCCTGCCAACCATTTCAGCTATGAAAAAGTGCAGGAAATGGAACGTGCCCGGCGGCAGGAAATTCCGGCCGGCCAGTGCGTTTATTTTGACGAAGCCTACGAAAGGGGCATTTTGCTGCAAAAGCTTGAACTTGCAGAAGTTGACGTAAACATGTTTGCAGCGGCAAACAACAGTCTTGTAAACGATGGCTGCGGTTTTTACCGCGGGCGGCTTATTTTGCCTTACGAACATCTTTCGCGTTTTCAGAACGACTTGATTGACTGAAACTGCGGTTAAATTTGTAAAAACCGCCCTGTCCCGGTTTCTGCACCGGCCTGTTTTGCGCAAGCACTTGCAGTTTGAATTAAGCAGAAAAACGCAGGGCTGATTCATCAGCAAAGGCTTTATTTTTCAGGAGATTTTATGCACAGCAATGAACCGGAACTTATTTCGATTCAGCCTTATTTTGTACTTGCTTCCAGCGATTTTTGCCAGCATGTTTTAATTGAAAACGGCATTTCACATTTTTTCAGTTTTTCAAACAAGGCAGGGAAGGATTTTGACCTGCCGCTTATGGTAGACGGCTGCAGCAACTTGATTTTTGAATACAGTGAAGGCGGCGTAAGGACGCATTTTATTGGCAGCACCATAGAACCCCGGACTTTTTGCGTAAGGAAAAATGCAGAATATTTCGGCGTACGCCTGCAGCCAAGTGCTTCTAACTTTATAAAGGAAATTTCGCCCAAAGACGCGGTTGGAAAAATCATCATTCTGGACGAGCTGCCTTCGATGAAGGATTTCTGCATGAAAATGTCTGGCCTTAGGGATTTTGAATCGCGGATGAAGGTTTTTATTGAAGAATATGAAGTGCTGCAAAAATGCGGAAAAAAAGCCGGCCGCGGCGAACTTTTTAAACAGATTGAAGAACTTATAATTAAGCGGAAAGGCCGGGTGCGCATAAGCGAACTTGAAGAACTTTCCGGCTATTCTTCCCGTTACATCAGCAAAATTTTCGACAGCGAACTTGGCATGAGCACCAAACAGCTGTGCAGTTCTATTAAATTTCAGTTCCTGCTGGACGACATCAACAAAGGGCAGATGGAAAACCTTACCGCCATTTCTTCCGAGTACCATTTTTACGATCAGGCGCACTTTATCCACGAGTTCAAGGAATTTTCCGGCAAAACCCCGTCAGAATATAATTTGGAAGTGAAAAACCGGGAATACCGTAAAAACATAAAGGAAGTGTGAGGGTGGCTAAAGTGGCCGGCGGTTGACAGCCGTGCCAGCCACGCGAAAAATGCATGCCGTCTGAAAATTTGCCGGTGTGTTTACCAGTTCAGTTATTTGCAGGCGTGCCGGGGTGCAGAAGTTGCATCATTTACAAAGGCTATAAGGTCGTATAAACTTTTGTTATATTCTTTTAAGTTTTTAGAGGTTTTAAATGAATTTTTTAGAAAAGTTAAGTAACTTTTTCGGCAGATTCATGGCAGTAATTGTTCTTGTAATTGCTGCTCTGGCTTTGTTTGTTCCGGCCAGCAGTCTTTGGATTAAGACAAGCTGGGTAAATTACCTTCTTATGATTGTAATGTTTGGAATGGGGCTTACGCTTAAAATTGAAGACTTTAAGCTTGTGTTTACAAGACCGAAGGATATTCTTCTTGGCTGTCTTGCACAGTTTACGGTTATGCCGCTTCTTGCATTTGCATTAAGCAAAATCTTCAATCTTGACCCGGCACTGATGGCTGGTGTTGTTCTTGTTGGTACTTGTCCGGGCGGCACTTCCAGCAACGTTATTACCTATCTTTCAAAAGGCGATGTTGCACTTTCTGTTGGAATGACAAGCGTAAATACACTGCTTGCACCTGTTTTAACACCGGCAATTACATATCTTCTTTTAAGAACAACTGTTCAGGTTGATATTCTTGCAATGTTCATTTCTATTGTAAAAGTTGTTATCGTTCCAATTGCACTGGGCTTTATCATCAACAAGTTCTTTGGCAAATTTACGCAGAAAATCGTAAAGATTCTTCCAATGATTTCTGTAATTGCAATCTGTATGATTGTTGCAACTGTTGTTTCTCATAACGCTGCAAAAATTCTTTCTACAGGTGCACTTGTTTTTGTTGTAGTAATTCTTCACAACTGCCTTGGCTATGCATGCGGTTTTGGTTTGGGCAAAGCATTAAAGCTGAATCCTGCAAAAACAAAGGCTCTTTCAGTAGAAATCGGTATGCAGAACTCTGGCCTTGCCACAAGTCTTGCCGGAACGGCTTTCCAGGGTCTTGCAATGGCAACAGTTCCTGGTGCAATTTTTTCGGTATGGCACAATATTTCGGGTGCAATTCTTGCAAATGTTTACAACCGCTGGGACGCTGAAAAAACAGAAACAGCAGAAAATGCAGAAGAATCAAAAGAATAATTTAATTTTTCTTTTGCATTAGCTTGAATTAGCAGAAAAAGCCGCAATTTAAAAGTTTTATTCCGCTTTTAAAATGCGGCACTTTTTTATTTTTCCAATTTTTCTTTTATTCTTCCATTCCTTCCAGCCGCGCCGCGTGCATCTGGTTTACTATCCAAAACAAATCCCGAAAATGGTTTGTAATGACAAAACCTTAAAAATCAATATTTGACTTTTTTTCGTATTTTTTTGTATTCTTTTTATGAATTATTAAAAAAAGAGGTTAAAAATGGATAATCAGAATGATTTTTCAAGTGACTTAGAAAAAAAGATTTCATTGATTGAAACCGATTCCTACGAGTTTCCTAAAAGATTTGGCAGAAAAGATTATGTTTTTGCGGCAATTGTTGCATTCGCCTGCTTTTTGGGTGTTGTACTGGGAGGGTTTATAAAATGAAAAATTCTGCAACTGAAAACGAAATTGAAAAAGAAGCCTTTTTTGGCATTCTTCCAATCTTAACTAATCAAAAAAAGTATAATTTTCTTGATGCCCTGCTGGTTCTTGGCGGTTATTGCATTGCAACATGGAGCTATACGCAGGGTTCGTACCTTGCAACACTCGTCGGCTTTAAGCAGCTTCTTATTGGTGCGTTTCTTGGTGCAATTTTGATGCTTGTAATCTATCAGCTGCCGGTAATTCTTTCCGTGCGCTACGGAATTGACATTTGGATTTGGCTTAAGGCTGTTCTGGGCAAAAACGGCGGCAAGCTTATTACGGTTATAATCATTGTAATCAATTTTCCATGGTACGCCGTTTGTGCCGACCTTTTTGCAGGTTCAATGAGCAACCTTTTGGGACTGTTTGGCATAACGCTGCCACAAAAAGCCCATACGCTGCTTGCAATTCTGTGTGTTTTAATTGGAACTTTCATTGCATTCAGGGGAATTTCTGCAATTACGTGGACTACAAGAATTCTTGTGCCGCTGCTGCTTGCCGTTGGCGTTATTGTAATTGTTGTAGGCTTTAATGCCGTGCCGTTTGGCCAGATATGGAACTACAAGCCGGCTGAAACAGGTTTTGAAAACAACATCATTCCATACATCATTTCAATTGAAGCAAACTTTGCCTTTGTAATTACTCTAATTGGCGGCATGGCAGAAATTCCAAGAATGTCAAAAACAGAATCCGGCGGATACTGGGCAGGCGTACTTGGTCAGGGACTTATCGGTTCATTTTTTGTTGTGATTGGTGCCGTAATGGCAATTTCCATGCAGTACGTTACTGGAGAAATGATTGACGATCCTACTTTAATGCTTGCAACTCTTTCAGTTCCGGCGCTGGCATTCAGTTCGCTGCTGCTGGTAGGCTTTGCAAACATTGGTACGCAGGCTGTAGGTTCGTACATCTACGCAGTAATGCTTAAATCTTCTTTCAAAAAGCCAACCTACCGAATGCTTATCATGGTACTGGCACTTTATGTTGTTCTTTTGTGCGTATGGGGAAAAATCGTCCAGTATTTCGGTTCTTTCCTTACAATTGGTGCGTGCGTATATGCGCCGCTTGCAGCCGTTCTTTTTACGGACTTCTTTTTGGTAAGAAAGCAGAAAATAAGCCTTAGGGATGCTTTGGGCATGCCGGGCTGCAACCTTTACGAGTTTACAAAGGGCTTTAACCTTTTGGGGCTTGCAAGCATTGCCGTTGGAATTGTGCTGTCGCTGGCAGTTTACAACCCTTTAACCTGCAAAGTTCACTGCATGCCATTGTTCTACCTTACGCCTACAGGCTTTTCTTTTATCGGTACGTGCTTATTCTATTATTTTGCGTCCAAAATTCCTGCCGTAAAGAAATACGTTCTGCCAGAAAGTTTTAAAACAAACGAAAACGCCGGAGCAGAATAATGAAGAAAATCATAACAGAGCCTTTCGATTCAAAAAGAATTCCGCCAAAACAGTCTTTGCTGCTTTTGCCCTTGTTTTGGGCTTACAGCCGCATAATGACTTTGGGCAGCAGGCTTAAAATAAGCAGAAAAAACATGAAAGGCCTAAAGCCGCCTTACATTGTCCTTGGCACTCATCATTCAATGTTTGATTTTTATGTTACCCAGCTTGCATTATTTCCCCGCAGGGCAAATTATGTTTCGGAACTGGAAGGCTTTGAAGCTTACGGCGAATGGCTTTACAGGCAGATGGGATGCCTTGGCACAAGAAAATTCATCAACGACTTTTCGCTTATTCGCAATATTCAAAACGTGATGAAGCGCGGCGGCATTCTGGTTTTGTACCCGGAAGCACGATATGCCAACGTCGGCACTTCATCAGAAATTCCTGTATCAGTTGGCAAGCTTGTAAAGCTTCTGGGCGTTCCGCTTGTAACGCTTAACATGCAGGGCAATTACCTGCGCTCGCCAATATGGAACTTGAAGGAACGCAGGCAGGCAAGGCTGAATGCTACGCTTGAACAGCTTTTAACGGCAGAAGAAGTAAAGGCTTCTTCCGTTGATGAAATTAACGCAAAAATAACCGAAGCCTTAAAGTATGACGAATACGAGTACCAGCTGAAAAACAAGATGAAAATCAGTTTTCCCAAAAGGGCGGAAGGGCTTGAAATGGCTTTGTACCAGTGCCCGGTTTGCCAAAGCGAAGGTATGATGAAAACCGGCGGAAGTTTTATAAAATGCTCTCACTGTTCTGCTGAATGGGAAATGAACGAATACGGCCAGCTTGTTTCTTCTGCTGCGGATAGTAAGTTCACCCGTATTCCGGACTGGTATGAATGGGAACGCTCTTTTGTTGAAAAGCTTATAGACGATGGTCACTATTCCCTCGATGCAAAAGTGCGCATTGAATCCCTGCCAAACGCGGTTAATTTTATAGACTGCGGAGAGGGAAGGCTGGTTCATAAGGCAGAAGGCTTTTATTTAACCTTTAAGGATTACGGTGAAGAGCAGGAAAAAACAATGTTCTTCGGCTCGGACACCCTTATTTCCATTCATACCGAATACGATTACCGGGGAAAAGGCCAGTGCGTAACTCTTTCTACTCAGGACAATACTTACTTTATTTTCCCGGTAGAAAGCCCGCAGTTTTTTGCTACAAAAATTCAGTTTGCAACGGAATATTTTTACAAACTGGCACGCGGCGAAACCTTGAAAACTAGGTAAGTTTTGGCAGTCGTGCTAAGCCGCGGTACTTTCGGCAATTTATTCAAACCGTGCGGCGTTTTCTGCAACTTACCACGGCAAACCGCGCCAATTGGCTAAAACCGCGGCAATTTGCTCAACTCGCACGGCACTTTCTGCGGTTAAACGTGCGGTAAACCGTGGCAAATCACGCGGTAAAAAAACGCTGCCTGCCAGTTTTCCTTCGCTTAAAGCCAGTTCCGAAAAATACAAGTAACGGAACGAAAAAGAAATTACTATATCAACCGTAAAGCAACAAAGGCGTTGAAATTTCACAGATGAGATTTCAGCGCCTTTTTTTTCAGGAGGTACGATATGGCATATCCAAAGATTGATTTTTTGTATTTAAGTGAAGAAGACATGATTAAAGCCGGTGTAAAAGACATGAAAGGCTGCATCGATGCAATGGAAGAGATGTTCAAGCTTATGAAAGCCGGTAATTACAGAATGGGTGGTGCTAACGGAAACTCCCACGGAACGATGGTTACATTCCCTGCAAGTTCGCCATTCCCGGAAATGCCCCTTGACGGCCCTGACCGGCGTTTTATGGCCATGCCTGCGTATCTTGGCGGCAAATTTGATATGGCCGGTATGAAATGGTACGGTTCAAACTGCGACAACAAGGAAAAAGGTTTGCCGCGTTCTATTCTGATGCTTACATTGAACGATAAAGACACCGGCGCACCGCTTGCATATATGAGCGCAAACATTCTTTCGGCATACAGAACTGGGGCTGTGCCCGGCGTTGGCTACAAGTATTTTGCCCCGGAAGATTCTAAGGTTATTGGTGTTATCGGCCCCGGCGTTATGAGCAAGACGGCACTTGCAGCGGCAATGGCTGTGCGCCCCGGCATTGAAACAATTAAGGTAAAAGGCCGCGGTAAGGCAAGCCTTGAAAAATTCATAGAAGCTGCAAAAAAAGACTACCCGACGGTTAAAGAAATTTACGCGGTAGAAACCATTGAAGAAGCCGTGCGCGGTTCTGACATTGTTTCTGCAAGCACTTCAACCCCAACCACCGGCGACACAAGCATTTATCCCTACATTAAGGAAGAATGGATAAAACCGGGTGCAATCATCAGTTCTACGGCGGCACTGCGCTTTGACGACGACTTTATTATTAACCGCGCCCGCACCGTAACCGACAACATCGGTCTTTACGATGCGTGGGAAGAAGAATATGCACCCGAAGCATACAAAACCGTTCCGATTCCTGCCGTGCATGTAGAAGACCTTATTGCAGAAGGCAAAATGAAGCGCGAACAGATTGACGATTTGGGAGATGTTCTTACCGGCAAAATACCGGTGCACCGCGACCCGAAGGAAATTGTAGTTTATTCAGTTGGCGGTATGCCGGTTGAAGACGTTGCATGGGGCACGATTGTTTACCGCAACGCGCTGGAAAAAGGCATTGGTACAAAACTGAATTTGTGGGACAAACCGGCGATGATGGTTTAATCCTTCTGCGGATTTTTTTTTGCCGGAAAATACAAAAAGCCGGCAAAAATTTCAGCATAAAAACTGAACTTACAAAAATTTTAGGAGATTATTATGAGCGAAAAATTTAGTCGTGTAGAAGTTATTACAGGAATTTCAAAAATTATGGCACTGCAAAGTGCGCTTGGAAAATTTAAAATTACCGGCATGACCGTTTATCAGGTTCTTGGCTGCGGCGTTCAGCACGGCACGCAGGAATTTGAAGTTGAAGCAAAAAAAGAAATTCAGCTTTTGCCAAAAGAAGTGGTAATGATGGTTTTGCCAAGCGAAGAAGTGCCTGCGCTTATTGAATTTTTGAAGAAGGAACTGTACACCGGCCATATTGGCGACGGTAAGATTTTTGTAAGCGACGTTACCAACATTGTGCGCGTGCGCACCGGCGAAGAAGGCATGGACGCATTGATTTCGGGGGACAAATAATGAAACGTAAGAACTTTTTTTCCGGGGCACCGCTGGAACTTAAGGCCGGTTATTCACGGGCTGTGCGTATTGGTGACATTATCCACGTTGGCGGTACAACTGCCGTTCAGCCGGACGGTTCGGTTTACGGCGAAGGCGATTCCTACGCCCAGATGAAGTACATTCTTGAAAAACAGGTGAAGATTATTGAACAGGCCGGCGGCAAAAAAGAAGACGTGTACGAAGTGCGCATTTTTCAGACGCCGGAATTTGACAAGGCCGGAATGAAGGCTTACACGGAAATTTTCCACGACGTGTATCCGCTTTGCACCGGCGTTACAATTGCAGCGCTTAACAGGCCAACCCAGCTTGTTGAAATTGAAATGTCCGCTGCAATTGGAACGGAACTGGAAGATTAATCGTTCAATTTGCGTAATCCGCGGCGGATGCTGTGCGCCGCCGCCGAAGGCTACCAAGTTCTGCGTGAGTTGCAAATGCTGGCATTTACTTAGCGAGATTTTGCTCTGCAAAACTCGCTTTTTACGCGGAGCTTTCATTTTTTTAGGAGAAAAATATGGCGGAAGAAAAGAAACTGGGTTTGCCAAGTGTTATTGCAACCGGCGTTGGCCTGATTGTTGCAACAAGCTGCCTGCTTTCAATAGGGCAGGGATCTAGCATTCTTGGCTTACCATTTATTTTTACCATGGCTATTGCCTGTGCATTCAACATTTTAACGGCACTTTCAATTTGCGAATTAAACGCACTTATGCCAAACCTTACCGGCGGCCTTGCCCAGTTTACCCTTGCAAGCTGCGGTCCGTTTGTAACCATTATTACCAATATGGGCGGCTTCATATGCTGTCAGCTGATTCTCGGCAGTTCGGAAGCGGCGATGTTTGGCAATACTTTAAGTGAAGTTTTTAGCACAATTCCCGTGCCGCCGTCTGTGTGGTCAATTTCGCTTATCTGCGTTCTGTTTGTGCTTAATCTTTTTGGCGTGGACATGTTTGCAAAAATCCAGAACATTGTGGCTTACGGCTTAATCGGTTCGCTGGTTATTATGGGCATTTTGGGCTGCATAAAGGTAAACCCCGGCACGGTGGCTGTGCAGCCTGGTGTTCTTACTGAAAATTTTACGGATACTTTTTCGCTTTTAGGGCTGGCTTTCTTTCTGTTTATTGGTGTTGAATTTATTGTGCCTGTTTCGCCAAACGTAAAAAACTCAAGGAAAATTGTGCCGGTTGGCATGGTTTTAAGCCTTGTTATTATTCTTGTAATGCAGGTTTTAATGACTGTAGGTTTTTATAACTATACGCCGTGGAACGATTTGGCCGAAAGCACTGTTCCGCACATTCTTTACGGTTCGCTTCTGCTTGGCAAGGCTGGCGTTGTGTGGATGACTATTGTTTCTTTGCTGGCGGTTATAAGCACGCTGAATACTGCAATGTTCGGCGTAAGCCAGCTGTGCGCAGGCATGGCAAAAATCGGGCTTCTTCCGGCTTTCTTCCTTCGCAAAACACCGGCAGGTTCGCCTTATATTGGGCTTATTCTGGTTGCAGTTGTGCAGGCGCTTATAAATGCAACGGGGCTTTCATCAAGCGATTCCCTTGTATTCCTTATCAACACGGGCTGCACTTTCTGGATTTTCTGCTACATTATGGTTCACATTGACGTAATCATTCTGCGCAAAAAGCTGCCAAAAGCACCGCGCACTTTTAAGCTGCCTTTTGGAATTGTAATTCCGGTTGTGGGTGTTATTGGCAATGCGTTTATGATTTGGAACATTGACCCGGACATGAAAAGCAAACTGACAATTTATGCAATTTTTGCAGGCGTTTCAGTGCTTCTTGCGGTTTATGCTTTCTTCTGGTGCAAGTATAAAATTAAGCGCCCCATTTTTAAGCCTTACCCAATTAAGGAAGTTATGGCGATGGATACGGACTTGTACCAGATTCGCCATTACCCGGCAATTGCAGAAAAACTGCACCTTGAAGCAGAACCCGATGTTGTGCCGGTTGCAGCAGACACTAACACTGGTACGCGCCCGGAACAGTAATTTGAACTGTAATTCAGGAAACTGAATTGTAAATTGCTTCTACTTCGGCCCGGTTTTGCAGGAACACGTCTGCAATTTCCGGGTCAAAGTCTGTGCCTTTGCCGTTTTCAATAATTTTAAAGCACGTGTCCAAAGGCATTGCATCGCGGTAACACCTTTTTGCCGAAACCGCGTCAAAAACATCGGCAACCGCCATAATCCGGGCACAAAGCGGAATGTCGATACCCGAAATTCCTGCCGGATAGCCCCTTCCGTTCCATTTTTCGTGGTGGTAAAGGGCAACATTATAAGCCATGCTCTGCTGATGCAGTTTTTCCATCTGGCCAAAAGTATTCTGAATTATTTCTGCACCAATTTTTGAATGAGTTTTCATAATTTCATATTCTTCGTCGCTTAATTTGCCCTGTTTTTGCAGGATACTGTCTGGAATGCCTATTTTGCCAATGTCGTGCATTGGTGCTGCCGACTTCATTTCGTTTATAAAGTCGCGGTCAATTACCTTGCGGTATTCGATGCGTTCGCCCAGTTTTTCGGCAATAAGTTCGGCATAGGCAGAAGTGCGGCGAATGTGGCTGCCTGTTGAACCGTCCTTGGTTTCCATCAGCGTTGAAAAGCTTAAAATCATTTCATCGTGGTAAAATTCTACGGTTTTTACAGTAGGGTTTTCTATGCCTAAATAAATGCATAAAATTACCAGCGTTACGCCAACGGAAGAAACGAGGGTTTCCGGGAAAACGCTTTGAATTATTAAAAGCAGCATTACTGTTGAAACAACCGCAATAAGGCTTGTGCGTTTCTGGTTGCGTATTGAACGCAGGTTTTGAAGGAATATCATAAACGTGCGTACAAAATAAAGCAGCAGAACGCCGTAAATTAAATAAACGCTTAAACCCATTGAATAATTTGTATATTTGCCAATTCGGTATTCGGTTGTGGTCATAAGTTGCGCCGTAGCAATCATGGAAAGCAGCGACGGTAAGTAGTGGCAAATGCGTTTATACCAGTTTTGGGGCATTTTATTGGCTTTGCAAAGCCAGTATGTATAATGCAGAACGATAAATATCTGATATGAAAAATAAAACAGAAAATGGCACAGGTTGTTTACTGCCAGCGGCACGGTTTGCAGGTGGTTAACCGTATACGCCGTAACGCCGTCAAAAATAATGGCAATGTATGCACACACAAACATTGAATCAAAAATGGGCGTGCAGAAGCTTTTGCCGGAAACTTTAGAAAGGCGGCGGCCTTCGTGTATGTTCTGGTAGCCTAAAAAGGCCAGAAATGCCAGACACGCAATTTGCAGTTTGCAGTAATAAAATATTTCCATGTTTTTAACCTTTTTTTTATCAGTTTGAACGCAATGTGCAACCAAATGCCGGTTTTTTAATGTTTTTTTGTTCAAAATAAAATTTGGCATTTAATTGAATAATGCTTATGCATTCGCGGTAACTATAATACTATTTGTAATATAATATACTAAAATTAGTTTATATTGTAAAATATTTCAAGTAGCAGGGCTTTATTGCGGCGGCAAATGCTAAAATAACGGACACGTTTTTTAAGGAAATGTTTATGACAAAAGAAAATGAAAAAGCACCAACCATGAACCATTTTTTTAAGGTTTCTGGTTCATTCTGGAAATTCTATCAGGAAATTGCGGTTAAAAACATAATTCCGTATCAGGAAAAAGCCATTCACGATGAAATACCCGGCATAGAAAAAAGCCACAGCGTTAAAAACTTCATTCTTGCCGCAGAAAAACTGAAGTACGGAAAAACCGGCGGCACTTTTGGCGGCATGGTTTTTCAGGACAGCGACGTTGCAAAATGGCTTGAAGCCGCCAGCTATTCACTTGTACAGTACCCAAACCCGGAGCTGGAAAAGCGCATTGACCGGCTTATTGAACAGGTTGCCGCCGCCCAGGAAGCAGACGGATATTTGGACACGTATTTTACCCTGAAGTACCCAGACCAGAAGTTTAAAAACCTGCACGATGCCCACGAACTTTACTGCGCCGGGCACTTTATAGAAGCCGGCGTTGCCCATTACGAAGCCACCGGCAAAACCAGCCTTTTGAACGTGGTAAAAAAACTTGCAGACTGCATTTACCAGCATTTTATCGTTAACCAGAATCCCGGTTATCCCGGACACCCGGAAGTAGAGCTTGCACTTTTAAAATTAAGCAGGGCAACAGGAAATGAAAAATATGCCCGGCTTGCAAGGCACTTTATAGATGTTCGCGGCGTTGACAGCCGGTTTTTCAACAAGGAAATGGAAAGCCGGAACTGGAATGTGTGGGGCGCGGAAAGCGTAGACCCAAAATACGCCCAGAATGATAACCCTGCAAAGGAACTTAGCGTTGCAACCGGTCATGCAGTGCGCGCCGGTTACCTTTACACCGCAATGGCAGATGCCGCCATAACATTTGGCGATGAAGAACTTGCACAGGCGTGCCGCCGGTTGTGGCACAACATTACCCAAAAGCGAATGTACATAACCGGCGGCATCGGTTCTACGGCTCACCTTGAATCCTTTACGGCCGATTATGATTTGCCCAACGATACAGCCTACACCGAAACCTGCGCCGCAATTTCGCTTATGATGTTTGCCCGGCAAATGTTTCGCCTTGAAGGAAATGCAGAATACATTGATGTGATGGAACGCGCACTTTACAACAACGTGCTTGCAGGAATGCAGCTTGACGGCAAAAAGTTTTTCTACGTAAACCCGCTGGAATCGCTGCCGGATATTTCGGGAATAATACCGACCCACAAGCACGCACTAAGTGCACGCCCCGGCTGGTTTGGCTGCGCCTGCTGCCCGCCAAACATTGCACGCACAATTACGGACATTGCCAATTATGCCTGGTCTTTGCAGGGCAAAACACTTTCTAGCCTTCTGTTTATAGACGGCGTTTTAACCCTGCCGCAGGCCGGTTTGAAAATTACCCAAAGCACAAATTACCCGTTTGAAGGCACAGTTTGCTATAATTTTGAAAAAACAGAAAAAGCCAGCAGCTTTGTGCAGAATGCGGCCGGTAATATAGAAGAAACCGAAGCAGAAAATTTTGCCCTGCGCATTCCCGGCTGGGTAAAAAATGCAAAAATCAGCATGAACGGTAAAACAATTGCTGAAATTAAAAATGGCACAGCCATCATCTGCGAATCTTCCACGGAAAATGGCGCAGTCTTTTCAAAAGGCTTTTTAAAAGTTCCGTTGCAGTCCGTAATTTCTGCCGGTTCTGGCAAATCGGGCAAAATTGAATTCAGCTTTGACCTTAACCTTCGCAAGGTTTACTGCAATTCAAAAGTTGCATCCAATTCTGCTAAACTTGCAGTAATGGCAGGCCCGCTGGTTTACTGTGCGGAATCTGCGGATAATGGCGACGTGCTTGGGCTGCGTGTTTTGCAAAACGCCGAACCGCAGTTTGGCGCACTTTGCAGCGAATTGGGCAACTGCCGCAAAATTACCGTTAAAGGCCTGCGTCAGCTTCCTTTTGCCGGTGGTGACCAACCCCTTTACAGCGACTGCGCCCCGTCTTATCAGGAAGTTTCCATCGAAATGATTCCGTACTACGCCTGGTGCAACCGTGCGCCCGGCGAAATGCGCGTGTGGATGCCTTATTTGTAAATTTTTATAAAACGGCACAGGGCTAAAAGACAGATTTTAAAACAGGCGCACTTTAACAGGCGCAAAACTGGCAAATTCTACAGACAGGAGACTAACAGGAAAGTATATGAAAATTGCAGTAACTTACGAAAAAGAAACAGGAAACGTATTTCAGCATTTTGGGCGCACCCAGTGGTTCAAGCTGTTTGATATTTGCGACGGCACAATAATCGGTTCTGCTGTTGTTGATAACGGCGGATTTGGACACCACGACCTTGCAACCTACCTTAAGCAGCTGGGCGTGCAGACCCTTATTCTTGGCAACCGGGGGCAGGGCGCAATAGACGCATTAAACGCGGCCGGAATAACGCAGGTGGCAGGCGTAACGGGAAGTGCAGATGCAGCTGCCCAGTCTTTTGCGGCAGGCACGCTTGTCGGCAATCCCAATGCGCGCTGCCAGCATCACGGCGAACACCACCACAGCGAAGGTCATTCTGAAAATAAAATGCCTTCCATTAAACTGTAATAACAGGCTGAAAAACAAAAAAGGCTGTGCATTTAATGTAGTGCATTTTCCGGTGTTTGTTTCATCAAAATCGCGGTGCACTTAAAAAAAGCCAGCCTTTTTTAGGTTCAGTTTTACCTTTACGCTATAAATATTTCAGCAGTTCATTCCTTATTGAATCATAGTGGGCACCGCTTATGCCGTAATCTTTTTCCTTATAATTCCAGCAGGCGCGGCCAATGCCATATTTTTCAAAAACCGAATGAATGTCCTTAAACCACGCCAGGGTAGAATCCGGCATTGCCAAATCGATAACGCCGTATTCGCCGCAGTAAAGCATTACGCCGCGTTCCTGTGCAACCTTTACGGCTTCAAAAATTTCCCGGTCAATGGCATCAAGCCCGGTTTCGCCTTTCGGCCATTCCATTTTCATAATTTCGTAGGCTTTTTTTGCACCGGCGGCTTTCGGGTCGTCAAAACTGAAAGGGTATTCAAGCCTGAAATCGGTTGGCATTGCTTCTACCCAGTGTGCACCCTGATGGGTAAAGCACAGCGGGCTGTAACAGTGAAAATTGTAAATTATGTTTTCGTCCGGCGGCATAATCAGGTCTTTTACAGCCGCCGCACTGTTGTTCCAGTAACCGCCAATAAGAATTTTTACTGTGGGGCAAATTGAACGGATGGCCTTAATCGTTTGGGCAGAAATTCTCTGCCAGTCCGGGTTAAAGCTTGGGTCGGTTATTTCGTTCAGCAGTTCAAAGGCAATGCTGTCACCCAGCTTGCCGTAACGCCGGGCAAACTCGCACCAAAGGTCAGTGAACATTTTTTCGTACTTTGGGTTTCCAAAAAAGCCCGTTTCCTGTTCGCCTTTATCAAAAGAAAAACCTGCGGTTTTGTGCAGGTCTAAAATTAAATTAAGCCCGGCGTTTTTACACCATTCAACGCAGCTGTCAATGTAGCAAAAATTGGCATCAATAAATTCGCCTGTGCCTGTCTGCAAAAGATTATAGTCAATAGGCAGGCGCACGTGGTCTAAACCCCAGCTTTTAATCTGCTTAATGTTGTCTTCGCAAATAAAAGTGTCGTAGTGTTTTTTTTCGTGGCAGCACTGAGAAAGCCAGCCGCCAAGGTTTACGCCATTCTGGTAGCCTGTCCAGGTTTTAAGTTTCATCTAAAATTCCTCCGGCACACATTGTAACACGTTTTTTACTGGCCAGAATATCGAGTTTTAAAATTTTGTCATCCCAAACTGGATTCGGAATCCATGCAGATGCAGTGCACAGCCGCCCAAGGCTAACCAGTTCAGCATGACAAAAGTGAAATTGAAACTGCTAAGCAAAACTTGTAATTTGAATAAAAATTGTTTACTGTTCTATTCTGTTGAAGTTATTTGAAGTTATTTGAAGGGGGATTTATGAAAATTCTGGTAGTTTACTGCCACCCAAGCAGCAGCAGTTTTACTTTTTCTGCAAAACAGGCTTTTGTAAAAGGCGCAGTTGAAGCCGGAAACGAATGCCTGATTAGCGATTTGTACGCGCAAAACTTTAACCCGGTAATAAGCGAAAGCGAATATCTGCGCGAGGCCTTTTACAATGAAACGATGGAAATACCTGCCGACGTTAAGGCCGAACAGGAAAAAATAGAAAAATCAGACGCGATTGTCTTTATTTTTCCAAATTTCTGGACTTCTGCACCGGCAATGCTTGAAGGCTGGTTTCAGCGCGTGTGGACTTACGGCTATGCTTACGGCAGCCGCAGCATGAAAACCCTTGAAAAAGCCGTTTTTATTATGACAATGGGCGGAAGCCAGAGTGAAGCCATTCGCCGTGAACAGATTGAAGCAATTAAATGCACCATGATTGGCGACCGCATTCACGACCGCGCAAAAAAATGTGAATTTTTCGTTTTTGACGAAATGACCCGCGGCTATGGCAACGACGAAAACCGCCGCCAGCGTGCCGGCACTTTTTGCCTTCAGGCATACCAGCTTGGTAAAACCATTGCAGAATAAGCATTAAAAAACTCTTATATATAAGGAAGCAAATATGAAATTTGTGTACTGTCCGTTTTGCGGTTCAAAATTAACCAGCAGGGAAATTGGCGATGAAGGGTTCATTCCTTTCTGCGAAAAATGCAGCGTGCCTTTGTGGGACATGTTTACTACCAGCATTATTGCCGCCGTGGTAAACGAATGCGGCGAAATTGCCCTGCTGCGGCAGAATTATGTTTCTGCTACAAAATACGTGTGCGTTGCAGGCATTATGAAACTTGGCGAATCGGCAGAAGAAACCGTAATAAGGGAAGTTAAGGAAGAAATAGGGCAGGATGTTGAAAGGCTTCGGTTTATAAAAAGCTACCCTTACGAAAAAAAAGAAATGCTTATGCTGGGCTATATGGCTGAAGTAAATAAAAAAGATTTTGTAATGTCCGGCGAGGTGGACGCGGTAGAATGGGTAAAGCTTGAAAACGCCCTGCCATTGCTGCGGGAAGGTGGCATTGCGTGGCAGCTGGTAAAAACCGTAATTGAACAAAAAAGGTAAATCCGCTTATTTAAAGTTCTGTCTGTTTGCCTTGTGCGTAGCGTAATATGTTATTTTACTGCTAACGTTAATTCACTAATATGAAAATTTTAATTCTGTACAATGAATTTAATTTGTGATACTATAAATAACACAAAATTAATATATAGGAAATTAGGAAGTAAAAATGAATTCACCAGGAGAAATCGCAGAGATTTATATTATGGTTGGTGATGGAAAAACAGTCCGAAAATCTTGGGTACTGTTTTTGCTCGGAATCTTTGGAGGTGCATTTATTGCATTCGGTGCATTAGGCAGCCAGATTGCTATGTGTGCTTCTTCTTCACCGGCAGTTGGCCGCTGTTTGAGTGGACTTGTGTTTCCTATTGGATTGATGATGATTACTATTGCCGGCGGCGAATTGTTTACCGGTAACTGTCTTATAACCATTTCTGTCCTTTCTAAGAATACATATCTTCGTTCCATGCTGCGCAGCTGGCTTGTTGTTTATTTGGGCAACTTTGTTGGTGGCGTTGCAATTGCGTTTCTGGTTAATTACGGCAACGTTTTGAACGTATTTAACGGCGCACTGCTGGATAAAGTTCTTTCAACTGCTGTTACAAAAGCAAATATGCCTTTTATGGAAGCTTTTATAAAAGGTGTTTTGTGTAACTTCATGGTTTGTATTGCAGTATGGTGTTCTTTCTCAACAGAAGACGTAATCGGCAAGATTCTTTCTTTGTATTTGCCTGTTGCGCTGTTTGTTATCTGTGGTTTTGAACACTCAGTTGCAAACATGTATTTCATTCCGGCTGGTCTTTTTGCCCAGATGTTTAACGGCGGTCAGGCAGAAGGCTTAACCTGGGCTAACATGATGCTTAACAATTTGCTGCCGGTAACACTTGGCAATATTGTTGGTGGTTCTGTTCTGGTTGGTGCAGGCTACTGGTTAATTTTCCTTTCAAGTACAGACAACGAATAAATGATACAAAAACCCTGATGCAGCGCGTCAGGGTTTTTTTTGTGTTTTATGGCAAACTTTAAAAACGGCGAAGGCAAGACTTTAATCTTCTGCGTGTCTTGGCTTCGCCGTTTTGTTTTCAGTTTTGTTTTTTAGTTGATGAAGCTTGCAAAACAGCAAGGCATTCTGCCGGGCACTGTTTTGTATTCAGCATTTGTAATGCCGAAGCTTTCAAAAAATTCTTTATAGCTTTGCAGGCTGAACTGCCGCTTAAAATCTACGCCGGTTTTGCCCAAAAGTTTTGCCGCAATTACGGCGTTTTTCTTTTCGCTGTTAACGTAGGTTGGAATAACAATTTTGCCGCCAGCTTTGCATACACGCTTTAATTCGTTAATGGCTTTTTCGGGTTCGCCCAGCAGGTGAATTACGTTTGCGGCAACTACCACGTCAAAAGAATTGTCCGGGTAGGGCAACTGCAAAATGCTTTGCTTTTCAATTGAAACGTTGGAAAATTTTTTCAGTTTTTTGGCGCACTGCTTCAGCATTCCTTCGGAAAAATCTGTTGCAACAAGCTTTTTGCACTTGCCTGCAATTGGCGCGGACAAAAGCCCGGTTCCGCAGGCACATTCCAAAACCGTGTCACCGGCTTCTACATAATTTACAATTTCCAGCGCAATGCCTTTAAAACACTTGCCGTTGTAAATCTTTTCAAAAAAATCGTAAAAAGGCGAAAGTTTATCCCAAATCATCGGCGCGTCTCCGTTTGTTTTTGCTAAGATAATTTAGCCCAAAAATTAAAAAATTTTCAACTTTTGCTGTACAATAGTTGAAGTAAAAACGCACCAGACGCCGGTTTTGCAATGCAATTAAAGAAATTTGGAGAATTAGAGTGGTAAAAATCAGATATGCGGAAAACAGCGACAAAGATTTTTGGTTCAGTTTAGACCGGCATTTGCCAGAAAGCGAATTTGAAAAGAAAGTTAGAGCCCGTCAGGGCTATGTTCTGCTGGTGGACGGCGCACCCGCCGCTATTTTGCGCTTCAATTTGTTTTGGGACAACACGCCTTTTTGTACCATGCTTTTTGTAAGCCCCGGTGCACAGCGGCATGGTCTGGGCAGAATGATAATGGAACACTGGGAAGCCGACATGAAAAAACAGGGCTACGGCATGGTTATGACATCAACCCAGGTGGATGAAAACGCCCAGCATTTTTACCGCAAAATCGGCTACAAAGACAGCGGCGGCTTTACGGTCAATGTTCCCGGCTACGAACAGCCCATGGAACTGATATTGACAAAAGCCCTGTAACAGTGCGCTTTGGCTGCAAAAAAAACATTCTGAAAATTTGCTATACTTATTTATAGGAGTTTGAAATGAGCTATGACGTTATGATTGAACAGATAAAATCTATGCCGCAGGAATGTCTTGCAGATTTGGAAAATTATATTGAATATATAATGTACAAATATAACCTTCCTTCGCAAAATAATTCAAAAAACGATAAATCTCAATATTTCGGTTCTGTAAAATTCAATAAAGACGCACTTGAACTGCAAAAGGAAATGCCGTGCAACAAAATAGCAAATTCTGCTATATTTGGGGCATGAAAAAGTTTTTGTTTTTGCTGGCTGTGCTTTGTTTTTCGTCTTGCACGGCTACCCAGCGGCGCGCGATTGAGCGCTTTGATGTTTCTGTTTTTGATTACGAATATTTTCCGGCAAGAACGATTGGGCGCGGCGAAACGGTTCGCGTGTTTGATGAAAAAATTGACCCGAATATTGCGGAATATTTTACTGATTCTTTTAACTGCAAAAATTTAGACGAGTTTTTTGAAAAAACGCAGACACAGGCGATGATTGTTGTAAAAGATGATTCTGTTGTTTTTGAAAAATACGGCACGGGCTTTAACCGGAATTCAATTGTTACTTCGTTTTCAGTTGCAAAAGTTTTTAATTCTGCAATGATTGGCTGCCTTATTGAAGAAGGCAAAATTGCAAGCGAAAAGGAAAGCATTGCAAAATGGCTGCCGGAACTTCTGGAGCGCGACGCCGGTTTTGAAAAAATTACCATTGAAGATTTGATGAAAATGTGTTCGGGCATAAAATACAGCGAAAGCGGCATTTTTGGCGACGATACCGAAACTTACTGGAATCCCGGTCTGCGGCAGCTGGCGCTGGAAAAAACTAAAATTGCCGAAGAACCGGGCAGGCATTTTCTGTACAACAATTATAATCCGCTTCTGCTGGGCTTAATTATTGAACGCGCATCGGGGTTTAGTGTTGCAGAATATCTTAGCCGCTGTCTGTGGGCAAAAATGGGTGCGGAAGCTGACGCAAGCTGGAGTTTGGACAGCCGTAATGATGCCTTTGAAAAGATGGAAAGCGGCATTAATGCAACTGCAATGGATTTTGTGCGGTTCGGCTGCCTTTTCAGGGATAAGGGCCGGGCAATGGGACAGCAGGTTGTTAGTGCCGAATGGATAGAAAAATGCCTTGCCGACGACGGAAAAGGGCTGGAATATTACGGCTATAAAAATAAATGGGGACCGCAGGTTTTAAAAGGAATTGACGGCGGTTGTTACGGTTATTTTTGGTACATAATGCGCCGTAATGACGGTGACTCCGATTTTTTTGCTTACGGCAATCTTGGTCAGATTATTTATATAAGCCCCAAAAACAATACGGTTACAGTGCGTTTTGGCTGCAAATACGGAATAGATTTTTGGGATTATATCAGGGTTTTTTATAATTTCAGCTGTTGAAACATAAAAACTGTTATCCTCAGTCATAATTCCGCAAAAGCTTGAAAAATCTGTCATACCGGGCCTGGTTTTAATATGATTTTTGCTTCGTGCAGGCTGCTTCGGCTTGGCTGAAATGGCGAAATATTTTTTGCCATATACAGCGCGTATTATTCACTTTACCAAGTAAAATAAGCAATAACAAACTATACAGGTACTTTGGGCTGTGTTATCCTTAAAAATGCGCTGTTTTGTTAATTTTTTATAAGCGGCGCATATTTTCAGCTGATTTTTCAGTTTAAAGCAAAGGCAGGAGAATTTATTTATGGAAAATTTTTCATTTTACGCGCCAACTTATTTTGCATTCGGTAAAGACGCCGAAACCCAGTGCGGACAGCTGGTAAAACGCTTTGGCGGTTCAAACGTGCTCATTCATTTTGGCGGCGGTTCAGTTATAAAATCGGGGTTGCTTGACAGAGTTAAAAAATCTCTTGCCGCAGAAAACATTGCCTATACCGAACTTGGCGGCGTAAAACCAAACCCGAGAAGCGGACTTGTTTACGAAGGCATTAAATTGTGCCGCGAAAAGAAAATTGATTTTATTCTTGCAGTTGGCGGCGGAAGTACAATCGATTCTTCCAAGGCAATTGCAGCCGGTGCCGTTTACGACGGCGACTTTTGGGATTATTACGAAGGAAAACCCGTAGAAAAAGCCCTTCCAATCGGTACGGTTTTAACCATTGCCGCCGCCGGTTCAGAAGGTTCGCCGGATTCCGTAATTACAAAAGAAGACGGCATGATTAAGCGCGGTGCAAGCGGCGAAGCATATCGCCCGAAATTTTCGGTACTTAACCCGGCACTAACCCAGACACTGCCTGCTTATCAAACAGCCTGCGGCATTACCGATATTATTGCCCACCTTTACGAACGCTACCTTACAAACACCAAAAATGTCGAAGTTACAGACCGCATGATTGAAGCGCTCATTCTTGCTATGGTAAACGAAGCCCCTAAAGTTATGGTAAACCCTGACGATTACGATGCACGCGCAAATATTATGTGGGGCGGCATGATGGCGCACAACAATTCCTGCGGTGTCGGTCGCAGCCAGGACTGGACAAGCCATAACGTGGAACACGAACTTTCTGCACTGTACGACTGCGCCCACGGTGCAGGGCTTGCGGTTGCCATGCCTGCGGTATTTACTTACACATTGCAGCACGATGTTATGCGCTTTGCAAAAATCGCCGTGCGCGTTTGGGGCTGCCAGATGGATTTTGATAATCCTGAACGCACTGCAAAAGCCGGTATTGAAGCCTTGCGGAATTTTCTGGTTTCAATTGGCATGCCTAAAAACTTTGCAGAACTTGGCGCAAAAGAAGCCGACATTGAAAAACTTGCCCATACCTGCTGTTACGGTAACGGCAACACAAGCGGCAAAATCAGCGGTTTTACCACCCTTGAACAGAAAGACGTTGAAGCAATTTACCGCCTGATGCTGTAATAAATACTGTGCGCAGCCGCCGAAGGCTAACAAATTCAGCATGACGTTGGTTTGTCATTCCGAACTTGGTTTGTAATCAATGGTAGATGCTGTGCACAGCCGCTGAAGGTTAGCAAATTCAGCATGACAAAATGAAATAATTTTTTTGAAGAATATACAGGAACAATTATAATGGAAGAAAAAAATAAGATTTTGGCAAAACGAATTGCCATGTCGCTGTTTGGTGTTATTATCTGCGCCATTTCGGTAGGAATTTTCAAAATTGCAGCCCTCGGCGTAGACCCGTTTCAGTCGCTTATGGCAGGACTTGACGAACTGATACCGATAAAATTCGGCACATTGTACGTTATCGTAAACGTAATTCTGCTGCTTTTCAGCTTAATTGCCGACCGTTCGCGCATTGGTATTGCTACTTTCATCAACCTTTTTCTGCTTGGTTACATTACCCAGTTCACCTATGAATATTTGCAGACCGTGATTGTAGACCCTTCCTACGTGGTGCGGGCTGCCTGCCTGCTGGTTGGAATTGTAATCATCTGTTTCGGTTCGGCACTTTACATGACGGCAAACCTTGGTGTTTCAACCTACGACGCAGTTGCAATTGTTTTTGCCTACAAATGGAAGCTTGGAAAGTTTCAGTACATTCGCATTTGCACCGATTTGGTTTGCGTTATTGCAGGCTGTGCACTGTTCCTTCTTGCCGGCGGAACAATAAAGCAGATTCCGACGATTGCCGGCATCGGTACAATTATTACCGCGTTCTTTATGGGACCGCTTATTGAATTTTTCAACCGGCTGGTAGCCCGCCCGCTTTTAGGCCTGCCAAAAGACGGCGAAGCCTGAACCTGAAAAAGCAAAAGTACAATTTTATCAGGTAATAATGCGAAAAAGTTCCCGTAAACAGGTTTTACGGGAACTTTTTTTTACGGGTTCGGTACGTTAAAATTTTTCTGCTTGCAAAAAACTCTCCGCCTAGCAAAATCTCTGCCACTTGCCACTTGCAGCCGGGCAAAAGCCTGCTTTATTGACCGGGTTTACAGTTTTTGAACAAGAGAAGGATCTATGCTGATTAAATGAATAAGTTTTTTTGCAGTTGGGGACGGTGTACATTTCCCAGATTTCCATGCTTCAACGGTTCTTTTTGAAACACCAATCAGCGTGGCAAAGGCTTTCTGCGTCATATTAAGCGAAGCTCTTTCTTTAGCAACGTCAACTTCTGGAAGACTGCTTTTCCTGGCATAAGTTTCTGCTTTTGAAGAACCTTTTTCATAAGCCAAGACTTCGTTTAAGCCGTTCATTAATCCGTCAAAAAACGAAATGTTCTTAAAATTTTCTGCAATCTGTTCATCCGTCAATGCCGATTCAAATGTCAATTCTGCCATGATAAAGCCTTCTTTTTTATTTCTTCAATTATATTTCCAATTGCCTTTTTCTGTTCCGTCGTAAGATTTTCCTGAACATTTTTTGAATATGCAAACATCGTTGTTAGTGTACAACATTCTACAGTACGTATACCGCACGTACACGTGTGCCAGTGCTGTTGCACGTCATGCACTGTTGCTGGCAACGGACATCCGAAATGGTCAGCATTCAGGCACTAGAGCAAGAATACCATTTAATTCTATTATGTACCCGGCGGCGCCCCAAAAAAAATTGCAAAGCGCAAAACATTTTAACCGAATTACAGAAGGCGGATATGAGAAGAAAAGACAGGGAAGTAACTGATTTTGAAACAATTGCCGGAATTATAGACCAGTGCAGCATACTAAGGCTTGGCCTTGCCGACGGAGATTTTCCGTACATTGTGCCGGTAAACTTTGCATATACGGCAGAAAAAAATCAGATTTGCTTTTACATTCACGGCGCAATGGCCGGCAAAAAGTACGAAATGCTGTGCAAAAACCCGTACTGTTCATTTGAAATGGACATACCGCTTGAAATGGACTGCATTACAGAAAAAAAAGACGTAACCATGCGCTACAAAAGCGTAATGGGCAAATGCAAGGCAGAATTTTTGCAGGGCGAAGAAAAACAGCACGCCATTGACCGCATCATAATGGCGCGTTACGAAGAAACCCGAAACTTTGACTACAACCGGGACGCAGTGGAGAGAACAGCCGTTGCCAAACTTTCAGTAATTGAACTGACTGCAAAAGTTAACCCGGTAAGAGGCAGCGCAGATTTGTAGAATGGCTTTGCGAAAAAAATTCAGCCGTTTACCGCAGAACGGAAGAACTTGAAATTCTGTTTGTAAAAAATGAAAACTGCAAAACCCAGGCCGTGTGCGCACCGTCGTTTTTGCGCTGTTCTTCCTGCGGCGTGGCCTTATCGCTTATGGAAGGGGCTTACTGCCAGCACTGCGGACAGCACAAAAAACTTGCAGACAAAGCCTGGGCAATTGAAAGCTACGCAGCTGCAAGATAAAATGCGCGCGCATTTTTCCGCAATTGTTTGCGCCACAATAAAAAAGCCCGGAATAATTCCGGCTGGCGCGGATGAAACAACCCGGCGTATTAAACGGCGCACCGGTGCAGGCTTTTGCGCCCTTGCGTTTGGGTTCGTTCATTTTGTAAAATATGCGGCTGGCAATAACAGTAATTTTGCCTTAGGTGATACAATGAGAATAGGGTTTTTATTGCGATTTTTGCAAAACCGCGGCAAAGGCACAGGCTTTAAGCACCGCTTTTGTTTTATTTTTATACAGCTTTTGGAGGATTAGAATGAAAATAGAAAACGAAACACTTACAGGCGAACGTGCAGAATATTTTGCAGACGGAAAAGAATACGCTGCTTCAACCTTTAAAGACGGTGAATCGCCGCTTAAACACGCCAAAAACATTTCCATTAAAGATTCAAAATTTGAATACAAATACCCTTTGTGGAACACGGAAAACGTGCAGGTTGAAAACACAACCTTTTACGAACTCGGAAAATCCGGGCTTTGGTACGTAAAAAACATGTCAATCAAAAATTCGCGCATTATTGCGCCAAAAGAATTCAGAAGAAGTTCCGGCATAAAGCTTGAAAACGTTGTATTTGAAAATGCGGCCGAAACATTGTGGACTTGTTCTGACATTTCAATTAAAAAAGTAAAGGCCACCGGCGACTATTTTGCTATGAATTCTGAAAAATTCTACGCAGAAGACTTTACGCTGGACGGAAACTATTTCCTTGACGGCGGAAAAGACATTGAAATTCATAATTCACGGCTTAATTCCAAAGATGCCTTCTGGAACTGCGAAAACGTAACGGTTTATGATTCGCACATTGTTGGAGAATATCTTGGCTGGTATTCCAAAAACCTGCGTTTTGTAAACTGTGTAATCGAAAGCAATCAGGGGCTTTGCTACATTGACGGCCTTGTGCTGGAAAACTGCACGCTTGTAAACACAGACCTTGCCTTTGAATACTGTTCAAACATTAATGCAACCGTAAACAGTAAAATTGAAAGCGTAAAAAATCCCCTTTCCGGCAAAATTACGGCAAAGGAAATTGGAACTCTTATCCTCAATCCTTCAAGATGCAATCCGGGCCTTACAAAAATTGAATGTGCCAGTATTGGGGAAACACTTTGCAAAGACCCGAACGAAAACGAAAACCGGAACTGACTGAAAAATGAAATACGATTTTGACAAAACAGTTAACAGAAGAAATACCAATTCCTACAAATGGAACGTTGCCGAAAACGAACTGCCGCTGTGGGTGGCAGACATGGATTTTGAAACCGCGCCCTGCATAAAGGAAGCTATTGCAAAACGGGCGGAACACGGGGTGTTCGGCTATTCGGATATTCCGGATGAATGGGCTGATGCCTATTCCGGCTGGTGGAAAAAGCGCCACGACTGGAAAATTGAACGGGACTGGCTGGTTTTCTGCACCGGCGTTGTTCCGGCGCTTTCTACCTGCGTGCGAAAACTGACAAGCCCGGCTGAAAAAGTTCTGATTCAGCCGCCGGTTTACAACATTTTCTACAATTCAATTGTAAATAACGGCAGATATGTTTTGGAAAGCCCTTTGGATTATGACGAAGAAAAGTGCGAATATTCCATGAATTTTTCGCGCCTTGAAAAGGATTTGTCCGATCCTCAGGTAAGCCTTATGATTCTGTGCAATCCGCACAACCCTTGCGGCAAAATATGGACGAAGGAAGAACTGCAAAAAGTGGGCGAACTTTGCAAAAAGTACAATGTTACTGTTATTTCCGATGAAATTCACTGCGACATAACTGAACCTTCAAAATCCTACATTCCTTTTGCGTCCGCTTCGCAAACGTGCCGGGAAATTTCTGTTGCGTGCATTGCGCCTACCAAATGCTTCAACATCGCCGGTATTCATTCTGCGGCTGTGGCTGTTTACAATCCTTCGCTTAGGCACAAGGTTTGGCGCGCCCTTAACACCGACGAAGTTGCTGAACCCAATGCATTTGCAATGGATGCAACGATTGCGGCTTTTACCAGTGGCGAAGACTGGCTGAACGAGCTGAACGGGTATCTTTGGGAAAACAGAAAGATTGCAGAAGATTTTATTGGTAAAAACATGCCGCAGCTTAAAGCTGTAAAAGCCGAAGCAACATATTTGATGTGGGTTGATGTTGGCAAAACCGGTATGACCGGCGACGAGTTTGCGCAAAAGCTGCGCGCAAAAACCGGCGTTTTTATAAGCGGCGGCAGTCAGTACGGTACAACCGGGGAAAATTTTGTGCGGATAAATCTTGCATGCCCCAAAGCCGTTCTTATGGACGCCCTTGAACGCATGAAATCATTCTGCAAATGTTAAAAGCCCTGTTTGGGGTTCAATTTCAGGCTGCCCTTTATGGCAGGCGGAGAATTAAAAGTGAAAGACAATGTTTTAAAAATGACGGAAGGCAACCCGGTAAGGCTGCTGGTTGTGTTTGCCGTACCGATGATGATTGGTAATATTTTTCAGCAGCTTTACAACGTGGTAGATTCCGTAATTGTTGGCCAGCTGATTGGTAAAAATGCCCTTGCAGCCATTGGTGCAACGGGTTCCATTACTTTTTTCTTTTTTGCGTTGTGCAACGGAATCGGTTCTGGCGGCGGAATCATAACTTCCCAGTATTTTGGAAAAGACGATACGACGCTTGTAAAAAAGTGCCTTGTAAACGTTGCCTACATTATGGTTATTTTTCCCATTGTAGTGGGCACTTTGGCTTTTATTTTAACAAAGCCGCTGCTTCTGCTTTTGGAAACGCCTGAAAACGTTCTGCCGGAAGCTGTGCTTTACATGAAGATAATGTGCGTAGGCCTTGCCTTTGTTTCGCTTTACAATTACGTGGCTGCCATGCTTCGCGCACTGGGCGATTCCAAAACGCCTTTATATTTTTTAATTTTTTCCTGCATTGTAAACACCATTCTGGATTTTGTATTTGTGTTTTTCTTTCACTGGGGCGTGTTTGGCGCGGCATTTGCAACGCTTATTTCCCAGTTTGTTTCCGGGGCAGTGTGCCTGTGGTACGCTTTTAAGTTCAATTCTTACTTTAGGTTTAATAAAAGCGAACTTGCATTTGACCGGCACATTGCATGGAACGTAGTACGGATTGGCGTGCCGCTTTCGTTGCAGTTTTCTTTAATTGCAATATCGTGCATGGCATTGCAGCGTGTTGTAAACACTTTTGGCGCAGATGCCATTGCGGCTTTTACTGCTACCAGCCGAATTGAACAGGTTATTCACCAGCCATACCAGACAATTGGTACGGCGCTTTCTACCTATACGGGGCAGAATTATGGTGCAAAGAAATTTGACCGGGTTATAAAGGGCTATAAAAAGGCTTTGCTGCTTATGTCCGGTTTTACCGCCGTCATGGTCCCGGTTATGATGTTTTGGGGTGCACCGATTACAAGCATTTTTGTAAAAGATCCGGCAGTAATTGAAATGGGTGCAATGGCGCTGAAAATTACCTGTCTGTTCTACATATTCCTTGGTATTATTTACGTTGTGCGCGGCGTGCTTAACGGTGTGGGCGACGCTTTTTTTGCCCTGCTTAACGGAATAATTGAAGTAATCGGCCGTTTTTTTGTTCCCGTTGCCCTTACTTCAATTGCGGTCATCGGCCTTTGGGGAATTTGGTGGTCTGTAGGAATTGTATGGTTTATGAGCGGCTTTACCGCATGGTTAAGGTACGTGTGGTATAAAAAGAAGCATTTTTAAGCGTTAAGCGAAAATGATAATTCACACCGGCAACAGAACGGACATACCGGCATTTTATTCCCGGTGGTTTGCAAACCGGCTTAAGGCCGGTTTTGTTCTTGTGCGCAATCCTTACAGTCCTCAGTCCGTTACAAAATTCCGGCTTTCGCCGGACGTGGTAGATTTAATAGCTTTCTGCACCAAAAACCCGGCGCCAATGCTGCCGCGCATGAAACTGCTGAAACCTTATGGGCAATACTGGTTTGTAACCATTACGCCCTACGGAAAAGACATTGAACCGAACGTGCCGGAAAAAACCACTATAATGGAAGATTTCAAGCGGCTTTCCGAAATTGTTGGGCTGAATTCCATTGGCTGGCGCTACGACCCGATTTTTGTAGACGAAAATCATTCCGCAGAATGGCACATTGAAACATTTGAAAAAATGGCGCAAAACCTTGCAGGCTATACAAAAACCTGCGTTATAAGTTTTATTGACATTTATAAAAAAGTTGAAAGGAATTTTCCTTCCGCAAGGGCAGTGGGCTTGGCAGACAGGCTGAAAATTGGTAAAGAATGCATAAAAATTGCCGGGCATTACGGCATGGTTGTAAAACCCTGCGCCGAAGGTACAGAACTTGCCGCTTATGGCGCAGACTGTTCCGGCTGCATGACGGCGGAAACCTTTGAAACCGCGCTTAACGCCCGGCTGATTGTGCCCAAAGGCAGCGGAACCCAGCGTAAAGAATGTGCCTGCATTTTGGGCAGCGATATTGGCGCTTACGATACCTGCGGTCATTTGTGCAGATATTGCTACGCCAACACCAATGCCGCACTGGTAAAAGAAAACATGAAAAAGCACAACCCAAATTCGCCTTTTTTGCTGGGCAGCCTTATGAACGGCGATGTAATTCGCGACGCGGTGCAGTCCAGCTGGATAGACAGGCAGCAGCTTTTGTTTTAGTGCGCGCGCTGAAGGAGTAAAACAGTGAAATCGATTTACAAAACGGAAGAGGGCAAAAAACAAATACTTGCACTTTACGATGAACAGCTTGGCAGAATAAACAGCCGCTATAATGATGTTTGGATTGACACTTCTTTGGGCAAAACCCACATTGTAGAAACCGGCAATTTAAATGGCGAACCGCTGCTGGTTTTTCATGGCGGCAACGCAACAAGCGCATACAACCTTCTGTTTTTCAGTTTTATGTTTGCGGATTACCACATTTACGCGGCTGATATTATCGGGCACCCGGGAAAAAGTGCAGAAACCTGCCTGCCAGCCAGAGGCTATGATTACGGAAAATGGGCTGGTGAAGTTATTGACGGTTTAGGGTACAGCCGGATCAGCTGCTGTGCCGGTTCATTTGGTGCAGGCGTTCTGGCAAAAACAATGTGCGTTGCGCCGGAAAAAATTAAAAAAGCGGTGCTGTACGTTCCTTCCGGAATAAAAAATGCGCCGGCCGTTAACAGCGTCAGCATGATGTTTCCAATGATTATGTACTGGCTTACCCGCAAAGACGAATGGCTTAGAAAAACCATGCTGCCAATGGCCGTAACCGAAAGCAACATAACGGAAGACATTTATCAGACTGCAAAACTAAGCATAAATTATGCAAAAGTAAAAACCGCCATGCCAAGCAATGTAAGCGCAAGGCTTATAAAAAAGTGCCGCGCCCCGGTGCTTGTTATGGCCGCGGAAAAAGACTGTCTTTTTCCGGGGAAGGGCGTAATTAACCGCGCCTTAAAAATCATTCCAAACTGCACGGCGTATTTAATAAAGGGAAGAGGCCACATGCACATTATGACCGGCGAAGAAAAGGAAATGATCAGAACCTTTCTGAAATAGGGTTTATTTCTGCAATTTTGTAAAATTGTGGTAAAATGGAAACATGAGTACAAATTTCAGTTTGCTTTACCCCAATGGCGAAGCCGGTTTTAAAAAACTTTCAGACATTTCAATTCACGATTTGGGACTTGATTTTATCTGCGAAAACATTACGGAAAAATACGAAGAACAGACACTTTTCCTTAATATTTTTTCAAAAATGAGCGATGACCCTTACAACACCGCCTACCGCTGCGACGTTTTTGAAGATATTTACCGCAATCCGCAAATGTGCGAAAAACTTATGGAAGTTTTAGTGCACATTGACTACGAGCGCAAATACAGCGGTTTGTCCGGGCGTTTTGAAGAAACCAGTTCCGCATGGGAACTTTTGCACAACCTTGCAGAAATAAGCGACTACATTAAGTCGGTGGAAGTATTGTACGAAAACCTTTGCAAGTTTGAACTGAAATCTGCCGGAATGCAGAACCTGCGGACGCACATTAAAGATTTGTACGAAAACAACGGTTTTGAAGAATTGAAAAAAGACATTTCCGAATTAAAGGCGTCTACGTCAAGCCTGCAAAGCGTTACCATTGGCATAAACCTTAACGAAAAATACGAAGCAAACGGAATTGGCCTTATTTCTTTCAATAAAAAGCCTTTTACAAAATCCAACGTAATAGAAAACTTTGCAAAAAAAATTGCTGCAAAAGACACAATAAACGAAGAAGCCGAATGGAACGACGATTTTAAATATCATTCTTTAACTTCTGCCAGCGATGAACTTGTTGCCAGACTGGAAACAATGGCACGTGCAAACGACCCGCGCACGGAAAACGCCACCTTTTACATGGATAAAATTGCCAACATGTTTATTGGCAACATCGTGCATAAACTGCAAATGGTTTTAAAAAAATACGTCTACATTGAAATAACGGAAATAACGAACCTTATTCCCGAATTTATTTTTTACATTCGCTTTGCAAATTTCATTCGTTCAATGCAGGAAAAAGGCTTTAAATTCTGCAAACCGCTGCCGGGCACGGCAAATTCTTCCTGCAAAAAAATGAACGCAAAAGGCATTTACAATTTTAAGCTTCTTTCTGCGTTCAACAGGGAAATGACCGCCCAGCAGATTGTGCCCAATGATTTGGTTTTTGACAGCGAACACCTTGTTTACATTTTAACAGGTGCAAACCGCGGCGGCAAAACCACAATAACCCAGGCGGTCGGGCTTCTGTTCTGCCTTGCCCAGGCTGGCCTTTTTGTGCCAGGCGAACTTTTTGAATTCATGCCCGTTGACGGCATTTTTACCCATTTTCCGGCTGACGAAGACAAGACAATGGAACTGGGGCGGCTTGGCGAAGAATGCATGCGCTTTAAGCAGCTTTACACCGGCGCAACCAAAACAAGCCTGCTTTTACTTAACGAAACATATTCCACAACTTCCTTTGAAGAAGGCTATTACATTGCCCGTGATTCTGTAAAAGCCATTTTAAAAAAAGGCATTTACACAATTTACAACACGCACATGCACAAGCTTGCCTTTGACATTGACGAAATTAACGGTGAATGTGTGTTTAAGGCGGCTTCACTCGTGGTAAAGGCCAAAAACGGCGAACGTTCCTTTAAGGTGGAAGTTGCACCGCCGGAAGGAAAGTCTTTTGCCCGTGACATTGCAGAAAAATACGGCGTTACTTTTGAAATGCTTACCGGGGAAAATCAGGCAAAGTGTAAACCGCAAAAACTAAACTGAAAAATGATGGAGTGATTATGGCAGTAACAGTAAACATTTATTACACTGGCGAAGGCAGCAATGCAAGAAAATTTGCTGAAGAAATGAAAGCCAGCGGAACCGTAGAAAAAATAAAAGCCGAAAAAGGCAACCTGCGGTACGAATATTTTTTCCCGATGGACGATGAAAGCACGGTTCTGCTGATTGACAGCTGGGAAAACCAGCAGGCGATTGACGTGCATCACGGTTCGCCAATGATGCAGACAATTATAAATTTAAGGGAAAAATACGATTTGCACATGAAGGTTGAACGCTACGTTTCGGATGAAGCCGGTGTGCCGGAAACAGACAGAACTTTTATAAAGGAATGATTTATGACGATTGAAACAGAAAGGCTGGTTCTGCGCGAAATGAATGATGATGATTTTTCCTCGCTTAACAGGGTGCTTGCCGATTCCGGCATCATGCAGCATTATCCGTACTCGTTCGATGAAAAACGTGTTAGGGAATGGATTGAAAGAAACGTGGAACGTTACAGAACATTCGGTTTTGGTCTGTGGGCTGTGTGCCTTAAAGAAAGTGGCGAAATGATTGGCGACTGCGGACTTACGATGCAGAACATTGGCGGCGTTATAAAACCGGAAATTGGATACCACATTCGCGCTGACAAACAGAGAATGGGTTTTGCCAGAGAAGCCGCCGCCGCTGTACGCGACTGGACTTTTGAAAACACGCCGTTCAACCAGATTTTTTCGTACATGAAGTACACAAACGAACCTTCTGCCAGAACCGCAGTTTCGTGGGGCTGCCGTTTTGCATACGAATTTGAAGACGAAGTAAACGAAATTACAAAAGTTTTCGTTATTTCACGTGAAGACTGGCAAAAAATAAAGCAGGCAAACCGCGCAAACGGCTGATTTGCCCGAATGCCGGAATTGCCGAAAATTAATGAATTTTCAATTTACGTTCAGTTGTTAAGGAAAAAAGAAAATGACAAACAGGGAAATAATGCAGATTGCCATGAAGCAGTCTGCGCTGGACACGAATGCCGAACCGGGCGATTTTGCAAAAACTGAAAACGTAATCGTAAAATCCGGGCTAAGTCCGCTGGCACGGAAATATTACAAGGAACCGATAACCTGCAATCTGGTTTCTTACGGCAGCAATATTGTTGCTTCCGTTTTGGACGAATACCGGGATTTGGTGCAGGAATATTTAGGTAAGTTTGAATATTATCACTGTTTTGAAACGCCCAACATGCACTGGCTTAACGAACGGATGATGAAACGAGGGCAGAAAGTATGTTTTATGGCAGAATATTTTTTGCCCGACGTTGAACGCATAAAACGAATTCCATGCAAGTATGAACTTAAAGTTCTGGAAAAAAAGGATTTTGAAACGCTTTATTTGCCGGAATGGAGCAACGCCCTTTGTAAAGACCGGGCGGAACTGGATATTCTTGGCGTTGGCGCTTACGACGGAAACAGGCTTGTTGGTTTTGCCGCCTGTTCTGCCGACTGCGACGAAATGTGGCAGATTGGCGTTGACGTTCTGCCCGAATACCGGCGCAAGGGAATTGCTTCTTCTGTTACCGGCTGCCTTGCCGCAGAAATTTTAGACCGCGGTAAAGTGCCTTTTTACTGCTGCGCGTGGTCAAACATTGGTTCTGCGCGAAATGCCTTTAAAAGCGGCTTTATGCCTGCCTGGGCAGAAATGACGGTAAAGCCTGCTGAAATTGTAGACAAAATGAACCAGTAAAAAAATTGGTAAAGGGTTAAAAAAATATGACAATCGTAAAATGCTACGAAAATGCAGAAGATTCGCTTTTGAAGTTTGCCGTAATAATTGCCAGAACAAACGGCAAATGGATTTTTTGCAAGCATAAAGAAAGAACCACGTGGGAAATTCCCGGCGGCCATAGGGAACCGGGCGAAACGATAACTGAAACAGCAAAACGGGAACTTTACGAAGAAACCGGCGCGCTGGAATACAAGCTTTCGCCGGTGTGCGCTTATTCCGTTACTGCACCGGAAAATTTTAACGGCGCGGAAACTTTTGGAATGCTTTTCTACGCGGAAGTTTTTTCCTTTGAGCCGGAACTGCACAGCGAAATTGAAAGAATAGCAGTTATGGACGAACTGCCGCAGGAATGGACGTATCCCCAAATTCAGCCCCAGCTGGTAGAAATGGCAAAACAGAAAGGGTGGTTAAAAAATGATTGAACGTTTTGACGTAAACGAAGAATATGCACATTCGGGAATTATCCGGGCAGGCGATTTTTGCTACGTTGGTTACTGTGCCGGAAACATTGGCGGAACTGTTGAAGAGCAGATAAACGGTGCTTTTGATTGTCTGGAATACCGGCTTGGGCTGGCTGGCCTTAATTTGGAAAGTGTGGTTCAAATGGACTGCCTGTTTCGGGACATCTGGAATATTCCGGTGATGGAAGAAGTAATTAAAAAGCGTTTTAACGGAAAATACCCGGTACGAAAATCAATTCAAACTGATTTTGCCCATAAAGGCCTGCTGTTTCAGGTTGATGCCGTAGCTTATGCCGGTAAATGAACGCGGAAAAAGTCGCGGGCGCCTTTAAAAATGCTACGCCCGGCAGGTGCATTGGGCAGGGCGCATTTTTAGGTGTTTTTTGCCAGACAAAGCCTTGTGCACCTTTTAAAAGTGCCGCAGCTAAAACAAATCCAGCGTATTGTCCAGATAAATTTGTTCCCTTACTTCCAGCTGGTGTTCCGGTCTGGTCATATAGTACAGAATGAATTCCAGAATAAGCGCACTGCCAAGACTGCGCCCTTCAATTTTAAAGTTGGTAAAACCCATAGGCATGTAAACATTTTTAATGTCGTCAACGCTTAAAAAGCCCGGGTTTTTCATTGCCGCAGAAAAAACATAACCGCGGCCGCTGTTTGGGGCAGCGCACTGATGGTCGGGGCAGTTTTGACCCAATACTTTACGGCTTACGTTTTCGTAGCATTCATATCGTTTGGTGCATTCAAACCAGCAGCACTCGTTGCACAAAAACTCAACTTTGTCTTTCTGTTCCGGCGGAAGGGCGTTTAATTTTTCAAATTGCCGGTTAAGCCTGAAATCGCACACAACGTATTTAAAATCTTCCCGGTTCAGTTCGCGGCAAAAATCGTCAAAGCCGGTAAGAACCTTTGTTGTTGAAGAAACAAAATAAAATTCCGGGTAACGGTCTTTTAAGTATTCTAAAAGCAGGTCTGAATGAATGATGATGCCGCTTTGGGCGTTTAAATTTTTGCCGCCTGTGGTGTTTTCTCCATTTGTTCTGCGGCCACCACCCGTGCCGCCAAAAAGGGCGCAAAGTTTGTTGCACCTTTGGTCTGCAAGGTGTTCATTTTTCAAAAGCGAATTGCTGAATGTAAGCCGTGGCGAAATGCCGTATTTCTGGCAAAGGCTTAAAACCTGCCTTTCAATTCCGTTCTGCCCAAAACCAGCCCGGCCGCCGCCCCAAATGCAGTCCGCCGGTGCGCCGTAAATTGAACCGATTTCGCACCAGGGATAAAACCAGCTGCTGCGGCTGAAAAAAAGGGGCAGAAAAATTTTGTAAAACTCGTAGAATTCAAAAAGCCCGGGCAAATGGTAGCGGGCTTTTATATTTGGCGGCTGCATTTATTTTTCAGTTTTGCGGAATTTTAAGGCAGTTACGCACACCACAAGTGCCGCCGGAAAAATACAGCCTGCAAGCATGCCTTTATGCATGTTGTTGCCGAAAATTTCCGTAATGTTGCCAACAAGGGCAGGACCAATTGAACCGCCCAAATCTCCGGCCATGGCAAGCAGCGCAAACATTGCCGTTCCGCCACCCGGCAGCAGTTTTGCAGAAATGCTGATTGTTCCCGGCCACATAATTCCAACCGAAAAACCGCACATAATGCAGCCAATAAGGCCTATTAAAGGATTTTGGAAAATTGAAGCCAGCACGTAACAGCAAAGGCACAGAATGCCGGAACCAATCATGAAGTTTTTCAAATTCAGGCGGTCGCCAAATTTGCCAAAAATAACGCGGCTTATGCCCATTGTAATGGCAAACATGCATGGGCCGGCAAGGTCGCACACGGTTTTTGCAAGCCCCAGTGCCGATTCCGTATAAGCCGATGCCCACTGCGCCATGGAAATTTCTGAAGCACCGGCGCAAATCATTAAAATTACGCTAACCCAGAAAATTGGCACGCCGAAAAGCTGCCAGTAACTCATTCCCTTGCCGTCTTCCGTAAGCCGTTCAATAGGGCAGGTTGCAAAATTAAAAATGTTGAACAGCGGAATGACTGCCCAGAAACATGCCAGAATCTTCCAGTTTTCAATGCCGAAAAAAATGAAGAAAAGCGACGAAAGAACAATAACGCCTACCGAACCCCAGCAGTAAAAGGAATGAAGCATGCTCATTACGGCTTCCTTGTGTTCAAAGGGGCAGGCTTCAACAATGGGGCTTACCAGAACTTCAATAAGGCCGCTGCCGATGGCGTAAATAATTACTGCAATTACAATGCCCGTAAACGGGTTTGCAAACAAGCCCGGCAAAAATGCCATGCCAATCAGCCCCAGCGCGGCGCACACTTCCGAAGCAACAACGCATTTTCTGTAGCCGATGCGGTCTACGACAAGGCCGCACAGAATGTCCACAACAAGCTGGGTAAAATAAAAAACTGTGGGTATAAGGGCAATCATGCCAAGTGAAATATTGTAGCTTTTGCTGAATGTTAAAAACAGAAGCGGCGCAAAGTTTGCGCAGATGGCCTGTGTTATAAAACCAAGGTAGCAGGCTATCAGTGTCTGCCTGTAATTTTTGTTCATGGGTAAACTCCTTTTGGGGTGCTAATAAAAACTATAACCTAATAACCGGGCAAATAAAAGCCGTTGAACGGGCTATGCCGCAAATTGGTTGAAAAAAATAAGCGCAGGCAGGCTGAAAATTTAAAATTGAAAGGCTTTAATGGCACGGCGGTTTTTGCTGTAATCTGGGTGAATTATTATGGCATTTTTCAAATTGTCATAGTTTTTACTAAAAATTGATGATGTCCGTTTTGCGGTTTTATCTGATAATTGTTTTTGAAAGTTAATTTTGGCATTTGCGCTGCGTAAAAATTTTATAAAAACTGAATAAAAGTGAAAAAAAATAAAAGCAGCCTTTCAACAATCCCAGCCCCGAAAAAAAGACTTGTGCTATGCACGGCGTATTTTTTTTCGTGTCTGTGCTTGTCTGCGGCCGCTTTTAGTTTTTTTCAAATTCGACATTTACGTTTATTAAAGTGGAAAATTTGCAATTTTTGCAAAAATGAATAATTTCATGTTTTAGTTTTTATAAGGAGGAAACTATGGAAATGAAGTTTTACAGATGCATTCACTGCGGAAAAATCATTGCAATTCTTAAAGATTCGGCGGTGCCTACTGTTTGCTGTGGTGACAACATGGTTGAACTTGTATCCGGAACATCCGACGGTACTTATGAAAAGCACGTGCCGCAATTTACTGCAAAAGGCAAGCTTGTTACCGTAACCATTGGCGAAGTTGAACACCCCATGGCCGCTGAACATTTTATTGAATGGGTGGTCGTACAGACAACAAAAGGTTTTTCTCAAAAGTTTCTGCAACCAGGCGAAAAACCGTGTGCAAAATTCCATCTTACGGATGACGAAGATTTTAAGGCCGTTTACGCGTATTGCAACATTCACGGCTTGTGGAAAAATGCGAAAAAGTAAAAATTGCGTGCAATTGTGCTTGTTTTTTTGCATGCATTCTTGCACGTATTGCTGAAAACTTTCTGATTTCCGGAAGCGGCGGAAAAGCGAAAGCCCCTTGTTTTCACAAGGGGCTTTCGCTTGCGTGGCACGGTGGCGCATTTTTTTCAGTGATGCGTGTGGCACGCAGATGTGTCTTCACGGCACGGCGCATGATTTTTCAGTATGACGCGGCGTTGCGGCACAATGCACAGCAAGCCGCATTAAGCCGGGTTCAGCGGCCAAGGCATAGCATCAGGTCATAGGTTTCTTCACGCACTTCAAAATACTGGTTGTATTCGTTGCAGGTTGGGCAATATTCCGGCGCTTTTTCACCAATAATGATGTGTCCGCATTTCAGGCATTCCCAAATCTTTACGCTGCTGTCTTTCAGCTGGGCGCAATATTCTTCGTCTTCCAAAAGCAAACGGTAGCGTTCTTCGTGGCGTTTTTCAATTGCGGCTACTGCGCGGAATTTTGCCGCCAGTTCTGCAAAACCTTCTTCTTCTGCTTCTTTTGCAAACTTTGCATACATACATGTCCATTCGTAATATTCGCCGTCGGCGGCATTTGCAAGGTTTGCTGTGGTGTCGTTTAAGCCTTCAAGTTCGGTAAGCCACATTTTTGCGTGGGTTTCTTCGTTGTCCGCCGTTTTTGCAAAAATCTTTGCAATTTTATTTTTGCCTTCATTTTTTGCAATTGCCGAAAAATAAATGTACTTGTTCCTTGCCTTAGATTCTCCTGCAAACGCTTCAATAAGATTCTTTTCCGTTTTTGTTCCGCTGTATTTGTTCATAGTTTCCTCACTAAAATTGGGGTGTTGTAAATTGAACCAATTTTACTTTTGTTATAGCAGAACTTTTGCAGCAAAGTATATTTAATATAAGGAATTACCAGTTTTTTACTAAACCTTAAAATCTTTTATTTTTCAATTTGAAAATAAAAAAAATTGAAGAAATAAAAAGCCGCCAGCTTAAAAAACCGGCGGCGCGTTTTACTGGAACGTTTTTATTCAAAACATAAATTATTTGAATACAAATTTTTTTGCCACTTTAAGCACTGCCTTTACCGGTGCAGGGGTCAAAGTTTTGTCAGCTTTTTTCAGCATTTGCCTAATCTGTATTTTCTGCGGACAGTGGCTTTCGCATTTTCCGCAGCCAATGCACTGGTTTGGCAGGCTGGATTCTTTTCTAAGCCCCACAACCTGGCTGTATTCAAAAATTGCCTTCCATTTGCCAATAAGCGCACTTTGGTTCAAATAATAAAAGGCACTTGGAATATCAACTTTTTTGGGGCAAGGCATGCAGTAATTGCACGCCGTACAGCCTACAATTGTGTTTTCGTTTATGGCCGCCTTAATTTTTTCAATCATCTTAAAGTCGTCTTCCGTAAACGAATCAATTTTAACGTCGCTTGCAACTTTAACGTTTTCTTCCAGCATTTCAAGGCTGTTCATGCCCGAAAGCACCACGCTAACTTCTTTCTGATTCCAAAGCCAGCGGAAAGCCCATTCGGCAGGACTGCGTTTTACAGGGTTTGCTTCGATGGCAGCCAGCGCTTTTTGCGGAAGCATGTTTACAAGTTTTCCGCCCCTCAAAGGTTCCATAATAATTACCGGAATGCCTTTTTGGGCAGCTGCAAGAAGGCCTTTTTTTCCGGCCTGGGTGTGTTCGTCCAGATAATTGTACTGAATCTGACAGAAATCCCAGTCGTAGGCATTTAAAACCTGAAGGAACATGTCGGTATTGCCGTGGAAAGAAAAACCAACCTGCTTAATCTGGCCGCTGGTTTTTTTCTCGTTAATCCAGTTTTCAATTCCAAGCTTTTTTATGTTTTCCCAGCCTGCAACGTCAGTAAACATATGCATAAGGTAATAGTCAATGTGGTCTGTGTTAAGGCGCTTCAGTTCTTCTTCAAAAATCTTGTTAACCTGATCAAGGCTGCGGATGATGTACTGGGGAAGCTTTGTTGCAATGTACATTTTTTCCCTAATTTGGGGATTGCGCTGAATGATTTTTCCCAGTGTATCTTCGCTTCCGGGATAAACGTATGCGGTGTCAAAATAATTTATGCCAAGTTCAATTGCCCTAAGAATTTCTTTTTCTGCCTTGTCTACGTCAATTACGTTGCCTTTCCTGCTGAAACGCATGCAGCCATAGCCCAAAATTGATAAATCGTTTCCGTACCGGTCTTTTCTGTACTCCATACATTGCTCCTAAATGTAAATCGCTTTATAGCATGTTATGCCAAAAAAACACGAATTGCAAGGATAAATTTTTATTCAGAAACAAATTAGGAGAACGGTTTTGTTTTAGGCAAAATGCTGCACGTTCCTTTATTTTGGGCAAAATTGAAAAATTTGTGTATTTAGGGTAGCGTAAGCACAGTGAATGTTGCGTGGTAAAAAAGAAAAAGCCACTGACCAATGCTGAAAAACTAGAAAAGCACGGCTTCTGGCGTGCTTTTCTAGTTTTGTTCATGCTGAAATAATTTATAACGGGGTTTTAATTGACAAGATTAGAAAAAATTTTTGCTTGCAATTTTGCTTTTTGAAATTTTCAAATTTGTAGTGGAAATTATAGAAAAATTCATTTTGAGGTAGGGTGTTCGCATGGAATTAGAAAAAACAACCCACGGCGGAGCACGTGAAGGCAGCGGCCGCAAAAAGCTTTCTGAAAGCGGAAGAAAGCAGATTCAGTTTTCTTTGCAGCAGGAAGAAATTGATTTGATTAAGCAGCTGTCAAAGGAAAACAATATGCCTGCAAGCCGTTTTGTCATGGAATGCGTAAAAGCCTGGCAGTCTTTGCACTGAAAAAATAAAATGTCCTTCTGAAACTAAAAATCCCCGGCAAAATACCGGGGCTTTTTGTTTGTTCTTTTTTCTTTCAGCCGATTTTTACGGCGGTTACTTCTTGTCCATTCCTTTTTTAAGGAGTATTATCATGGGTAATCGTAAAAAAAGAGCCCGCAAAGTAAAGACCGTACTTTTGCAGGCTTTGTACGAAATCCTGATAGCGGTTATCAGTGCAGTAATTGCTGAAGCACTGCTGCTTTTGATTTTCCACTAGCGGGAGCAGGTGGGTTTATGTTGACGCATGACCCGCCTTGCTTATTCATGATAATACTTCAGGGGAGCGAATATGTCAAATAATACAAGGCTTATTATTAAGAATGTTTTGCGCGGCATTGTAATTGCCGTTGTTATTTTTGTTATTAAGGAAATGACTATAGGAGCTTAGTTTTATGAATGAACCCAAAACTAACGGACACGGCGGAGCGCGTGAGGGTGCAGGACGTAAAGCAACTGGAAGACAGAAGCTTTTTGTTTCTACTACAATCAGCGGAACGCCGGAAGAGATTGAAGCATTAAAAAGAGCTGCAAAGGAAGCCGGTAAATCGGTAAGCAGATTTATTTTGGATAATTACAGCAACTAACACAAAGCCCCGGATTTTTGGAAAGTGCCGGGGCTTGCTTATTCATCATAGTCATCCCAAAAAGGGTCTTCTGGGAATGCATCATAAACTTCTTTTACGAAAATCATCAGATTCCTAAAGGACTTCTTAAGAAATTACAGTACAAAAGCTTTGTCAAGATTTTTCCATTCCTTTCACGCTATCTTTTATCCTTGTAGACATATCCAAAGTTAATTGGCGGCGAAGTAACAGAAATGTATTCAAAAACTTCTGCGCTTTCGTTTTTAAGGCCGTGAATGTCGCCGTCTGCAAATCTTACAACATCGCCTTCGGCAAAATCTTTTTCGCCGTTACCCAGCAGCAGCGTGCCTTTGCCTTTAACTGCAATCCAAATCTGTTCAGAAGTATCGTGCTTGTGGCGCGGCTGTTCTGCTCCCGGCTGTACGGCAACTCTGGTAATCGTTACGCGTTCAGAACTGCTGTTTTCAGGGTTCAGCAGCTGTGCCGAATCAACGCCCGGATTGGACAGAACCCTGATTTCTGATTTTTTAATAAACTCCATAAATCCTCATATGAAATGGCGAGTGTAAAGTTCAGTTTGCGCTTTTATAACCGGCCTGAAACCTGTTCCAAAAACCGGTATTAGGTCTACAGCTTTATTCTTACAAAAAACCCGTTTTCGTTCTGGTGGTGAATCACGCCGCCATTTTTCAGCATTACATTAAGGCTTGCCGCATTTGAAGAATAGCAGTGCATGTATAATTCGTCTTCCGGTATTATTTTGCGTGCTTCTTCTATAAGCAGCTTAAGGCCTTTTGAACAAAACCCCATGCCGCGGAATTCTTTCTTTATAAACTGACCAACGTGACCGCTGCCGTTTACAAGGCTTTCGCAAAGATGGTGACGCAAATTAAACTGACCGATAATCAGCGGAAAATCGCTGGCGGATAAAGGGCAGGGCGTTTTTGCGCCGGCAAAATCCAGAATGCTGTCGCTCCACAAAAAATAAGTAGTCTGGGGAACATAGCCTTCTGGCAGATTAAGCCCTTTGGAATTGTCAATCAGCAATTGCAGTGCCCCGTCAAAATCACTGCGCCCAATTCCTTCGTTGTTGTTTTCAAATCCGTTTTCATCAGCAGGAACGTCGCGGACGAACGCCCATTCCTTTTCTATGTCGTCAAAATTGGCAGCTTTCAAATAAAGCATAAAGTCACGCTCCTAAAATTAGCTTGAATAAACCTTCAAACCGGCAAAAACATCACGTTTCCTTCTATTATATAATGCAATTACAGAATATAAATTAAAGCCGCCGTTTAATAAATAGCCTGCCTAAAGATTGCTTGTTCAATTTTTTTTCAAAAAATCGGCATTCAGGCTGTTTGTTCATTGTTTACTTAACTTTTTTCCTATATATTGAAAATACGGAGTTAAATATGACTAAACAGGTTAAACAATTATTATTTTGGGTTGGCGCACTTGTTGTTGGTGCCATTTTGGGTTCACTGCACGTTGCAGCAATAGACAGTGTCTGTAACTTTGTAGCAACAGTTTTCACAAGACTTTTCAAGTTTACGGCTGTTCCTGCAATTGCCGTTTCCATTCTTACCACGCTTGCTTCTCTTGGCGGCAATAAGGAAACTGGCAGAATCTTCAGAAGAACTTTGATGTATACGCTTCTTACAACTCTTGCAGCTTCTGCAATTGCCGCAGTTTTGTTTTTTGCCATCAATCCGGAAGTTCTTTCAGCTTCTGTTTACGAAGGCGTTGCTGCTGACAAACTGGCAAGCATGAACTCTTCTTCATTCCTTGATTACTTTATCAGTGCAATTCCAGACAATATCCTTTATCCGTTTGTTTCTGGCAACGTACTTTCTATCTTGATTGTTTCTGCCGTGTTTGGTATTGCAATTTCAAAAATGAAGGAATCTGAAAAAAAGACGACAATCCTTAATTTTGTCAACGGTTTTCAGGAAATGGTTTTTACAGTAATCGGCTGGATTATTGCAATTCTTCCAATCGGTATCATTGCGTTTACTGCACAGCTTATTAACGAAATGAGCGCACATATTGCAATGGAATCAATTGGTAAATATACCGCAGTTGTTGTAAGCGGAAACCTGATTCAGTTCTTTATCGTTCTTTCAGTTTTCCTTTTGATTCGCGGAATTAACCCTGCAAAACATTTCAAGAACATGATTCCGGCAATTCTTACGGCATTGTTTACAAAATCTTCTGCTGCAACGCTTCCTGTAACAATGGACTGCGTTGAAAACCGCGTTAAATGCGACAAAAAGTTTTCACGCTTTATCCTTCCAATGTGTACAACAATCAACATGAACGGCTGTGCAGCCTTTATTTTGGTAACTTCGCTTTTTGTAATGAAAAACGGCGGCGTTGACTTGAACCTTGTTACGGTAATTTCGTGGATTCTGATTTCCGTAATCAGCGCAGTTGGGAATGCCGGTGTTCCGATGGGCTGTTTCTTCCTTACACTTTCGCTTATGGCTGGAAAGGGAATGCCAATCGGCGTAATGGGAATCATCCTTCCAATCTATGCCGTAATTGACATGATTGAAACTGCCGTAAACATTTACAGCGATTCCTGCGTTTGTGCAATGACAAACAAAGATTTGAAAGATTTGGTTAAAGAATAAGTATCTGCATGAGTTAATTGCGTAAAGGCGCAAAAAAGCCCCTGCCAGTTGAAGCGTTTTCGTTTACAGGACGTTTTACTGGCAGGGGCTTTTTGTTTGCTGCTTATTGTTTATTGTTCATAGCGCACCGTAAGAATTGCAAAATAAAGGCTTTATCTTTTATTTCGCCACAATTCTGCATTTTGTGGCTTACGTGTTAAAGTTGCGGCTGACTGCACACCATTGCGGCGTAAGCTTTCAACCGTAGAAATAAAAATAATATTTTTATAAACTCTAAATATGGAGAAGGCAAGGCTTTAAGCGGCAGCGTGCCTTGATTCAATTTTTTTAGGACAGTTATGAAAATGAAAAATGTTGTTTTTATCTTTTTTGCCATTTGTGCAGTGCTTTCAGGATGTTCAAAAAAACAAATTGCGGAAAACCAAAACCCGAATGAACCGAATAAACCGGACATTGGGCAGGCCATTCAGGAAGAGCAGATTGTTCAGGTTGTGGAAAGGGATTATCTGACGATGGATGAATTTCTTGAAGAACATTTTAAGTCTTATGGTTATGGTAAAGGCGGAATTAGTATTTATAACGAAGGTCTGATCTATGATGTTCCTGAAAGTGTTAAAAGAGAAGAATTCAGAGTTTTTGGAATTGAAGGTGATTACATTCCTCCTGAA
>JAZRVO010000015.1:0-211213 GCA_045599185.1 Treponemataceae bacterium | reverse complement strand
CATATACCGAAAAAGCAACGGCCGTACCAAACAGCAGCGAAGAAAGGCTTATGCCGGCTGGCCGCCAGCGACCGAAACTTACTGCTGCAAGGGCAATAAAGCCCGCGCCGTTGATTGTGTTAGACGTATACTGAATTGTGTAGGTTAAAACCAGACATGCCCCGGCAAGACCGCCCAAAAAGCCCGAAACGATTACAGCCGCATAGCGGACTTTTTTAACGTTGATGCCGACAGAAGCCGCAGCCTGAGGATGTTCACCGCAGGCACGCAGGCGCAAACCAACCGGCAATTTGTAAAGAACAAACCAGCATATTAAAACTACGCACAGGGCAATAATGGCCGTAGGATAAATGCCCGATTTGCCAATTGTCCGCATGCCCATGTTGAATTCCTTTGTGCGGTCCTGGTTAAAAAGTATTTGTGCCATAAAAATAGTAATGCCGTTTACCAGAAGGTTAATGCCCGTTCCGGCAATCGTCTGGTCTGCGTTAAGCGAAACCGCCGCATAAGCCAGAATAAGCGACATAATTGCGCCGCATGTTGCACCAACAAGCAGTGCAAGCCATACGGAAGCTCCGCCAAGCGCAAATTCGTTTATTGCGTGGAAGGCAGCTGCAGAAAATGCGCCGATGCCCATAAGACCTTCAAGTGCAATGTTTACAACGCCGCTGCGTTCGCAAATCATTCCGCCACAGGCAGTTATTAAAATTGGTGCAACCATCAGCAAGGCTGAAGGTATCAATCCGAACCAGTTATTCATTTTCAGTCCCCTTATTTATCAGCCGATTGGTTGTTTTCAGTTACTTCAATTGCAGCAGTTTTCTGCAATGTATTTTTTTTGCGCCATTTAAGGAAGATGCGCAAGCCTTCGCGCAAGGCAATAAATACAACAATTAAGCCCTGAATGATAAACGTAATTTCTTTTGGAATTTGGCGCGACTGCATAAGCGGCTGGGACGCATGAAGCAAACCGAAAAGCAGACCGGCAAGCGCAGTTCCAAGGGCAGTGTTGTTACCAACCAGCGCAACCGCAATACCCATAAAGCCGTAGTTGTCCTGTCCGGAAATTACGCGCCCGTATTTGAAAGAACCAAGGGCAACAGTACCGCCGGCCAAACCTGCAAATGCACCGGAAATTGCCATTGAAATTACGATGCTTGAAACAACAGGAATACCTGCGTAACGTGCCGCATCCTTGTTGAAACCCGTTGCGCGCAGAGAAAAACCTAATTTTGTTTTTTCCATTAAAAGCCAGTAAACCAAAACGGCAAGAATTACAAAAAACAGGCCAATGTTCAAGGTTGAACCGCGTGTAAGTTTTTCAAGAACTGACCAGCGCAAAAGTGCTGTTTCTGGATAATTTGGCGTTTTGTAGGTTGTAGAACCCGGAATGGTCATACAGATGATTCTTGAAAGATAAAGAGCAACATAGTTAAGCATAATTGTTGCAACAACTTCCGAAACTTCGTATTTGGCCTTGAGGAAACCGACTATGCCACCCCAAACTGCACCGGCAAGAATTGCTGCGACAATGGCAACAAACCAGTGAAGACCCGGAATCTGGAAAAAGTAAATGGCAACCACCTGAGCCGCGGTCATGCCGACAACATACTGGCCTTCGCCACCAATGTTAAAAAGCCCTGCACGCGCGGCAAAAGCCATACACAAACCGCACAGAATATACGGCATGGAAACGGCAAGCCATTCGCCAACGTACCGGATATTCCACACAAGGTTACCGCGTTTATCAGTATAAAACCCGGTTAAAGACTGAAAAAATGATTTGTACATGTTGCCCGGGTTACGACCAACACACATAATAATAATTGTACCGAACAGAAAGCCCAGAAGAACGACAACAACCGAAACGGCAGCGTCAGACTTCAGCAGCAAATCCTGCAATTTGTGTTTTTTTTCTATTTTTGCATCACTCATCAGACATTTTCCCCTTTGGCATCAGCTTTGTCTTTTTTAGAACCAGCCATCATAATACCAATTTGCCGTTCGCTAACTTCGCTGGCATTGTAAACGCCAACAATTGAACCTTTAGAAATTGTTGCAATACGGTCACAAAGGTTCATGATTTCATCAAGTTCAAATGAAACCAGAAGAATTGCCCTGCCCTTGTCGCGTTCTTCAATAATTCGCTTGCGGATATATTCAATTGCGCCAACATCAAGGCCGCGCGTAGGCTGGGCAACAACCATGAATTCAGGTGAAAGTTCAATTTCGCGGGCAATAATTACTTTCTGCTGGTTGCCGCCGGACATGCTTGCAGCTTTTGTATTTGCGCCTTCTCCGGCACGAATGTCAAAATCTTCTATCAGGCCTGTTGCTTTCTGTTTCATTTCGCCCATGTTGAGGAAGCCTGCTTTTGTTGAATACGGCTGCTTGTAGTAATTTTTAAGCGCAATGTTTTCTGCAACGGAAAATTCGCCAACCATGCCGTGCTTGTGACGGTCTTCCGGAATGTGGCCGATACCGGCTTCTATGCGCTGACGGATTGTATATTTGGAAATATCTTTATCTTTCAGATAAATTGAACCGCTTTCTATCGGGCTCATGCCGGTAATTGCGTAAATCAGTTCAGACTGGCCGTTGCCGTCAACACCGGCAATACCCACTACTTCGCCTGCACGCACGTCCAGAGAAAGGTCTTTTACGGCAATCTGGCCGCGGGCATTTTTTACGCTTATGTTCTGCACGGAAAGAATTGTTTCGCCTGCGTTTGCCGGTTTTTTGTCAATTTCAAATTTAACGGCACGGCCAACCATCATTTCGGCAAGTTCGCCTTCACTAACGCTGGCAACGTCAACCGTGTTTATAACTTTACCACGCCGCAAAACGGTACAGCGTTCTGCTACAGCTTTAATTTCCTTTAATTTATGCGTAATTAAAATAATTGTCTTGCCTTCTGCCTTCAGGCGGCGGATGATCTCCATCAGTTCATCAATTTCCTGCGGCGTTAAAACGGCAGTCGGCTCGTCAAAAATGATGATGTCCGCATTGCGGTACAGAACCTTTAAAATTTCTACGCGCTGCTGCATGCCAACCGTAATGTTTTCAATAAGGGCTTTGGGGTTTACATCCAGACCATATTTATCAGAAAGTTCTTCTACGCGCTTTTCGGCGGCTTTAAGGTTAAGCATGCCGAATTTGTTTTTTGGTTCAACGCCGAGAACAATGTTTTCTGCAACTGTATAATTATGAACAAGCTTAAAATGCTGGTGAACCATACCAATTCCAAGGCTGGTTGCCGCATTAGGGTCTTTAATTTTTACTTCTTTGCCGCGAATTTTAATTACGCCGCTATCAGGGTCGTAAGCACCAAACAAAATTGACATCAATGTCGATTTTCCGGCACCGTTTTCGCCAAGCAAGGCAAGCACTTCATTTTCTTTTACTGTAATTGTTACATCGTCATTTGCAACAACCCCGGGGAAGGTTTTTGTTATGCCGATCATTTCAATAGCATTTTCCACTGAAAGCCTCCGGTTTTATTCTATATGATTTTTTCGCATTTGTGGGAAAAATTTAGCGTCTTCCGCAAAAAAAAAGCTGCCCAATACTGAGCAGCTTCTGCATTTTTCAGCAAAAATTAGTCATCAATTGCGCCAAGACCAGCAGGTGCAATGCCTTTTGCCTGTGCTTCTTTGTAAGTACCAATAACCTGAATTTTTCCAGATTTAATGTCCTTAGCAGCAGCTTCAAGTTTTGCTTTTACTGAAGGTTTAAGTTCAGCGTTTGTATCAGCATAGCCAACACAGTTTTCTGTAATTGTCAATGTGTAAGCACCTGCCTTGAACGAATCGTTTGCTACAGCGTTAAGTCCAAGAATTACAGAGTTTTCAACTTTTTTAACCATTGATGTCAAAACAGCTGATTTTCCTGCTGTATAAACGCCTTCTTCGTACTGGTCTGAGTCTACACCGATTGCCCAAACGTTTTTACCCTGTGAACGGTATTCTTTTGCCTGTGCAATTGTTCCGTTTCCAGTACCGCCGGCAGCAGAGAAAATTGTGTAAACGCCAGAATCGTACCAGTTTTTAGCCTGTGCTTTAGCAAGTTCAGGTTTACCCCAGTCGTTTGCATAGTAGTCAATAATCTGTGCGTTTGGATAGATTGATTTAATTCCCTGAATGTAACCGATTTCAAATTTTGTAATTGTTCTTCCAGGAACACCACCGATAAAACCAAATTTCGGATTAGCGATTCCGTCTTCTTTGGCCATAAGGGCAGCTGCAACACCAACAAGGTAAGAACCCTGTTCTTCTGAATATACATATTCAAGAACGTTCTGTTTGTTAACCCAGTCAACGTCAACAATCATGAATTTCTGGTCTGGATACAAATCAGCAACTTCACTCAAAGCATCTGCAAATGTAAATCCAGTTGTCAAAATCAAGTCGTAACCTTCATCAGCAGCCTGTTTAAGGGTAGGAATGTACATATCCTGTGTCTGACAAGTTACTACGTCGTAAAGTTTTCCGCGGTTTGACTGATTTTCCCATGTGTCACCGTAGAATTCCAGAATACCGCGCCATGCAGCAGCATTGAATGACTTGTCGTCAATGCCAGTTGCGTCTGTAATCAGGCGGATTGTAGGACGTGTGTCTGCTGAACCTGCATCTTTTTTACCTGCAGCAAAAACCATGCCGCAAACAGCAAATGCCAGCATACATGCAAGAGCCAATTTTTTCATAAAACCTCCGTAAGCACACAGAAGTGCTTTAACCTGCCAGCAACGGCAGGAGTAGATAAATGATAGCCTATTATAAAGTTTGATAAATAAAAAAACAATAAAATTTTCAGCAAAAAACTGAATAAATAATAAAAATCTCTAAAATTTCAAATTTTTAAACGACTTTCAAAATTTCAATTTTTGACAAACGCAGAAAGCCGTTTAAAATGCAAAAGCCTGAAAACACAAAGTTTTTCAGGCTTTTTATGCAAATTGAAAAAACGAAAAGCATCTGAAACTATTTTTTCTGTTCCTTGCTGTCCGTTTCCATTTTACTCTTCCAAACTTGAATCTTCTTTTTAACGTCTTCGGCTTCGTCTTTATCGCCAAAGTTTACCAGCAGCCTGCGGTAAGCCATCAAAAAGTTAATGCCCATGCGCATGTCATCAATTCGTCTGGTAGAAAGTTCGTATTTTTCGCGGTAACTGTCTGCACATTTTGGCAGCCAGGTTTTAAGCAGGCGTATATAATAGAAAGAAATGTCATGGGCAGGAGAAGCACCATCGTAATAATCCTTGCTAACCTGTGGCATGTCAAGCATGTTTTTTGCAGCTGCAATAAAACGTGCCTGCATTTCAACAAAAGACCACTTCCATTTAGAATTGTCACCGTAGGCATCAACAAGAAGCTGGATTGTAAGTCCAAGCTTGCGGGTAAGGTAATAGCGCTTTTCCAGCGGAACGGATTCAATTTTTGGCAAACGGTCTTTCAAATCGTCCGGCGTGCTGTCAACCATGTTTGTAACAATGTCTTCAAGGTAAATTATTGCCTTGTAAATAAGCTTACGGGCTTCGTTAAGAGCGTCTTCATTCTTAACGTTCATAATTTCCCAAGACATATTATTGATAAGAATATGAACGCTTGCAGCGTAAAGCATCGTTTCTGCCAGATCCAGCTTCAAAACACCTTCACGGGTTCTGTCCTTTAAAATTTCAGAAGTCAGTGCTTTTTCTTCTGCAAGAATTTCCTTTATCTTTGCTTTGTACGCAGCACTGTCTTTATTGAATTTTTCGCGGCTTTCGGCGGTTACTTTTGCCATATTTTAAATCTGTCCCCCATATCGAGAAAGCAAAGCCTTAGCGTGTTCAAGAGAAGCTTCACTTACCATATCACCAGCCAGCATTCTCGAAATCTCCGTAACACGTTCTTGCCCTGTAATTACGTGAACTTTTGTAGTAGTTTTCTGATTTTCTACAAATTTTGCTATCTTTATATGAGTATCGGCACAAACAGCAATATTTGCTAGGTGCGAAATGCACAAAATCTGGTGTTTTTCGGCAAGCTTTTTAATGTGTGCACCAATTGAAACGGCAACTTCGCCGCCAATACCGGTATCAATTTCATCAAAAATCAAGGTCGGCGTTGTATCAATATCTGCCAGAATTGTCTTTAAGGCAAGCATTACACGCGAAAGTTCGCCACCAGAGGCAATTTTTGCAAGCGGCCGAAGCGGAGAACCAGGGTTTGCACTGATTAAAAACTCAACGTTGTCAAAACCATAAGGCCCGATTTTCTGAAAATCGCCGTCAAAGGGTTTCTGTTCCAGTCCGGCATTAAACGCCGTGCCTTTCATGCCAAGTTCCGCAAGGACAGCTTCAATTTTCGGCCCCATCTGGCTTGCAGCCCGATGCCGTTTATCCGAAATGCTTTTTGCAGCAAGGTAAACTTTCTTTTCAAGTGCAGAAACTTCTGCTTCCAGTTCGGCGCGGTTGCCTTCAAAATTGCTTAAAGCTTCCAGCTGTTCCTGCGCTTCAGCAGAATACTGCAAAATTTCTTCTATATTACCGTTAACGCCGGCGTTGCAGTATTTTTTCTTAAGGCGGAAAATCAGTGCCAGCCTTTCCTGCACTTCTTCCAGTCTGGCCGGGTCAAAAACCAGCTGATTTTTGTACGCCCTAAGTTCGTCGGCAATGTCTTCTAGTTCATAATAGGCTGTTTCAAGCCGGCTTGTAAAACTTTTCAGCGAAGAATCAATGGAAGCCGTACGTTCCAAAACAGGACGCAGGCGCTTTATGCCGGCAACAATGCTTTCGTCACCGCTTAAAGCTTCGTTTACAACTTCAACATCGGCAAACAGTTTTTCATACTGGCTCAACCGGCCTTCTTCGGCACTAAGTTCTTCCTCTTCTTCCGGTTTCAGCTGCGCAGAATCAATTTCTTCAACCGCAAAACGCAAAAGTTCAATTTTTTCACTTCTTTCAGCGTCACTGGTATTCATTTCGTTCAGCAAACGGCGTTTTTCTACCAGCTGGGTATAAAGTTTTGTAAAAGCCGAAACTTCATCGTTTAAAAGCGCATAAGAATCCAGAAATTTCCGGTGTTCGCTAACTTTCATCAGCGACTGGTGTTCGTGCTGGCCGTGAATATCAACCAGATATGCCGTAAAATCAGCAAGTTCATTTTTTGTAACCGGCGTATCACCAATCCATGCCGAAGTTTTACCCGTATCCTTAATTGTTCTGCGCAGCAAAACCCGGTCATTTTCAAGTTCAATTCCATGCTGGTTCAGCCAGTTTACTGCACCTTTCTGCTGTTGCCCGATAAAAACAGTACCGCTCACTCTGGCTTCCTGACTGCCCGTGCGAATTTGAGAAACATCCGCACGACCGCCAAGTAAGAAAGAAAGCGCACCTATCAAAATCGATTTACCGGCGCCAGTTTCACCGGTTAAAACGTTAAAACCTTTTGTAAATTCAATTTGAAGACTGTCTATAAGCGCAAAATCTTTAATTGTTAAATCTTCAAGCAAGGGGGCCTCCCGACCAATGCAGCTTAGAACGCAGTGCGGAATAAAAAACCGCAGAACCGCAGCCAGCAAGAAGTACTTTTTCTTTAGTTTTTTGAATTATAACAATATCGCCAGTTTCCAATCGTTCGGAAACCTGACCATCAGCAGTAACTGCAACCGGCGCACCCCGGGCAGGTAAAATTTCTATTTGCAAAACGGCAGTTGAAGGCAAAACCAGTGGTCTGTTGCTTAGCGAAAAAGCACAAATCGGGTTAAAAACTATTGCATCAAGTTCCGGGTCTACAATCGGACCGCCTGCCGCCGCCGAATATGCCGTAGAACCTGTGGATGTAGCAATAATCAGTCCGTCTGCCCGGAACTGGCCAAAAGCGTTCTGATTATATTTTATGTCAAAAACACCAGGTTTTGCAGCTTTGTCAACAGCAATTACCACATCGTTCAGTGCGTAATCACTAAAAATATTTTCATTCGCCCTGTAAACATCAACTTTCAGCATGCTTCTTGCAGCCAGCGCAAGTTCGTCACGCAGAAACTGTTCCAAAGGTTCCTGCCATTTGTCTTTTTGAATTCCGGCAATAAAACCAAATTCACCTAAATTTATAGGAAAAATTGGTATGCGCTTGTCCAAGCAGCCCCTTGCAGCAAACAAAACCGTACCGTCGCCGCCTAAAGTAACGGCAAAATCGTAAGGTTCAAAGCTGAAATTTTCCAAAGGTTCTGCAAATTCAAGTTTATCAACCGTTACAGAACGTTTCTGCAAAAATTCTTCTATAGATTCTGCAAGAGGAAATGCCTGTTTTTTATAGGTATTAAGCAAAATTAGACAGCGCATTTTTACCTGTTTTACGGTAACGTAGCAAGAACTTTTGCAATTTTTGCTGCCGTTGCCATACCCAACCGCGGGTATAGCGGAAAAAGAACGGTGCGCAAAACCAGCGATTTTGCAACCGGGCAATTTTCTGCAAATTTTTCGTATTTTGCCGCCACTGAATTGTCAAAAGCATTTTCCAAATCAATTTCTTTACGGGTGGCATACTGTTTTACGTCCTTTAAGCCGCTTGAAAGCAGAACAGGAAAAGAATAAACAACACTTGTAGCATTTTCAGCAGCATTCATAAATGTAGCGTGCCTGCCCTGCATCAAGCTTCGTATATACAGTTCACGCATTTCCCGACGAATCTGTTCATTTCTGCTTCGTTCTTTCAGCTGTACGGAAGCCAAAGCACTGTTAATGTCCGGCAAAATGTCCGTAACAGGGGCTTCATCTATGAACTTTTTTAAGACAATCCATTCACGGCGTTTAGGTGCTAAAAGTGCCGCACCGCCGCCGGCAGTAAGAATATCCTGTTCTTCAAGTCCTAAAATAGTATAAAGGCCAAAAGTACCTGCACACTGTTCTGTAATTTCGCCACTTTCACCAGCCTTTACGCCAACAACGGCACCGGCATTTTGTGAAATGTCTTCAATTATTGGAACACCCAAAGCCGAAAGACCGGCAAAATCCGGAACAAGACCCAGAGTTTCGTGCAAAAGCAGCAGACGACCACCGCTTTTCATTCCCTCTTCAACGGCAGCAACCGTAACAAGTGCAGTTTCTGCGGCAACATCCAGAACAACCGGCTTGTAACCAAGTTCCTTAATTACGTAAAACTGCCAGGCCGGTGCCAGAGCAGAAATCATAACGCCACTTTCGGCAGGCAAATCAACAGCTTTTAGGGCATATTTTAAAGCAATGGCTGGGCTACGCAAGGCAGCACAGCCGTCAACAGAAAATTGTTCTTTAATTTGCTGCACCAGCCTGGCGTTCAACTCTCCAGGTCCGATACGTTCGCTAACCATGCACGAAAGCACCGCGTCCATTTCTTTTCTGCGGATAGTTGAACTGAAAACCTGAATTTTCATCAGCTGATGCCAACCAGTTTCTGCATTTCTTTAGGGTTGAATACGCGACGAATGTCTAAGATGATTAAGTAGCCACTTTCCTGGCGAACAACACCATGAATATATTCAGTACCTATACCGGCAAGCATCTGTGGCGGTGGTTTAACCTCATCAGATTTTATCTGAACTACACGTGCAATTTTATCAATAATAATACCGATTTTGCAGCCGTCAATGTTCAGAATAATAAAGCCGCCTTCAAATTCGTCATCTTCGTCTGTTTTTTGACGTTCTTTTAAGTGAAAACGTTTGTGAAGGTTAATAACCGGAATAATTTCACTACGCAAGTTAAAAATTCCTTCTACGTAATAAGGCGCATTCGGAATTGGACGAACCGACTGAAGTTTTACAATTTCTTTTACGTCCATAATGTCAACGCCGTACAGTTCTTCGCCAAGCTCAAAAGTTACAAGCTGAAACTGTGAATCGCCAACTGCCATAAAATCCTCCACATAGGAAAAGATTGAGTTTTTTTGCATTTTTAACAGTCTTTCTCTTTTTTTCAAGTTATAAAAACCACAAAAAACTCTATTTAAGAATACAATGAAAATGTAATTTTTACAAGATAAAGTTTATTCATCAAATATTCGGCAAAACCATTAATTACTGCTGCAAAAAAAATGCCCGATGAAAAAACACCGGGCATTTTTTATCGATTCAGTAAAAAATTACCATTTTTTACCCATAATTGCTCTAACAATAACGATGAGCAGACATGTTCCAAGAATCTGGATAAGTGCTGTTATGATAAAACCGCCGCCAATGTGCAGTAAACCAGCAACCCAGCCGCCTAAAGCAGCACCAACAATTCCCAAAAGACAGTTCATCCAGAAACCGTGTTTACTTTTCATAAGAAGACCGGCGAGCCAGCCAACCAAAGCACCAATTAAAATTGTCAAAACGATTGAAATAATCATAGATTTCTCCTTTTGATGTGTTCTGTGTAAAATTATAACACCAGTTGGAAATATTATCGACAAAAATTTCTAAAAATTCCAATAAAATTTCTATATTTTATCAAAAATATCCAATAACTCCAATCTTGCAATTTTCTCAGAAAAATTTGCAGTTCTGAAAATTAAAGCAGCGCGGCGGTTATTTCTTCTTCCGTCGTTTTCCGGGCATTTTTGTCCAGCACAATTTTCAAGCCGTCATTTTGAACAGAATCGGCTTTAAGCACGATAATCCGGTCGGCAAGATGCAAGGCTTCGGCGGCAGAATGAGTGACAAGAATTGCTGTTGGGCGGAAAACTTTTTGATAGGCAATAAAAATTTTATAAAGTTGCTGCTTTGTTGCAAAATCCTGCGCATTGAAAGCTTCGTCCAGCAGCAGAACCGGCGAAAAAACTGCCAGACCGCGTACAAAAGCGCTGCGCTGTTTTTCGCCGCCAGAAAGGCTGGCAGGTTTTGCCGATTTTTGTGCACTTATATTCAGAAATTCGCATAAAGCACAGCAAACAGAAGACTTTTGCCTGGGCTGCAAAGTGTTTTTCTGTGCTTTTGCGGCAATATGACAGTTTTTTTCAATTGAAAACCAGGGCAAAAACCTGAAATCCTGAAAAACATAGGCGAAATGTAATTTTGCTTTAGCCAAAAGTTCCCGATTTTCCCATTCAGCTGTGTTTTTTTTATTTTTAAAGGCAATTTTGCCGCTTTTATAAGGCAAAATACCAGCTATGCAATTTAGCAGCGTAGTTTTGCCTGCACCGGAAGGCGCAAGAATTGCCGTAACGCTGCCACTTTCAAAATAAACATTGAAATTTTCAAAAATATGCCGTTTGTCAAAATTAAGACACAAGTTTTCTACGCTTATGGCCGGTGCATTTTGATGGCAATTCAGCATTTTTTTTATGTTTTCAAAATAAGCAGAAAAATATTCAAATTTTTCGCTTATTGTGTTTTTTTCACTTTTTGCATTTTTTGAACAAATTTTGCCAGCCTTGGATTTTTCACCAATTTTTTTGCTTAGCTTTACAGTTTCAATTGTTAAAAACTTGCACAGCTGCGAAAAAAATACGACGGCGAAAGTCCACGCAAAAACTTCTGCACTTTCCAAATGCACTTTTGCGCTGTACAAAGCCGCCCCTACTGAATTTTTTGGCAAGCTTAAAATTTCACCGGCAAGAACAACTTTCCACGTAAGTTCAAAACTGCTGATTAACGCCGGAACAAACTGAACCCAGATTGATGGAAAATACAAGTAAAGGCATTTTTGAAGCGGCGAAAAACCGAAACTTTTGCACATTTGCTTTAATTTTTCGTCGCAATGCCCTGCCCCGGTGGCCGCCGCCTGAGTTAAAATTGGCAAAGTCATTAAAAAAGCCACAAAAACCGGCACGTTTCCGCTGTTAAACCAAAAAAGTGCCAGCAAAACAAAAGTAACCGCAGGCGTTGCTTTTATAAAAGCCAAAGGAAATTTGAAAAAAATATTTATGCCCGGGTTTAAGCCCATAAAAAAACCCAGAACAAAGGCAAAAACTGAAGAAAAAATGAAGGCGCAGATGCAGCGCAAAAAACATGTGCCCATTGCCGCATAAAAACTTCGGGTAAAAAGCAGGTTTATTAGTTTGGCAAAAACCTGATGCGGCAACGGTAATACTAAAGTTGAATTAACTAAAAAACCGGCAAAATACCACAAACATACAAAAAAAATTGCCGAAAAAGCCCAGATAAGGGCTTTTTTCAACTTGATTTGCATTATTTAAAGTAAAAATCGTCGGCCGGTAATGCACCGCCAATGGAATTTGGTGCAAACTGCAAGAATATTGACAAAAGCTGTTCAATCTGCGGTTTTGCGTCCCGGGCAGAAACAAAGCCGAAAGCACAATTTGGAATTGCCTTTGCAGCAATTGCGGCCTTTAAGCCCAAAGTATTTTTTTCTACCATTTGTCCGGCAATGTCCGGGTTGGCAACACTAAAAGCAATTGCGTTCTGTGCATGGGTTAAAAACGCATTTACGTATTCCGGGTAGTTTTGCGCAAAGTTTTTGCTAGCAACAATAACCGTCATTGGATAATTAAGCAGGGTTAAATCGTTCTGCACTTTTTTTGCCTGTATTTTCTGCCATTCTTCCTGAAAATTAACCGCAACGTAAAGATTTTTAGAATTCTGCTTTGCATTTGCCAAGGCAACGGTTTTAAAAGGTTCAGGCATAAGGGCATTTTCAATTTTGCCGCTTAAAAGAGCCGCTGCAAGTTCATTTGCAGGAATTGAAAAATCAAGTTCAATTTCGTCTTCGCTGATGCCGTTTTGTACAAGCAGATAGCGCAGCAAGTATTCCGGCGTAGCGCCCTGTCCTGCCACGTGCAAAGTTTTTCCTTTAAGCTGCTGAAAATTTTTAACGTTCGGGTTGGTCGTAACAATGTTCAGCATGCCAAAACCGCTGACTCCTGCACAAATAATTGAACCGTTGCTGGCGTTGAACACTTTTGCAGCAACATTCGGCGGCAAAATACCAATATCTATTTCGTTTTTAAGCAGCTTCGGCAAAATTACGTCCGGGCTGGCGCAAACTTCGTAATTTACGGGCACGTCATTTATAAACGGAACGTAGTCAAACATTTGGGCAAAACACATGCCGCTTGGGCCGTTTAAAACGCCAAAGTTAATTTGCGGCGGCACGGCACCGGGCAAAGCCTGAAAATCTTCTTTTTGCGCGCTTGCAAAAACTGAAACAGCAGCAAACATACAAAGCAGCAAGCAAAAAGCAAAATTGCAAATTTTTTTAAAATTGAAGGTCGTAGTGAAAGTCGTAAAATTTTTCATAGCAGGCGAATTATAACACAAAACGCTGGTTTTTCAAAAGTGCCGGACATTGCACCTTTTGCGCCCAAATGCCGGATGCAGGAAAAATACAACGAAACAAGACACTCTGATGATTAATTTTTTATGCCTTTGCCGTGTTTATAAATTGAAGTAACCCATAAATAAAAAACTGGCGGTTTTCGGCCGTCAGTTTTTTTATCTTTATTTAGGTTCTGTTAAAAGCGCGTTTCTGCTTTTTGCCGGTTTTTTAAGAACCAGCGTCATGCGGTCATTTTTGTATTCAGCAAATATGCAGGGCTTTTCTTTGGTCTCGCCAGCAATAATTTTCTGTGCAAGCGGGTCTTCAATTTCTTTCTGAATAAGCCTGCGCATAGGGCGGGCACCAAACTGCGGATCATAACCGTTTTCAATCAAATAATCCCGTGCAGAAGGCTTCAGCGAAATCGTCAAATTCTGTTCTGCCAGACGTTCAGAAAGTTCGCCAAGCTGAATTTGCAGAATATTTGCCACTTCTTCCTTGCTTAACGGCGTAAAAACAACCGTATCGTCAATGCGGTTCAAAAGTTCAGGGCTTAAAATCCGCTTCAGTTCGGTCATCGCATTGTTTTTAATTTCGTCATAAGACAAAATGCTTTCCGTGCTGCTGCTAAAACCAAGGCGGTTTTCCGCAGAAATGTGGCGAACCCCGGCATTGCTGGTCATGATTATTACGGTGTTTCTAAAGTTCACCACGTGACCAAGGTTGTCTTTAAGCTCGCCTTCTTCCAGCACTTGCAGCAAAAGGTTAAAAACATCCGGGTGAGCCTTTTCAATTTCATCAAGAAGCACCACCGAATACGGATTGCGGCGGATTTTTTCAGTTAAAACACCGCCTTCTTCGTAACCTACATAGCCGGGCGGTGCACCAACAAGGCGGCTGGAATTGTGTTTTTCCATAAAATCGCTCATGTCAATGCGAACAAGCGATTCTTCCGTGCCAAAAAGGAATTTTGCCAGGGTTTTGGCCAGCAGGGTTTTACCCACACCAGTGGGACCAAGAAAAATAAAACTTCCCAAAGGCCGCTTAAAAGAAGAAACCCCTGCCCTGGACCGGCGTACCGCCGAAGCAATAAGCGAAACCGCCTCATTTTGGCCGATAACGGTTTTATGCAGTTCTGCTTCCATGCTGGCAAGCTTGCTGCTTTCGGCACTGTCCATATTTTCCTGCGGAATGCCGGTCATGGCCGAAAGCACGCGGCGAACATCGTCACCGGTAACAAGATTTGCCGCATTGCTGCCGCAATTCTGCCAGTAACGGCGCATCAGTTCCAGATGCTGCTTCATTTCCCGCACTTGATCGCGCACTTCTGCCGCGCGCTCGTAATTCTGACTGAAAACCAGCTGCTGCTTTTCCTGGGTCATCTGCTCAATTTTGTTTTCAAGCTCGGCAAGTTCCGGCGGCCGTACATCAGAAGCAATTTTTTTCATTGCACCGGCTTCATCCAAAAGGTCAATTGCCTTGTCCGGCAAAAAACGTTCCGTTATGTAGCGGTGGGAATATTTTACAATTGCATCAATTACGTCATCGGCGTAAGTTACGCCGTGATATTCTTCGTACTGTTTTTTTAAGCCTTCAAGAATAAGCTTTGTGTCACTTTCACTTGGTTCATCAATCCTAACCATCTGAAAACGTCTTTCCAGTGCGGCATCTTTTTCAAAATGCTTGGCGTATTCTTTGGTTGTGGTTGCGCCAATACACTGAATTTCACCCCTAGAAAGTGCCGGTTTAAGCATGTTTGCCGCGTCCATTGCACCTTCCGCACCGCCAGCACCAATAATTGTATGCAATTCGTCAATAAACAGAATGATGCTTTTGTTTTCGCTTACTTCTTTTACAATGCGCTTAATGCGTTCTTCAAATTCGCCGCGGTATTTTGTACCGGCAATAACTGCTGCTAAATCGAGGGTTAAAACGCGCCGGCCGCAAAGGTTTCGCGGCACCTGGTCTTTTACAATGCGCATTGCAAGCCCTTCTACAATTGCAGTTTTACCAACGCCAGGTTCACCAACCAGAACCGGGTTGTTCTTGGTGCGGCGTGAAAGAACCTGAATAACCCGATCAATCTCGCGTTCGCGGCCAATAACCGGGTCAAGCTTGTTCTGCCGCGCCTTATCGGTTAAGTCCCTGCTGAATTCGGCAAGAATGCTTTCGCGCCTGCTGGTACTGCGGTTCTGGTTCTGGCCGAAAGGTGCAAAACGTTCGCCATTTGGGCCTATGGAATTTGAACCGGCGGACATTTGCGGAAAAACCGCAGAACGGGCTGAACCATTCTGAACTTTATCAGGGAAAATATCATTAAATGTGTCGACATTGGAACCTGAGCCATAATGACAGGATGTACCATTCTGCGCGTTACCGGCACCGCTAGGCCGGCTGCCAGCATTTACGCCACCGGTATTCTTGGTGTTTTCTGTTGCAGCAGAAGAATTTGCCGCATTTTCCGTGTTTGCAGTTTCCTTTACGGAATTTTCACCGTAAGCACTGCCTAAAATGCCTTCTTCGTGAATGATTTTTCTTGCCGTTTGTCTGGCCGAATCTATGCTGACACCGTTTGCTTCAAAAAAAATTGAACACGGGCTTCTTTCTTCCCTCATTGCCGCCAGGAGCAGGTGTTCCGTGCCTACAAATTCCTGACTTAAAGAACGGGCTTCAATCTGCGCAATGTTGATAAGTGTCTGAAGGCGGCGGCTTGCAGGCAAATCCGCAAAAGTTGAATTATTGGAATGCAGCGGCAGAGCCTGTTCAAGGCTTAACTGAAGTGAAAGCACGTTAACGCCCAGACGCTGCAAGATAAGGTAACCGATTCCGTCGCCGGATTTCAGCAGGGCAATAATAACGTGTTCAGGTAAAATCTGGTCATTGCCGCATTTGTGCCCTTCTTCCTGGGCCAAAACTGTAATTATTTTTTTTGCTCTAGGCGAAAGCCCTTTGAACATAATATTCCTCTGTAACCTTCAAAAACTATAAAACCAAAGTAACATTGGCAAGCGCTTCCTGCAAAACCAAAGCACGCAAACGTTCAATTTTGGCTTCTTCACTTGTAATGTCGTATTCAAATTCAAAAGTACCGTTACGAATTACATAAGTCAAATGGGCATTCTGAATGCGATACAAAAGTGCCGTCAGCTCGCTGTGTTCAACACCGGTAACCAGCCCTAAATTCAAACCCCATTTTATTTTGGAAACAATTTCAATGCCTTCTCTATTACTAATCAATCGGCCGTATTTCAAAATTGCAACAGTACGGTAAATTGAATCTTTAATGCGCGTTGAATTGGCTTCTGCAACCGTCATTGTTGCACCACGCTCGTATTCGGTTAAGCGCATAATCGCCGCGTTAAACCGTTCAATCTGCTCTTCTTCCGTACCTGCAAAAGAATTGCGGTTTTTTACCAGATAATAGGCACCGGAAGGTATTTCGCTTGCATTTGTACCTAAAAAAGCAGAAAAAACATAGCCCGATTCTGCAATTTCGCGCAGAAGCTTGGTACCAGACCGGGTCATTAAAAGCGAAGGCAGGTGAATTACCGCAGACATTTTCATGCCGCTGCCCAAATCCGCAATGCGCGGGCACAAATAGCCGAACTCGGCAGAAGCAGCAAACTGAAGCTTGTTCTGAAGCTGGTCATCAATTTCCTTAACCATGTTAAAAGCCTGCCTGCAGCCAAAACCAGGCACAAAACTTGCCAGCCGCAAATGGTCAATGTAGTTAACAGAACAGGTAAAACGCCCGTCACTGCGCACAACGCCGCCCGTCCATGGCAGTGCATACATCTGGTATGAAAACATTCCCCGTTCCGAAAGTATTTTCTGCCCCAGCGCGTCCAGATTTGCCGAGCGCAGGGACTGAAAATCTTCGCCGTTTCCAAGGTGGGAAAAAGAATCAAAAACAAGGCTCTGCACCCTTTCAGCGTCTTCGGGTTTTAAAAACTGCGGAAAAACAAAATCAGCCAGATTGCGTGAAAGGCGCACGCGGCTTGATAAAACCACGTCGCATTCTGCACCCGGAAACGAATACCAGGAATCCTGACCGATGGAAGACTGTTCACTCATTTCATTCATCTCCGTAATTAACAGAACGGGTTTCCAGTGCCTTCAGCCTGTCGCGGTACAAGGCGGCCTTTTCGTAATCTTCAACGGCAACAGCGTCAGCAAGTTTAGCCTGCAAAATCATTCTGTCATTAAGCACGGAATGAAAATTGGCAAGCTGTTTCGGCAGCATTCCGTGGTAAGTGCCTTCCATGCCTTCGCCTTTCAAAATTGAAAAAATTTCGCTTTTAAAAACCGTATAGCATTCAGGACAGCCGGCGAACTTCTGTTTTTTCAAGTCGTTCAAAGTTCTGCCGCAAACCGGGCACGCCGCATTCTGGCTCTGGTTCAGACCTTCCTGCATAAGGCTGCTTATAAGATTGCTTAAAGTATCGCCTGCATTTTTGCCCGGCATGTGAAGCCCGCGCTTACGGGCACAATCAAAGCACAAATGCAGTTCCACCGTTTTGTTTGCACTTACCTGCTGAACAAAAAGCACCGCATCATTTATTCCGCAAATGTCACATTTCATAGTTTTTCCCATCCGGCAATTTCAAAAACTGAAATATAAAATGCCGATTACAATTTCCGCAGTGTGTCTAAAGGTTTTTCCCTTGCGGCTTTAGAAGCAGGCAAAAGCGAAACCAGCACAGAAAGCAGAATTGTCAGTAAACCGATGCCAAAAAGTTCCCTTACGTTAAAACTGATTGGAATGGTTTCAAGATAATAAGCCGGATCCAGAAGATGAACCGGCACAAAAATCAGGCTTGAATCAAAAAAGCTTTTGATAATATACACCAAATAGCCCCAAGCGTTAACAAGTTTTTCAATTGCGCTGATTATTTGATTGGTAAAAAGCGCACAGAACACGCCAAGCGGCAGCCCGAAAATAACGCCACCGGCACCACAGAACAGCCCCGTAAGAACAAAGGCGCGCTTTATGCCTTTTGGACTTGCGCCAAGGCTTTTAAGAATTGCAATTTCCCTGCGCCTTTCTATGCCAAGCATAACCAGTGCCGAAGAAATGTTTACGCAGGCAACAAGCACAATAAGGCACATAACAAGCATCAGCATCAGTTTTGAAGTTCTGAAATTGGCAAAACGGGCGTAATCAAGTTCCTGCCACGTGTATGCGCCGTAATTTTTGCCGCAAACACGCTGAATGTCATCTGCAATGCGGTACAAATCCGCAGAAAAAGCGTCGGCGGTTTTTACGCCCAGAACAATCCGCGATACGTTGGATGACAAAAATTCAAAGCCCTTTTCCAGCGGAACGAAAACCCAAAGTGCGTCCAGTTCCTGATAGCCGCAGCTTGCAATGCCGCAAACCGTAAAGCTTGCAATTTTTGGCACGGTTGCACCGGTTGGCAAAGTTTTTATTGTTATAAGGCGCAAAGTGTCGCCAACATTTATACCAATTTTCTGCGCCAGCACACTGCCAACAATTGCCTGATTTTCTCCGGTAAAAACTGCCTCGCCTTCTTCTACCAGAAAAAGCGGGTTAGCCTGATTTGCAAGCATTTTTTTCTTTTCGCCTGCGCTTAAAGAAGGCGCGTTTTTAAAATTATCACGCAGAAAAGCATTTTCTACGCCGCGAACCGTTACGCCGCCGCGTTCTTTTTTGCCGGCAGCAAGGGCAACGCCGCTTCTTTCTATATAGCAGCCTGTAATGCCGTCAATTTTTTCAACATTTTCCTTTAATTTTTTCAAGCTTTCAATATTTGCCAGATAGTCTGCGGCGGCTTTGTGCTGCACGGTTTGAATGTGAAAACTTGAAAGTTCAATAATTTTGCCGGTCATGCCGCCAATAAGCCCGTTGGCAACAACCAGAACAACAACAAGGGGAATAAGGCTTAAGGCAACGCAAAAAATTGCCGCAAAAACACTTTTCCGGGCCTGGTTGGGCGAATTTTTATCATTTCTGTCTTTTGAAAAAGGAAAAAGCCAGCGGAAAGCCAAAAAAAGCGAAGATTTGAAAGTCATAAACTTTGTAATTTACCCCCGGTAAGTTTGTAAATTACGTCACCGGCTTTTGCCAGGTTCATGTCGTGGGTTACGAGAACAAGGGTTTTTTTGTAACGTTCAACAAGGTTAAAGAACATTTCGCCAACCATAACCGCATTTGCCGGGTCAAGGTTGCCGGTTGCTTCGTCTGCCAGAATAAGTTTCGGGTCGTTTATAAGGGCGCGGGCAACTGCCACACGCTGGCGTTCGCCGCCGCTTAACTGAGACGGCAGATGGTTCATGCGTTTTTCAAGCCCAACGTCGCACAAAAGCTGCTTTGCCCGGTTTTTAGCTTCTTTTTTGTTCATTCCGGCAATGTAAGCAGGCATAAATACGTTTTCCAAAGCCGAAAAATCCTTTAAAAGGTAATGAAACTGAAAAATCAAGCCCAAATCATTGCTTCTGTACCGGGCAAGCTGGTCTTCGTTCAGTTTGTCAATTTGATAGCCGCAGCAGTTAATGTATCCGCCGGTTGGCGTATCAAGTGAACCGATGATGTTAAGCAGGGTGCTTTTGCCGCAGCCGCTTTCGCCGCAAATTACGGCTTTTGTCCCGGCAAAAAGCGTTAAGTCCAAATCGTTTAAAATTGTAAGCGTTTCGCTGCCGGTGCTGTAAGTTTTGCAAAGGCCGTTAATCTGAACAACCGGCAGTTCTTCTATCCGGTCTGTAAATGTTTCATCAGAACCGGTAAAAATGCCGGAATTGGTTTTTGTAAAACTGTTAAAATCTTCCATATAATAAACACCTTTTTGGCCGCGCCTGCGGTTGCCGTTTTTTCAATATAAAAAGGCAGTTTAAAAACCTGCAAAACGTTCAAAACTGCCCCAAAGCGAACGCTTCGCGTCACACACCGTCAGTCGTCGTGCAAAACGTCGGCCAGAGAATAACGCAAAACGCCACGGCTTGCCGCCCATGACGCAAAAACAGCCGAAAGTATGCCGAAAAGCGTAATTGTAAAAACTTCGCTAAAAACAATGCGCGGCGGTATTGAAGCAAAAACCGAATAAAGCGAATTTTGCACCAGATATTTTGCACTTGACGGCGCTGTAATAAGCGTAAACGCATACTGAAAAAAGTAAGAAACTTTTCCAATTAAGGTAAATACAAAATTCATGTTATGACAAATAATTATTGCCATTGCAGCACCCGGCAATGCGCCCAAAACGCCGCACAAAAAGCCCTGCATTATAAAAAGCAGCCTTATTTCTTGTGTTCTTGCCCCAACCGCCGCCAGAACACAAATTTCTTCCTTGCGGCTAAAAACCATGCGGCGCAAACCGTTGTAAATGTTTACGCCAACCACAACAAAAATCATCAGTACCAAAAGCATCAGCATGTTTTTTTCAACTTTCAGCACGCCAAAAAACGAACGGTTGTAGTTTGCCCATGATTCAAAATCAAAGGCCGTGAATTTGTTTTTTAATATTGCGCAGTAACGCTGGCCGGAATCTGCATTTTTCAGCTTTATGCCGTAAACCGGCACTGCATTTGCACCAAAAAGCTGTTCTTGTTTTTCGCTGCCAACAAAAACAAATGCTGCGTTTATGTCCGCGTAGGAACAGGAAAAAATGCCGGTTACTACAAACTGGCGGCTGTCGCTTAAAAGTTCAACATCGCTGCCGCCAGAAAGTGCCAGAAAATTTATATCGTCGCCAACATGCACGCCAAGGTTGTATGCCAAATCCACGCCAAGAACCGCGTAATCCGGCTGGCTAAGGTCAAATTCACCGGCAAGCACTTCCATTTCCTTTGCAAAACCCTTGTCCTGCTGCATTATGGTTGCAGGCACAGCCCTTACAAGCGCACCCTGCTGCTTGCCCCTGCTGCTTGCCACCAGCGACTGACCTTCGTAAAAAGGCGTAATGCTTAAAATGTCACTGTTGTTTTGGGCAAACTGTTCAATTTTTTCAATTTCTTTCGGGTTGGCAACAGCACCATTTTTTGCCGTCATCCTTATGTGGTAGGAACTTATTTCCAGAATGCTGTCAATGTAGCCAAGCTGAAAACCGTTCATAACCGAAACGATGACAATAAGTGCCATTACGCCAAAAGCAATGCCCAAACTTGCCAGAATTGAAGTTACGCGGCTACGCCCCTTGCGGTCAACCTGCGAAAAACGCCGTGAAACGTAAAAAATCCATTTTAAAGAAGAAAGCGGCAGTTTCTGCTGTTTTTCCATATTTACCATGTTTCGCTTCTAAAAATCTGTCCTTCAGATTCCAGCCACTGGTCTGTTTTTATGCCGTCGGTAAAAACGCTTACAACCACGTCGCCGCCTTCAAAATACGTGCGTTCTTCATAAGTGCCTGCGGTTTTGTAAATTTTTTCGCTTACAAGCATGTTTTTTTCGTAAACCTGCAAATTGGGCTGGTCGCAGAAAAGGTTGTAAGTGTACAGAATTTTATTGCGCTCGCCATTTGCGCTGGCACTTTGCATTTCAACAACCCGGTTTTTGTCATCGTATTTTTTCATGTAAGAAGAAACCGGCTTTTTGGAAGGCTTTCCGTTTTGCAGCAGATAAACGCTTTGCGCCAGAATCAGGCCTTTTTCGTTAAACTGGCTTCGGGTGTAAATATTCTGAACATAGTCGCTTTCGTCCATACGCTTGTAAGTCTGGGCATTTTCGTCATAAGTGTAAATTTTTTCGCTTACAAGAACAGTTTTTTTATTCGGCGCAAACTGCCAGCTGGTTTCGCTTAAAAGCCGCATCTGCCTGTCGTAAGTTCTGCGGCTGTAACCGGCTTCGTCAGCAACGTAAATTTCGCTTATGCCGGTTTCGTTGCGCACCGTGTAAAAAATTTCTTCGCCGTTAACGGTATTTCTAAAACGTCCGTCCTTGTCTGTAATCGCGTCAGTTTCTGCCTGGGCAAACAGGGCAAAAGCAAAAGTGAAAACAGCAGCAGCACACACAATTTTAAATTTCTTCATTTTATAATCCTAAAAAGGCGTTCAAATATTCTTCGCTGTTAAAAAGCCCAATGTCTTCGTATTTTTCGCCTGTGCCGGTAAAGGCAATGCCAATGCCAAGTTCCTTGCCAACGGCGCAGGCAACGCCGCCTTTGGCTGTTGAATCGTACTTGGTAAGAATAATTGCATCAACGCCCACAGCTTCGTTAAAAACTTCTGCCTGCCGCAGCGCATTCTGGCCTGTTGTTGCATCAATTACCAGAATTTTTTTATAGCAGCCTTCTGCGGCTTTCTGTTTTGCAATTCTGTCAATTTTCTGCAATTCGCGAACAAGGTTTTCCTTGTTGTGCAGGCGGCCTGCCGTATCGGCAATAACAAGACCGCCGCCCTGAGCAGTAACAGCATCGGCAGCATCAAAAACAACAGCCCCGGGGTCTGCACCATTCTGGTGGGCAACCACGCGCAGACCAAGTTTTTCGCCGTGGTACTGCAACTGTTCAATTGCCGCCGCACGGAAAGTGTCTGCCGCAGCCAGCACAATTGGCATTTTTGCAGATTTTTCAAAATATTTGCCGAGTTTTGCGGCGCTGGTGGTTTTTCCAACACCGTTAACGCCAAGCATCAAATAAATGTTCGTTTTTCCCGGTTCGGGTTCAAGGCGTGTTTCCTTTACAAAAGCCGAAAGTTCCTGTTTTAAAAGGGCGGTAATTTCTTCCGGTTCTTTTGTGCCCTGTTTTTTGCACATGTTTTCTATTTTTTCAGTAAGTTCAAATGCAGTTTTTGCACCCAAATCGCCTTCAATAAGCGAATCTGTCAAATCTTCAAAAAAATCTTCAGTTTCTTCGTTTTTTCTGCCAAACAAAGACTTTAATTTCTCAGAAAAACTTAATTTTGCCATAAATTTCCTCCGGTTTTACTTTTTCAATTTTCTGCTGAATTATATGAGTTTTCGGTGTTTTCTTCAGTTTCGCTTGCCGGCATAAAATCGCCAAATTTCTGGTTTTGCGGCCCCAATTTTAGGGTTTGGGGCATTAAAGTATTGCCCATGTAAAGGTAGCGGCCAACATTATACAAAAAGTTTACGCCCATTGCCGCACTGAACGTTGTGAATGCGTAATTGTAAACCTGCCAGTGGGTAACGTCGGCCAAATCTGCCCGGTCGTAATAGTACGAATTGTTCATTGCAATTTTCATGCCCGTTGAAATAAAAGTAAAAGGCAGGCTTATAAGCAGTGCGGCGTAGGAATTATACAAATCTGACCTTGATTTTTCAATCTGAGAAGAAAAATCAAGAAGCGAATCGTTAAACGTAATGGGCTTAAAATTCAAACTGCTGCCGGCAGGTTCAGTGCCGCTTTTTTTGCCTGCATTGTTTTCAAGCATGAAAAACTGGCTGCTGCCGTTTGACCCCACATATTCGCCAAGCGTGTGCCCCTTATCAAGGTTCAGGTCGTTTTTATCCTGCACGGGCATTGCATTTGCGTAAAAATCGCCTTCGCTGTTGGCCGAAGCCAGCGAAACGCGCACAATTTCTTTTTTGGGCATTTTAACCTGAATTACGAATTCGTCGGTCTGGGTAAAACTGTAGGAAAAACTTTTGCTTTCAAAACCTTCCGCGTAAATGTAAACCTGATGCCTTCCGTTCTGCACGTCAATCTGTCCGCTGCCCTGCGGCGTAGAACCGTCAACATAAATGCGCGCAACTTTTGCAGCTTCTTCCGGGAAAATTTCAAAACGTAATTTAACCGGCTTACTGTTTATAACGTAAGGATATAAAGATTTTGCCACGGCTGAAGCAAGTGCGCTTAAATCCTTCATCGAACCGATTTCGTTTACCGTACATTCAATTTTTGCATCCGGATACAAAACCAGATTTACCGTTGCCTGCAAAAAACCGGCGCGTTCTGTAATTGAACCGGTAACAATTCCGTCAATTTTGTTTTCCACCACCCGGTTTTCAAAATCGTAAAAAGTTTCGTCTTCGCGCTGAGGGGTAAACAGTTCTTCAGGATTGTCGCGGTACAGGGCAAGCCGGGCACTGTCACCCGGCCGCAGTTCTGAAATGTATTCGGCTTTCTGATTTTTCTTTTTGTTTTTTGGGTCTTCGTTTAAAAAAGTGCCCAAAGGATTTGCTGCTTTTTTTAAATTGTCTTCAATCTGCTTCTGCACAAGGATAATTTCAGCGTCTTTCTGCTTTTCAAGTTTTTTTTTGCCATAAGCAGAATCATTTGCAAAAAAAAGTTCGTCTTTTTCAGCAATGTTTCTGCTAAGCTGAATGAAAAGTTCCTGCCGTTCCTGGCGCAAATCGTACAGAATTTTCTGTTCAATTTCGCTTTCTTCAAGAATGCGGCTGCCCCTGCCCTGCAATTCGGCCAGAACCAGCTTTGGCAGTTCTTCGGCGGCGGCACGAACTGAATCGCCGGAAGTTTTTGAAGTTGTACGGTATTCAAAAGGCACGGCAGAAAGAACCCAGCTTTGTGCCGTTACAGATTGAGGAAAAATCGTAAAAACTGCAAAAATTACTGCCAAAAGCGACGGTTTTTTCATAAATCGTCGTCGCTTTCGTCGCTCTGTTCGGGCAAACCTTTCCATTTAAGCGAAAGATAATTTTCAATGAATGCGTCAATGTTACCGTCCATTACGGACTGAATGTTGCCCGATTCAAACTTGGTGCGGTGGTCTTTTACCATTGTGTAGGGCTGGAAAACGTAGGAACGAATCTGGTTGCCCCAGGAAATGTCTTTCTTTTCCTGAGCAAATTTGGCGTGTTCCTTTTCTTTTTCAGCCCGGTAATATTCGTACAAACGGGCGCGCAGCATGTTCATTGCCGTCTGGCGGTTCATAATCTGGCTGCGTTCGGTCTGACATGCAACAACAATTCCGGTTGGCAGGTGGGTAAAACGCACCGCAGAATCGGTTTTGTTAACGTGCTGACCGCCTGCACCGCCAGCACGGTAAGTATCAACGCGCAAATCTTCGGGTCTAATTTCAACTTCAATACTGTCGTCAAGAACAGGGAAAACGTAAACCGAAGTAAAAGAAGTGTGGCGGCGTGCATTGGAATCGAAGGGACTGATACGAACCAGACGGTGAATTCCAGCCTCCGATTTTAAGTAACCGTAAACATATTCACCGGTAATTTGTGCCGTTACCGATTTTATTCCGCCTTCTGCTTCAAGAAGGTCTACCACTTCCATCTTAAAGCCGCGGCGTTCGCACCAGCGGCTGTACATTCTGAAAAGCATCTGCGCCCAGTCACAGGCTTCCGTACCGCCTGCACCGGCATGAATCGTTAAGAATGCGCCGTTTCTGTCCACTTCGTCAGAAAGAAGGTTTAAAATGCTCTGCTTTTCGTATTTTTCGCTGATTGAATCAAGGGAACTTTTGATTTCAGCTTCAAGCGAATCGTCACCGCCTTCCACGGCAAGCTCGTACAAAGCTTCGGTGTCTTCAATTGCGGCTATAAGTTCTTTCCATGGTTCAATGCGGTTTTTAAGGGCTTTAATGTCACCCAAAACTTTCTCGGCTTTCTGCGGATTATCCCAGAAACCGGGTTCGCCGCACAGTTTTTCTTTTTCTGCAATTTTGGCTTCAATTACAGCCGAGTCAAAGATGCCCCCAAACTTCGAGGATGTCTGCCTTTACATTGGCAATGGGGATTTTTAATTCGTCAAGCATAGTTTTTCCTAAGATTTTCTGTTTTTACAAAGAAATAATTACAGAGTAATTTCTTTTGCTATAATACTTTAAATTTACTGATTGTTTTTTTGCGCATCATCGGCAGAACTTTTCATCAGCATTTTGCGCCATTTTTTCTGCTTAAGTTCTGTTATTGCCATTGCGCCCTGTACCGGATAATGATAAAAACGCACTTTATCGTAATAATCGGTAACCCGGTCAATGTCTTTTTTCAGCGCGGTAAAGCGTTCTTCACTTACGCTGGTATGTTCCCAGCAGCTGCGCTGTTTTTTTTGATAACCATAAAATGTAAGAATTTGTGCAAGGGCGTTTGCCGATTCGGCTGCCCCCGGATCTAAGATTACAGAAACAAACATTCTTTAAGAATATGCTAATCAAAGTATCTTGTCAAACCGTATTTTTTAGGTGATTATATTTGTATGAAACAAAAAATCATCAAGTTCTTTCTATTAAATACGCTTTTTGCCATCAATTTTTCACTTTTTGCCCAAAACTCAACACCGGTGGCAAAGGACATTTCGGTGCTGGTAACAAACACAAACGTGCAGATTACATGGAAACGCGCCGAGCCATACACCTATTCGCCCGACATGATGTTCAGGATTTACCGCGACACAGCGCCTTTAACCCGGCTTAACCTTAATTCCAAAACCCTTGTTGCCGAACAGGATTCCAGCCAGCTTATTTACAGCGAAGAAATTACGGACAGCGGCCAGTATTATTACGCCGTGCTTGCCGTAAAAAACGATGAATTTGTATGCGGTTCAATAATTCCGGGCGTAAACAGCACCACAGCCCCGGTAAATGCCCATTTTGTAGGAAAAATTGTCCAGCCCAAAAGCCAGATAAGCAATTTCTGTGCAATTACAAAAGACAATTCCGTAATAATTACTTACGTTTCGCAAAATCAGGGCAACCGCCTGTGCCTTTTCCGCTGCGATAAACCCTTTACCAGAATCAGCACTTTTAACGAAGCAACGCTGGTAAGCAGCTTTACCGATTCCGGCACGCCGCTTATTGATTTTCCGCCGGCAAACTGCAATTTTTATTACGCTTTAATTGAAGAAAACGAACTTTTAACAGGTGAAGTTATGCTGAAAATTGGCAGCAACACAAGCGCAAAAGCCGTTGCCGTAACAGAAAGCCTGAACGAATTGAAACAAAATACGCAGGGCAAACGCGCCGCACCCCTGCCCCAGTTTCATAATTCAATTGAAGAGAAAACCGGCAAAAGCGAAGAAGAAAACAAAGAATATCCGCTGCTTGACGAGCTTTTGGCCGAAAAAAGTGCAGCCAACCGCGGCAAAAACCCTGCTGTTCAAAATGCACTGCACAATGGTAAAAACTTAAAACTGCCTTATGTTTTTGCCGCAGAAAAACAGTCGGACACTTTTCTGGCGCAGACAGTCAGCCAGTATTTTGCCACGGAAAACTGGCAGGCCGCACGGCAGGAACTTTTAACGTATCTGGACACTTACCAGAACGGCAAAACCGTGCAGAGCGTTGCGCGCGCTAACTTTTACCTTGGCGAATGCTGCTATTTTATGGGCAATAAGCACGATGCGCTCCTGTATTTTTTGAACGCCCGTTCTCAATATCCAGTACAAAGTTCAGAATGGATTGATTCTGTTTTAGAATGAAACATTTACATTGATTCGATTTAAAACTGCAAAGCCAGACTTCTGCAAGCCTGGCTTTTTTTATGCTTTCTGCACACGGTTGGTCTTGTTCTGTTCAATCGGCAAAACATTCTGCTGGGTGGCAAGGCGCAGCACCGACTGGTAATTTGGGGCTGCACTGTCACGGCTGAAAGCGTAACCGCCTGCAAGCGTCAGCGGTATTTCGGAATGGCTGTTTTCCGCATTAATCATGCCCTGCAGAATAAACAGAAAATGCCTTATTTTCTTTTCCGTCAGTTCAGAACTGATAAACAAAAACCGCCCGGCATCAAACCGGCCGATATACATATCTTCAGTAGGCATGTGCTTTATAATGTCGCTAAAAACTGCAAGCATTTTACTTGAATTTTCAGCATTCTCCATATTAACATGCGCCGGCAAATTGACAATATCAACCCACACAATGGAATAATCTTTTTTATTTTTCTGCAAAGTCTCCAGAATCTCCAGTGTTTTGCTGCGCGTCAGCAAGCCGGTAACAAAATCCTGATACGTTGACTGTTCTTCGTAAGATTTGGAAATCGAACGGTATTCGCTTAAATTGATGTAAACAATCTGGCTTGCAATTGTACACAAAATTAAAAACATAACGCCGGTGGAAAGCCACATAACATCCAGGCGCACAAACGAACCAATCGTATAATAGGAAACAATATAGGTAATTTCATCAAACAGAAAGAACACAAAAAGTACGCCGCAGCCAAAAACCGGCAGGCATTTGCTTAACGGCTGGTCAATAATAATAACTACCGAAACATATAGGGCATAGCAAAAAACAAGGCTCATTGAAAAGCGAATCGGCATAAGCAGGCTGCTGACATGCACAATATTGGTAGCGTGCATAAACATTGTAAAAATGGAACCGGCAAAAAAACCGATAATCGTTGCCAGAAGTATTTTCCGGTGTATAGAATATTTATCAAGCTGAAAATACAGCAGGCAAAGAATGCATACAACGGAACCGGAAATTGACATGAAACGCATTCTCGTCAATTCTGCGGCAGATTGAAAAAACAAAGACATTATCTGGCTCTCAATTCCAAGTCCGCTGCTTGCAAGAATTCCCAAAGCACCAACACAAAAAATAGTGCTGCTCATTTCACGCTTAAGGAATTTGAAAACCACGCCCAGAACCACGCCCAAAAGCCCGGTAATGAACATAAAATGCACGCAGACAAAAATGTAAAAATTGTTGCGGTAAATGTCGCTGAAATAGTCAACGGCAGAAATAATTCTTAAAGGCGTAAGGCGCTTAAAAGCGTTGTTTTCTGCAACAGTAATTACAATTTTTAATTCTTCGCCGGCCTTAATGCTGTGTATCGGCACTGAAACAGTACCGCGGCCAACAAACGGCCTGCCGTTTCCAGTCTGAAAACTGTTGAAAATCACCCTGCCGTTTTTCTGCACTTCAAAAAAATAGTTGTCAGTGCGCACAAGCAGAATCGGGTACAATTCATTAAAATCAGTCATCGGCACAGAAATAATTATCCTGTCGCCGCGGGACAAATCTTTAAAATCAAAATCGGCAAGAGCAACGTTGGTAAAAGTTTTGTCGTGGTAAGTAACGTCCCAGCCGTAATTTATGTAGCCCGCAGGTTCAGAATCGCCTACAACCCGGCCCAGCTGGTAAAAACTGATTCCGGCAAAAATAATAAGGGCAGCCGCAATAACAGTAAGACTTGTAAGCTTAATTTCCTTTGCAACCATTTATTTTGCCGTTCCTTTCTGGAAAATGAAATTTCAATTTGATTTTGTATAATTCATAATTATATAGTTGAAATTTGAAAAAAACAAGGGAACTTTTGCGCGTGTTTTTAATTCAGGTACTATACTGAAAATGGTTTCCAAAACTGATTTTTTCAGTAAAAAAACGAATAAGTACGAACGAGTACAGGACGGACACAGAAAAACGTTTGCACTTATACTTAGGAATTTTTTTTAAGAATTGTACCGTAAACTGAAAAAAAAGCAGTAAAAATCTTTTAAAAGTTTGCAGCAATGCAAAACCAGTGGTTTTTAATTCCAGTTTTTCCACTCGTCCGGCTGGTAACCAACAGTTGCCGCTTCCTTGCCGTTGCGTACAATTGGCTGCAATAAAAGCAACGGATTTTCCAGCAGTTTTTCAAATTTGTCGCTGTCGTCAAGATAGGCAAAAACCGAATAATCTTTGGATTTTTTATCAGCCAGCATTTCAATAGCGTCGGCACGGCTTCCAGCTTTTTTTGCAAGCAGGCTGACAACATTTTCCAGTTCACCTTTAGAAATGCCTTTTTCTTTAAGGTCAATTTTCTGCACTGCAATCCGCCGTTCTGCAAAATAGCGTTCTGCCTTTTTTACGTCAAAGTTTTTGCTTGTGCCAAAAATCTGTATTGCCATTTTTTTCCTCTTTAAGTTTGCTGTTAAATGCTGAAAATATAAAAGGCCAAATGTCGAGTTTATATCAAATACCCTCAAAAAACAGCCTTTCGACAGTCCCAGCTTGTGCGAAATGCATTTTCTGTAACTGACATTGGTTTAGGCACAAGGTACAGTTTTAAAGAAAACTGTACCTTGCATCAGAGCACGGGCACGAAAAAAAAGACTTGTGCATGCGCACGGCGTATTTTTTCGTGTCCGATTCGGTATAACGTTGCAGTTTGCCATTTACAAACTGCACCTTGTGCATACTTCAATGTATCTGTTAGAGATAACATAAATAGCACAAGTACAGGACCTGTTCTTGCAGCTGTTTTTATCACAATTAATAAATGGCTTTTGACCTTTTATACCAAACTCGAAATTTACCCTAAAAGTTTTGAACAAAAAAAATGCACCTGATTTTATCAGATGCATTTAATGAGCCACGACGGGTTCGAACCATCGACCCACAGATTAAGAGTCTGTTGCTCTACCAGCTGAGCTAGTGGCCCGTAACAAGCTTTCGCAAGTGTCTATATACTAATTATTTTCATTATTTATGTCAATACCTGTTGCTTCAAGTTTTAGGCTGCATTTATAAAAAATTACAAAAAAAGCAGGCTTCAATTTTCAGTTTGAAACCTGCTTTTATAACAGTTAAATGCAACCGCAGCCGCAATTACTGAATAGACTTAATCAAATTGATGAGCACCGGTTTCTGCTTGTCGGCAACAACGGCTTCGGCTTCAGCCTTCTGATCTGCTTCTGCAACCTGTGGTGGCAAAACAATTTCATCATTTACATTGATGCGGTCATAAAATCCTTTCTGCTTGATAATGCCTTCACAAATTTCTTCGCCAACTTCCGTAACGGTAACAGTACCGTACAAGTCGTCTTCCTTATAGGCAACGCCCATAGAACGGTCGGCAGTTGTAACACCGTTGCGTTTAACAATATTAAACACGTCGTCTTTTTTTACGCCGTCGCTTCTGCCAACATCAAGCAGAACGGTAGAAACATTGCGTGCAATAATTTTGCCCCTGTCCGGCATAGCGCTGTTTACAACCTGCGTTAAGCGGCGCAGTGCACTTGCGTAACGGTTGTTACCAGTGCGGTAAACCTTAAATTCCGCTGCCTTGTTACCAGTGCGCGAAACATACAGATCAAGGGAAATGGTAAGTTCGCGTTCATTTTCTTCAAACTGAACCAAGCCGAAATAATCCTGCTGTCCCTGACGCGAAAGCCTGAAAGCTTCTGCATAACCGCTGATTGAAGAACCGTATGCCGTTACGCGCATCCTTCCATCATTGGAAAGATTTTCCGCGAGCATCTGAGCCGTAAGCTGGTCACTGTCCGGGTGTACAAGCTGAACCGCAGGCTGAACATAATACAACCCTACAGAACAGCGGGTTTTGTCCATGTAAAAAGGTTCAACACGCCATTTGTTCGACAAACTGTCTTCCAGCAGGGAAGAAAAAGATTCAATTTTGTCTTTAATTTCCTGTGTTTCACTGCCCTGATCACGAATAAAGCAAAGCTGTGCCAGATAATTTTCCGGGTATCCATCGCGCAAAAGAATGTCTGCAAATGCCATGCGCGAACTTGTGCTGGAAGGATTAATAACCAGCGCACGCTTATATTCCTGCCGTGCCTGAAAAGACAGATACTTCTGCGAAAATTCTTCTGCTTTTTTTGTATGCCACTGAGACCATACAGTACGACGTTTGTCCTCAACATTCAGATAAGAACAAACCAGCTGTTCCATGGCGGCACGCATAATTTCATCTTCCGGATCAACTTCAAGACCAGTCTGATAGGCCTTGATTGCTTCTTCAACCCGGTTAAGCCGTGAAAGCGCCAGCCCCTTTAAATACCACGCAGAGGAATACTGGCGGTTCCTGCTGATGCGGTAATCGCAAATATCAATTACCGACTGATAGCGCATTGTAGAATACAAAATTGAAGCCAGAAGGCTGTAAGCTTCGTCATAATCCGGGCGCAGCTGAATTGCCGAACGAACACGGCCTTCTGCTTCTACCCAGTCGCCGTCACGGGCCAGCAAATAGGCCGCAAAATAGTGAACTTCCGGATTGTCGCTGTGATATTTTAAAGCCTGATTAACATAATCTTTGGCAGCTCTGGTTTTGCCCAGTTCGTAAGAAACCAGTGCAAGGGAAATTAAAGCCTTGCGGTTTTCAGGCTGGCGTTTAAGCGCATCAAGATACCAGCTTTCTGCACCAGACATTTTACCGTTAAAAATATCAAGTTCCGCCAGACCAAAACGTGCATCCGTATCATTAGGGAATTTTGCCAGAATGTTGTCAAAAACCTTACGCGCTTCGTCCAGACGGCCTAGTCCGATTAAAGAAAAGCCTTTAATGTTCTGCACGCTGGTGGTACTTTTTAAGTATTGCGCCGCAGTATCTGCATAGGAAATTGCCAGATCGTATTCGCCCAAAGCGTAAGTACATTCGGCCAAAGCAAGCCAGGCCTGCCCGTAGGAAGAATTAAGGCGCAGGGCTTCCTGAAAAAGTTCAGTTGCCCGGTACCAGTTCTGGGATTCCTGCTGGTCTTTGCCCTGTTCATAAAAATCTAATGCCGTGGGTTTTCTGTTTTCTGTTTTAAAAATGCCCTGGGGAAAAACCACCGCCACTGACCAAATAAGTGCACAAATAATTAGAATTTTTTTCATTAAACCGCCCCACCCGCGTTTTTTAAGATTCTTCGTGTTTAATCACTTTTACCTGATTGATTCGGTGACCTTCCATGTCCTGCACGATAAAATCGTAATTATTCCAGCTAACTTTTTCGTATTTAACAGGAATTTTCCCGAACAAATCAAAAACAAAACCGCCAAGCGTATCAAATTCTTCATTGGGAAAATCTGCCGAAATTTCTTCGTTAAGTTCTTCAACATTTATGCGCGCGTCACAAAGGTACATGCCCTCGCCCACCGAAAGAATGTCTTCACGCTCGTTGTCAAACTCGTCCTGAATATCGCCAACAATCTGCTCAATGATGTCTTCCATACAAACAATGCCGGAAATTCCGCCATATTCATCAATTGCAATTGCAATATGAACATGCCGTCTTTTAAATTCTCGTAACAAACTGTCGATACGTTTAGATTCCGGAACAAAAAAAGGTTTACGAATTATTTTTTCTATTTCTAAAGGCGAATGTGCCACCGCATTTCTAAGCAAATCCTTAACGTGAAGAATGCCGGTAACGTTGTCAATTGAACCGCTGTATACCGGAAAACGCGAGTGGCCGCTGGCAGTAACCGCCGCCAGAATCTCTTCCATTGACATTTCTGCCGAAATGAAATCAACATCGATGCGCGGAATCATAACTTCCTTTACCGAAGTTTCAGAAAGGTCTTCAATTCCCTTAATCATGTCACGTTTTTCTTCAAGAATCTGTTCCTGTTCAGCCGCGTCCGGCCCGGTACTGTGAGGTTCCTCCTCAGAGGATTTACCAAAAATTTTATCTAATACTTTCATTTCTTTTCCTATTGAATGATATTGTCATCTGCCATTTTTGCAAGAATTTCTTCCTGAAATTTAAGCATAGGCTGTTCCGGCGAATTGTCACTGTGATCCATTCCGCTTAAATGCAGAACACCGTGAATCAAAAGACGCTTCAATTCTTCATTTTCCGTTACGCCAAATTCAGTGCAGTTGGTTTTTAATGTATCCAAACTGATTACAATGTCACCGGCGGTAAACCAGATTTCGTCATTTTCATCAGTATATTCGTCGCCCTGTTCAAAACTAAGCACGTCAGTGGGATTGTCTATATGGCGGTACTGCTTGTTCAAGTCCCAAATAAATGCATCGTTGCAAAACAGAACGGAAAGTTCCCAGTGGTCTTTTTCAAGGTTTTCCAGAACCTTGGTTACAAAAGGCTTAACGTTATCAAACCACGCAGGTGCTGCACAAGTTTCTTCCATTTCAACAAAAATTTCATTTTTCATTTTCTTTTTCCTTTTGGCCAGCGTTTTCACCCTTTTCAGTTTTTTCTGCCCTGCCAGTTTCGCCGGCTTTGTCCGGGTCTTTCTGGTTGGGGTATTCAATACGCGAATGATAATAACCAGTTAAAATATTTACAAAAACGTCCTGAATTTTATCCAGTTCCTTAAACGTCAGGTCAGAATTATCCAGCTGCCTTTCTTCGTATTTTTTCATTACCAGCATACCGATAAACTTTTCCAGACGCGGTGCCGTGGGTTTTTCCAAAGTACGGCAGGCAGCTTCTACAGTGTCTGCAAGCATTACAACCGCCGCTTCCTTGCTTGAAGGCGGATTACCAATATATCGGTAATCATCAGGCGAAACATTCTCGTCAAGTTTTTTTGCCTCGTTGAAAAAATAACCCACAACGCTGTTCCCGTGGTGTTCGGCAATAATGTCAATAACTTCTTCCGGCAAATGCAGCTGCTGGGCTTTTTCAACACCCCGTCGCACGTGCCTGCGGATAATTGAAACCGAAAGACTCGGATTCAGTTCGTCGTGCTTGTTGCCGCCGGTCTGGTTTTCTACAAAATATTCAGGGTTTTCCAGTTTTCCCAAATCGTGATAATAGGCGCCGACACGCGCCAAAAGTGAATTTGCCTTAATTTCGCGGCAGGCGTTTTCTGCAAGCGTTGCAACCATAACGGAATGGCTGTAAGTTCCGGGCGCAGTTAAAAGCATGTGCTTCATAATCGGGCTGTTAAGGTCAGACAAATCCATCAGGCGGAAAGTTGTAACGGTATTCAGAAAAGCTTCAAGCGGCGTTAAAAAGCCCAAAGCCAGAACGCCGGAAATAAAACCGTTAAATGCAACACCGGCCAGACAGCCAACCAGCTGCATCTGCTGCCTTGGAAAAATAAAATGCAGGGCAAAAAACAGAACCATGTGAACAATTACAAGAATTGCACTTATATGAATAAAGCCCATGCGTTTTTCCATTTTATAAACCAGCCGGGCACCAGCAAGCGAAGAAATTAAAACAAAAAGAAAAGCTTCAAGCCTGAAAGAAGTAGCAACAAGAACACTTAAAGCCATAACAACCGAAGCGCAGTTGGCTACCGGCAGACTTATCAAAATGCAGACCAGCATTGAACCCAATGCACATGGTAAAACAGCCACCAGCGCAAAAGGCGAAGAAAAAGTTGGTATGTTAATTACCAGCGATGCAATTGTATATACTATAAAGAAAAGAACACTTAAAAAGATAGTTTCACGAGTTTCAAGGTTTTGCCCGCGTATTGTAGCCTTAAACAAAAGTACAATTATTATAATAAGAAGAATCAAATATACAAAAGAACGCATAAAACCTTTTGCGTCCAGTTTTTCATTTGTTTTTGAAATTGCCTGAAGTTTTTTATAGGCTTCTTCCGTAATCGGAAAACCCTTCCTGATGATTTTTTCACCGGCCTTAATGCTTATGCCCTGACTACCAATCGGCACAATGTTGCGCTTGGCAATTACCGTTATGTCAGAAATCTGACCGACTTCATAATCCGCATAATTGGCAGTAGCAGCCGCTTCACGGGTAGCATAATCAATAAAGGTAATGCCCAGCATGGCAATAAAAGTAACCAGCAGAATTAAAATTGTTGCCGACTGTGCCTTGATTTTTTCCCCGGCAGCTAACCAGAATTTGGCAAAAACCTTTTCTTTGGTGGCTCTTCTTCTATTCTTCTTTTGCATCTTCGTAAGCCTGAATTATTTTTTTTACCAGCGGATTACGTACCACGTCTTCGCCGTCCATTTCCAAAAAACATATTTCATCAATTTTAGAAAGTACATTTTTAGCATGAACCAAACCAGAACGAACCCGCTTCGGCAAATCTATTTGACTGATGTCGCCAGTAACGAATACTTTCGACCCTTCCCCCATACGCGTAAGAAACATTTTCATCTGTTCCACGGTAGTATTCTGTGCTTCGTCCAAAAGCACAACACAATTATCAAGTGTGCGCCCGCGCATATAAGCTAAGGGCGCAATTTCAATCATTCCGGATTCATCCATTCTGCGAAGGATTTCACGCGGCAGAAGGTTTTCCATTGCATCATACAACGGCCTAAGATACGGGTTTATTTTCTGTTCCAGGTCTCCGGGCAAAAAACCAAGGCTTTCACCGGCTTCTACCACCGGGCGCGTAAGCACCAGCTTTCGCTTTTTACGGCTTAAAAGCAGCTGCAAAGCCTGGGCAACAGCCAGAAAAGTTTTGCCGCAACCGGCAGGTCCAATGGCAAAAACCATGTCGTGGCTGCGCATGCCCTGCACCAGTTTTGCCTGCCCCAAAGTTTTGGGGTAAATGCGCCGTACGCCGCCTGGAATCTGTATGTAAAGGTCAGAAAAATTACAGGAATTATTCTGAATTTCTGAAAGGGCCTGATCTATGGTCTGTGAATTATCTGAAAAATCATCGTCACGGGCTGAACCTGAAAAATTGCCCTGTTTCTGTTCAGAACTGCCGGTAAAATTGTCGTGCAGTATAGAATAAATCATGTCAGCACCGGGTTCGGCACCTTTGGAAGCTTCGTAGGCTATGCGGTCAACAATCTGCCTGAAACGCCTGCACAAAGCGGAATCGGCGTCAGCAACGGTAAGTTCATTACCGCAGGCAAAAACCGGAACACCCAAGTGCTGTTCGATGAGTCGTAAATTACTATCATTAGTGCCGCACAGCTTAGATAAAATCTCTGAATCTGAAACGACAATGGTATATGTAGAGTCCACCAAAACAATTTTATATTCGCAAAGCTATTGAGTCAAGGCTTGGGCTTCTTGATTTTCTGCAACTACCAATTGTCTATGCCCAAGACACAGTTTTTTTTGCAATGCAAAAAAACTGCGGCCTTTTTAAAGGTGTGCGGCGGTTACGGGTTCAGCTGAACTTTGCCGTATTCGTCCACAATTTCAGCTTTTGCGGCAGGCAGCGGTTTCCACACGGCACTGAACGAAAAAGCCGGTGTATAGTCCAGATGACTGTAACCGTTTTCGTAAATCATACGCGGTGAAATTTCCAGCTTGGAATTAACGTTCCAGTCATGAAGGTCGTGGGTAAGCTGCATTTTAAACGAATTAACCTTAAAGCCCGAAGCCTGCCTGTCTGCAAGGCTTGCAAAATTATAGGATTTCGCAAGATCCACAAACCAGTTCGTTTCGCCGGGCAGCCAGTCCGATTTACCCAAACCATCCTGCACGTACCTGAAAATTACGTCGTTGCGGTGGTCAGAAGAAAATTCAACATGCAGAAATTCGTTAATTGAAAAATCAAGCCCCGGAGAAAAAGTAAAATAGCTTGCAGTCGGCTTCAAGAAGTCAAAGACAACGGAAGTATTCAAAGTTGGCGTAACCACAATCCTGTCTTTCCAGAAATAGTAGGTTTTTCGTGGCATGTCGTAGCGAATAACGCCGTGGTACGGCCTGAATTTCATTTCGCCGTTACTTTTCCAGCCGGTAACAGGGTTGTAAGTATAACCGGAAGTATAAATTTCACTGAATTCCAAAGAAAGCCCGCCAAAAGTTAAGCCCGTATTGAAATAGTCATAATACTGACCATTAGGCATGTACTTTACCGTTTGGGTTAAGTGCAGCTGGTCTTCAAACCCGGCAACCGAAACCTGATTGATTACGGGCAGCACATACCAGCTGTTGTCCGTTTTTGAATGAACGGCAACGCCGGTTTCGGTTTTTGTTTCAAAATGAGGAATTTTAAAAACAACTTCAACTTCGTGCTTGGGCAGAAGCGGCGGCAGTGCCGATTTAACCTTTATTTCTTCCTTTACGTCTTCAGTGCTTGCCACAAAATCAACGGTTACGTTATGCTCTTCAAAAGTCTTGTCATCCCATTTAGGTCCAAGCAGGCTGAAAGATGCAGTATTCGCACCGTTTTCGTCAGTTTGCCGGCGCAAAAGCCTTATTGTAGAATTATAGGAAATTGAAGTTTCTGCAAAACTGTCTGTTAGCGCAAGCGGGCGCAGAATAAGGCTGTTAACGCTTTTAATTTCTGCCTTGCGTGCCAAAATATCGCTTAATGCAACCTGGCTTGCGGTTTCGCCGTTGCCGTAATATTTGCCGTTTACCGAAGGGTGCCTCTGGTATACGCCGTCAAAAACAATTGAATTGTCAAGTTCAAAAAAGCCGTTGCGCCATTTTACCACGCTGTCAATTGAACTGGTACCCGAAACGGAAAAGAAATTGTTCATGAAATCGTTCCAGGCAGAAGACGCCGGAGTTGGCCATGCCTGAGGCGAATATTTGTAAAGGGAACGCAGCTGTGGATTAAGCGAATATTTCAGCGAATAGGTAAAGCCGCCAATTTCCTTAACCGGCAGCCTTGGCGTACCAAGAACAGGAAAAGGAAAATCTTCGTCCGTACCGGCGTTCAAGAAACTTTCGTAATCGCCGGAAAGAACAAAATCAGAAGGTTTTTCCAGTTTAAGGCTTTCTGCGTAGTTTTCGCCTTTTCCTGCAATTTCGTCCTGCCGCTTAAAATATTCTTCAACGAAACGCCTTTCAATTTGCTTTTGCGCGTAGTTTTCTTCTATATAATCTACAATCGTGCCGGTTATCGCAACGTCGGCATTAAGCGGCACAATTTCATCCGGGTAATAAAACTGCCGGTCTGGTGCAACGCTGTTTTTAACCGCCTCGTTGTTTTTGGCCTGCCAGTCAACGTAAGATTCAAAATTGCTAACAGAAAACCTGAAAAAAGGCGAAACATTTTTCATTTCCGGCGAAAAACTTCCGTTTAAGCGCCATTTATAAGAATCAAGAACCGCGTCCTGATAAAGGTCGTTTTCACGCTCGGTAGAAATGCCCTGCTGGGTAAAAAAGCCAACCCAGTCCATGTTTTCGCTACGGTTTAAAAAGTCTGCCTTAAAAAAAGGATCGGAATAAAGAGGCAGGCGCAGGGCAATGGAAAGGCTTTCGTTTTTTCCGCTGATGCCTAAATCGGTAAAATATCTTAGGGGCACCTTCTTGCCAAAAAGCGAACTGGAATTCCATTCCGATTTGCCTTTTTCGTTTTTTGGGCTGTAAAGTGCGTCGTCCTGCAAATAGTACAAATTGCGTGTTTTAGCACCAAGGGCTGCAAAATCAATGGTCTGTATAAAAGTGTCTTTAGGGTGAAATTCACCCTGTACGCCGGCCATGCCGCCCAAGTTGGAATAAAGGTCTGCAAGAATCTTTACAAAATCCCGGCTTTCGTTGTCTTCAACCGGCGTATCAAGATTGCGCAAAAACAGTCCTTCACGGGTCTGTTCGTAAAGCTGGTTCACCTGCGTAAACGAATATCCGGCATCGTTGCTGTCACCGGGTTTTGGCAGCGGTTTGCGCCCGATGATGTAAGTTGTTGTCTGTGTATAATAACCCACCCTTGGCCGATAACCAAAACTTGGATTAAAAATCATTTCGTCTTTGGGGTAGTAAAAAAACGGCAGGTACAGAACCGGAATGCGGCCAACATACAGAAGACCGTTCAAAAATGCAAACTCGTTGCCGGGCAGCAGCCACAGACGGCTGGCCTTTATCTGCCAGTGCGGGTCTGGTTCGTCGCAAAAAGTGATTGTACCATTCTTAAAAACCGCCGTTCCCGAATCATCCCTTGCAAAAAGCTCGGCAGAAATTACCAGTTCCGTTCCGCTGTTGGAATTAATCTGGGCTTTCTGCTTCTGGTTAAACTTAAAATCGTCAAAAATGCCTTCCAGGGTAGAAGCATTCAGCAAAAGCGAATCACCTTCCAGTCTTCTGGAAGTTGTGTCGCTTATGCTTTCGTCCATTATTACGCTGCCGGAAGCATAAATCATGCTGCGTTCCCGGTCATAGTTAACGGTGTCGGCATAAACTTCAATGCTGGTGCTGCCCTTTTCTACCGTTAAAAGCACGTCGCCGCTAAACTGAACAATGTCGCGCCCGGTTTTGCGGTCTTTAAAATTCTGGGTGCGTATGGCACGTACAATGGTAACCTTGCTTTTAATGGTTTCGGCAAAAGCAGAATGAGCCGTAAGGCACATAAATGCAAAAGCCGCAAGGAGAAAAATAAGTTTGTTTTTATGTTTTTTACAGAATTCTGCCATTTTTACTTTAAATATTCTTAGGTTCAATTTCGAGTTTTCTATAAAATGCCAAAAGGAATTTATTGATTGTGCTAGAAACAGCCGCAGACAGACACGGCCACGAAAAAAAAATACGCCGTGCGTATGCACAAGTCCCTTTTTCGGGGCAGGGACTGCCGAAAGGCTGTTTTTGAACCATTTTACATAAACTCGACATTTGACCTCTTATTTACTAAAAATTATTCCGCTTTTTCTTCAGCGTTGCGCCGGGCTTCGCGTTCAAGCATCTCCTTTACAAACCGGCCTGTGTGCGAACCGGCCACCTGTGCAACCTCTTCCGGCGTACCGCAGGCAATAATCTGTCCGCCGCCGCTGCCGCCTTCCGGACCAAGGTCAATAATTTTGTCAGCCTGACATATTACGTCCAGATTGTGTTCAATCATCAGCACCGTGTTGCCTTTATCAACCAGCCGCTGAATAACTTCCATAAGCTGCTTAACGTCGGCAAAATGCAGGCCGGTTGTAGGTTCGTCAAGAATGTAAAGGGTTTTACCCGTAGACTTGCGCGCCAGTTCGTTGGCAAGCTTTACGCGCTGGGCTTCGCCGCCGCTTAAAGTAAGGGCATTCTGGCCTAGCTGAATGTAGCCAAGCCCAATGGAACACAGGGTCTCAAGCTTGCGTGCTATGTGCGGAATTGAAGAGAAAAATTCTGCGGCTTCTTCAATTGACATGTTCAGTACGTCATCAATGCTTTTTCCCTTGTAGCGCACGTCCAGCGTTTCCTGATTAAAACGCTTGCCGCCGCAAACATCACAGACAATGTAAACGTCGGGCAGAAAGTTCATTTCAATTGTAATTGTACCTGCGCCCAGACAGTTTTCGCACCGGCCGCCTTTTACGTTAAAGCTGAAACGCCCGGCCTGATAGCCGCGGGCTTTTGCGTCCGGCAATGAAGCATACAAATCGCGGATTGCATTGAAAACGCCCACGTAAGTTGCCGGGTTTGAACGCGGCGTGCGCCCGATTGGGCTTTGGTCAATGTTGATGATTTTATCGATATTTTCAAAACCGCTTATGCTTTCGTACTTGCCCACCGGCAGGTTTGAATGCATTACCTTGTTTGAAAATGCCGGATAAATTACATCGCTTAAAAGCGTAGACTTGCCAGAACCGGAAACGCCGGTAATGCAGGTAAACGCGCCCAGCGGCACTTCCACCGAAACATTTTTAAGGTTGTGTTCAGTAACGCCGTTTATGCAGATGCTCTGCCCGTTGCCTTTCCGCCTTTGTGCAGGAATTTCCATGCGCAAAGTGCCGGCAAGATACTGGCCGGTGATGCTGTCTTTAACCTGCATAACCTGTTCGGGCGTACCGCTTGCAATAACTTTTCCGCCGTGCACGCCTGCACCCGGCCCCATGTCTACAATCCAGTCGGCAGTGCGCAGGGTCTGTTCATCGTGTTCAACAACAATAAGGGTATTGCCCAAATCGCGCAGATAAGTAAGGGTGTTTATAAGGCGTTCGTTGTCGCGCTGGTGCAGGCCAATTGAAGGTTCGTCAAGAATGTATAAAACGCCCATTAAGCTTGTACCAATTTGGGTTGCAAGGCGGATGCGCTGGGCTTCGCCGCCGCTAAGGGTTGCCGCCTGACGTTCAAGGGTTAAATATTCAAGACCAACGTTCTGCAAAAAGCTTAAGCGGCTTTTAATTTCCTTAAAAATCTGGGCGGCAATCTGGGTTTGGCTTGGGGTAAGCTGCAAATCGTTAAAAAATTTTACGGATTCGGCCACCGACATTTTTGAAATTTCGTGAATGTTTTTTTCGCCAACGGTAACGGCCAAAGCTTCCTTGCGAAGCCTTTTTCCGCCGCAGGCCGTACAAACCCGGTGCGCCATCAGTTTTTCAAGGTTTTCGCGCTGGCTGTCGGAAAAACTTTCGGCATAGCGGCGCTTAATTTCGCCCATTATGCCCGGCCATGCCTGGGTATAGTCCGAAGTACCAGAACCGTCTACGCGCTTGTAGCGGAATTTAAGCGGTTCACTGTCGCCGTACATTAAAACCTTATACTGGTCAGGGGTTAAATCTTCAATTTTTGTATTTGCGTCAAAGCCGTGGCGTTCGGCAAGGGCTGTAAAGCGGCAGTTGTTCCAGTTGCTTTCTATATTAAAGCCCTGAATTGCGCCTTCGGCAAAAGTAAGGCTTTTGTCCGGAATTATCAGGTCTTCGTCAAATTCCATTTTTTCGCCAAGACCTGTACATTCGGGGCAGGCACCAAAAGGGTTGTTGAATGAAAAAAGCCGTGGCTGAAGTTCCGGTAAAGAAACGCCGCAATCCGGGCAGCTGTTTTTCTGCGAAAAGAAATGTTCAACTTCGCTGTATTTTTTGCCGCCCTCTTCTTTTTCCAATGGTATCTGCTGAAGGGCAATCATTATGCCGTTGGCGGTGTTCAGCGCGGTTTCTACGGATTCTGCAATGCGCTTGCGCGATTCTGCCTTTACGATGATGCGGTCTACAATCAGTTCAATTGTGTGCTTTTTCTGCTTGTCTAGTTTTATTGAATCTTCAAGTTCTACGGAAAGGCCGTCGATGCGGGCACGGACGAAACCTTCTTTACGGGCGTCGTCAAGAATCTTTACGTGTTCGCCTTTTTTGCCGCGTATAACCGGAGCCAGAAGCTGAACGCGTGCACCGTCGCCGAGTGCCATTATGCTTTCTATTATCTGGTCTGTGGTCTGTTCGTTTATTTCCTTGCCGCAAACCGGGCAATGTGGCTTGCCGATGCGGGCGTACAAAAGGCGGTAATGGTCATAAATTTCTGTTACCGTTCCCACGGTAGAACGCGGGTTGCGGTGCGTGGTTTTCTGTTCAATTGAAATTGCAGGCGAAAGTCCTTCTATCATATCAACGTCGGGTTTGTCCATTCTGCCCAAAAACTGCCGCGCGTAAGAAGAAAGGCTTTCCATATAGCGGCGCTGGCCTTCGGCAAAAATTGTATCAAATGCCAGCGAACTTTTGCCCGAACCTGACAAGCCGGAAATTACGACAAGCTTGTTTCTGGGAATTTCAACATCGATATTTTTCAGGTTGTGCTCTCTTGCACCACGTACCACAAGTTTTTCCATGGGCACAAGTATATTGAGAAAAATCGTTTTCCTCAAGCTGTCTTGTGCCAAGTGCTTTGTCTCTTACCATTGTTTGGCCTATGCACAAGACACAGTTTTTGCAAAGCAAAAGCGTGTGCTATTTGCTTTATCTGCTACTACCATTGATGCATGCACACGGACGAGTTTCGCAATGCAAAACTCGTCCCTCTTAAAAGAAGTTGGCTTGGTCTGTACCTATCGTAGATTCCGAATCAAATTCCGAATGCCGGGGGTGGCGGTGATTAAAGATCCTGGTTGTACCGGTTACTGTAATATTTTTCCAGATAATCTAAATTATCTTTCAGGTCATCATATCTAGAACCCAAAACAACCCGTAAATTTTGTTCTTTGTTGTATTTGTTCAGGATTTCCTTTGATTTTTGAAAATAAATAAATCCATTTTCAAAGTCTCTTGCTTCAAGGGCATCGTAAGAACACATTGTATAAACCCAAAATAAATATCCATAAGCATAGGCTTCGCATCCTCGTGTAAAACGCATTATTTTATCGTCGCATTCCAATACGGCTTTATTCGGTATGTCACGTTCCCAAAAAAAGGCTTGTATTTTTCCTGCATATGGGCTGTTTCCTAAAATCAAATCGTTTTGTGCCGCAGAATAATTTTTCAATATTTCATCTGCAAGTTGTTCACATTGGGGAACAAAGTTTTCCATATCTTCATAAAACGACTCATCTTTATCTAATTTTTCAAAAATAACGTCTTTCATTTTATTTCTGTAATAATATGTACGCAAATAGGAACAGAATTTTTCATCTTCGTTTTTTTCAATCAAGTCCATCAGTTCTTCATTTTTACCAGAATTATAATAAGCCAAGCCGCAAAGAATGTACGCCCTTTGGTATGTATCATTTTTATTTTCTATGTTTTCAAAAGCTTTCATATATTCCGGCACTTTATCAAAATCATTGTCAATTACGCAGTAAAACATTTCACTTAAAGCTATTGCCGGAAAATCCAGCATTTCGGCTATATTTTTTTTGGCCTTAGAGGCAGCAGAATTCATAACTAAATCTTTACCTCTATGTTCAAGGCGCTTAACGTTATACCATTTCATGGCTTCTTTACTTGGTTCATAAAATGCATCGCCGTATGTCAAAACAGGGTTGCCGTTCTGGTTTTGCGCAGGAAACTTTATATCGTAGTTAATGGCATATTTTGAATTTGAAGAATTTTCAGAATTAGAATGCTTTTTATAAAATATATCTATTAAATCTTTGTAATAACGATGAGAATCTTCTGTGTCATATTTGCATAATAAAGAAAAAAAACTTTGTTCCAGCAAATAATGACTGGCAAAATCTTCATAAGAATCGTAAGCGTTTAACAGCTGTTCCATAACTGGTTTTGCAAGGTTTATTGCTTCATCTTCTGAACAAATGTTTAATGCAATACTGAATCGTATTGCGCTCAATGCTCTTACTGCGTCAAAAACCAAAAAGCCGTGGTCTCCAATTTTATTTTTGTTTTCTGCATAAATAAACAAAAAACAGGTTTCTTGCAAATCAAGGCATTCCATTTTTGAAATTTCTTCTACGGAATAAGCCGGATATTTATTGTATAAAGCTTTTGCCTTTTCATAATCTGCAATATTGCCTGTCTGTCCATTCATGTATTTATCAATATAATCATACAGTTTTCTTTTTGAATTGATGTTCATGCCATTATAAAGAGCCAGATCCGATACACTGATATTTTTTTTGGGTTCTGGATTTAAGCTTGAGGTTTTCAAACCCAAACGTCCGAACAAAAACGGTTCGGTTAAAAGGCACAGCATTCTTTCATCTTCCGTAAGGCTGTTCCATTCGTCCAAGTCCTTTTTGGTGGGTGCAGCTGCAAAAATAGCCGCAAACGCCAAAGTGAACAATAACGTAAAAATCAGTTTTTTCATTTTACTTTCCTTTTATTTATTAGCCAACTTACAGAAAAATTGACGTAGTTTTTGCAAGGCAAAAACTATGGGCTTTTGCCTATAAAAAGTAATAGCATAAGCCATGCTGAACTTGTTAGCCTTCGGCGGCTAAAGCACAGCATCTATCATGCTTTCTCTACCTGCCGTGGATTCCGAAACGAGTTCGGAATGACAGGGTTTTTTACAATTTGTCAGTTTTTGGCGCGCCGCAAGTGCTGTTTAAAAATTGTTCAGTTTGTTTTTTTCGCTGCGTTCCTGTCTGTTTTTTCTTTTAATTAAGGTTTCGCAATAATCCAGCATATAGTACAAAAGGTTTTCTATCTGCATTTGCTGCATTTCTTCGTAACTAAGCAAGCCCCAGTAAGGCAGGTTTTTTGAAGCGGAAAGGCATGAAATAGATATTTCCAAATATTCATGGGCTTTTTCAAAATTCAGGTCTTCCATTGCCCTTTCCGCCAGCATGCACGTATATGCACAGACAATGTTCTGGTAATCGGCTGTCTGGTATCTTTCTTCCGGCAGGTTCAAAAAAATGCTGTCTATAACCTTTACTATTCTTTCGTAATTATTTGTCTGCAAGGCAAACAGGGCATATTTAAGCGAAAAACTGAAATACAGACCGCTGGCTCTGTCAGTGTTCTGCATTACCTTGTTTGCATCGTCATAAATTCTAAACTGCCTTTCAATCAAATCGCCGGTAAGTTTTTTTGATCTTTCTTTGTCTGCTTCGGAAAGCGGCTGCCTTAAAGAGTTTATTACGCCGTATGTCATTGCCGATTCTTTTTTTTCCTGGGCGGTGGCTGCATAATCAACCGCCGCCGGAATGTTTTTCTTTTTCTTCAAATATGAAAGCACTGCCGAATTGTTCATGTCGTTGATTGTGTCCGGGTTATTTTCAACTTTTACGGCTTCTATCCAGAACGCGGCATCTTTTGAAGGTTTGTAGGCAATATCCTTGTAAGAAAGAATCATGTTTCTTTTCCGGCGGCCTACGGCAGGAAATTCTATGTTGTGAAAGGTAAAAACGCTGTTTTCTTCTTCCGGAAGGGTTTCAACATCGTAGCGCTTAACGCATTCCTTCAGGCGGTCAAGCATTGAATTATAATCCCTGCCGGTTGAAATTGCGTAATAAGCCCTGCCAAATGCGAAATGCGAAGCATAATCTTCCCACGAAGCGTAGGAATTTTTTAATTTTTCAATGAACGGTGCTGCTTTTTCCAGTGCTTCGGCTTCTGTAAGCCAGCCTGCGCCAATGCCCCAGCGCAAAACGGAAATCATTCTGCCGTAATCCCACGCAAGCAGACCGTATTCGCCTAAAACGTCTCTGGTTTCTGCTACAAAGTAATGCCTTGCAATGGTGCGGCAGTCCAGCCCTTCTTTAATGGCGAACTGTTCAATTGCGGCGGTTGTTTTTAGCCCCGTGGCTTTAAACTTTTCCATGCAGGCACTGTAAAGAACATTGTGTCCGCTTTTGCCTTCCAGAAAATCTTCTGCCTGCATGAGTATGTCTTCACGCGAATAAAGGTTCCATTCTTTTTCAAGAATGTCCTGCGAAACGCTTTTTCTGCCTTCCTGCACGTAAGGTTCCGGGTTTACGCTTACAATGCTAAGGTCGTTCTGTGCCATAAGCGGTTCGGATAAAAGGCAGAACCACTGTTCTTCTTCCGTAAGTTTTTTCCATTCGTCAAGCAGGCTGGCAGTGTTTGCCGCAAACCCGGCTGCAACGGAACAGAAAAGCAAAAGTGCTATAATCAGTTTTCTCATTTTTTCCCCTTGTTTTTATTTACGAAATGTAAAATGCGAGTTTTGCAAAGCAAAAGCACAAGCCAACTTACAGAAAAATTGACGTAGTTTTTTGCTTTGCAAAAAACTATGGGCTTTTGCCTATAAAAAGCAGCAGTTAGAAACAGCACAAAAAGCAAAAGCAAGTCATGCTGAACCTGGTTCAGCATCCGCCGCGGTTTCTGTTCCTGCCGTGGATTCCGAAACGAGTTCGGAATGACAGGTTTCCATACCGAATGACAAAAAAACCGTTCGGAATGACGAAAAGCCATTGTTATTCGGTCTGGCGGCGGCGGTTTTCTTTTGCAAGGTTTTCTTCGCAGTCTTTCAGCATGTCAAAAAGGGCTGACTGTATGGCGCCCATCTGTTCGGGTTTAAGAAAGTCTATTGAAGGTGCCGTTTTTGCATCGTTCAAATAGTCAAGTGCCTTTACCGTGTACCTGTAGCAGTCTTCATAGTTTCTGGCATGCTTTTCCTTTTCGGCATACGCCAAATAATACAGGCAGGTAAAGTTTTTTATATCTGCCGTCTGCTGAATTTCTTCTTCAAAGCCGGATAAAACATCCGTAAAAAGCGAACAGTATTTTTTATAGTCTCCTGCCTGAAAAGACGTAACGGCGTATTCCATATAGAACTGGATATACAGCGGATTATATTTATCAGCTTTCTTAAACGAAGCATTTGCTTCATCGTAGAATTTCATATCTTTTTTATACGTATTACTAACAAGCCTGTTTCTTTTTTCCAAATCTGCATCAGAAAGCGGCTTTGGTAACGAATCTATCTGGGCAGTAGTTTTTGTCCATTCATTATCACGCTGCATCTGAACCAGATTGTATGCCACGCGCGGCAGGTGTTTTTTCTTTTTAAGGAAATTAAGATAAGAGGCATATTCCAAATCCGTAACATCGCCGGGATGACGGGCCTGCCTTACGGTAAGCATCCATAGTTCCGCTTCTTTGGAAGGCTTATAAACTGCATCGCTGTAGGTAAGAATACGGTTGCCGTTTACGTTTAAGCCGGGAAACTTTATGCCGTGAAAAGTAAAAATCTTGTCTTTTTCGTCTTCTTCAACTTCAATGTCATATAGCCTAACGTCTTCAAGTGCTTCGTTAAAATACTTCGTATAATTCAATCCGTATTGCAAGGCATAATAGGCACGTCCAAAGGCATAATGAACGGCATAATCTTCCCAGGAATCGAAAGCATTCAGCAGAAAATCAATAAAGGGTTTTGCCAGGTCAAGCGCTTCGGCTTCTGTAAGCCAGCCTGCACCAATACCCCAGCGCAAACCGGCAAGCAGTTTGCCATAATTCCATGCAAGCAGTCCGTTTTCGCCTAAAATATCCTGCATTTCTACAATATAATACAGCCTTGCAATAGAACTAAAATCCAGAATTTCTTCTGCGGCAAGCTTTTCTATTGCAGCGGTTACTTTGCTTGCCGGACTTGCCTGCAAACCGGCAACTTTTGACTTTAGAAAATTATATTCTGCTATAACTTTTTCTTCTCCATTCCAAAACTCTTCAGCCGTAGCAATAAGTTCTTCCTTGGAAAAACATTGCCATGAGTTTTCCAGAATGCCCTGCGAATGGCTTTGTTTGCCTTCCGGCACAAATGGTTCTGGGTTTACGCTTATTATGCTAAGGGCGTTTCGTTCCGTAAGCGGTTCGGACAAAAGGCAGAACCACTGTTCTTCTTCCGTAAGTTTTTTCCATTCTTCATTCCATTTAGCAGTATAAGCAATTGCAAAAATTGCCGTACACGCAAAAGTAAACAACAGTGCAAAAATCAGTTTTTTCATTTTACTTTCCTTTTTATTTATTAGCCAACTTACAAAAAATTGACGTAGTTTTTGCCTATAAAAAGCAAAAGGCACAAGCCAACTTGCAGAAAAATTGACGTAGTTTTTGCAAGGCAAAAACTGCGTACCTTTCCTCTGCCGTTCAGCATTCCGAATGGCGGGGATTAATTATTCGGAATATACCGTTTGTTGAATTTGTTCTCTACAAATTCCAAATCCGACAAATATTCATCAAAGTCTTTACTTCCAAAAAAATCTCTTAATTCATTTTCCATTTTATTTTCAACAAAATAATTCAGGATTTCCCTTGCTTTTTTTGCACAATCATAGGCTTCTTCGTTATTTCTTGCCAAAAAACTTACAATACTGTTTTTTGCGTTAAAAGCAAAACAAACACAATTAGCAAATAAATATAATTCCGTATACGTTTCACGCAATTCCCAATCTAAAGAATCAAATTCTGTAGCAGAGAACGCACTTACTGCTTTATTGTAATTATCTAACATTTCGCTTGCAGGTTCTGCCAGCACAGATACAATCGAAAAAAAATCATCACCGGGCAAACTGCTATTCACCAATTCCATTAATTGAAATACGTTGTATATGGAACGTAAAAAATAATAGCTTTTTTCGCCTTCCTGTTTTTCAATAACCCAAAGCAAATATTCTTTTCCCTGCGGCGTCATCGCGCAGTATTCGCCATATAATATATATGCCATGTGATATAAAGATGTTTTTGTTCCTGCGTTATCAAAAGCTTTCAGATAATCTTTCATTCCTTCATAATCTTTATTCTCGCCATCAACAAGAAGACCCCTATAAGCTACTGCCGGTATGTATTTTTTTTCTTCAATATATGACTTTAATTTTTTTACTTCTTCTGTAGAAAGGCGGTCATTTTCTCTATATACCCATCTTCTAAGTGCATATAATTTTAAGGAATCTTCGTCCGGGGTATAAAAAACATCGTCGTACGTTAAAATGGGGTTGCCGTTCTGTTTTTGCGCCGGAAACTTTATATCGTAATTTATTGCATATTTTGAAGAAGACGGTTTTGCATATCTTGCCAGCACAGCCGGAACATTCCGTTTATTGTATGTGTCTATATTAGTGCTTATTACGCCTATTAAAGACATAAGGCTATTTTCAAGAGTATAATGCGCAATAAAATCTTCATAGGAATAAAAGGCATTTGCAACTTCGTCCAGAACAGGTTTTGCAAATTCCACAGCTTCCTGTTCCGTAATCCAGTTTGCGGCAACAGCATATCTTAAAGGCGTTAAAATCTTTACGGCATCCAAAGCCAAAAAAGCGTATTCACCAAGCTTTTCATGATTGTCTGCATAAAAAATTAAATATGGAAGGTCTTCCAAATAAAGACATTCTGCTATTGCAATTTCTTCTACAGTAGAACCGGGATATTTGTTGTAAAGTTCTTTTGCACTTTCATAATTTACTCTGCAAAGACCATTCATCTTAGTAACATACCACTGAAGCACATCTTTTCTTGAATAAGCTCCCCATCCGTTATTAAGACGGTCTATTGACTTTTTGCCTTTGTTTACAGGTTCCGGGTTTACGCTTGTGGTTTTTAAGCCATCATCTGATACATAGGGGTCGGTTAAAAGGCACAGCATTCTTTCATCTTCCGTAAGGCTGTTCCATTCGTCAAAGTCCTTTTTAGTGGGTGCAGCTGCAAAAATTGCCGCACACGCCAAAGTGAACAATAATGTAAAAATCAGTTTTTTCATTTTACTTTCCTTTTATTTATTAGTTATGGTTTCTGTTCTTGCCGTGGATTCCGAAACAAGTTCGGAATGACAAGGCTTTTGCTGTTTGCTTTGTCTCTTATTTCCGCTTGGTATACGCAAAAAGCAAAAGCAAGTCATGCTGAATTTATTTCAGCATCTATCACGGTTTCTGTACTTATCGTAGATTCCGAAACTAGTTCGGAATGACAATGCTTTTGCTGCTTGCTTTGTCTCTTATTTCCGCTTGATATACGCAAAAAGCCCCCAGTTTTTGACTGCGCAAAAACTGCGCCCCTTTTTGTACAAGTTCGGAATGACAAAAGTCTTTCCAAATTGTCAGTTTCCGGCGCGGCGCAAAAAATAGAAAAATAGAAAAATAGAAAAATAGAGAACTTTCGGTAAATGACAACTTTTTCATAATTGTCATATAGTTGCATATATTTCAAAACAATGCAATATAACAAAATATTCTTACGGCCGGCAGCTTATTCCTTCTTTTTTTAGGTTAATGCAAAATAATGAACCGCAATAAGCCCTTTTTAGCGTGCCAGGGCTGGCAAAATTGCCCCTTGCAGAAAATAGCAAGTACGCTATATGTAGCGTACCGCGGGTTAAAAAAACGGGCAAAAAATAACTGAAAAATACTGGAGAAAATGGAGAAATTTAACTGAATTTTGCCCGAATTTGGTACTTTTCCGGTAAAAAATTCAACCGTATGAAATTTTTAAAACAACCTGTTGAAATTTTAAAAACAAAAGGTTGTTTTTAAAATCAGCATTTTTGGGCAAAAAAAGGGAAAAAACAGGCTTTAAAAAGGAACTTTTGGCTTTGAAGTTTTTTAAGGTACCTACGCTATATATAGCGTACCGGGTGTTTTGCATTTGGGCAAAAAAAAGCTTCAACTTTCGTTGAAGCTTTATGCGGGAGACCAGACTTGAACTGGCACAGCTCGCGCCACTAGCACCTCAAGCTAGCGTGTCTACCAATTCCACCACCCCCGCAGTTCCTATGAACATATATATACTATGAAAAACCAAAAAAAATGTCAATTACCTTTGCAAAAAAAAATATTTTTTTTGCGTTTTTTTTGGCGCTAGAATAGAAAACAATTTCAAATCTGCCTGCAGCGACATTTTTTTTATTTTAATCAATCTTTTTGCACAAGTTAAAATCTTTTATAAATCTCCGCCAAAATTGCTGAAAAAATAATATTCAAGCAGATTAATATAGCGGAGGCAATAATGCAAACCAACCGAATAATACCAATCACCAACGCCGTAATGTTTGCAATGGTGATGCAGGACAAGGAACTTTGCCGGCAGGTTCTTGAAACGCTGCTGCAAATAGAAATTGACCATCTGGAAGACGTAAAAACCGAAGAAGTGCTGAAGCCGGCGTATGAAACAAAAGGCGTGCGCTTAGATGTGTTCGTAAAGAACAGTACCAGCGTTTTTGACGTGGAACTGCAAATGACAAACACCGGCAACCTGCCGCTTCGTGCGCGCTACTATCAGGCCGTGTGCGACTACGACATTCTTAAAACCGGCGCACCGTATCAGGAACTGAAACAAAGCTATGTAATATTTTTATGCCCGTTCGATTTAATAGGCGACGGCGAAGTTTGCTATCTGGTAGAAAACGCCGTAAACGGCAAGGTAACTGAAAAGTACAACGACAAGTGCAAGAAACTGTTCTTCGATTTCACAAAGTTTGCCAGTTGTGATAATATTCATACATCGGCGCTGCTGAAATTTTTTGCAACCAGCCAGCCCAGCGATGACCTTACGCGCAGGCTGAGTGAAAAAGTGTATGAGAATAATGGCCACGAACAGTGGCGGAGGGAAAACATGACGCTAGAAATGTATGTAGAAGACAGAGTATATGAAGCAAAGCAAGCCGCATTTGAAGAAGGAATAGAACAAGGAATTCAGAGTGGAATAGAACGCGGTTCGCTTCAAAAAGCCTACGAAACAGCGCAGAATGCTTTGAAAATGGGCTTGTCTTTGGAACAAATTTCCTCTCTGACTGGACTTTCTGTAGATGCAATTCAAGAAATTGCTGACGAACAAAACGCAGATAAATAAAATCAATTATTTTATAAACAATTCATAAAATAAAAAAACTTCGCGAATGCTAAAGCTTTGGCGAAGTTTTTTGTACCTTTATACTAACCGCCACGCCCCAATATATGTTCTGAAAAAATATAAAACACCTGTTTTTATCTGCTGTAAAAAACGCCGTCATATTGTAAGAAATCGTTGGAAAAGTGCTAAAAATGTCATTCCAAACTTATTTTGGAATAACATTTTTTTTGCAGCAGCTATTCATAAAAACTACCAGCAAAATGCGAATAATTTACAAAGTATTCGACTTTTGGAAATTTGTGCTTTATAATTGCGCTATGATTAAGCTTACATTTTTAGATGATTCATCTATAGAATTTGCCGAAGCTACACCGGCAAAAAACTTTTTGTCAGAACTCGCCAAAGCCAGCTGCGTTTTGGCCGATTCAATTGTGGCAGTGCGGGTAAATAACGAAATTTGCCAGCTTACATATCCTATCGATTTTAATGCAAAAGTTGAACCCGTTTTACTAACCAGCGACGAAGGTGCAGCAATTTACCGCCGTACCCTGTGTTTTCTGCTGGCGGCCGCTGCCCACACCCTTTTTCCGGAAAAACGCCTGATTGTTGGCCACAGTCTGGGGCACGGCTATTACTACACCATGGATTCTGAAAAAAACATTACGCTTTTTGAAATTGCCCAGCTTAAGGCACAGATGAAACTTATGGTTGAGCAAAATCTTGAAATTACGCAGAAGCGCCTTAGCTATGCCGAAGCGCTGGAAGAACTGGAACGCCTTAACATGGTTCAAACCCGCGAAAGTCTGCGCTATTCGTGTCCGCCAAGCGTTGTTTTAAATTCCCTTGCCGGTTTTTCTAACCTTCACTTTGCGCCGCTTTTGGACAGCACCGGCAAATTGCAGACTTTTGACCTTACAGAATATGGTCAGGGTTTCATGCTCCGTTTCCCTATTTCCGGCAATCCCAAAAAACTTGACGAAAATACAGACAGTCCCAAGCTTTTTTCGGTTTACAAGCGCTACAAGGAATGGGGAAAAGTTATTGGCGTAACCTGCGCCCCAGACCTTAACAAGCACATTATTGAACGGAACTACAAGGATTTTATCAATATTACCGAAACCATGCAGAACAAGTGTTTTGCCGAAGCCGCAGACATGATTCATAAAAAAGGAGGCGTTAAGGTTGTTCTTATTGCAGGGCCTTCAAGTTCGGGCAAAACTACTTCTTCCAAAAAGCTTGCACAGCAGCTGCAGGTTATCGGCTACACGCCGCGTGTTATAAGTCTTGACGATTATTACGTTGGCCGCGAACAGACCCCGAAAGACGAATTCGGCAATTACGACTACGAGTGTCTTGAAGCTTTGGACATTCCGCTTTTGAATGAAAACCTTATAAAACTGTTTAACCAGCAGGAAATTGACATGCCCGGCTACGACTTTAACGATGGCAAGCGCAAATTTACGGGTAAAAAACTGCGCCTAAACGAAAATGATATTTTGATTCTGGAAGGCATTCACGGCCTTAATGACAAATTAACGCCACTTATTGACAGTTCGGTTAAGTTCAAGATTTACGTTTCGGCCTTAACCCAGCTTAATCTTGATGACCATAACCGCATACCTACCAGCGATAACCGCCTTATCCGCCGCATTGTGCGCGATTCCCAGTTCAGGGGAAAATCGGCATCGGCTACAATTGCCATGTGGCCTAATGTGCGCAAGGGCGAACGCCTGCACATTTTTCCGTTTCAGGGCAATGCCGATTTGATGATTAACACGGCGCTGGATTATGAGCTTGCCGTTCTTAAGGTTTATGCAGAACCGCTTTTGCGATGCGTAACGCCGCTGGAAAAAGAATATGCCGAAGCTTCAAGGCTTTTAAAGTTCCTGTCTAATTTTGCGCCTATTCCTTCCAATTTTGTGCCGGGGCAGTCGCTGCTGCGCGAATTTATTGGCGGAAGCGAATACAAGTATTAGACGGTTTGCATAGCCGGGCATAAAAAAAGCACTTCAATTTATTGAAGTGCTTTTTTTTGCTAAGCTGCGCTTACATTGCAATGTTAAAACGTGAACTTGTAATGTCGTCTACCATTTCGTCCTGAATCTTGAAGTAGGCTTTGCGGTATTCGGCGTATTTTTTTTCCTTAAGGTTGGAAAGAACTTTACGGTCTTTCATTGCTTCGGCAAAAACCTTGCGTTTTTCTTCAACAATCAGTTCTGCCTGAGCAAGTTCCTGCAAAAGTGTTTCTTTCTTTACGTCCATGCGCGTAATAAAGTTTTCAATTACTATATGTTCTTCAATGCTGGTACAGCCAGACCGCGACGCATTGGCAGCGGCACGTTTTTCTGCAACTTCTGCAAGCTGAACTTTAATATAGTCAGCATGGCTTATTGCCTGTGCCAGGTCTGTTTTTGCCTGATCTTCGGTAAACTGGCGCAAATCAAGCACCTTCTGTAAAGTAAACTGAAACTTTTTCATAAAATACGCTCTTTACAATTTCATTTTGGCTTAATAACAAGTTTTTTCTGCCTCTGTCATGCTGAATTTATTTCAGCACCTGACGTAGATTCCGAATCAAGTTCGGAAAAACAGAAAGAAAAAACTTTTTACAGCCTCATTTATTTATATTCACTTTCTGGAATATCAATGCCGGCAAGTTCACCAAGCCTGCGCATTGTATCTTCAATAGTTACTTTTTCAAGTTCTTCCTGTTCCAAAAACTCGTTTATTGCGTCATGAACGGCAATTGCTTCATCAACCTTTGGGTTTGAACCTTTCTGGTACGCGCCAACAGTAATAAGGTCTTCCTGTTCAGCATAAACTGCCATAAGGCGGCGCACGTAATCGCATGCCTGCTTGGTTTGCGGACCGCTTACACGGTTTGCCAGACGGCTGATTGAAGACAGAACATCAATTGCAGGATAATGCCGCGACTGTGCAAGACTGCGGCTTAAAATAATGTGCCCGTCAAGAATACCGCGGACTGTATCGGCAATCGGTTCATCCATGTCGTCGCCGTCAACAAGAACGGTATAAAAACCTGTTATCGAACCTTCCTTGTTCGTGCCGGTTCTTTCCAGCAGTTTTGGCAAAGTTTCAAAAACGCTTGGCGTATAACCACGCTGGGCTGGAGGTTCACCAATGGCAAGACCAATTTCGCGCTGGGCTTTTGCAAAACGCGTTACAGAATCAAACATCAGCATTACGCTTTTTCCCTGATCCCTGAAATATTCTGCAATTGCCGTAGCCGTGTACGCACCGCGAATGCGAGAAAGCGGCGACTGATCCGAAGTTGCACTAACAACAACAGAATGCTTTAAGCCTTCTTCTCCCAAATCGCGTTCAATAAAGTCTATAACTTCGCGGCCGCGTTCACCAATTAAGGCAATTACGTTAACGTCGGCGCTTGTGTTGCGCGCAATCATGCCCAAAAGGGTAGATTTACCAACGCCTGAACCTGCAAAAATGCCAAGGCGCTGACCGTCACCAACAGCCAGAAGGGAATCGATGGCGCGAACGCCGGTTACCACACGGTTTTTAATTGAACGGCGGCTCATCGGGTCGGGCGGGCTTGCGATTGCAGGATAAAAACTTTCAGGAATTATGTCCGCTTTACCGTCGGCAGCCTTGCCCATGCAGTCAAGGACACGTCCCAAAAGCTGCTTGCCAACACCAACCTTAAGGATTGAACCCGATGCGACAACTTTTGCACCAATTTCTATGCCTTTTGTTTCGCCAAAAGCCATAAGCTGTACGGTTGTCTGGTTCAATCCAATTACTTCTGCGGTAATTGATTCGCCTGTACTTGGAATGATGATATGACAAATTTCGCCAATAACGGACTGAGGGCCGTGGCTTTCTATCAGCATGCCACGAACCCTTGTTACAGTTCCGTTGTAGAGAATAGTTTCGGTTTGTTCAATACTTTCGATGTATTTGTCAAAAAGTGTCGGCATAAGCCCTAGCCTTCTGTTGGAATGGTTGGTTTTACGCTTGATTTAACCGGTGAAATTTCAAGAATTTTCTGTTCAAGTTCGCTTAACTGGCTTGAAATGCGTGCATCAATTGAACCGAAGTCGGTTTCAATGATACATCCGCCCTTATCAACAGCAGAATCTTCAACAATGGTAATGTTCTTAACATTTTCAACTGAAGAAAGGAATTCTTTTGTATGTTCAGAAGTAAGGGCAAGTTCTGCCATGTTTACGTGAATCAAAACGTCACCGCGGCCTTTTACCTTGCGCAAGGCATGAACAATGTTGGACATAACTACGTTGCGCTGGTTTTCTGAAATAACTTTAACAACCTTGCGGGTCATCAAAAGTACAAGGTCAACAATCTGCTGTTCGGTTTCGCTTAAAATCTGTTCACGCTTGTCCATGATTTTTTCAATCATCAGGTGCAGGCGGTCTACCAGACGTTCTGCTTCGGCCTTGCCTTCCTTAAAGCCTTCTTCGTGACCTTCTTCATAGCCGGTTTTATAGGCATTGTTTGTAATGTTTTCCTGGTTCTGCTTTGCTTCGGTAAGAATTGCTTCTGCTTCAGCCTTTGCTTCGGTCAAAAGTTTTTCTGCTTCAGCCGCAGCCTGATTTTTAAGCACCTGCCCCTGATCGGTTTGACGCTTAACTTCTTCAAAAGCAGCCTGTTCCGCTTCGTTAATTATGCGGTCAGCTTCGGCTTTTGCTTCATCAAGCATGTGCTTTTTTTCAATTTCCCAATTTGCCTTAAACTCATCGGCTTCGGCTTTAAGTTCTTCTACAGTTGGTCCCTGATATTCAGGTTCGGTTTCTTCAACCACTTCCGGGGTTTCTTCAACGTAACTGTGCGACAACTTAAGCATAATTTTGTCAGCAACCGGGGTAAATTCATTAGGCCGAAAAACAGATTTTGCCATTTATGCAATTCTCCTAGCAACACGTTGGGCAGGGCGCGTTAATGCGTAAATTCTGACCCAACCTTTTTATGGTTTGATTAAACCGTATATTTAATTTTGGCAGGCTTTCAATTTTCCTTCAATTGAACTTTGAAAACCTGATGGCGGGAAGCAAAACCGCATAAGATTTTGCACCCTGCCGCTATACAACAAGTTCGTCTTCACCAGAACGTGCAATAACAATTTCACCAGAATCTTCAAGGCGGCGAATCGTAGATACGATTTTCTGCTGTGATTCTTCAACGTCTTTCAAGCGGACTGGTCCCATATATTCCATGTCTTCCTTAAGCATCTGGGCAGCACGTTTAGACATGTTGCGGAAGATTTTGTCCTGAACTTCGGTATCAACCGATTTAAGGGCTTTGGCAAGTTCCTGGGTATCAACTTCGCGCATAACTTTCTGAATGGCACGGTCGTCCAGCATAACAATATCTTCGAATACGAACATGCGTTTCTTGATTTCTTCTGCCAAGTCCGGGTCTTCTTCTTCCAAAGATTCGATAATGGTTTTTTCAGAAGAACGGTCAACAAGGTTGAGGATTTCAACGATTGATTCAACACCACCGGCGGCCGTGTAGTCTTCGCTAGAAAGGCTTGAAAGTTTCTTTTCAAGAACGCGTTCAACTTCACGCAGAACGTCTGGCGACGTACGGTCCATGGTTGCAATACGCCGGGCAACGTCACTCTGAATTTCTTCAGGAAGGCTCTGCAAAATGATGGAAGCCTTGTTAGGTTCAAGGTATGCCAGAATAAGGGCGATTGTCTGGGGGTGTTCCTGCTGGATAAAGTTCAGCAAATGTGCAGGGTCAGTGCGGCGGATAAAGTCGAACGGACGAACCTGAAGGGAACTTGTAAGGCGGTTGATAATGTCGATTGCTTTCTGTGAACCGAGGGATTTTTCCAAAAGTTCACGGGCGTAATCAATACCACCAGACGTAATAAAGTTCTGTGCCTGCATCAGCTCCTGAAATTCTTCAAGAACGGCATCCTTGAACTCAGCTTCAACTGAATCAAGACGGGCAATTTCGCAGGTTAAAGTTTCAATTTCATCTTCACGGAGGTGCTTGAAAATTTCGGCAGAAACTTCTGAACCAAGCGAAACTAAGAAAATAGCTGCCTTTTGTTTACCGTTAAGATTTTTATAGTTTTTCTCTTTTTTCTTCGAGCTTTCTTTTGAACTATTTGCATTAGCCTGGTTAGCCATTTATTCCTCCCTTAACCACTGCGAAATCGCCTGGGCTAAATCGTCTGTATTAACACCGGTACTTTGGTAATCAACATCATCTTGCCCGGCAGAATAATCGTTCTGATAAGTGCTGCCATCGCTGAAAGAACCCTGTCCGGTAAACAAAGCCGTTTGGGGTAAATGCTTTTTGGAAATTCCGAAAGCAACGGCTTCTTCCAGAACAAGGTTTTCCACGCTGGCATCAAGGTTTCTGCCGATTCTGGCAAAACCACGATTTATCTTTTTTATTTCATCATCGGTAAAATACCGCATCAAATGTTCGGTAGTGAACAGGCCTAATTCGCCTAAAAGAATTGCGGCTTTTTCACTACCGGAAAGGCTAGATGTCTGTTTGATAAAACCATCTGAGCGCATACACTATTCTTCCATAATCCATGTACGGATAAGCAAGGCAACATCTTCCGGGTGTTCCTTGGCAAGTGTAAGGGCTGTTTCCTGCAATTCCATACGCCTGCGTTCTTCAACAGACATTGAAACTTCCATGCCAGCCTGTTCAGCAGCAAGCAGCGCAGCTTCGCGTTCCATCTGGTGCTTGCGCATAAGTTCTTCTTCCTTCAGGCGGCGGCGGCGTTCCATTTCGCGGCTTATCAAGCGGTAAAGAATGAAGATTACAAGCAGCAGTACTAAACCTGTAACGGTGTAGAATACTGTCGTTCTCGTCTGTTTCTGGCGGAAGTAAGCTCTGTCTTCTTCCTGGAACTGGGCAGTACGGTCGTAGCTGATGTTTACAATTGAAACTGTGTCACCGCGTGAACGGTCGAAACCAACGGCACTCTGAACAAGTCTTGTAGCACTTTCCAAATCAAGTGCGCTTACAGGAATGTATTCGCGTTCAAGAGTTCCGTTTGTATTTTCTACAGGCGTACCGTCTTCGTTATATTTAATAACCCATTTACCATCAATTGCAGCAGAAACTGAAATCTTGTCGATTGAAGGACGTTTTTCTGAAGAAACATGTTTTTCGTTGACAACCTGATTCTTCTTAACGCCGTGTTCTTCTGAAACACCGTAAAGGTTGCTCATGTCTGAATAAACAGGAGGATTCTGTCCTTCAACACCGGCAGGACCTTCAGGATTGTAGCCTGTACCCTTCCATACCTTGTCAACCTGTTCGGAAGAAATCGTAATTGATTCTACAAGTTCACTGTCATCGTAAGGGGTGTCCGGGTTGTCTGCTTTTATAACGATTGGAGTATGTTCGGTTGATTCTTCAAACCGTTTTGACATATCCATTTCAATTTTAATGTTCAGGTCGCGTACACGGTCGTCGCCAAAAATTGACTGCAACTGGTTCAAAATGTCTGCACGGTATTTAGCTTCCAGCTTTTTAATAACGCCCTGTTCGCGTTCAGTAATGTTAACGTTGTCAGCAGCCAGCTGGTTGGTGAAATCGTTTAAGATGTTACCGTTGGAATCTGAAATCGTAACGTTGTCAGCCGTTAAACCGCTGATACATTTCATTACCAAAGACTGAATGCCGCGTACTGTGTCACGGTTGTCTGCGAGGTTTATGCCTACTTTCGGGCGTAAAACGATACTTGCAGTAGGGTCTTCCTGCTGCGAACCCAAGGTACGGCGTTCCGGAATGGTAATTACAACGTTTGCATTGTCAATAACGTCTAAAGATTCAATGTGCTTTTTAATTGCATCGGTAACGGCACGGCGCAAATCAACATTGCGTTCAAAGTCCGTTGTCTGCCAGCTCTGCATGTCAAAAAGTGCCCAAGGGTCTGTTCTGTCAGGTATCAAACCTTCATTCCACAAAACGGAACGCATGCGCTGTGCAGTTGCCTTATCCTTAACGGTAATAACGCCTGCTGCGTTTACATTGGCATCAACATTATCCTTTGCAAGACGCATCATAATCGTATCGCGTTCTGCATCCGTAAAGTTTACGCCGCTAATAAGTGGAACTGATGACGGACTTGAAGAAACGCGCAAAAGCGAAACAAGCCCTACAATTATAACAAGAACAATTCCAAATAAAATGGCCTTTTGCACAACAGTCCATTTAGACCACAATTCTTTAATCTGTGCCGACAGCTTTTTAAGCCATTCGTTCATCACACCCCTCCCGTGAACGAACTATACATACTTTCTGTTTGAAAGCTTTTTTATTATTTTTCCTAGCTGGCGGCAAAAAGCCGGTTTGCTAGAAAAGCTACTAATTATATCACATTATTAAATATTTGATTACCTTTTATTGAAGAAAACCTTCAATTTTTTTTACTTAATTACCTGTTTGTGGTAATTTCGTTCCAGTCTTTAATAACCCGGTCTACAACAGTCTGCGCAAGGCTTAAACTAAGGCTTGCTTTTGCCATTGCAATGGTAACGTCATGCACGTCAACCGAATCCGGGTCAGTGATAAGCTGCTGGGCAATTGCATCGCTTGAAATCTGCTTGTCGTTTACCGAATTAACAGCGTCCAGAAAATACTGTTCAAAAGTGCCTTTTGCCTTTTCAGTTTTTTCGCCCTGTCTTTTCTGTACGCTGCCAGACATCATAGAAGTCAAGCTGCTGGTTCCCAGATGTGCAGAATCAGTGCGAATCATTGACAAAGTGCCCATGCTTGTAATCATCTATTACCTCCCAATTTCAAGGGCTTTGCTGAACATTTCCTTTGAGCCCTGAATAACAGATGAGTTTGCTTCGTATGCACGAGAAGCAGAAATTAAATCTACCATTTCGTTTACGATATTTACGTTTGGATATTCAACATAGCCGGCATTAGGACCGGAAACGATTGCATCAGGATGCTGAGGATCGTAAACAAGTCTGCCGGGGGTATCGTCTTTTACAATTTCCGAAACCCTTACTCCGTCACCTGCGCCGGCATCCATGTTTTCCGGTACGAACGGCGTGCGCCATGACAATTCTTTGGAAACAGGTTCCAGTACAACGCGCTTGCGCTTGAATGCACCGCCGTCCTGGGTACGAGTTGTTGAAGCATTTGCAATATTATCTGAAATAACGTCTGTCCGCAAGCGTTCAACGCTCATTCCTGTTGCTGCAATATTGATACTTGTAAAAAGACCCATAATTTACCTCTATTTCAAAACTGATTTAACCTGACTGAACTCGAAAGTTTGCAGCTGGGTTAGCAACTGGTAGTTAAGCTGAATTTTCAGAACGTTCATTGCTTCTGTTTCAGCGTCTACGTTGTTGCCGTTGGCTTTTGTTGTAGTTAAATAATCGCGTACACGCCGCGGCTGTACGTCACGATAATCGCGCGGTGTTTCAGACTGAATGTGTTTTTCGTTTGTTGTGCGCATTTTAAATGATTCATGTTCATTTTTTTCAGAATCAAGGGCACGTTTAAGTTCGCTTTCAAAATTAACTTCAACACGCTTGTAATTTGGAACTTCTGAATTGGCAAGATTGTTAGCCGTTACCTGATAGCGCAGGGTGCTTACATCCATTGCGCGGTGAAGCAAATCTGTTGTTCGTGTAAAACTGTTCATTTTTCTGACCTACCTAACTACATTGTCGGCATTCAAAAAACAGACTTAACTAAAATTAACACAAGGAATTAGAGAATGAATAGAAAGAAACAGATTTTTTTTGGTTTTGTTACGGATTTTAGAAATTATAACAGCCGTTTAAGCAGAAAAAGCGGAAAACCTTGCCGCCTTTCCTGCATTTTTAATTTTTCAGGCATTACCTGCACCGCGCAAAAGCATTTCTGCCCTTTCTGCGCAGTGCAAAATGCAAAGCCCAAAACAGAAAACTACAAAATGTATTTCTGCAAGTCCTGATCCTTAACAATGCCAGCCAGATGTTCGTCTACATAGGCTGCATCAATTTTTACGGTTTCGCCAGCATGTTCATCGGCTTCAAAGGAAAGTTCTTCAAGCAAAGATTCCATGATTGTGTGAAGGCGTCTTGCACCAATGTTTTCCATACGCGAGTTTACCTCTTCCGCCAGCGAACTCATTCTGTCAACTGCGTCATCGCCGAATTCCAGCGTTACGCCTTCCGTTGCCAAAAGTTCCCGGTACTGGCGAATAAGCGCATTTTTCGGTTCAAGCAGAATGCGTTTGAAATCTTCCGCATTAAGGGATTCCAGTTCCACGCGCAGCGGAAATCGACCCTGCAATTCGGGAATGAGGTCGCTTGGTTTTGAAAGGCTGAAAGCACCGGCAGCAATGAACAGAATGTGTGTTGTGTCAATTACGCCATATTTGGTGTTAACGTTTGAACCTTCAACAATTGGCAGAATGTCGCGCTGAACGCCTTCGCGTGAAACATCCTGACCAGAACCGCGGTCGCCGCGAACGGCAATTTTGTCAATTTCATCAATAAAAATAATACCCATCTGTTCAACGCGGCTTTTAGCTTCGTCACAAACTTTATCCGGGTCAATCATTTTGTCCAGCTGTTCGGCCGTGATGATTTCGCGTGCTTCTTTAATGGTAACCATTTTCTTTTTGCTGCGGTTGCCGCTTAACAGTGAAGAAAAATTCTGCATTGTGGCTTCAAGGTCTTCAATATTGCCGCCGGCAAAAATTTCCATGGTTGGCACGTTTGCCTTGCGGCTTACGCTTACTTCAACTTCGCGTTCTTCAAGCTTGCCTTCGCGCAGCATCTGGCGGAATTTTTCGCGGGTTGAATCCATGTTTCCGGTTTCACCGCTGTTTTCGCCCTGCCCTGCTGCAACACCGCTTACATCGGTAAAAGCAGGAAGCTGGCCGAAAATGTTTGTACCTTCATTTTCAGCTTTCTTTTTGCCGCTGCCCGGCAAAAGCAGGTCAAGCAGTTTTTCTTCAACCTGACTTTCTGCCGAAACTTTCATCTGTTCCTGCATTTCGGCTTTTACCATGTTATAACTTACTGCCATCAAGTCGCGAATCATTGATTCTACGTCGCGGCCTACATAGCCAACTTCGGTATATTTGGTAGCTTCTACTTTTAAAAATGGTGCGTTGCACAGTTTGGCAAGGCGGCGGGCAATTTCTGTTTTGCCGACACCGGTCGGGCCAATCATAAGAATGTTTTTTGGTGCAATTTCGTCACGGATTTCTTCCGGCAACTTTAATCGGCGCGTGCGGTTGCGCAAAGCAATTGCAACGGCTTTTTTTGCCTTGTTCTGACCAATGATGTAAGTATCAAGGCGGTTAACGATTTCTCTTGGCGTAAGTTCTTCCAGGCCTGTTTTTTCTGCTGCCATAATTAAAGCTCCTCGGCGGTAACATTACCGTTGGTATAAATACAGATTGAACCTGCAATGTTCAGGCTGCGTTTTGCAATTTCAAGGGCACTTAAATCCGAAGATTCAAGATAGGCCAGTGCCGCTGCATAAGCGTAGTTGCCGCCGCTGCCAATTGCCAGAACGTTGTTTTCCGGTTCAATAACGTCACCATTGCCCGAAATAAGCAGGATTTTGTCTGAATTGGCAACCAGCAAAAGTGCTTCAAGATTGCGGAGTGCTTTATCGGTGCGCCACATTTTTGCAAGTTCTACGGCAGCACGGGTTAAGTCGCCGTTAAACTCACCCAGTTTTGCTTCAAATTTGTCAAAAAGGTTGAATGCATCGGCTGTTGCACCGGCAAAACCTGTAAGAACTTTTCCATTGTAAATGCGGCGTACTTTTTTTGCGTTGCCTTTCATTACGGTGTTGCCCATTGTAACCTGACCGTCACCGGCCATAGCAACTTTGCCGTCCTTTTTAACGGCAATAACTGTAGTGCTTCTTATTTTTTCCTGCATTTCTGCTTCTGTACTCCTGTATCGTTCAGTTTTTTTCACTTTAAGCGAAAGCTTGCGCTTCTTTTAAAAGATACTGTTTTTTTTATCCGCTGGCAAAGGAATCAGCGTGAAAGTTATTTTTATTTTTCCTTTTTTTCTTCTGCCCCAAAGATTTTTTTATCAGTTTCGGCACCGCTGCCATGGGGATGTGCCTGATTATAGGTTTTTACCAGCTGCGCCGTGGTAACGTGTGCATAGCGCTGGGTGGTAGAAATATTTGCGTGTCCCAAAAGTTCCTGCACAATGCGGATGTCGGCGCCGTTGTTAAGCATTGTGGTTGCAAAAGTGTGGCGCAGTGCGTGGGGCGAAATCTGGTGGTTGGTGCCTTCTACGCCCGAATAGCGGCTGATTAGTGAATAAATGCTTGAACGGCTGATTTTGCCGCCGTGCATGTTCAGAAAAACTTCCGGCATTTCCTTTGCATGGGGAAATTTTACCAGACGTTCGGCAAGATAGTCTTTTAAGGCGGCGACGGCTTCAGGCGAAAAATAAACTCGCCTTTCCTTGCTGCCTTTTCCCATAACTATTGCGCTGCGAAAGTTCTTTTCAAGGTCTGCAATCTTTATGCCTGCCAGTTCCGAAACACGGCAGCCGGAAGAATACAGGCATTCAATTATTGCCTTGTCGCGTACCGGCCACAGAATGTTTAATTTGTCCGGCATGGCACAAAGTTCGTCGCTTTCACTTTGAAACAGAAATTTAGGCATTTTTTGCGGTGCCTTTACGTTTTTAAGCCGGGCTGCCGGGTTTGTTTCAATATAGCCCAAACGGTAGCAGTAATCGAAAAAAGTGCGCAGGGCTGAAATGAAGCGGTTTATGCTTGTTGCCGCGTAATTCTGCCCGGAAAGGCTTGCAATGCAAATCTGCAAGTCGGCAAGGGTAACGGATGGAAGCGGCGCATCTTTGTTTACCATTTCTGCAAAATGCGCCATGTCGCTGCGGTAGCTTTCAACTGTACGCGGCGAAACATTGCGTACGCCCAAAAGATAAGATAAAAATTCTTCTATTAATTCAGGAATATTCTGAGTGGTCTGCAATTTTAACCGCCGAAAAAAATGTAGAAATAAGGTTCGCCACGAGCCGTAAATTATTTGCCGGTAAAACAAGCCTTTTAAACCGGCAAAAAGCTTTCAAAAATCTGAACTTTCTGCCGGGCAAGGATTTTACCGTTCATTCAGCATCATCAATTGGTTCTTCTTCTTCCTGCGTGTGCAAATAATTGCATGCAGGGTTAATGCAAGCCTTAATTGAACCGTGCTTTTTGGTATATTTTTCTACCAGGAACTGACCGCACTGCGGACAGATGGAATTTATAGGCTTAAAGTGGGTAATAAAATCACATTCCGGATAATTGGTACAGCCAAAAAATTCCTTTCCGCGGCCTTTGGTTTTGCGCGCAACAATTTCGCCGTTGCAGCCCGGGCGCGGACACTTTGCCAGCGGAATTGAACGCGTGTTGCGGCATTCCGGAAAACCTGAACAGGCAAGGAAAAAGCCGAAGCGTCCAAGTTTTTTAACCATCGGCTTGCCGCATTTTTCGCAGATTTTGTCCGTTTCTTCATCCATCGTGCCTTTGTAGCTTTCAAGGCTGCCCATAAGTTCGTCAAGGTGGTCTTTAAACGGGTAATAAAACTCACCCATCATGGAAGTCCAGTTCAGCCTGTCTTCGGCTACAAGGTCAAGGTTTGTTTCTATTTGAGCAGTAAAGTTTTCGTTTATAACATCCGGGAATGATTCAACGAGAATTTCATTTATCATTCTGCCCAGCGGCGTTGGCACAAGCTGCTTGTTATTGCGCGTTACGTAATAGCGGTCGCTTAATACCGAAATAATTGGCGCGTAAGTGGCCGGGCGGCCGATGCCTTTTTCTTCAAGCATTTTAACAATGCTTGCGTCGGTATAGCGTGCCGGCCCCTGCGTAAAGTGCTGTTCCGGGTAAAATTTCTGGCATTCCAGTTTTTCGCCAACGGTTAAAGCCGGCAATGAAGTACCTTTTTCTTCCTTGCTGCCCAAAGTTTTAATAACCTTGTAAAAGCCTTTGTCTATAACTTTTGTAGCAGAAAGCCTGAAAATTGCATTTGCAGCCTGAATGTCAACGCTTGTGGTGCGGTTTTTGGCATTGTTCATCTGGCTAGAAACAAAACGTTCCCAGATGATTGCATAAAGGCGCTGCTGGTCGCGGGTTAAGTATTCCTTTACGTATTCCGGCGTGTAGGTAACGTAAGTAGGGCGAATTGCTTCATGGGCGTCCTGGGCTTTTTTACCAACGGCATACTCAATAGGTTCGTCCGGCAATTCTTTAGGGTATTTTTCCGCAATAAATTTGCGCACTTCTTCAATTGCCAAAGGCGAAATTCTGGTAGAGTCGGTACGCATGTAAGTAATTAAACCTACGCGCTGGCTGCCAATGTTAATGCCTTCATAAAGCTGCTGGGCAACCTGCATTGTTTTTTTACTGGTAAAGCCTAAACGGTTTGCCGCCGCCTGCTGCAATTTTGAAGTTGTAAACGGTGCTTTCGGGCGAACCATCTTATCGCTTTCTTTTATGTCGCAAACCACGCAGTCTGCATTTTTTATTTCGTCAATAATTGCCTTAACGGCCTGTTCGTTCTCTAAGGTAGGTTTCTTTCCCTGATACTGCACCAGCTGGGCAGAAAATTTTGATTTTCCCTTGGAAAAATCCGCATCCAGACTCCAGTATTCTTCAGGAATGAAGTTTTCAACTTCTGCTTCACGTTCACAGATAAGGCGCAGGGCTACAGACTGAACGCGGCCGGCAGAAAGACCGTTTTTTACTTTTTTCCACAAAAGCGGCGAAAGGTTGTAGCCAACCAGACGGTCTAAAACGCGCCGGGCTTTCTGCGCATTCACTTTCGATTCATCAATATCAACAGGATTTTTTACGGCTTCCTTTATGATTGCCGGAGTAATTTCGTTGAAAACAATGCGCTTAATTGGAGCCTTTACTTTTCCTTCCAGCGCGCTGCGCAAGTGCCAGGCAATTGCTTCCCCTTCGCGGTCGTTATCGGATGCGAGCAGCACCTGATCTGCTTTTTTGGCTTCTTTCTGCAATTCCTTCAATAAAGCGGCACGACCGCGCACAGTAATATATTCGGGCGAAAAATTGTCGTCCACATTTACGGCAAGACGAGATTTTGGCAAATCAATTAAATGCCCCATGGAAGCCCTAACGGTAAAACCAGGACCTAAATATTTTTCAATAGACTTGGCCTTGGTAGGCGACTCTACAATTACGAGAGTGCTTTTTGAAGATTTTTTTGAAACTGCTTTCTTCTCTGGCATAACCTTGCTCCAACTTAACAACCGGCAAAATATTCTGCACCTGAAATTGTTAATTTCTTTCTATTTTATTAAGTTTTTTTAAGTAAAATTTATTTTTAAAAACTGCGCCGCTCAATCAAAACTATACAAAATTAAGAATCTCTTCCGGCGTTTCTACAATTGCCGCGCCTTCTTCCACATAATCCTGAACGCTTCGCTTTCCGGCTTTTTTTTCATCGTTTCCGGCAGCCGGATATTTCAGTGCTTCGCAGCTGAAAACCAAATCCCGCCCCTGATCAATGGCAAAATCGGCAGTAATAAGCGCACCGCTGCCAGCCGGAGCCTGCACCACCACAGTTGTCTGGCACAGCGCCGCAATTATTCTGTTGCGCGCCGGAAAAGTCCACGTAAACGCAGGCTGCCCCGGCGGATATTCGCTTAAAATGCAGCCGCCGCCCTGAATAATCTGTCCTGCCAGTTTACGGTTGGTGGCCGGATAAATATTTTCAACACCGCAGGCTAAAACCGCAGCCGTTTTGCCAATATTTTCGGTTACATTTTCATTTTCGTTTAGTTCAGAATTAACTTCACTTTGCAAATTGGCCATTGCAAGGCTTTGTCTGGCATTAAGCGCGCCTTTGTGGCTGGCAGTATCAATGCCGGCAGCAAGCCCTGAAACAACCGTTACGCCTTTTTGCGCCAGAATGCTGGCAATGCTGAAGGCATTTTTTAGGCCTGCCGCTGTTGCACGGCGCGTGCCAACCATGCCGCAGCATTTATGGTGCAGGCATTCAATGCTTCCGCGCCAGAAAATCATAAAAGGCGGATCGTAAATTTCTTTTAAAAACGGCGGATAGGCTGAATCTTCGATAAAGCAGGCTTCAATTTTGTATGCAGCCATAAGTTTAAAGCAGTTTTCTACCAGTCCGTCAAAATTTTTATTCAGGCCTTCCTTGGTTTTCAGTTTTCGGTTAACCATTTTCGACAAATCTTCAACCGAAAGGCTTTTCAAATGAGCCAGATTTTCAAGTTTTTCAAATACCAGCTTTTTTTCGCCGCTGCTTAAAAAAGTTAAATGGCAAATTGCCAGCGCAAGTTCAGTTCTATTTGTACGCTGCATCAAGCACAACCTTTTTGTTGTATGCGGCTTCGGCAACTTTTGTCTTGTCACCACTTGTAGCAATCACCTGATCGTAATATGTAACGGCTGCGTCGAAATTGTAAAGCTGGTAATGCGCCGCTGCCAGAACCATCATCGCGTCGGTGTGTTTGGTGTCAATCGTCAAAAGCTTTTCCAGATGCGGAATGGCTTTCATCGGCTGGTCCATGTCAAAAGTGTAAAGCACGCCCAAAGAATACAAGGCGCGCACATAGGTTGGTTCCAGCTGAAGTGCCTGCAAAAATGCACTTTCGGAAAGCAGAAGATAGCGTGTGCGTTCGCTGCTATTGCCGGTTGCCTTAAAATCCAGGGAAGCATTTGCCATCTGCCCGGCAGAAACGCCCACATAATAGAAAAGGTTCTGGTTTGCAGGATAATAATGAATTGCGTGTTCAAGCGCATTCAATGCTTCCGCGTACATACCGTTGTCCAGGTAGCGCGTTGCAAGAATTTTGTACCATGTACCGGTCTGTTCCTGGGCAGCAACGGTATCTTCCACGCGTTTTTCGTATTTTTTTATGGCATCGGTCAATTCTTCAATTGTGGAAGGATTTGAAACGCCCTCTTCCATCATCTGCACGCGTTTTATTGTTTTTGCGTTTACGCCGTTGCAGGCCGTAAAGCAAAAAACAAGCGAAAGAACGCCAATTATTGCAGCAAATTCGTACAAAACAGCAGTTTTTTTCATTAAAAAATCTCTCCTTTATTTTTCGGAAGAATTATGAGACGGAAAATATTCTGAATGATAATCACGCAAAGATTCGTTGTCAACGTGAGTATAAATTTGCGTAGTAGAAATATCAGCATGCCCCAGCAGTGCCTGCACCGAACGAAGGTCTGCACCGCCCTGCAAAAGGTGGGTTGCGTAGGAATGGCGCAAAGTGTGCACTTTTGAAGTTACGCCCGATTTTTCTTCAAGTTCCTGAAACCTTTTCCAGATTCCCTTGCGGGAAAGTGGCTTGCCCTGATAATTTACAAAAACGGCGTTTTCAGTTTTGCTGCCCACAATTTCCGGCCGCCCCTGATAAAGCCATTTATCCAGCCAAAAAGCCGCTTCGTCGCCAAACGGTACAATCCGTTCCTTGCTGCCCTTTCCGTTTATCAAAATCATGCGCTCGTTCATGTGCAGGTTTTCAATTGTAAGGGTTGAAACTTCGCTGATACGAAGGCCGCATGAATAAATAAGTTCAAAAAGCGCACGGTCGCGCAGGCCAAGCGGATTTGAAATATCGATGGATTCCAAAAGGGCCTCAACCTGTTCAACGGTTAAAACCCGTGGCAAATTGCGGTTAAACGAAGGTTTTTCCAGCATAAGCGCCGGGTTGTCTGGCCAGCCGCTAAAAACAATCATATATTCGCCAAAGGAACGCAAAGCGGAAATGTCTTTTGAAATGGTTCGTTCATCTGCACCAAGTTCCTTGCGCTTTAAAATAAAGCGCATAAGGTTTTGCACCACCGGCATTTGCTCAAAAGAACAGCCGCTTGCGCGGCCGTCTTCTGTCTGCAACCACCTGAAATATTCTGTCATGCTTAAACAGTAGGTTTCGGCGGTTAATTTTGCTTTGTGCTGAACGCTTAAAAGATAAGCATAAAACTGCTTAATCGTCTGGCAGCAAAACTCCATATTATTTTTTCATCTGTCCGTTCATGCGGAAATATGCCGGCGTGTCCAAATCTTCTTCAAAAGTTGATTTTGGCGGAATGCGCAGCGAATTTGAAGTTTTGTTTCCGTCCGGCGCAACCCTTAGCCATTCTGCATGACTGAACAGATTGTTGTTCTGTTCCTGTGCAGGTTTGGCAGCCGGTTTTTCAACCGCGGCCGCTGGCACTGGCTGTGGTGCAACCTGTGCCGGGTGAACCGCAGTTTGAGCAGGATGTGGCATTTGCATCTGCATCTGGTTTTGTGCGACAGTCTGCTGAATAAATTCCTTGTCGCTGGTCTGACCCTGACGGTAATCAACATTGAAACCCGTTGCAATAACAGAAACGCGGATTTCTTCGTTCATGTTCTGGTCAAGGGCTGTACCGGTAATGATATTTACCTGCGGATCGGCAGTTGCATTAATAATTGAAGAAATTTCCTGAATTTCGTCCAGCGTCAAAGTGTCATCACCGGTAATGCTGATAAGAATATTCTGCGCACCTTCAATGCGTGAATCTTCAAGCAGCGGATTGTTAATGGCATTTGTGGCAGCATCAACAGCACGGTTTTCGCCTTTGCCAAAACCTGTACCCATAATTGCATCGCCTTTGCCAGCCATGGTTGTTTTTACATCGGCAAAGTCAACGTTCATATAACCGGCGCGCGTAATAAGGTCAGAAATACTCTGAACGCCCTGTCGCAGAACATCGTCGGCACGCTGAAAAGCTTCTTTAAGACTCATTTTTTTGTCGGCAATTTTAAACAGATGCTGGTTTGGAATAACAATCAGCGTGTCTACAGAAGCACGAAGTTTTCTGATACCTTCTTCGGCAAGCTGCATTTTGTATTTGCCTTCAAAATCGAATGGTTTTGTAACAACACCAACGGTAAGCGCACCCTGATCACGGGCAAGCTTTGCAATAACAGGTGCAGCACCAGTGCCAGTTCCACCGCCCATTCCGGCAGTAACAAAAACCATGTTTGCGCCTTTAAGAATTTCTTTTAAGGTTTCCGTATCTTCCATTGCGGCTTTTTCGCCAACTTCGGGCTTTGCACCAGCCCCAAGTCCACCGGTAAGTTTGGAACCGATGGCAATCTTTTTTTCTGCATTTGAAAGATTAAGCGCCTGCTGGTCAGTATTCGTAACAATAAAATCAACGCCTTCAAGACCACAGGCAATCATTCGGTTAACAGCGTTTGAACCGCCGCCGCCGACACCAATAACTTTAATAACTGCAGGTCCTACATTCTGCTGACCTAAAACTTCAACGTCTAACATATTTCCTCCCCACCTGGGAAAATATTTGCATTTTTTACTTTTAAACCTGATTTTCCGGCGTTTAAAACTGATAATTAAAAAACCGAAAAATCCTCATCTAAAACTATCGGAATTTTAAAAAATAAATTCAGCGATATTTTTTACAAACTGACGGCTTATTACAAAAAAACCCCTCAATTTTTTTTAACAGACCGAACGAAGTATAAAATAACAAAGATTTGAGCAAATTGCAAATTTATATTTCTTCAGAATAAGGCAAAACACCCTTATTTATAGAAGAAATTTACGAATTATTTTGTAAAATTTACTTTGAAAAAATAATGGGCTTTGCAAACCAAGTTTTGAAAAGCCCATTCATATCAACTAGAAAAATTCTTTTAAGAAACTTAAAAACTTTTGACCAAGTTCGCTGCTTTTTGGTGCAGACCGAACCTGATATTTACCTTCTTCAATCTGCTTGCGGTAATCGTCAGCACAAAGCAGAACAATTCCCGTTGCCGTTGCAAATTCAGAAGAATTGTATTCGTCGTAAAAACTTGAAGTCGTTACCGGCTGATTCATTGCAGAAAGTTCCTTAAACAAACCGGTGTTTTCTGCAGGATTTGCATAGCCGGAACTGTTCCTGTTGAACACGCGCGACAAATCAGCAGATTTACCGATTCGTACTGCATTGGTCTGGAACACATGCTGAGCCAAATCCTGAACGCCTGGCATCAGCGCACCGCCGCCGCACAAAACCACGCTGCCAGCCAGCTGATGAGACCGACTGTGCATTGCAAGCTTGTCGCGTGCCATCATCAGTATTTCCATTACGCGCGGCTCAATAATCTGGCACAGTTCCTGCCGCGAAATTTCTTCCGGCGGACGACCGCCAACGCTTGGCAGGGTAATGTATTCGTCACTGTCAATTAACGGTGCCCAGCAGCAGCCAGACTGTATTTTCAGCTGTTCTGCCGTGCTTTCAGTAATGCCTTTAACGGCAGCAATATCCTTTGTAACGTTCTGGCCACCAAGCGGAACAGAACATGAACATACGGGTGCATCTTTCTGAATAATCAGCACGTCGGTCGTTCCGCCGCCAAGGTCAATCAAAATTGAACCAAGCTTGCGCTCTTCTTCAGTCATAACGGAACGAGCCGCTGCCAGAGTTTTAAGCATTATTCCGCTAACTTCATAGCCAGAACGGAAAACACAGCGCTTAATGTTTTCCATTGCCGTAACAGAGGCAGTAATAATGTGAACTTCTACTTCAAGACGGCAACCCAGCATTGCCTTTGGCGACGAATCAGTTTCCTGTCCGTCAACAGTGTAAGACTGGGGAATAACGTGCAGAATACATCTGTCCGGCGGAATTTTTATATTGCGGGCAGCTTCAATTACACGGTTTATGTCATTCTGATCAATTTCTTTGTTATCGCCAGTGCTGTCGCGGCCTTTTACAGTAACGGCAACCTGACCTTTTGAATTGAAACCGTCAATCTGCGAACCGCCAATGGCAACGCAACAGTTTTTAATTTCGTGCCCTGCCATTTTTTCAGCTTCTTCAACGGCATCCGTAATTGCCCGTACAGTTGCTTCAATATTTAAAACAGCCCCTTTTCTAAGTCCAGTTGAAGGACTTGTACCAAGACCAATTACTTCCAGCTTGTTTTCTTCCGTAAATTCTGCAACAACAACCCTAACGTTGCTTGTTCCAATATCCAAGCCGACAATTACATCACTCAACGCCCTGCTCCCATAACGCCATTTGAAGAACCTTGATGCAAAGAAACACTAGAAAGAATTTGCGGCACCTGTGAACCAGCTGTTTTATACGAAACTGCGCCATAGCGCAAGTCAACTTCAGTAACATCAGGTTCAATGCGACCGATTACATCAAGTACAATCATCATATACTGTAATGCTTCTTCATTCAATTCTTTATCGGCCAAAACTTTAATTTTTGAATGCATCGGGTACAATATCAAATCATATTCGCCGTAATCTTTTGGTGAAATGCAAATTTCAGAAATTGCACTGAAATATTCCGGGCGATTTTCCAAAATTGTACCAATCTGGTTAAGCAGCGGGCGCAGCTTGCTGTTGATGCGAACACCAGGCCGCGGGTTATCAAAGTTTAACCCGCTGATAACAGGAATATTGCCGCTTGGAACTGCGCCGTCCACCCGGTAAACGTAACCATTTTTATCAATCTGCAAAGCCACTGAATGGCCGTTAACTGCTGCAATTGCAATCGCCGCGGTCTTGCGTTCCTTTACGGTTATCAAAACCTGATCTGGAAAAGTTTTGGAAACTTCTACACTTTCAAAAAGCGGAGACTTAGACAGTTTGGCCGAAATATCGTTTACGTCAAAATTTATCCATGTCTGGCGCACATTAATTCCGTTCATTTTTATAATTTCTTCAGGCGAAAACTGCGTTAAGCCCGAAAAACGTACCTGCACCGAAGCGGTACAAGGAATGATAACCAGATAAACCACTGCTTCAATAATTAAAACAGCAAAAAGAACCCCTACCAGAATTTTTAAAATGTTTGTTCTAACATCAGAATTCTTTGATGTATGAGAACTTACCACTGGTTTCTTTTGCGGCATATACTGATCTAAATCTGCATAGTCCGAAAAAAGATAACTGTCACCCATTTAATACTTCCCCCCGGCAGAATTCCACCGCGACACATTTATTATCAATCCACAAAAAAGCATAGAAACAATCAGCGACGTACCACCAAGCGAAAAAAACGGTAACGGTATACCGGTTGGTGGCAAAAGGCCGCAGACAACCGCGCAGTTTACAATTGACTGCATTAAAATCGCACTTACGCTGCCAAAAACCAGCAGGCTTCTGTAACGGTCGTCACAATTAAGGGCTATTTTATAGCCGCTTAAGGCAAAATAAATAAGCACTACAAAATATATAATTATGCCAAAAAATCCCATCTGCGATGCCCAGCCTGCAAAAATATAGTCAGACTGAACTTCGGGAATGTTATTCGTAAAAGCACCAATGCCGCTGCCCCAAAATCCGCCGTTTGCAACAGCCTGTCGTGCAAGATTGGGCTGAAAGTTTTTGCCCAAAGTGTCGGAAGCAGGCTTGAAAAAAGCAATAAGGCGGTTTACGCGGTATTCTTCCACAAAAATAAACATAAAGATAATTGGTACAGCCACAACCAGCAAGCCGGCAAAATATTTAAGGCTTATACCTGCAAAATAAAACATTATAATGCAAATGCAGCTTACAATAACGCTGGTTGAAAAGTCGTTCTGAAAAAAAATAACCAGCACAAAAATTGACGACATTATAAAAGCCGGAATTACGGTTGTTATAAAATCGTTAATACGTTCATGTTTTTTGGCAAAAATATTCGCCAGAAATATAACGATAACGATTTTTGCCGGTTCAGACGGCTGCAATTCAAAACCGCCAAAACCAATCCATCGGCGGGCACCGTTTTTTTCAATGCCAATGCCCGGCACGTTTGTAAGCAAACAGGCCAAAATAGTTACCAGCACAATAACCGGCAGATACTGACGCAGTTTGTCAAGGTCAACCATCGTTAGGCCAATCATTAAAACCAGCCCAACCATGGCAAATTTCAGCTGGCGCTTTATAAAAAACAGTTCATCGCCTTTTGGGCGCAAACTTATGCCGCTTGAAACGCTGTACAAAGTTACCAGCCCCAGTCCAAGAAGCAAAACGAACGAAATTATAAAATTCATGTCCGTTTTTTTGGAGATGATAACTTTATCCTGAAAAATCCCTGAGGTCAAATCTCGCCCCCAAGGGTTATATTTAACGCTTCGGCTGCACGCCACAGTGCCATGCCTTTAGAAGCTTTCAGCATAACCAAATCGCCCTTGCAGGCTTCGGTCTTAAGGAATGTTTTCAGTTCTTCAATCTGCTCGCTCCAGAAGCATGTTCTGGCATTTCTGCAAGTGTCGTATGCGGCATACATTTCCGGGCCGAAAAACAGAAACAGGTCGGCGTTGCTTTTTGCGCACAAAGCACCAATTTTGGCGTGTTCTTCGTTGGACTTTTCGCCAAGTTCAAGCATGTCGCCCAAAACGTAAATTTTCTTACCCTTCCATAACAGGTCGTCGCAAAAAGAAATTGCGCTTTCCATCGAATCAGGATTTGCGTTGTAACAGTCGTGAACCAGAGTGTAATCGCCGCGGTAAACCTGACTGCGGCCGAAAATGGTTTTTACCGATTCAAGACCGTTTTTTATTTCTTCAACGCTTAAATGCATGTATTCTGCTACGGACAAAGCCGCAAGTGCATTGCTGAAATTGTGCTTGCCCGGCACCGGAAACTTGATGAATGTTCCGTGGTATTCAAAAAGCGTACCGTCCAAACCGCTTGCCGAAACATCTTTTACGGCTTTATTCGATTTTAAGCCGAAAGTGCTGATTTTGCCTTTGGGCACATCTTTTAAGAATTCAACGAATTTGTCTGTTTCGGGTACAAAACCAACGCAATTTTCCGTAAAACCGGCAAAAATCTGCTTTTTTTCTTCAGCAATTGCCTGCTGGCTGCCCAAAATGCCAATGTGCGCCGTGCCAATATTGGTAATTACGCCAATTGAAGGCATTAACACACCGGCAATTTCAGTAATTTCGTGGCGGCGGTTCATGCCCATTTCAAAAATACCAACTTCGTGTTCCGGGCGAATTTTAAATACCGAAAGCGGCAGACCAGTTTCCGAATTCAGGTTACCTTCATTGGTAACAACGTTATATTTCTGGCTTAAAACAGAAGCAATGATTTCTTTTGTGGTTGTTTTGCCCGAAGAACCAGTTACACCGATTTTTATCAGTGCCGGAAACTGTTCAACGTAGGCTTTTGCCGCATCCTGCAGCGCGGTCATGGTGTTTTCAACTGCAACAAACGCTGCACCAAATTCAGCAGCAAGCGCACTAAATTCAGCCTGTTTTTGCGGCAAATGGCTTTTTGATACAAATATAACAGAAGCGCCGCTTTTTAACGCAGACGGAATGTAATCGTGTCCGTCCTGCATTGTACCAATCAGCGGAATGAAAAGCGTGTTTTTTACTACTTTCCGGCTGTCGGTTGCAACACTTGTAAAACATGCATCTTTTGCGCAGGGCTCTATTACAAGGCCTTTTACTGATTTTACAAGTAATTCAAATGGCAAAAGTGTTTCTGCTATATTTTTCACAATTTTTTCCCTTAAAACAGAAAAAACTAACAATCTAAAAAGAACTCTTTTTGTAATTTTCAACGTAAATTGAATGAATTACAGGACAAAACTACTTTCTTCAACTTTTAGTTTTTATCTTTATCTTTTATTTCTACACGAATTATGTCTTCCGGCAATGCCTTTTCCATCTGCAAATTGTTGGTTGCTATCCATTCAATGCGGTCTGGGCTGGAAAGTTTTGAAATTTCTGCAACAAGGCGCTTGTTCTGCTCAATAACTTCGTACTGCCTGCGTTCAATCGCCTTTGTATCACTTTCCAGCTGGGCATATTTTTTGGCCTGCAAAACATTAAGCACCAGCAAAGCCGGAATTGCCAGCGCAAGAATACAAACGAAAACATTTTTTACGTTTATCTTGATTTTTTTAATGTCGTCAACACGAACTTTTTCAAAAAAATCTTTTGCAGCCATAATAAAAACCTTTTAATCCCTTTCTTTGCGAATAACCCTCAGCTTTGCGCTGCGTGAAGGTGAGTTTCTCGCAATTTCTTCTGGCGTAGGATCAACGGCTTTGCGCGTTAAAAGTTCTGCGCGCCGTTTTCCGCCACAAGTGCATTGCGCCTGTTCCGGGGGGCAAATGCATTCTTTTGCAAGGTTTCTAAAATGAACCTTCACAATTCGGTCTTCAAGGGAATGAAAGGTAATTACACCTAATTTTCCGCCGACTTTTAATACCTTAAAAGCCGAATCCAAAACACGCGGCAAACGGTCAAGCTCGTGGTTAACGGCTATACGCAATGCCTGAAAAGTTTTGGTTGCCGGATGAATGTTACCATGACGGTACTGCGCCGGAACAGCTCTGTAAATAATATCGGCAAGTTCCTTTGCATTCTCTATGGTACTAACCCGCCGGGCTTCCACAATTGCCCTGGCGATTCTCCGGCTATAACGTTCCTCGCCGTATGCATAAATCATGTCAGCAAGGTCATTTTCATTTAAGTTTTTAATCAAATCGGCAGCACTTGTTTCGGCATTCGGCGAAAGACGCATGTCCAAAGGTTCGTCATGCCTGAAGGAAAAACCGCGTCCTGATTTTTCGTAATGGAACAGCGAAATGCCCAAATCAAACAGAATCAAGTTCGGTTTTTCCTTGTCTTCCGGATAATTCGCATAAAAATCATCAAACCAGCCGGAATAAAAGGACATGCGCTCGCCGAAAGGTGCAAGGCGCATTTTAGCCCTTTCCTGAATCACAGGGTCTGCATCTATTCCGGTAACTTTTAGCTGAGGATATTTGGTTAAAAACGCCTCAGAATGTCCGCCTTCACCCAAAGTTGAATCAATTAAAAGCGGCGAATCGCCGAAATCTTCGTTTTCCGGCGAAAGGTATTCCAAACATTCGTTTAAAAGTACCGAAGTATGTGTAATTTCCAAAGGAGCTCCATTTTTCAAAAGCAAATTGCCGACAAGCCTTCAGCGGCCTGCTGAAAAGTGGACTCCGTCTGTTCAAGATAATTCTGATAACTTGCGTAATCCCACAATTCTATGTACTTGTTTACGCCAAGTACAACGCATTCTTTTGATAAATTAGCGTATTCGCGGAGAGACTGAGGAACAGAAATGCGGCCAGACTTGTCGAATTCTACTTCCTGGGCGGGTGCAATTAAACGGCGCAGAACTAAACGCGCCTGCGGATTAAAAGGCGAAACAGCTTCCATGATTTTTCCAGACAAATTCTTCCATTCTTCAGGCGTAAATAACCACAAACAGTGATCCAGTGCCTGGGTAATGATGAGAACATTGTCTGTCAATTCTGACCGTAAACGCGTCGGAAAAAGGATACGTCCCTTTTCATCCAGAGTATTACGATACTCGCCAGTAAGAAGCTTCATCCACTTTTACCTACTTATTCCCACTTTCTCCCACACCATTCCCATTTTATCAGATAAAAATATTATGTCAACGTAAAAATTGTTCAAGTTTTTAAGAAAATATGCCGATACCCAATTTTCAATATATACATATGTATAGGTAGCGTTTTGCACTAAAATGCGTTATTTTTTAAAGGCATTTACACGTAAAAAAATGATAAATACATACAACGAATCTTCGCTACACCGCGAACTGAAAGAAAAATACGCCGCCCTGTGCAACGGTCAAACGGAAGTTAACTACAACGGCTTTATCTGCGACGTTATAAACGATGAAGTTGTTTACGAAATCCAAACTTCCAACGTTTCCAAACTGCGCCCAAAAATTGAAAAATTAAGCCAGACAAGAAAAATATGGATAGTTTTTCCCGTTGCAGAAATTACGGAAATTGTTGTAACGGACAAGGACGGCAAAACTATAAGCAAAAGAAAAAGTCCAAAAAAAGAGAACGTTTTCTGCATTTTCAGGCAGATTACCGGCGTTTTGGATTTGCTTGCCATGCAAAAATTCGGCATAAAAGTTTTATTCATCAACCAGCAGCGCATACGGCAAAAAACAGAAGAAGCCGTACAGCTTGCCAATAAAAGCCGGCGGCACAAACGTGAATGGGTGCCGGTTGATAAAAAACTGACATGCATAAACAAAGAAACAGAAATTACCAGCAAAGAAAAACTTATAAAACTGGTAAAAAATGAACTGAACGGAAAAGAAGAATTCTGCGCAAAAGACTTAAAACAGACGGCAATAAAAGAACATGCCAATTTGGTAATATGGTGCTTAAAAAAATTAAACGCAATAAAGCAAACCAGAACCGCCGGCAAAAGCAAATATTACGCTTTTGTATAACACAGGCTAAAATAAAAAGAAACTTTTTAAAAACAAAAAACCCGGCAAAAAACCGGGCTTTTTATTAAGCAATAAATCTATTACCAGTTGTCAGACATTTCGTCTTTGTCACGATTTTCCATTGCGTACAAATCGGTAACAGCACGAAGGTCATCAAGATACAAGTAGTAAGAACCGTATGCTTCAAGCGGATCTGTATCTACGCGGAAACCGCAGATGCGCAATCCAGGATGATCTCCATAACGTGCATTCGCCTGAACGATACCGTGAACTCCGTCTGGAGAAGGTGGTATGGCAACTGTAAGTTTTTTCCAGCCAGAAAAGTTAAGAGAACCAACATAAAGTTCAAAACTGCTTCCGTAGAAATCCTGAACAAGCAATGTCAATTTGTGGTTAACATTTCTACCGCATACCCAGATTGATACAGTTTTGGTTACACCTTCAATCGGAATTGGGCGTACAGGTTTAATAAAGAAACTTTCGTGTCCACGGTGCATAAAATCAACACGAACACCAAGAACTTTAGTATCTTCCTGACCTTCTGGAACACCAGCAGGAAGAGGTTCTTTTGCAAGAGGAGAACCGTCGAAAAGACGAGCAGTAATAATACCGTCATCAATCGGCATTGTTACATCCCAAGAAGCTTCACGTTCAAACAAATCAAGAGAAACTTCTCTTAAAGCCTGACGTGCAGCATCAATACCAAGCATTTCTGGATCTGGTTCAACCAAGCTCTGCTGTGCAAAAACGCATGCAGAAACAAGCAGACAAGCTAAAACTGTCAAAATCTTTTTCATTATTTACCAGCTCCTTCGTCAAAAACTACAGAATCAAAGTTGTAACCATCGTAAATGTCAGCAAATACGTTGGTAAGATATTTCAACTGATCAAAGTAAATTGTGAAAATATCAACTGGTGCTTCAGGATCTGTCTTTACACGGAAACCAACGAAGTAAGCAACCTTGCTGCCACCTCTGAATCTTGAGCGCTGAACCATCCATGCAGGAATAGCTGTTTTAATGTTGCGCCATCCGTGATATGTAAGCTTTGTCATTGGGAAAGCATGAACACGTCCGTCTGCATCTCTGATAAGGAGGTCGAGGTTGTAACCGTAGCCAGCACCCCAAACCCAAGTATCGATGTGGTCTACATTTCCCTGAAGAGGAACATCGTATGGAACATAGTTTCCATCAGAACTCTGTTTAGCCGGGAAAATTTCAAACCAGTTATCACCTTTACGGTCATAAGAAATTTCTACACCAAGAACTTTTGCATTAAGACTTGGGTCTTGAAGATACTTAACCGAATTTGGAGCACCTTCAAAATACTGCAATCTAGGATAACCTTCATGAACAAATCTACTAGCTGTAACATGCCATGACCAGTCTTGAGGTTGCTGGTCAAAGTTATCGATCATAATTGATTCGTAGCTTGTTGTGTCTTTGTTTTGGCCAAAAACTGGCAAAGCAAACAGCAAACCAACGAGAACCAGACAAACGATTAATCTGCCCTGTTTCATCCAAAACTCCTTTTACTATAATCAGAAAAAGCTCATTACACTTCTTACCGAATTATTATATTATCCCTCTGTTGCTTTGTCAAATAAATTGACTTTAGCACTGTAATCGCAGAAGTGCACTCACAGTTTCAGAGAAACACATTGGTATTATCGTCAAAAACAGTAAAAAACTTGAAGAATAATAATTTTTTCCCTAAAGTTGAACAAAAAAAATAGCGAAAAAAAACAATACGCTTTTTCATTTTTCAACAGCTTTTGCACGCTGGGGACGGCTTTTGCAACACCTGCAATTCTTTTCAATGATTTTCAATCTATTGATTATTTTCAATATACAGCATATTATACGAATATCATTTTCTATAATTAGGAGCAAAAAATGACAAGTTATAAAGAACTTGGTCTTGTAAACACAAAAGAAATGTTTGCAAAGGCTGTTAAAGGCGGATACGCTATTCCTGCTTTCAACTTCAACACAATGGAACAGATGCAGGCAATTGTACAGGCTGCAGTAAAAACAAACTCACCGGTTATCATGCAGGTTTCTAAAGGTGCCCGCAACTATGCCAACGGTACAATCCTCCGCTACATGGCACAGGGTGCAGTAGAATATGCAAAAGAACTTGGATGCAAAAATCCGCAGATCGTTCTTCACCTTGACCACGGCGATTCTTTTGAACTTTGCAAAGATTGTATCGACAACGGTTTCTCTTCAGTAATGATCGACGGTTCACACCTTCCATACGAAGAAAACATTGCTCTTACAAAAAAAGTTGTTGAATATGCACACGCACACGACGTTACAGTAGAAGCTGAGCTTGGTGTTCTTGCTGGTGTTGAAGACGAAGTTTCAGCAGAACACTCAACATACACAAAACCAGAAGAAGTTGTAGATTTCTCTACACGCACAGGCTGTGACTCTTTGGCTATTTCTATCGGTACTTCACACGGTGCTTACAAATTCAAACCAGAACAGTGCACACGCAACGCTGACGGTATCCTCGTTCCACCGCCATTGGCATTCGACGTTCTTGAAGCTATCGAAAAACAGCTCCCAGGATTCCCGATCGTTCTCCACGGTTCTTCATCAGTTCCACAGGACGAAGTAAAAACTATCAACGAAAACGGCGGTAAATTGCCAGATGCAGTTGGTATTCCTGAAGAACAGCTCCGCAAAGCTTCTAAATCAGCAGTTTGCAAAATCAACATTGACTCAGACTCTCGTCTTGCAATGACTGCTGCTGTTCGCAAATACTTCAACGAACACCCGGATCACTTTGACCCACGCCAGTACCTTAAACCTGCACGCGAAAACATGCAGAAAATGTACGAACACAAAATCATTGAAGTTCTCGGATCTAACGACAAGCTTTAATTTTTGTGCTTTTAGCGCATAAACAAAAAAGGCCGCTGATAATTTCAGCGGTCTTTTTTTGTCCCCTGCCCTTTTTAAAATTACGGCAGGAATCATTTACTGTTCATAAAGAAAATTATTTTTGCAGGAATAATTCAAACGAATTATTGAATATCTTCGGAATCATTTTTCAAAACATTAAAATACAAATGCGGATATCCAAAATTTTTTACTAACATTGAACATGCCAGAAAATGGTTTGCCGATTTCATTCATTGGTATAATTATGAGCATAAACATTCCGGCTTTCAGTACATAACTCCAATGGAAAAAAGACATGGAAAACATTTTGAACTTTTTTAAAACCGTAACCAGGTAATTCTTAAAGCCCGGGAGAAAAATCCATTAAGATGGTCATCTGATAAAATCCGGCAATACAAAATCTCAGAATTTGAAGTGCTAAATGCAAAAAAATCTGCATAATGTTATAATTTTATGCGACAACTATCTTGAAACTTTCCGACCTGTTCTGCTGATTCTTATTCCAGTTTCATTACTGTCTACAAACAAGCCGTTTGTAAAGGTTGGACTTTGTTTTATTACGTCAAAAGTGAACGTAACGCTGCTTCATCTTTATCCTGTTCAATAACACGTCTTCCGAAAGCATCATAGCCGTAGTTTTTTTTCTCATTTTTTTTCGAACAACTGATTCTTCATTTTTTTAATCAAGAGGAGTGGTTCTGCAAGTGATTCTAGCTGCCTGTTCTTCATATCTAAAGGGTAACATTTAAAAAATTTAAACATTATCCTTGATTTTTTTTATTTATTTTTTGTTAATATATAAATACAATAAATTTCTAAAATAAAATAAATTAGAATTGTATATATATTTAACTTTTTAAATGAAAATATATAAATATAATAACCAATTAAAGATAAAGAATACAACAAAAGACCAATTTTTCTTTTACCTATCCAAAAAATAATTTGAGAAATAAACAGTACTATTGTTATTAAATTTATTATCAATTTTGAATTATTATTTAAAATCAATCCAATAATAATTTGTATTATGCTATATAAAATTACACCAGCGAAAAGTATTATGGCATACCTATCCTTTTTCATTTTCCCTTTTTTAAAATAACTCCTTCTTCTATTGAACTGTTTTGTGTTTCACTTTGATTATTATCTGCATCTAGGATTACAGTGTTATCTATTATGCCAGTTATAGCAGCTAAAGTTATGATTATTTTTCCGAATGGACCAGGATCTTCAGGAGGTTTAAATCCATTTCCTCCTAAATCTCCAGGATTACCTATATCTTCCGGCCCACCATTACTGCCTTTTCCTAAAGGGCTTTGTTTCTGATTTCCTGGTGGAATAGGATTTCCTTCTCCATCACGCTCTGTTTTGCCTTTTGAAAGTGCATTTTTAATAGTATCTGTTGTGCTAACGATTATTTCTTTTTTGATTTCATTTATAGTATTATTAGCTTCTTGAAGTTTTTCTCCTACTTGTGAAGCCACTTCCTTCACAGCTTCTTGATAAGGTTCACTTTGAGTAATTGCTATAACAGCGGCTGTAGTTATTACTGCTGCACCTACACCTATGGCTATTGTTACAGGTTCGTAACCAGTAAAATCCACAAAATTAACAGAATCGTTTTTACAATAAATAACCCAGTTCTCACCATCGCGAATTGGATCTACCGTAGTAAACCGGGCAACTTTTGGAGTGTAGTCACGGTAACCATAATTGTATAATCCAGTTTGTGAATCAAACTGCTTGCCAAGGTATCCGTAATTCTGTCGGCCAGATAAATCTCCTTCAATTATAACACCAAATGCATCATATGAATAAGTTTTATCTACGTAGCCATAACCGTCTGTTGTAGTCCTTACGCTTCCAAGTAAATCTGTTGTAAAATAAGAAACTTCTCCATCTGTATTCTGGCCTGCTATTGTACCGTTTACAGTAAGAGCTGTTCTTGAACCTTTATATCTTGAACTCACATTTCTGTAGTTACCTTCATCTAAATGGAAGTATCTGTTACCATCCTGCTGAACATTGTCTTCAAGGTAACGGTATCTGTCGCCAGTAGGGCGACCTGTTCTGCTGATTCTTATTCCTGTTTCATTACTGTCTACAAACAGGCCGTTTGTAAGAGTAGGACTTTGTTTTATTACGTCAAAAGTGAAGCCGTCATAAATTGAACGTAACGCTGCTTCATCTTTATCCTGTTCAATCACCCGTCTTCGGAAAGCATCATAGCCGTAGTATGAAACAGAATGTGTCTTTACTTTCTTATCCGTTACTTCTGAATACATGATTCTGTTCTGGGCATTATAGGCATATTTAATTGTTTTTAGTTCACTTTCCTGGGTAAGAAGGTTACAGTTATACATATACAATTGAATTGTTTCTTAATTATTTTATATCTTGTTTATAATAATTATCATTAATATTTTTTTTATATAAATTAAACTGTTCAGTTGATTTTTTTATTTCATCTTTATAAATTTCAAACCAATTTCCTTCAAATTTGAAGACGCCTAGAATATTATTTTTGTTGTATTCATATATAGTTACATTTGGGTAATATCCATTATATGAAAAAGTGGTATTATTGTTTAAATCTATTCTTTTTATTGTATTATCATCAAATTCCGTGGAATAGATTATGTATTCATCCAAAATTATTCCATCTGCGACCCATTTTGAGCAATCATAATAGCAAAATGTATTGCTTCTAGAATCAGAATAAATAAAACAATTTCGATAAGGCTCTCTTATTGTAATTCTTAGCACAAAAGCATTGCTTGATAATAAAACTGATCCTCTGTAATTTGTGTCAGGATAATATATGTCTATTGTATCCAATATTTTTCCATTACTATCTTTTAATAATAGAATTTTATTGTCATAAAATTTATCATCAGACTTCTTTTCACCGACAATCGCAATTTGATTTTTTCCAATCGATGCAGAAAAAAACGTATCATATTTATTTTCTGCATATAAATTAGTCGTAATAGTCAAAAATAAAAAAACAAATAAATATTTCATATTGTATCACCTAGTTATTTTTTAAATGGGTTGTTGAATTCTCCCCTATTTCACCAAAACCTAAAAAAGTTCCAGCATAAGAATCTAAATCAGCTTGATTTGGAATATCAACCACTTCAGTACGATTTCCACCTGTTTTTCCTTGAAAAAGTCGGTTCTGGCACTTGTTAAGGAAATGAAATCGCACAATCAATAGCAGTCTTTTGCATTTTTCAGCCTGCTTTTGCCGCATACACGCAAACCCTATATTTTGTCCTATATTTTATCCGATTACCGAATTAGCAAAAAAAGCCGAAACTGTTATGCACTGCAAGGCGGTTAACAGTTTCGGCTTGATGTATGAAAAAACTAAACTAAAGCAAAGATGCTATGTCTTTTAGCGATTCCGATGACTGGGAAACATTGCTGGTGCTTTGACTGAAACTTTCAATGTTGCCGGCCATCTGCTTCATTGTTACCAAAATCTGCTGGCTTGCCGCCGTCATCTGGTAAATGTAGTCATTCATGTCAAGCGATGCTGTTGCCGTAGCTTCGGACGAAGACTTTATGCTGGAAAAACGCTGTTCAAGTTCCTTCGCATTCTGATAGCCGGAATTGATTTTTGCACTGCCCTGTTTGCTTGCTGCAATAAGCTGGTCTGCTGCCTTCTGCACTTCTGCAATATGCTGCTTAACTTCAAGCGAACTGTCGATGATGTTATCCGAAAGCCGCCTTACTTCCGTAGCTACAATATGAAAATTTGCACCGGCAGAACCGGCAGAGCTTGCTTCAAGTTCTGCATTGAAAGCAATAATTTTTGCCTGGGCTGCAACATCGGTAATAAGGTTCACAATATCCCAAATGTTTTCAACCTTGCTGCACAAATCCTTTATGCCTTCAATTGTCTGCAAGTTGCATTCAGTAATTTCCATCAGGTCCTTTACGTTCTGCTGCAAATATTCAATGCCGCTGGCAACGTCGTCACGGGATTTATTTGCAAGGCCGGTAACGTCGGATATTTTCTGCTGAATGTTGCAGCTTAAATTGTTGTTGTCTTCTACAGTTGCAACAATTTCTTTTACGGCCGCACTCTGTTCCTGCCCGGTAACAGCTGAATCTTTGGCAGCTTCTGCAAGAGTTTGGGTCTGTTCAAACAAATGGTTCTTAAGGGTTTTATCGCGTTTCTGCATTGAATTGGCAAGCATGGTATAACACAAAACACAGGTTGCACCGGTCATAATAAAGGCAATGGCGCAATAAACGGAAAATTTTACCATGGGGTTATCAACAGGGTTTTTAAGCATACCGATTGGCACGCTCATAAAGCTTGTAATGCTTAGCACAATGCACGCAAAAACAGACACATTCAGCGTAGAATTTATTTTCGTGTTCAGTTCCCTAACGCCGGCTTTTATCATCATGTCGGCCATGCGCCCCATTTTCACCTTGTAAATGGTTAGTGTATAGCCCAAAAAACCTACGGCAATTCCCTGCAGCAGCATAATTACAAAAACCACGGCATCAAATTCAATTTTGCCGGTAACGCTTTCAATTATGTTTGTGCCGGCAACGCCAACAAAAAAGCCCAGCGCGTAAATGCAGGCAACGGGCATATTGAATTTGTTATAGCTTTCCTGCGCCTTAGAAAGGTCGCCGACTTTAAGCGCACGTTCAAAACGCCTTATAATTTTCTTTTGAATAACACCAACAATGGCGCAAAGTGTTATTGTTAAAGCAACGGCTGTTCCGCAGCCTAAAGGAATTTGTATAGGATCCTGATAAATAAAAACGTAATGAAAAATGCGAAGGAAAAATACACCGTAAAAGGAAATACAGACAAGATAGGTCATAAAGTAAGAAAATAAACTCATACTTCTAATATCGCACGTTTTTTACATTATGAGAACAAAAACATTGCGCTGTTTAGTGTTTCTGTAATTATCGCTGGTGCAGGCACAATAGACAGTTTGCAGGGCAAACTGCACAATCGTTGCACGGAATGGTTTTTCTGCAATTGATGCTGGCGTACATACAATTGCAGAAATTGCAGAAATAGGATTACAGCTGGTCAGCCAGTTCTTCTACTGTTTCCAGCGGCAGACTAACTGCCTGGGCTATCTGTTCATTGGTAAGAACCTTCATTGCAAGCAGGTTTCTGGCATTTGCAAGTTTGTTTTTACGTTCACCTTTACTTATGCCTTCAGCCATACCCTCGGCTCTGCCCTTGCGGATGGCGTCATGTTCGGCAAGGCTCCACGAAAGGTACGTGGTCTTCAAGCCTTCATTTTCTTTCTTTATTTCTACCATCTTCTGTAACCTCCGGGTAAAGTCTGTTTCGGCTTTGCCGCATTCTACAAATTTCAAAAAGCCGCTAAGTTCACGGTTTTCTACATTCTCGTAGGCCTTGCAGTTGAATATGTACAGCGTAGCTTCGTCCTTCAGCTGTACGCTGCCGTCTTCCCTGCATTTACGTTCCACAGTATAGCACGGAATGCCTTTTTGAAAAGGGTCGTAGCGGCAGATGAAGATTATTATGCTTTCCTTCAGTTCTTCGTAACTCTGGCCGCGCATCAGGGCGGCTACGTCCAGCATGCTTTGATAAAACCGGGTGCGCTTGCCTATGGCCGGTTCGGTTGAGTTCTGAATTTCCACGTCGTATACGCGCTTGCCGTCTTCAACGTACACGTCGTAGCGCACGCCTTTTGTTGCGTAAAAAGGTTCAACGCTTTTCTGCAATTCCGGGTATTCCAGCCGGTCTATCTTTATGCCCAGCAGAATCTCCAGCACCGTCTTGCAGGTTTCCCTGTCATGCATTATCTGGCCGAACATAAAGTCGTCGTAAAAGGCAAGCTCTTCAAATGGTTTCAATTTTTTCTCCAAAATAAGTGCCGCGCCGCAAGTGCCTGAAAAATTCAATCTTACAGTGCGCAAAATGTGTATGCTTTTTAAATACACGTAAAAAAATTTTTTTGACACTTTTTATTGTGCTATTTGCTTTTCCTGTTATTTCTGCCTATTGTGCTGTTTGTTGTTTATGCTATTTCTGCTGGTGTAGACGTAAAAAACACTGCTGTTTTTACGTGCAGAACAATATTGGTTTGGGGTACAGAACAACGTTGTTCTGGGGGACAGAACAACTATGGTTTAAGACACGAACCAATGATGGTTTGAAAGTAAGAACAAGATGAGTTTAATCGTTCCGATTTTTGTGAAAAAATTTGAATGCTTGTACTGTTTTTATCAGTGATTTTTGCAGAAATGGACGAGGCAGATCAACTAAATTTAAGGCTTTGAAAAAGCCTTTACATGCTTTTTATTTTTGTTATCATTTGTGCTTGTCTGTACGCTTTATTAGTCAGTTTAAAACACAAACGCCCCGGAAAATGGGGCGTTGAGCTGTTTGGTAATTCCGAACGGCTGCCGGAATTACTCGGCAGCTGGTTTTAATGCAGCTGGTTTTAATTCTGCTAAATCTGGGTTTTCTTTTTTAAATATTTCAATCTGTTCTTTTGTCAGCTTTTCCGGGTAATCCTGCCAGAAATTAAAAACTTTTTTTTTGTCGAAAGAAAATATAATTTCACCGATTACATCAACTGGAGAAGTCCACCATATAGTTTTACCTTCTTCTCTTTCCCACGGGAAATAACCCTCTTTATAAAAGTTGCTGTCCTTGTTTTGCATGTCCGTCCGCTCATTTTTTTCTGTTTGCTTTCGCTTGTGTTAATATATCGCATAAGTTTTACAAACTCTTTATTTTTTGCCAGCGATTCAAAAATACCATGCAGCCAAGCACAAAGCAACAGACTCTTAATCTGTGGGTCAGCGATTTGCAATTTTATTTCAATTTGCAATTTTAAGCCACCAACAAACATACCACACAGCAGTTGCAGACAATTTAAACCGCGCCAGCTAGTATTTGTACAGCATGGAAGGCCGGCCGCCGGTTTCGTAATTTATGCTTTCCTTTACGATGCTGTTTTCTACAAGATATGACATATAGTGCCTTACCGTTACGCTGGAAAGGCCTACGTCTTCCGCAATGCTGTCACCGTTTATCCAGCCGCTTTTAGTCTGCAAATAGTTTTCTATTTTTTTAAGCGTTTTTTCCTGAATGCCTTTCGGATAATCTTTCAGGCTGACCTTTTTTCCGCTTCCTATAATGCTGTCAACGCAGTTCTGGTCTAAAACATCAGTGTTTTTTATGGCTTTAATTTTTGCTTCAAATTTTTCAAGGGCAACCTGAAAACGTTCAAGGGCAAAAGGCTTTATAAGGTAATCAATTACGCCAAGATGCATGGTGTTTTCCAAAGTTGCCGTATCATTTGCCGCGGTAACCATTATAACTTCAACGTCAAATTTGTTTTCGCGTATCTGCTTAAGGGTTTCTACGCCGTCCATAAGCGGCATGTAAACATCAAGAATTACAAGGTCGGCCTTGTTTTCCTTCAAAAAGCCGATTGCTTCTTCGCCGTTTCTGCAAGTGCCGCACACGGTAAAGCCCTTGTTTTTCTGCACGTACTGACCGTTAATCATTGCAACCATCGGGTCGTCATCAATTATCAAAACTTTGTATGCCATATTTTGTCCTGTAAACCCAACCTATAAATTACCGGCATTTTCAGCAGGTGCCGTAAATGCTGCCAAAGCCGCAAAAACCATAAAAAGTTGAATTTTTTTACAGTTTCCCCAATTATTCAGCAAAAATTATTTCTTAAAAAGCACCGTAAAAACCGTGCCAATTCCGGCGGAAGATTCAAAACCAATCTTTCCGTCAAGGCTTTCTACCAGCTGCTTGCAGTGATACAGCCCCACGCCGCGCCCCTGCCCTTTTGTAGAAAAACCGTTGTCAAAAACTTTTGCCTTGTTTTCTTCTGCAATGCCGCACCCGTTGTCCTTTACGGAAATAAAAAGTTCACCCGGCCGGGTAAACACGCCAAAAACAAGTTCGCCCGGCTGTTTTTTGTCTAAGCCCGCAAAAGAAGCCATGTTCATGGAATCAATGGCATTGTCTATAAGGTTGCCTGCAATTGTAACAAGGGCTTCGGAAGAAAAATGAATGTCCGAATCCTTGTAGGAAATGCCTTCCTGAAGAATGAACTTTACGTTGCATTCCGAAGCGCGGGCAATTTTTCCCACAAGCAAAGCTGCAAAGGAAGGATTGTCGACGGAATGCATTACCCGGCTTAAAGTTTCGCGCTGAATGATGGAAATGTTTTCTATATAAGAAACCGCCTTTTCATATTCGCCAATTTGAATAAGCCCGAGGATAACGTGAAGTTTGTTGGTAAAATCGTGGTTGTTGGCACGCATGGAATCAACAAGGTATTTTGTTCCGGCCAAATCTTCCATAAGCCTTGTGTATTCAGTCCTGTCGTGCAGAATGGCAACAGCGCCTTCAAGCTTTTCATCTTTTTTAACCGGCAGACAGTCTACAAGAATTTCAGTACCGTCGTCTGTGCGTTCGGCAATGCCAAAACTGTTGGCCTGATTTTTAAGCGCCCGGTCTAAAATCTTTTCAGTAAAAACCTTTTCCTTAATTTCGTTTACTTTCTGAAAATTTTCCCGGTCAGTTTTGCTGCTTCCGTTAATGTCGCTGCCGCCAAAAAGCATTTTTTTAGCCGCCGCATTTATAAACTGAACGTTTCTTTCCCGGTCTACGGCAATAATCCCTTCCTTCAGCGATTCAAGAATGTCGTCGCGCACGGTAAACATTGAAGAAAAAGTGTCAGGTTCGTAGCCGTGCAGTTTTTGCTTTATACGTCTGGAAAAAGTGCCGGAAATTAAAATTTCTATTAAAATTGCACCAAAAGTAACAAAAGCAAAAAGTACCACCGTTCTTAATGTAACGGAACGAATGGAAGTTTTAAGGATAATCGTCATTATAAAACCGCAGTATTCGCCGTTTTCGTTGTAAATGGCAGAATAAGTGCGCCGCTGCGGGCCGGAAGGACCGTTTTCGCTGCTTACGTGAATTTTTCTGGAACTGCCGCTGAAATCGGGAATGTTGCCGTCGTAAAAAGTACCTATAAGCTGGTTGTTCGTGTGGTAGCGGCGCAAATTGTCAGAATCTACAATGGAAATAACGTCAACGTCCGGCAGTTCCCGGCACACGGAATTGAAATATTCCGCCAGTTCTTCCGGAGAAAACTGCCATGTAAAGCCGTAAAGCCGTGAAATAAGGTTTGAAGTATTCAAAAGGTTCTGGTCGAAAGCCTGGGTATCGGCATTTATGCTTGTAAGCGCGCCGCCTACGCTTAAAAAAATGGTAACAACCATTATCAAAATCAAATGGGTTTTCTGTATTTCTTTGCGGATTGAATTTAAGGAACTGTTTTTGGGCGAACTTTGGTTTTTCACGCCTATAAATATAGCAGATTTTAAATTTTCCTAAACCTTTTTAAACTAAAAAAAACACTGGCCTTTGCCCTAATTTGTTTTTTATCTTTCAAAAAATTGATGATTTTTTTCTGCCTGATATTATGAAGCCATAAAAAGTTGAGAGCACCTTAAAAAGTTATGAAAGCTTCTAAAAATGCTGTTTTTAGAGATGTTTCTTAAAAGGATGCCCGGAACCCGGAGGTAAATTAAATGAGTTCAATTTTTGAGACAGCGATGCTGGTATGTTTTGGTTTTTCGTGGCCGCTTAATGTTATTAAGGCATACCGTGCAAGAACTGCAAAAGGTACAAGCCTGGCATTTATCCTGCTGATTATTACAGGTTATCTTGCCGGCATTACCGCCAAGCTTTTAAACGGCCAGAAAAACTACGTACTGGTTGTTTACTTTTTGAATCTTGCAATTGTCATGACAAATCTTTTTGTATATTTCAGAAACCGCGCTTTGGACAGGAGGACAGAAACAATGATTAAAACAGCGGAAACAAATGACAGCGTAATTTTGTTTGGCGGCAGCAAGGACAAGGAAATTCCAGTTGCGGAAATTGCACAGGACTATGAACTTAACTTCAGGATGCTTAACAGAAGCATTTTCGGTCTTTCGCTGAAGAATGCGAAAAAAGCCTTTGCTGAAAATGTTGCAGCCCTTAACCCGGAAGCAGTAATCCTTCACCTTGGGGAAGAAGATTTGGATTTGTTCAACAGAAACAGTGCAGAATTTGACGTGCTTTACCTTGACCTGATTGGCGCAGTAAAGGCACAGAACAAAAACCGCAGGATTGCACTTATTTCAAATGTAAGCCCGGATAATTCTGAAAACTACAACGAAATGAACCGCCACATTAAGGCAATTGCAGAATCTGAAAAATGCACTTACGTTAACATTGACAACGCCAAGCTGTGGAACCCGGAAAGCACGAAGGAACTTATGGCCTTTATGTACGATGTTGGTTTTGACCAGCCGCTTAACGTTAAAAAACCGCTTGCAAATGTTGCCGAAATTCTTTACAGCTATGCTTACCAGAACGGCATTTTGAACTACGTAGAAAGCCAGGCCGTATAATGAATGACGGCAGCAGAAAACACATTTTTTCTGTTACTGCCATAAATGCTGAAACCAGTTCATCATGACTTAACGCGTCATTCCGGGGTTGTCCGGAATATCTTGAAAAGCCGCAGCCGCTAAGAATCGGCAATGCAAACTGAAGTTCTGCAAGGTGATTCTTATTGGACAGCGGCTTTTTTTGTGCTAAGCTTAAAAAATGAACGGTAAGAAAATTTATGTCTTTTTTGCAGTGTTTGCCATTTTTATTGCTTTCGGCGTGTGCGTGGCTTTCCGCGTTTTCGATTTTTCAATTTTCAAGCTTGCGCCGGCACAAACCCGCGAACCCGAAGCCAGAAACGAAAGCATAATGCTTTACATACCAAGCCACAGGGCTGAATATGGCCAGATTGACCTGAGCGACGTGGATTTTTTTACGGAAAACAGCGACCTTGCCGGTGACTGGTGGTTCTGGCCGGAAGAAATTTTAACGCCGCAGCAGGCCGAAAACAAAATATGGCTTTCTACCATCAGGCAGTGCGTCAGTTTTCCCCAGTTCCTTCCAAAACGAAACATTCTTCAAAACGGCTTTTCATACAAAAACCTTGTAAGCTGCGGCACTTTTGCCCTTGAAGTAATTCTGCCAGATTCTTTTGCTTTTTCCGGCAGCGGTGCACCGCAAATTGGGCTTTTGCTGGAACCCTTTGCCAGCGATTTTTGCGTGTACGCCAACAGCACCCTGCTTTTTAGCGGCAAAAATGAAGTTATACCGAAGGTAATAGACCTTTCGCCGGCGCTTAACGGCAACAACCGCATTCTTTTAACAATTCAAATTAACAATTTTACACCCGGCAGCAGTTACGGCGGCTCTGTTCCGCAGATTGCCCTTTGTTCAAAACTGCAAAACCGGCTGCTGATTAAAACGCTTGCGCAAACTTTACTTTTGGGTGCATTTATGGCACTGCTTTTGTACTGTTTAATTAAGTTTTTTCAGAACAGGCAGGAAAAAACTTACGCCGTTTTTGCAGTAGCAGGCATTTTTTTTGTTTTTTCTGCCGCTTTTACAGCCGGTTCACTTTTTATGCAGCTGGTTGCGCCTAGCCAGGCTATTTACCGCATAAGTTACGCCGCATGCAGAATTATGCCTTTTGTTCTTTACGGCATTTTCGCCCTGTTTTTGCTCCAAAACCTGAATGAATGGGTGAAAAAACCTAATGTTTCGGCGGTTCTGCTTATCTGTTCAGTCTGTGCCATTTTTCTTGCAGCTTTGCCCCAAAAAATCAGCAGCAGTGCAGCACCGGTTTTTGGCATTCTTCTGCTTGGGTGCAGCATTGTGCTGCTTGTTCAGTCACTTAAAATTGTAAAGGCAAAAATCAGCCGGGGCTGGCTTGTTGCTTCTTCTGCAATTCTGCTGTTTTTGGCACAGGCAAACGAACTTTTGATGAGTTTTTACCTTGTAAAGTCGGTTTCTTTTTTTCTTCCTTTTGCTTTTGCCGTTATTGTACTGCTTTGCATTTACCAGCAGAGCAGTTTTTATGCAACCTTTACGGCTTTGCAGGGCTATTCTGCCGACCTTTACAAAATCAACAAATCTGTCGACCGTTTCATTCCCGTTGAACTGCTGAAACGCATTAACGGAAAAAGCCTGAACAACGTGCAGCTTGGCGACAGTGTTCAGATGCAGATGACTGTTATGGAACTTAAGGTGCAGCATTTTAACCTGCGCGCACGGCACATGCAAAGCGTAGACGCTTTCGGTTTTTTGAACGAGCTTTGGGCGTATATTGTGCCTTCCATAAAACAGAACGGCGGCGTGGTGGCAAAATATTCAGGCCACGGTTTTACGGCAATATTTGAAAACCAGAGCGACAGCGCACTTCTGGCGGTGGGCGGCATTAAGGAAAATCTGGCAAGTTTTAACGCCCGGCTTGCCCAGCTTGCCAGCGGCGAAGAAGAAGTGCGCTTAAGCATTGGCATTCACACAGGGCCTGTTATGCTTGGCACAATTGGCGAAAAAACCTGCATGGAAACTACCACGATTGGCGAAACCATAGACATTGCCCGGCAGGTAGAAGATTTAACCGCCGCTTTTGAAGCCCCGGTGCTGGTAAGCGCCCAAACCGTGCAGTCCTTAAAAAACCGCGACAGCTTCAGGCTTTATCCGGCAGGCCAAAAACAGCTGCCAGCACAGCAGGCACTTTTAACCGCCTTTAAACTTGAAATTTAGCAGGAACGAAAAACAGAAACGTCTTTATTAAAAAACAGTTTATTTTGTCATGCTGAATCAGATTCAGCATCTGACATTGATTCCGAATCCAGTTTGGGATGACAAAACAATAAAAACGGGCAGAACTGAAAACGAAGTATAAAAATCGTACTTCTTTTTCAGCCCTGCCCGTTTTTTTATGATTTAGATTATTTATGCAACCTGCACTGTTTTAAGAAAGCAGGTTTTTGAAATGCGGTGACAGTTCAACAATTGTAGGCACTGTTGTTTGTGCCGTTTTGAACAGCAGATGAAAGGTCTGCAAAACGGCTTCACGGGTTTCCGGCTCAATGTGCGCCAAAGCCTTGATGATAAGCCTTGCATTTTTTACCCACGAATCGGACAAATCGGTTAAGGTTTCGGCATGGGTAGCATTCAGCACTTCAAAAAGAGTGTCTATAAACTGTTCGCGCCTGTCTTTGTCCAGCTGTTCAAGCCAGTGCTTAACGGTAAGGTCTATAAAAATGCTGTCGGTGGTAAGGCCGCCAACGGTAACAAATGCCGTGCCGTAAACAAACCAGGTAAACGGATCGTGCTGAAAAACGCCGACATTTTTTGAGCTTTCTACAACTACACAGGTTTCGTAATGTTCAAACAGAATTCCCACCACCGATGACTGAGGCATGTAGGTGCAGATTAACGGCAAAATTGTCTGAAACTCTTCTTTTTCAACTATCGTGCGCTCAAAGCCCGGGCCGTCGTAATTGTAAATAGCCTTAATGCGTTTCTGGTCTTTGGGCAGGCAGAAAGCCGAAGCATAAACGGCAAGGTTGCCGCCCTTGGAATGACCGCCCAAAATTATGTCGCCTTTTAAAACGGCGCAGGCTGCAGTCATGTATTCAACTGAAGACTGCTGGGCTGGCACCGGCGACATAAACGCCATGTTGCAGTCTTCCTTCCAGCCAACAAGCGAACCGTCGGTGCCGCGGAACGCCAGATAATTCAGTTTTTTATCAAGCAGAAAAGTTATGGCTGCAAACTGTTCTTCCTTTGCATGATCCGTGCTTTTTACGTAAGCGCACACTTTAATATTGCCAAAGCGCCTGCTGTTACCGGCCGCAATTAAAAGCTGAACGGTAGACTTGTTAACCAGTGCCAGGTCTTCGGTGCGCTGGTCAAGGTCGCTGGCATTGGTAAAACTGTAGGCTACTTTGCTTAGCAGCACCTGGTCAGAAAAATTTTCATCAACCAGATTGGCAAAATCAAGATAAGAAAGCTGGCTTAAAATCAAGCTGTCAACTTCGTTAAAAGGCGAAAGTTCAAACGGAACATCGCCACGCCACGCAATATAATCTAAAATATTGTTCATTTTAAAGCCTTCCTTTAAAAATAAAAACTCTAAAAAACTATATTTTCAGTTTCACTTTCAAGTTCTGCACAACAGGAAAAACTGTTAACACGTCAAATTATAGCACGCTGACGCTTAAAGCCTGTGATACTGGCGTGTTTATGGTTTGAAGTAAACCGCATATACGCCAGTGTCAAGGCACGCTGACGCTTAAAGCCTGTGACACTGGCGTGTTTATGGTTTGAAGTAAACCATAAATAAATGCAAGAAAACCAGCCGTAAGACTGGTTTTCTTGTAGTTGTGAAAAAAACTTGAAAGTGAAAACGCTAATTCTGTGCAATTTTACACAAAACGGATTTTAAAATTGGTAAAAAAGCAAATGCAAATACGCACAGAACGACAAAAACCGTTCCCCACAGCATAACCGGGCTTGCCAGAAACCAGCCTGTTTCCGTTAACGCCGGCAGCGGTAAAATAACCAGCGCAAGCAAAAAGAACGGCACGGAAAGTGCTTTTTTGGAACTTTTCAAAATGCTTCCGGCGGCACTAAGTGCAAAATATTCACCTGTAATGAAAGCGAAAATTGCAAAAGGTTTTACCGCAATGCAAAATGGAGACAAAATTGAATAGCGGGTTAAAATTCGGTATGGGGCAAAAAGCATGTAAAAGCCCAAAAGAACAAACGCAAAAGACTGCAATTTGAATGCAACAGAATCGCGGTTAAGCAGAAAGTACACTACAAGACATACGGCCAGCGGAATAAGCTGTTCTGCCGTAAAAAGCTGTACGAATTCGGTTTTCAAATTGTACACTGCAAAATGTACCGAAGAAAAAAACAGAAAATCTACGGCACAAAAAATCAGCGCAATAACAAAACCAGTAATTGCGCCAAAAGCCACTACCGGTTTTTCAACACAAACAATTGATTCTTTGCAGCCAATTAAAAGAAAAAACAAAAATGCTGCAAGAAAAATCATAGGAAAAATAAACATAAAAAAAAATTAGCACAAAAAAACACATTCCGCAAGCACAACAAGCCCGTGCACCTTTCAACCGGCTAAATTCAGTACCGCCCTAAATGCACGCACTTTTGCCCGTGCTGACAATTTAAGGCTTTTATGCTAGCATTTGGCCATGTCTTTAGAAACAGTACAGAAAAATATTGAAAGTTTTAATGCGCAGATTGCCCTTTTAACCGAACAGAAAACCGGCATCGAAGCCGTTATCAGCAATTTGCAGAAAGAACTTTCCCAGATAGAAAATTCCATTACGCGCCACACTTCGCCTGCGGCAAATAAATCCAAAAATGCAGAAATAATTCGCTACAAAAGCGACATTTTAAAAAAATCAACGGAACTTGACGGCCTGCTGAAAAAAATTGAAAAACTTCAGCTTAAAAAATTTTCTGCTGAAAAAACCTTGCAGAAAGCCCACGCAAAAGAACAGAACCGGCAGCAAAAGCAGATAGATTTTTTGCAGAAACAGTTTGAGAAAATTGCCGAAAACCAGAAAAAACGGCAGAAACAGAATTTTCAGAATTTGACGGTTGATTTTGAAGCAAATACAGAATGCGATTACGATATTTTCATTTCTTCTGCCAAAGAAGACATGCAGAATTTTGCAGCGCCTTTTGCGCAGGCACTTGAATCGAAGGGGCTTAAAGTCTGGTACAATAAAAATCCTGCAATTCTTCTGCCCGGAGACTTAAATAAAGAGCTGGAAACCGGCTTGAAAAAAGCACATTTTGCAGTTCTGGTAATTTCCGGCGACTACCTTTTGCCAAACCGCTACTGGAAAAAATCCGACCTTGAACATTGGTTTACAAAACAGATTGAACAGAAACTTGTTTTTCCGGTTCTGCACAAAATAAGTTTGCAGGAACTTACCGACTACAGCCCGGCAATTGCCCAAAAAGCGGCACTAAGCACGGCTTTGGCAACACCGCATGAACTGGCTGAAATTTTTGCTTCGCTTTTGCAGGGGCAGGACTAAAATGGTAAACAGAAAAATGCCTGAAATGCCCAAATTGATTTTTTTAATTGATTTTGTTTTGTGTAAATTTAATAGAAGAAACCTGAAAAAATGTGCAGTTATTTTAATTTCAGCAATGTGCCTTATTTTTTCTGCCTGCGCAAAACCTAAAAACACGGCAGCAAAAATACCGGCACCGCAGCCTGCGCCAATTGCAGAAGAACTGCCCCAAGCTGAAACTGAAGAAACTGACCCGGCCGAAATAAAAAAACAGAAGCGGCAGGAAACCGTTAAAAAATTCGTTGAAAACTTAAGCGAAGAACAGCTGATAGCCCAGCTTTTTGTGCTTGGCATTGACGGTAAAACATCTGTTCCGGCCTACGTGCAGGCGGAATTTAAGGACGCAGCCCCCGGTTCGTTCCTGCTGTTTTCTTCAAACATAACGAACAGTGCCCAGGACCTTTGCAACTTTACAAGTTCAATTTACAACTGGTTTAACCGGCAGGGGCAAATTGCGCCTTTGCTTTTAACAGATAACGAAGGCGGCGCGGTTTACCGGCTTAACCAGATTGCAAGCCCGCTGCCAGCCGCAAAAAACATTGCCCAAACTTTTAAGGTGCAAAAAGCAGAAGAATATTACGGGCTTATTGCAAAGCAGATGCGCGCACTTGGCCTGCACGTAAACCTTGCGCCGCTGGTTGAAGTACAGAATCAGGCAAACATCACTTTTTTGGGCAGCCGCACTTTTGGCGATGCCGAAAACGTGCTGAATTATGCCGCTGCTGCGGTGAAAGGGTTTAGCAGCCAGAAAATTGGCGCGGTTTTAAAGCATTTTCCGGGCAACACCAATATTGACCCTCACGCCACCCTGCCGCATCTGGAAGTTGACAGCCAGACTTTGCAGAACCAGTACATTATGCCGTTTGCAGCCCTCATGCAGTACAATCCGGCAATGGTTTTAATGTCTCACATTGTGGTGGACTGCGTGGAAGACAAGCCTGCGTGCTTTTCTCCGCGGATGATTGACGACATTCTGCGCGGCCAGCTTGGTTTTGGCGGCGTGGTAATTTCTGACGACTTGTACATGGGCGCGCTGGCAAAAAGCGGCTATACAATAGAAATTGCCGCAGTGCAGGCCGTAGAAGCAGGCGTTAACCTTCTGATGCTTTCGGAAAAGCATTTTGGCAAGGCTTTTGGTGCTTTAGCTGAAGAATTTGAGAATAATGCTGAATTTGCACAGAAAGTAAAAGATTCAGTAGAAAAAATAATTGAACTGAAAATTGAACTGGGACTGCTGAATTTTGACGAAACCCAAATGTCTGTTGAACCCGGGGAAGAATTAAACGCCGAGCAAATGTTTAGAGATTTTTCTGCTGCAAAAAAAGAAGCGCTGGATTTTTTAACCAAGTAATTTTTAATTTTCCAGTCAGCGGCTTTACAATTTTCTAACATAGCAGTTTATTTGGTTGAATTTTTACTTTCACTTTTATAAATTTTTAAGAACGTTTTGAACCAAAAGGAGAAAAAAAATGAGTAAAAACAAAAAAAACACCCAGGGCGAAGCAGCTTTTGACGAATATTACTCTGCTCTTTTTGGCGAACGCTGGAACAAGTTAAAAGAATCCTTAAAAGGCGAACCGCTTTATTACGAATACAACGAAAAACTAAACAAAAGCTATTTTTTAGATCAGGGCAGCGTTCGCGCGGCATTTTCCCTTCCACTGGACGGCGCAGAAAACATTCTGGACATGTGTGCTGCCCCCGGCGGAAAATCACTAATTTTGGCAAGCCGCATGCAGGAAAACGCACAGCTTACCTGCAACGAACGCAGCCGCGAGCGAAAATCAAGACTTTTGCGCGTTCTTGACGAGCACTTGCCTGAAGAATTAAGAAGCCGGGTAACGGTTTCGGGCTATGACGCAGCAAAATGGTGCACCTACCAGAAAGATGTTTTTGACCGAATTTTGCTTGATGCCCCGTGTTCAAGTGAACGGCACGTTTTAAGCGACCCGAAATATCTGGAATTGTGGACACCGGCACGGGTACGCAATCTGGCAGCCACCCAATGGTCAATACTTTCAAGCGCGTTTCTGGTGCTTAAAAACGGCGGTTATCTGCTCTATTCAACCTGCGCCCTTGCCAGTGCAGAAAATGACGGCGTTGTTCAAAAATTGCTGAAAAAATACCCGAACGCTTCCATTGTTCAGCTTGAAGAAAAACCATACCCAAATTTGTGCGGCGCAGAAAAAACAGAATATGGTCTGCACGTTTTGCCCGATGCACAGCAGGGCGCGGGGCCGCTTTATTTTGCACTGATTCACAAGGAAACCCAGAATCAGGAATAGTTTTGATTTTCAGGTTTGCTTAACAGGCGGAATTTTACAATAATTTTTACAATGTGTATTCTAAAAAACTGTTATTTATGTGGACTATTTGGAGATTTTACTATAAACTGCCCATGAGGAAACTATGGCGGTAAATAAAAGAGAAGAAAAATTAAAGAAAATTATTGAACTCGAAAAAGTATTGAGCGAGATTCAAGATATTGACGTTCTTCTTGAAAGAATCATTACCGAAGCCCGTGCTATTGTTCATGCCGATGCCGGTTCAATTTACGTTTATGAAAATAACCGTTTGAAAATTCGCTATGCCCAAAATGATACCCATCAAAAAAAGCTTGCACCGGGTCAAAAACTTCCTTTCAATTTTTTCTCATTCGACATTAACGAGCAGTCTATTTGCGGCTACGCTGTTTTGACAAATACAATCATCAATGTTCCGGATGCGTATAACATTGTTGACATGCCTTTTTCTTTCAACAAGCAGTCGGATATTTTAACAGGCTACCGGACGCGTGCAATTTTGACCGTACCGCTGAAAAGTTCTTCGGGAAAAATCTTAGGCGTTTTTCAGATTATTAATCCGCAGACTGAACAGCACGAACCTGCCCCTTTTGACGAAGATTCGATTTTGTATATTGAACATTTCGCCCAAAGTGCAACGCAGGCACTTGAACGCGCTCATTTAACCCGTGCAATGATTTTGCGTATGATTCGCATGGCGGAATTCAGAGACCCGAAAGAAACCGGCGCACATGTAAACCGCGTTTCAAACTATGCAGTGGAAATTTACGACCGCTGGGCTTTTCAGCACAATATTTCAAAAATTGAATCTGAAAGATACCGCGACAGCCTGAAAATTGCAGCAATGATGCATGATGTCGGTAAGGTTTCCGTGCCTGATGCAATTTTAAAAAAACCTTCGCGCCTTACCGATGAAGAATATAACATTATCAAAGGTCATACAGTTATTGGTTCACGGCTTTTTGACGACGTTTTTTCTACGCTTGATGCAATGTCCCGGGATGTAGCTTTGCGCCACCACGAACGGTGGGACGGTTTAGGCTATCCTGGAAAAATCGACATTAATACAGGAGTTCCACTTGAAGTGGACAGCATTACTGGCAATGCAATCGGCTTGGCAGGTGAAGACATTCCGCTGGCGGCGCGTATTGTTGCCCTTGCCGACGTTTACGACGCTCTTTCTTCTAAACGCGTTTACAAGGAATCATGGACGGAAGATGAAGTTTTACGCGAAATTCAGATGCAGGCTGGTGCCCAGTTTGACCCGGAACTTGTAATGTGCTTTTTTGCCGTAATGGATAATATCCGCCAGATTAGGCTTGCATGGCCAGATAAAGAAGATTCGCCGGAAGAGTAAATTCACTGCGTAAAATCATTATTTTTTGATATTGTTAGAGAAATTAAGAAAAAGAAGAAATGGAAAGCTTTTAGTTACTGCTTTAAGGCACGCAGTTTCTTTTGCAGTTCCCGGTCAAGGCTGTTGGCGAAAGCATTTATTTCTTTTTTACCGTAAGTGTTGCCTTTTTTTTCTGCCGGTAACAGGCCGTTTTCTAAAAGCATGTAATTTAAATTGCGACTTGCCAGTTTTTCCGCAATGTTTTTTTCGGTAAAAACTACGCCACGGTCATTCAGCACACAAATATTTTTATCTACCAAACGCGCCGCAAGCGGAATGTCACGTGTAATAGCCAAATCATTTGGTAAAACATGTTCAACAATATAGTCGTCTGCCGCATTTGGGTTTGCCTCGCACACAGTCATGCTGATCAATGGGCTTTCCGGGTGAGGGATAACGCGGTTTGCTACATAATGTAAAGGAATTTTCAGACGGGTAGCGAAACGTAAGGTTAAATCGCGAACTTGAACAGGGCAAGAATCAGCATCAATCCAAATTGTAAAAGAAGAATTTTCAGCGTTTTCCATAAAATCAACTTAATGCCTGATCAAGTTTTTTCATCATTTGAATCGTACGCTTTTCTACTTCACTTAATTCGGCATTAACCATTAAAGAATCCGTAGAAGCAGCATTCTGGCGTTCTTTCATCAGTTCGTCAGTTATCATTATGCCTGCCAGAACTGCTATTTTAATAGGTTCTTTCAAATCAGTAGAACGGGTTACATCTTCAACAGTGCTTCGGTAATATTGCAAAAGTTTGTCCAAATACAATGAATCCTCGTTTGCCTGAATAGAAAACGAGGTACCCAAAATATTTATTTGCAAAGTTCCTTTTGCTGCCATAACAACCTGTTAAAAAATGTCCATTTGCTGTGCATCAGTTTTGCCAGTAGACGAAATTGATGACTGACTTGCAATGTTTAATGATGAAATCATTGAGGCTGGAGCAGCAGATGAATAAGCATCTACTACAGGAGCTGGTGCAATATTTTGAACGGGTTGATTCTGTTCAACGGGCTGCGGCTGTTCCGGTACTTCACCAGTTACTGCACTAGCCCGCAAAACAGAATCTTCAACATTATTCAAGCGTTCAAGAGCTTTCATAATTCCCTCTTCAATGCGAGGCTGATTCTGTTCATAAAGCGAAAGTTTAGAAGAACGTTCAACATCCATTTTCTGAAGCTCGTCATACTGAACCTTTAATTCAGAAAATTTACTGCGAAGAAAATCGTTCTCTTTCTGAAGTTCTGCAATTTTTGCAACTGCTGTTTCTACTTTATGTTCAAGAAGCTGAACCTGCTCGAGGGAAATCATAATTATGCTCCGATAGCTTTTTTAGCAACTGCTACAACTTCTTTGAATGCAGCAGGATCTTCGATAGCCATATTTGAAAGGGCTTTGCGGTTAATTGTTACATTAGCCTTATTCAAACCTTCAATAAAGCGTGAATAGGTAATACCTTCTTCACGACAAGCTGCATTCAAACGTGCAATCCACAAAGAACGCATATTGCCTTTTTTATCACGGCGTCCTACGTATGAATCAGACAATGCCTGTGTAACAGCATCTTTTGCAGCTTTAAAGTTTGTGCCACGGCGACCACGGAAACCTTTTGCAAGTTTAAGAATCTTCTTGCGGTGGTCTTTGCGCTTTGATCCGTCAATAGCTCTTGACATTTTTTTCTCCTTAAATGGAAGTAATTAGAAAATTTTTGAAAAAATTACAGACTAGCCGTAAGGCAGCATCTGTTTGCGCATGCGTCTTGCATCTGCTTCACTCAAGATTCCTGCAGCGCGAAGATTTCTCTTGCGTTTCTTATCCTTTTTGGTAAGGATATGGCGAAGATTCATTTTCTTGTACTTAACTTTACCACTTCCGGTTAATGAAAAACGTTTTGCGGCAGCGCGCTTTGATTTCATTTTAGGCATTTTAGCAACCTCATTTCTTTGCTTTTGGAGCAAGTGTCATAGACATGAAACGACCTTCCATTGCAGGCTGTTTTTCCATAACATACTCGTCCTCAAGACGTTGTAATACTTCTTTTAGAACTTCTAAACCAAGGTCTGTATGGGCAAGCTCGCGACCCCGAAATCGCACAGTTACCTTTACTTTATTTCCTTCAGCAAGAAATTCTTTTATGTGCTTTGATTTGAACTCAATATCTCCGTCTGCAATTTTAGGCTGCATACGGATTTCTTTCAGCTTCAGTACTTTTTGGTTTTTCTTGGAGTCACGGAGCTTTTTCTCCATTTCAAAACGATATTTACCGTAATCCAGAATCTTGCAAACCGGTGGGTTCGCATTAGGCGCAACTTCCACAAGATCAAGCTCCTGTTCTTTGGCCATTTGTAAAGCCTTTATGGTGGCAACAATACCTTTTTGTTCGCCATCACTGTCAATGAGTCTGACCTCACGTACACGGATTTGTTCGTTTATCCGTAATCCTTTGTTATCCGCCAACGATCCTCCTACGTACGGTAAAATTCCGTACCTATCTAGCAAAGCATATTCAAAATAATAACAGAAATTAAATAAAAATGTCTATAGCTTTTAAAAAAACTGTCGACAAACCATAAATTTTTCTAAAGTTTTTGACATTACCTGTTTTATATCATAAATTTTACTTTTTTATAATCCAAAAAAAGTATACAATTTCTTCACTTTTAACCGTTTCACAAACGAACAAACCGCGTCGAAAACGTGTTTAATGCCCTTATCTGCGCATTAAATATGCCGGCGCGAATAAAGGTTTTAGGAGAAATAATGTCAGCTTCTGGAAAATTGACAAAAGCACTGATTGCGGCTTTCCCTTATACACTGCCGGTGCTTGCCGGCTTCAGCTTTTTGGGCTTTGCCTACGGAATTTACATGAATGTTTCAGGATTTTCGTTTTTATACCCGCTTTTAATGGGCATAGCAATTTTCGGCGGTTCGCTGCAATTTGTGTGCGTAAGCATGCTTTTGGCAACATTTGCACCGCTGCAAACACTTTGCGTAGCCCTTCTGGTGCAGGCACGGCATATTTTTTACGGCTTGGCAATGCTTGAAAAATACAAAGACCTCGGCTTGAAGCGATTTTACCTTATTTACGCCCTCTGCGACGAAACATTTTCAATAAATTACATTGCAAAAGTGCCTGACGGCGTAGACCGGGGCTGGTTTATGTTTTTTGTTGCCCTTCTTGACCAGATTTACTGGATTATCGGTTCAACAGCCGGCGGTATTATGGGTTCTTTCTTAACATTCAACACCCAGGGGCTAGATTTTGTGATGACCGCCATGTTTGTGGTAATTTTTCTTGAACAGTGGATGAAAGACAAAAAGCATTCAAGTGCACTAATCGGGCTTGGCGTTTCGGTTTTAAGCCTTGTAATTTTTGGAAAAGATTCATTCCTGATGCCTGCCATGATTGGCATTCTGCTTTTGCTGGCAGTTTTTCAAAAACCAATAAGCAGGCAGATTGAATTTGATGATTTAGCCGGTTTGCAGAACGGCAACGATGACGCGAACAAAATTTCAATTGAAAAGGAAGAAACCAGATGACTTTAGAACAGCAGATAATAACAATTGCACTTTGCGGCCTCGGCACTTTGATTACGCGCTTTTTGCCTTTCATAATTTTTTCAAATAAACGCAAAACCCCGGCATTTGTTCAGTATTTGGGCAAGGCACTGCCACCGGCAATTTTTGGAATGCTGGTAGTTTACTGCCTGAAAGACGTTTCAATTTTTCAGGGTAGCCGCGGACTGCCGGAACTGCTTGCAATTTTTCTGACAATTGGCTTGCATTTGTGGCAGAGAAAAACCCTTTTATCAATTGCGGCCGGTACAGTTGCCTACATGCTTTTAATTCAATACGTGTTTTAGATTTTCACCCTTTAAGCATTATTCACACCATTCAGCCAAAAACAGAATGCATAAAAAAAGCGAAGCCCGGAAAATGCATTTTACATGCTTCGCTTTTTTTTAAATTCAAAAAAACTATTTCGTCGTAAAACTGATTGCACCGTCCCAGTTTTCCGGCGGATTTTCAATAAAATCGTTGCAGCGGCCAAGCATCAGTTTTGCAGCTTTGTCGCCTTCAACTTCTGCCAGCGCCTTTTCAAAATAGTCTTTTGCCAGCCGGAAAACGCCCTGCTTGTACAGTTCCATGCCCTTGGTGTAACAGTCCCGGTATTCGGCAGAAAATTCTTCATAATTTCTGTCAATTGCATAAATCGGCACGGCTTTTTTCTTGCCCTTTACGCGCACGTCATCCAGATACCTGAAAACAAACTCGTCCGGGTTACCTTTATCAACAATATCATCTTTCATGCTTTCGCTTACAATAAGCTGAACGCCGTAAGTTTTCGTCAAACCTTCCAGACGCGAAGCAAGGTTAACCGAATCGCCGATAACGGAATAGTCGGTTTTGTCTTTAGAACCAATTGAACCGACAATTGCATCGCCGTAGTGAATACCAATGCCAATATTAAACGTCATTCCGTCCGGCATTACCAAATCTTCAAGGGGAACATCGGGCAAGGCTTTGCGCATTTCGTAGGCGGCCTTTGCAGCTCGCCGAGCATTGTCTTCGTAAGAAATGGGTGTGCCGAATTCTGCCATAATTGCATCACCAATGAATTTGTCGATTGTGCCGCCGTATTTTTTGATAATATCTACCATTACCGTAAAGTAACGGTTCAAAAAAGCAACAAGAACTTCCGGACGGTTTTTTTCGCTGATGTTCGTAAAAGAACGAATGTCGGAAAAAAGAATTGCAATGTCACGTTTTTCACCAACGGCAATATCCTGCTGAATGTCTTTTTTTGCCAGATCATCAATAATTTCTGCCGGAACGAAACGTGAAAAAGCCTTGCGGATTTGAGATTCGTAAAAGACGTGCGTTTTAAGCGAAAGTGCATTTTCCAGAACAATCGAAAAATTTTCAACGGCGAAATTTATCAAATTCTGCTGTTCATTGCTGAAATTGCCGCAGCGGGCAATATCTATAACTGCACCAACCTGGCCGCTGGAAAAAATTATGCGGCGGCTTTCACAGGCAGAAATATCCAGTTCCTGCGAATAACAGGCGTTAATATCAAAATTTGCCGGAACACATTCCCATTCACCGTAAAAACGCTCTTTGGTTGCACCGGCATCTTCAAAATCCTTTACGCAAATATTAAAGAAATCGTTTTTTGTCTGTTCTTTAATCTGTTCTGCGGCAACATAATAGGAAGAAATTTTGTCAACTTCAATTAAAAACATGCATGCCATAGGCGAACGGCAAATGTCTGTGCAGATTGAAAGAAAACTGCTTACCACGTTTTTTACAGAATCGGAATTGACAACCAGCGCGTAAATTTTTTTAAGAAGTTCATTTTTCTGAATGTCGCTGCGCCATATTTTTGAAGCAGCCGAAAGAATTTCCGACGTTTCAACTTTTGGAAAACGCTCGCCGGATTTTTCATATTCCTGCGCGGTACGTGCTTCCAGCGATTCTTCTACAAACATCAAAAGGTTGCCGGCATTTATCAGCGGACAGCTGTATTCGGTATTAAGAGGAACCGGGTTTACGCAGTAAAGCGTTGCATAAATATTGTCACCGCCCTTGAATTTTTTCAAAAGCCGCACAAACTCAAAACCGTCAATGTCATCAAGTTCGGCATTTACAAAAACACCGGTTGGCATTTTTGTGCCAATTTTTTCAAAAGCTTCAATTGCAGTTGCGGCAAATTCAACATTGTATTCTACTTCGGGCAGCTGTTTGGTAAAAAGCCTTTGAATCGTTTTAGAAGGTTCAACAACAAGCAACTTTTCAAGCATTCAAAAGCTCCTTTACTTTTGCAATCATTTCATTGCGGTTAAATACGGATTTATCAAGCCAGTCATTTGCGCCGTTTTCCGCGTATTCTTCAAACAGTTCGTTGTTCTGCTCGGCAAAAACAACAATGAACGGAACGTTTTTATAAACTTCACTGCGCCTAAGGTTTTCCAACAGCGTCATGCCGTTCATGCGCGGCATTTCGTTGGCACAAATTATCAGGTCAAAACGGCTTTCCTTTGTTTTTTCAAGTGCATCAATGCCGTCGCAAGCTGTTTCCGTAACAAAACCCACTTTTTCAAGGGCAAATTTTTCAATTATACGGGCGTTTTCAGAACTGTCGACACACAGAATTTTGTGGACAATGTTGCGGTCGTTTGCGACGCGTTTTTTCATGTCGTAATTGCGCATTGCCTTAAACCTTGTAATAATGTCCGGCATGTTCAAAATCGGCACCATGTCGTAGTGTTCATCAAAAACAATGCCCTGCATAACGGAAAATTTTTCAAAACTTGGCGGCAGCGGCTTAACCGGCAGCGAAACGTAGCGCAAAACCTTGTCAACAATAAGCCCAATTTTCTGTTCCATGTACTCGGTAATGATAATGTTCGCCGAATCGCTGTTTTCCTTAAACGAATCACTGCTGCTGTCAAACAGGTAACTGAGGGCGTAAAGGGGAATGAGTTCGCCGTAATTTTGCAGGCAGGTTTGGTTTTGCAGGGAAATAAATTCGGACTTGTTGCGGTAAACAACGTCGGTAATGTGCTGGGACGGAATTAAAAGCTTGTATTTGCCGGAAAGCACGAAAAGCCCCTGCAGCATGGCAAGAGAGAACGGGAAGCGCAAAATGAAAGTGGCACTTTTTCCGTATTCGCTTTCAATGTTGATTTTGCCCTTAATTTTTTCAACACTTTCAAGAACTTTTGCAAGTTCATCTTCGTCCGGAAAAAATTCCCGGCGGAACAGATAGGCCGAAAGTTCACGGTCGCTTAAATGCTTTATCTCTTCTTCCTGTTCCGGGAATATTTCCATTGCGCGCTTTCGTACCGCGTCAAAATCAATTCCGCTGCCATCAACCTGCAAAGTAAGTTTTGCCGTGCTTGAATCCGCAGAAACAGTGCCGATAATTTTTGCAGCTTCGTTTTTGCCGGCAGCAAGGCGTTCTTCGGGCAGTTCAACGCATCTTTTTACCATTACCTTAAGCAAGCTTGAAAGAATGTCCGGCAGCGAAGCAAGAATTTCCTTGTCCAGAATCAGGTCGGTTTCGCACAAATCAAGTTCAACTTTCTTTTTGTTTTCCTTTGCGGCTTTTTTTACAACGTCGGTCAAACCGTTCAACACAATAGAAAGCGGCAGCATACGCAAATCAAGTACCTGCTGCTGCATTTGCAAAAGCTGGCTTTCAAAAGAATCAATTTCGGAAGCAAGCTGCTTGCGTACTTTAGAAATTGAAGCAAGGCCTGTATCGTCTTCAATTTTTTTAAGCTCGTCCAGCTGGTGCTTAAGCCGCAGTTCCTTTGTAATTAAAGAATCGTAGGCAGAAACTATCTCGTTCAAACGTTCCATGCGAACTTTTATCGTGTGAATGCTGAAAATCGTTCCGTCACTGGTCAAAAAGTCTTCTTCGTTTTCAAGGTTCAGGTTTTCACTAAGGCGAATGTCCCGCTCCATTGAAGAAGCGTTTACAAGTTCGCCGTTTGCAATTTTTTCGCAGTACAAAAGGTAAATTGAAACGCCAATGTTTTCGTCATTAAAGAAAATTTTGTCGTTTACAAGGTTAAGGACATTGATGATTTTTTTTGAAACCAGTTCAAAAAGTTTTATAAGCCGTTCAGTAATTTTTATGCGCCTGTCTTTTATGGCAGCAAAGACATTTTCAAGACCGGCAGCAAGTTTCTGCACGGAAAAAATTTTCAACGCACAGGCGTTGCCTTCAATAATGCGCAAGTTGCGGAGCATTTCTTCTGCAAAATTTTCCACGTCACCGCTTTTGTGTGCAATTTCAATTTTTTCGCTTGCAGTTTTAAATATTTCTTCCGCTTCTTCTATAAAACTATTCAACAATTCCGAAGAATTCTGACCCATACTTTCCCCGTTCTATATTTTTCTAAGATAAAAAACCATTCCCACATTTTCCTTAATCAGATTTTTAGGAACAATGTCACCAGAAATGGAAGCAACTTCGTTAATTGAAACAAAAAGCAGCCCGTTTTTTTTAAGGCATTTGTCGGCAATGGCTTTAAGCACTGCCCTTTTCATTTCACTGCTGAAATATATAAAAACATTCCGCAAAAAAATCACGTCCTGTTCAACCGGTACAAAAGGCGAACCTGCAAGTTCCTTAAGGTTAAGCGCCTTTACGCTTATCAAATCCTTAATTTCCTTAGGAAAAACCACTTCCTCGCCCTTAAAATAAGGTTCAATAAGGCTGTGGTAAGACAAACCGTCAACACGCCGGTCTACCTTTGCCTTGCTGTAAACGCCGCCGGAACAGACGCTAAGCACATTCGTATCAATATCGCTGGCTGTCAGTTCCGGCGTTAAATGGCAGTGCCTTGCAAGCAAGGCCAGCGAATAAATTTCTTCCCCCGTAGAACAGGCCGCACTCCAAATCTTTATGTTCCTGCCAGGATTCTGCAAACGCCAGCTTGGAAAAATCCTGTCACGCAGAAAATCAAACTGTGCTTCTTCGCGGAAAAAGTAGGTTTCGTTTACGGTACTTTGGTTAACGAAATTATTGAATTCGGTTTTGCTGCTTACAAGCTGGCTGTAAAACATGCTGCAAAGCTTTTTGCCGTCAACAATTCCAGTTTCCCTGGAAATATCCTGCGTTTTTTTGACGATGTAACTCACAATTGAATTTTTGTGAGTCGCCAAAGGAATGATTCCCGTGTGCTCAGTCAAAAGAGAAATGAAATTTTCCAATTCGGGCAACAAGCTAACATCATCCATAAGGAATTTTCCTGCCGTTATCAGCGGCCAATCATCGATAAAACTTTTTCAGCAATGTGTTCGCGCCTGAGAACGATGCTTGCACCACCCATTTCAATTGCGGCGGCCGGCATGCCAAAAACCGCACAGGTAGATTCATCTTCCGCAATGGTGTACGCACCGGCATCAACCAAAGCCTTGCAGCCGGCCGCACCGTCTGCACCCATGCCGGTAAGCAGAACGGCAAGACAGTGGTCTTTAAAAAAAGAAGCTGCACTTAAAAATGTTTTGTCAACTGAAGGTTTTAAAAAACGTACAGGCGGATCATCGCTTAGGGCAAGAACCGGGGTTCCGCGAGAATTGACAAAATCGATTACCAGATGTTTGTTTGCAGGCGCCATGTAAACGTGCCCAGGCAAAGCTTCTTCGCCCTGCCGCGCAAGCGAAAACTTAATGTTGGTTAAAGTTTCAGAAAACCATTTTGCCATGTTTACGTCGTCGCCAACTTCAACGTGCTGGGTGTACAAAACCGGCAGCGGAAAGTTTTTGCCCAAACCTTCCAGAACCGTGCGGACTGCACTTGGCCCGCCGGTTGAAGCACCAATGCACAAAAGCGAAAAAGTGCCCTGCTTTGCACCAGAATCAAAAGACTGGTTAAGTTTTGCAAGCGAACTGATGATTACTTTTGTGCCTGCTTTTCTAACCTGTTCCATAAAGGTCTTGAAAAATTCATTGTTCATGTCGGAAATTTTCGGTTTCTTTACAAAAGAAACGGCCGACGCATTTTCAAATGAAAAAACAGGCTTTTCGTTATCGCCAAAAATCAAAACCGGCACTGCATAGTCGCGGATGATTGTTTCAACAAGTTCAACATCTGTCTTTATGTCGTCAATAATCAGCAGGTCGGGCTTTTCTGTTCTTATTTTGTCTACAGCCTTTGCGCCGTTAGAAACAGAAGCAGCAACCTGAATGTCACCAGCCGCCGCAAATTTCTGTTCCAGAATAACCCTAATTACGGCAGAAGCATCTGAAATTATAACCTTCATTTATTTTATCCCACCTACCTCTTTCAGAAATTGCGCAATCAGCATGTCTATATTCAGCAAATACTGCACCTTGCCCTCGTAAAACGAAACGGCACTGATACCGTGGTTAAACAGAAAATCACGCTTGCAGCCCGAAAACAAATACAGATTTTCGGTATCAATAAAACGGCTTATGTAACCGGCACTAAAGGAAAGGGCAAACAGACCGCTTCGCGGCATGTTCACCAGCGTTTTCTGTTCAATTTTTTCAATTACGCTAATATTCCAGTCTTTTGCGCAGAATATCAGCGCAGAATCAACATTGTTCTTGCCGGAACAGCCGAAAGCTTCCTTTACGTATTCAGCAACATTAAGATGCGGAATAACCTGAGAATCGTACATTAAACTGTTGTCGTCTTTGTGTTCGCCAAGATAGGAACCTGCCACAACGTAAGAAGTTGGCAGCAGGAATTCCACCTTGTCAAAAGAAATGCACGTAAACTGCTCAGTCATCACACAAATCCTTTTTCAAAATCATTTCAAAGGCGTTTATTTCAATTACAGGAATTTCTTCGCCGTTAAAACTGATTGTTCCCTTAAAAATGAAACTTTCGTTGTCGCTGTGCTTCAAAATCCTTAAACCGCTTTCAGGCAGTTCGTAAAAATTCAAAACGTCTTCAATGCGCAGGCAAATACGGTCGCCTGGAATGTTGAGAATGATGAAAAGCGAATGTTCCTGCTTCGCGTCTGTTTTTTCAACATCAAGCAGAATGCAAGGTTCAATAACAGTGTACGGTTCGCCGCGAACGTTTATTAAGCCTTCGATGTAGTTTGGTACAAACGGAATCGGATAAACGTTCATATCGTGAATAATTTCTTTTACGTTAAAAGAAGGCAGGGCGTATTTAACACCGTTTATTAAAAATATCAGCCAGGTAATTTTTACTTCTTCCGCCGCTACCTGCTGAGATGCAGAATCTTTTTTCTGTGCAGCATTTTCTATTGATTTCATCAAATCTTCGTTCATTATTCACCTGCTTTATCGTTTTCAGTTTCAGTCATGCTGTTTTTCTTCTGACTGCTTGTTAATTCATCTGCGATTGTCTTCAAATTTTCAGAAGTAGAAGAAATGCTTTCCGTTGCCATAGAAAAATTTTCAACACCGGCGGAAATTTGCTTGATTGCAACAAGAATCTGGGCACTTGCGGCACTTTGCTGCTGAATAATTACGGAAATATCTTTTGCGGAAGTTTCCGTAATTTCTGCGGCGTTTTTTATGCTTGCAAAACGTTCTTCCAGTTCCTTTGCAGCGGCAATTCCTTCTTCAACTTTTACAGTACCGCTTTCGCTGGCAAGAATAAGCGCATCCGAAGAATTCTGAATGCCGGAAATGCGGGCTTTAATTTCTTTGGTACTGTCAATAATTCCGTCTGCCAGCCGCCTGATTTCCGAAGCAACGATGTGGAAGTTTTTACCGGCTTCGCCTGCACTTGCAGCTTCAAGTTCCGCATTAAACGCAATAATTTTTGCCTGATCGGCAACACTTGTAATCATCGTAACAATGTCCCAAATGCCGTCAATTTCGGTACTAAGCTTTTTTATGCCTTCAATCGTGTCGTCGTTTGCAGCAGAAATTTCTTCAAGTTTTGCCATGTTCAGGTTAAGCGAACCGCTGCTGCCGTCTACATCGTCGGTTGTTTTTCCGGCAACGGCACTTACATCTTCAATTTTTGCAGAAATATTTTTGGAAAGCTCGTTGGTGTCTTCCATCGTTGCAACAATTTCCTTAACAGCCGCGCTCTGGTCCTGACTTGTCGCCGAGGTTTCCTTTGCCGAAACCACAAGATTCTGTATTTCTTCAGCCAGCTTTGCACCAATCTGCTGTTCCGTCTTGCGGGTTTTCATTGAAGCAAGAATTATTTTGGTATTTCCGGCTGTAAGAATTGTAAGGTAAATCAAAAAGCAGACAACAATAAAAATCATCAGCCGTTTTGCCGGCACAATGGCATTTTTAACGGGCGTGTCAACAACAATGTGCCATACATTTCCGCATTCATCATATTCAAGTGGCACAATTGTGGTAATGTTTTCGCCGTTCTGAAAAGAAACCGCACCGTCGGCTTTAGTTCTATTAAAATATTCCGGATTTTCTTCATAAAGATAAAAAACGTCTTCAAGGTTCTGGTCGCCGTCAGTTGCAAGAATTTTACCCATTGAATTGATGAGTGAAATTTTTGAACCCTTGTAAATTGCTTCACCGCTAATCATCTGGCTTAAATTGTTCAAAGTTACATCAATTCCGGCCAAACCAATAATTTTACCGCGAGAATCCACAATGCGCGAATAGGCTGAAGTCATTAAAAACAGCTCGCCGTCAATCGTATCAAGGTCAATTTCTTCATCAACCATTGTTTTTTCCGAATTGATGCCTTTAAAGTACCAGTCGCTGTCAAGTTCCAGAACAACGTCTTTTACGGGTTTGCCGGTTTCGGAATCGATTACGTAGCAGAAGCCCTGCTTTTTGCCAAAAACACCAGGTTCGGTAACAACCCAGACAGATTCATAATTGCCGGTTACCACTGCATTATACAAAAGTGTGTTTAAAAGGTATTTCTGTTCGTCTTGCGAAGCACGGAAAATTGTTGATACAGAAGAGGAAAGGTCTTTTGTGGTGTCAACAATACCGGCAAAAGATTTTTCTACCGTTAATGCCTGTTTTTCGGCTTTTGCCTGAATGGATTCCGTTACGCTGGTAGTAACGCTGACAAAAACCTTTTTGGCAATAATAAAAGCCATGACAACAAACAAAACCAGCTGCATAATGCCAAGAATGCTTGTTGCAGAAATTGTTTTTTTCTTATTTTTACCGGTCTGCTTCATATACAAAAATTATAACTTCATAAATTCGTAAACGCAAACGAAAAATATAAAAATTGTTAGCCCGAATGTGCAGCTTGAAAAATATACGAAAAACAACCTTCAGGCTGCCTCTGCCACGAAAAAAAAGAATTGTGCATACGCACGGCGTATTTTTTTCGTGTCTGTGCTGCCATGCGGTTGCTTTTTTTTAATCATCATGCATTTTTCAGGCAATTATTTAAAACTCTAAGTTCAGGCTAGTTATATTTGGCCGAAGTATATTTTTTTTTCACAAAACATTTAATTTGGGCCGGTTCATGCTGAAAAATGGCCGTTTTTCTGTTTTTTCAATTGTATGGCTGAATTTTTTTATGAAACCGGCAAATTTATTAAACCTGCGGCAGCAGCATTGCCATGTTGAGTAAACTGGCGTTTTTAGCTAAAATATTCAATATTCTTCTATTAAATTGTAATTTTTGTGCCTTTGCGCACTGCGCTGAAGGTGCTTGGAGAAAAATATGCCAGATTTGCAAAAAATGCGAAACATTGGAATTATGGCGCACATCGACGCCGGAAAAACCACAACTTCCGAACGTATTCTTTATTATACCGGAAAGATTCACCGCATTGGTGAAATTGATGATGGTGCAGCAACCATGGACTGGATGCAGCAGGAACAGGAACGCGGAATTACCATTTGCAGCGCCGCAACTACAACTTACTGGAAAAATTACCAGATAAACCTTATCGACACGCCAGGCCACGTAGACTTTACCGCTGAAGTAGAACGTTCTTTGCGCGTTCTGGACGGTGCAGTTGCCGTTTTGTGTGCAGTTGGCGGCGTACAGCCACAAACCGAAACCGTATGGCGGCAGGCCGACACTTACCACGTACCGCGCATCTGTTTTGTAAACAAAATGGATCGCATTGGTGCCGATTTTTTTGGCGCAATGGACGACGTGCGTGAAAAATTCGGGGCACTGCCGGTTGCCCTGCAAGTTCCGATTGGCGCAGAAAGCAATTTTGAAGGCGTAATTGACCTTTTGAAAATGAAGGAATACCGCTTTGACCCGGCAGACGAAGGCGAAACAATTATTGAAAGCGAAATTGATGCCAGCCGCCTTGAACAGGCTAAAGAATGGCGCGAAAAACTTTTGGACGAAATCTGCGGCGGCAACGATGAACTTGCAGAACTTTATCTGATGGGCGAAGAAGTTTCCGTTGACCAGATTAAGGCAGAAATTCGCCGCCGCACCATTAACCGGGAAATTGTGCCGTTTTTGTGCGGAAGTGCCCGCAAGAACTGTGCCGTGCAGCCGCTGATTGACGCAGTAATTGATTATCTGCCCTGCCCTACGGAAGTTCCTCCTGCAACAGCCCTGCACGTTAAAAAGGAAGAAAATATAGAAATCAGCTGCAACCCGGACGCCAAAGCACCAGTTGGGCTGGTATTTAAAATTCAGTATGACCGGGAAATGGGTGCGCTTTGCTATGTGCGCATGTACGCAGGCAAAATAAAAACCGGCGAACAGGTGTTTAATGTTGGTAAAAAGAAGCGCGAACGCGTAAACCGCATTTTGCGTATGCATTCAAATAAAAGCGAAGCAGTTGAAAGCGTTGAAGCCGGTGACATTGCCGTATTCATCGGCCTGAAACTTGCCCAAACCGGCGATACACTTTCAAATGAAAGCTACCCGGTTCTGCTTGAAGACATGCATTTCCCGGAACCGGTTATTTCAGTTGCAATTGAACCGGCAAGCCTTTCTGAAAAGGACAAACTTACCGAAACTTTGCAGATTCTTTCACGCGAAGACCCGACCTTTACAAGCCGGGAAGATTCCGAAACTGGTCAGGTAATTATTTCGGGTATGGGCGAACTGCACATTGACGTGCTTGCAACACGCATGAAGGACGACTTTAAGGTTGAAGCACGCATTGGTGCGCCGCAGGTTACTTACCGCGAATCTATTACTGCCACCGCCGAACACAGCGAAACATTTGAAAAAACAATCGGCGGTAAAGAAAATACGGCAGGCCTTACCATTAAGGTTGAACCTGCTGAACGCGGTCAGGGAAATGAATATATTTACGCCGCCGGCCGCAGCACGGAAATTCCTGAAGAAATTCTTGATGCCATTAAAAGCGGCATTACCAACAGTTTTGCTTCGGGCATTCAGTACGGCTACATGTGTGCAGACGTAAAAGTAACTGTTACTGACGTTAAATATGACGAACTTACAGCCAGCACATTTGCTTTTGAAGCCTGTGCCGTTGCCGCTTTTGACAACGCGTGCCGCAAAGCAAGCCCGGAACTTTTGGAACCAGTTATGAACCTTGACATTTTGTGTCCGAAAGAATTTGTTGGCGATGCCATGAGTCAGGTTACCCAGAGAGGCGGAATTATTTCCAGCCTGGAAAGCAAGCCTTCAACGGAAGTTATCCACGCTCAGTCGCCGATGGCAAAAATGTTCGGTTTTTCTACCAGCCTGCGTTCCGTTACTCAGGGCCGCGCATCCTTCAGTATGGAATTCAGCCATTTTCAAGTTAAGCCGGGCGGATTAGGCAGCATTTATTGATGCTTAAGTTTTCTGCCATTTGGGTGTGGGCTTTTAAACGGCAGCGCACCCAAATAATGGAATAACACGGACAAAATATTCAGGAACAAAAAGGGCGAAGTTGAATTATGCTAACGCAAAATCTTGACTTTGTCCTTTTTTTATATTTATAGGTCAAATGTCGAGTTTTTATAAAATGGTTCCAAAACAGCCATTCGACAGTCCCCCGCTTGTGCTAAATGCATTTTCTGTAACTGAAATTGGTTTAGGCACAAAGTACAGTTTTAACGAAAACTGTACCTTGCATCAGAGCATGGGTACAAAAAAAGACTTGTACATACGCACGGCGTATTTTTTTTCGTGGGCGTGTTTGTCTGCGGCTGTTTTTGGCACAATTAATAAATGTCTTTTGGCCTTTTATAGAAAACTCGAAATTGAACCTTATAGAAAAAAACATGACAAAACTAAAGCTCTCTGAAGCAAAAAAGCTTATGGTTTTTGCCGTGCTTTCGGGCTGAAAAGAAACGTAAATAAAAAAAACATCAAAGCCAAATGTTTAATTCAGCTTTGATGCTTCCTGCTTTCAATCAATAAAGTTAATTATATTCAATATAACCTTTTACCTTGTTTTCAGCATTTTCTTCAATGTTAAACACACTGATAATTTCAACAAGCCTTTCTGCTTCGTCAGAAAGCGTTGCCGCCATTGCTGCCATTTCTTCAGAAGCCGACGCATTTTGCTGAACAACCGTATCGAGTGAAACAATTGCGGCAGAAACCTGCTGTGCACCGCTGTCCTGCTCACGGGCGGCAGTTGCAATTTCTTCAATCAAAACGGCTGTCTGTTCAATTGAAGGAATAACTTTTGCAATCATCTGGTCAGCATTTTCTGCAACCTGCACAGTGTCAGAAGAAAGCTGGCTGATTTCCGCCGCGGCGGCCTGACTCCGTTCCGCAAGTTTTCTAATTTCGCTTGCAACTACGGCAAAACCCTTTCCGCTTTCTCCGGCGCGCGCCGCTTCAATTGCCGCATTTAAGGCCAGCAGGTTTGTCTGGCTTGCAATATCTTCAATAATATTAATTTTTTCTGCAATGTGCTTAATTGCTTCAACCGCCTGACTGACAGATTCGCCGCCAGCCTTGCTGTTTGCGTTAACGGTTTTGGCAAGCTGGTCAGTCTGCATTGCGTTTTCGGCAGTCTGGCGAATGTTTGAAGTCATCTGTTCAATTGTTGCAGACATTTCTTCGGTAGAAGCTGCCTGACTTGCCGCACCTGTAGAAACGCTCTGGCTGGACATTCTGATTTGTTCGCTTTCGCCCTGAACTTTTAAAGCCGTGTCGCGTATCTGCTGCACAATGCCCTGCAAAGTAGCAATAAACACGTTGATGTTTCCGGCAATCTGTGCAAATTCGGTTTTGCCTTTGTGTTCAAGGCGCATGGAAAGGTCTGCATCACCGGAAGCAAGGTTTTGAACTGCGCCGTTCAGTTTCATCAGCGGTTTGCGGAGCATAGGGTTAAGGATTACAAGAACCATAATTGCTTCCATAAGCAGCATTAAAACTAAAGCGTTTGGCAGCATTGAACCAATAAGTTTTCTTACAATCGTTGCGCGAATGCCAATGTCAAAGCCCAAGAAGAAAACTTCAATTGGCTTGCCGCTGGCATTAAGCACAGGGAAATACAGGCAAATGCAGGTCTGCTTGCCAAGCAAAGCTTCGGTAGTCTGACTTTCGCCGGTTTTCAGTACGGAATCAAGCAAAGCCGTGTCGCTGATTACAGTGCCTTTCATGCCGTCCAAAGTTGTAACGATGCGGGTGTATTTATCAAACATTGTAAACTGGCAGTCCGTAACGGTTTTAATGTTGGAACAAAATTCTTCACTTGTAATGCGGCGCATTGCAAAAACAGCACCATTAATGCGGTTGTTGCTGCGCACCGGCACGCCGCAAATAGAAACTATGTTGCCAGACATTTTTACATAATCAACAAAACTGCCGCCAGCAAGAACCTTGTTTACCGCATCAACCGGCGGTAAAAAATCTTTCATTCCTGCCGAACCGACGATTGAAAGATTCCGGTCATAAACGGTAAAAGCTTCTGCACCGTTCGATTCTATCAAATCGTTCAAAAGTGCCGGAATTTCGTCGTTTTCAATAAAACGATCCCAGTTTGCGCCAAAATTATCAGCCAAAGAATAGCCAAGGCTTATAAGCTGTGCCTGATCTTTCTGCATTTCAAATTCAACAATAGTCTGCTTTACTTCCAATTGCTGCCTGAAATAGTTATTCAAAGTGCTGCGGGTAGCAAAATAACAGGTGATAATCATTACAAAAACAATTACCGGCAGCGCAATAGCAATACAAGACATAATACGGTTAGAAACTGAGTGTTTAAAAGTAAAGCTTTTTTTCTCTTTACTTTCATCCATTACAAACATAAAAACCTCTTGTTGGATTATAAAATCGCTAAAAATAATCTAGCGCCCGTTTAAAATAAACGTACGGTTTATTTTACCACCATTATGCAAATAAAGCCATAAGCGGAACCAGCAAAGCAGCAATAATTATCCCCGGCAGGTAGTTTGCCGTTTTTAAGTGGCGCAGCTGCAAAAGGTTAATACCAATCATTACAATCATTGCACCGCCGCATGCTGAAATTTCAGTAAGAATCGTTTCGTTTATCAAAGGTTCAATCCAGGTAGAAGCCAGAGTTAAAAGCCCCTGGTACACAAAAATTGAAAGTGCCGAAAAAACCGTTCCCGGTCCCATGGCCGCAGCAAAAACTATCGCCATAAAACCGTCCAGAATTGATTTTGTGTAAATAAGCGTATAGTCCTTGTCAATTCCGGCCTTAAAAGAACCGATAATCGCCATTGCACCAACGCAGAAAAGCACGGAAGAATTCAAAAAAGCATAGGCAAAATTGAATTTCGGTTCGTTTCCGGCGCTGGCATTTTCTTCAGCATTTTCAGTTTCTGCCATTTCGTTCTGCTTTTTGTTTGCCGGTCTGTCAAATTTGGCTTCCAGAAACTTGCCCAAGGCCAGAATTTTTCCGTCAATGTCCCACCACGAACCGATGATGCCGCCTAAAATTATTGAAAGCGTAAGAATAATGACGCTTTTGTAAGTAAATGCCATTTGCAGACCAATTACCATCGTTACAACGCCGGCACCGGCCTGCACAATATTCGACAATTCCTTGCTGATTTTTCTGCTGAACAAAAGCCCGATAACCGAGCCTAAAATTACAGCACCACAGTTTACAAATACAGCTATCATGTATTTTTTCCTTTTATTGAAAAGATTTACAGAAACATACAGAATTTCCACGGCAAAATGCAATAAATGACTTTATGCTTTTGCAAAGACAGTCTATTGAAAAAACAATAAAACTTCAAACATTTTGTGCATTCTGCATTTTCATACTTTGCCGGTAACAATAAAGGCCGAAAGCGGCGCAACAGTTATACCTTTTTCCTCAAAACTGATGCCGCTCGGCACGGCAAAAGGTATAAGGCACGCGCCAGTTGTGTCGGCGTAAACAAGCGGATTTTTTAGAACCAGCGGTATTTCTGCCTGGGTTTGTGCGCCGTTTGCAATAATGTACCAGTTTTTGCCCTTGTCTTTTATGGCGTAAACCAGCAGCTGTTCCTTCCACAAGCTTTCAACGGGGCGCGTAAGACGCTCAATTTTTTCAATGCTGTCCAAACTGAAAATTCCAGCATTCTTTCTGAATTCAATTAAACTGCGTGTATAATAGAAGAGATTTTGCTGATTTTGGGTGAACTGCCAGTTAAAAGCGTTTACGCTGTCCGCCGTGTTGTAACTGTCGAAACAAAACCGTTCAATGTTTTTACTGTTTGTACTAACAGCAAGTTTCGTCCTTCCGCGTTCCTGCCCGGAATGAATGAACGCAATTCCCTGACTTGTTAAAAGCAGAAAATTGGCAAGCTTTATGCGCCTGTAAAGTTCGTCACACTGGGTAGGATCGTCTTCATTTAAATTGCAGTTTACGCAAATATTGTCGTGCAGGGTTAAGCCGTCGTGGGCGGCAATATACTGAACATTGTTTGCAGGATGACAGACCGTGTAATTTTTTTGCGGCCGCCCGGTATGATTGTAAAAAAGCTGCATCAGGTTAACGCTTGCGCCGGTGACAAAGCCTTTCACATATTCGTTCATGCCGCCGCCTTTCACCAAATCACGGAATTCGTCATTAAAAACGGCAACTTGATCAGTTTGCTGCATGTAATTCTGATCCATTCCAACGCCGTTTTTTCCGCTGTACATTTTCCAGCCTTCGCCAATAAAAAGAATGTCTTTTTTTATTTTGCGGCAGGCTTTTAAGCCGTCCAAAATTACGCTGGATTCAATCAGGCCCATAAGGTCAAAACGGAAACCGTCAACATCGTAGTTGTTTACCCAATGAACAAGACTGTCAATTATCAGTTTTTTTACCATCGGGCGTTCGCTGGCCGTGTCGTTGCCGCAGCCGGAATTGCCAATAAACGAACCGTCGTCGTTCTGCCTGAAATAATAGCCGGGAACAATGTCTTCAAGAAAACTTGTGATTGCCATGTGATTGTAAACCACGTCCAGAATTACCCTAAGCCCCGCATTGTGCAGGGCACTGACCAGCTGCTGCAATTCCAGAATGCGCCGGTACGGGTTCCGGCTGTTTGCTGCAAGCCAGCCTTCAGGCGAAAAATAATTGTGCGGGTCGTAGCCCCAGTTGTAATTGCTGTTTTCGTGGGTTCGGGCAAAATCTTTTTTGCTTTCGTCATTGTTGTAAAAATTCTGCACCGGCATTAACTGAACATGGGTAACGCCAAGTTCCTTCAAATACGGTATTTTTTCAATGAAGGAAAGATAAGTGCCGGGCATTTCTTTTGTGCAGGCGCTTGGCGAAATGGTAAAATCACGCACCGAAACTTCGTAAATTATTACCTTGCTGCGGTTCAGGGCATTTTGCCTTGCCTGCTGAATTGTTCGCCATTTTGCAACCGGCACTAAAAAGCGGCTGTCATCAAAATCGATAATTGCGCCAAGGCAGTTCTGGCCGTCGTTGCGGTATTCGGTCATGGAAAAGGCATAAGGATCCAGGCAGTTTCTGGTAACGCTTTGGCCATTGATGGTGTTGGTAACCAGATATTCGTAAAACCAGCCGCTTAAATCGGCAGTGCCAAAATCGTTTAAAAGCTGGGCTTCATTCCAGCTTTTTTGCCAAAGCCCGTTTTTTGCAGAAAATTTAAGCTGAACCGTAAAAGGTTCGGTGGCATTAAAATCGATGTTTTCATTATAGATAGAAGAATCTTGTGGTTTTTCAACGGTATTTTTTGTCAGCCGTGTGTTTTTGTACAGACGAAGTTCAACTTTGCTGGCTTTGGGTGCCCACAAAACGGCACTTAATGTTTTTTGCGCAAAACTGAAAAACAAACCAAGTTTTGCCCCGTTTTTTGGGCAAGGTAAATTGTTTAAAGGCATAAGCAATTATAACAGCGACAGGCTTTTTTCGCAAATTGCCCAATTTGAAAAATGCCTGCCTGAATCACCGGCACACATTATCAAGTTTCTTCATTTAAAAAAAACACCGGTTCAATCACTTTCAACGATTAAACCGGTGCGTTCCTCCACCCTGTTACTGTTCATTTTTCAGCTTGTGCGGCATAACTTACGCTGTAAGCCTGATGCTGCATTGCCGAATGGTAAATTTTTTCATTGTTCTTCTGGTTTGAATAAATTGCCGTAAAACCGCCAACCACGCAGGTAACGGTTGCCAAAAGCAGGCAAAGGGCAAATGCAACAACAATCACATTAAACCAAAAATCAAGCAGGTTCTTTCTTTTGTTAACTGGTCTTCTGTTTGTAGGGTAAAAATAAATTTCATTGCTCATAACGAACCTCCAAAAATTGTTATAAGGCACTGTATGCCTATTAAAGGTTCAAAAAACGATACTGTAATTTATTTTTGCTTTATTCTAATTGAATTTTAATCTTGCCGCCGCTTTTATTAAAAATTTTTAATCTTTACAGCTTTTAAACACTGGTTCAAACAGCAAAAAAGCCGCGTCAGGTAAATTTTCTTCAACGCGGCTTGCTGCTAAAAATAAAGAAATTTATCTGAAGTCAAAATGGTCGGTATGACTTTCAAAATTTATGCTTTCCTGCAAATCGCCGGGGTAAAAAAGCATAATTGCTGCATCATAAGGGCCGTTCTTTTTTATAAAACTTTCAAGCGAACCCGTAAAATAGTCCATGGAAACAAAATCAATTTTGTCAGCCTGTTCTGCCAAAAAGGGCACAACCATCTGTAAATAGGAATCGCCTACAAAAAGCAGACGTCCGTTTCCAGTTTCTTTCAGGTTGTCAATGCTTATCATTCCGTGAATATGCATGTAAGTTTCCTGCACGTGCTGGTTGTAATAATCCTTCGGCTCAAGATGTTCGTAATGGTAAATGCATTCAAAACCGCCGGTAATGTCATCGTTGGCGTAAGGGTTTGTATAATGAAAGTTTGCCTGCTTTTTCGGAAAAAACAGCGGAAAATCGTCCGGGGTACAGCGCCCCAAAGTGGCCTTTTTGCCGTAGGAACCAAGACACCATTTTTCGTAAACTTTCTTTTCGTAATTGTCTTCCACGTAATAAGCCGGCTTAAAAGGAATTGCGTAATTTTTCCTTAATTTTTCAGCAATCTTGCCGGCTGCCCACAAACCGGTTTCAATTTTCCAGTGATGGTCTGTGTAAAAAAAAGCATCTTCATAATGTTCAAAATCGTTCAAAACTTCCGGGCGCAAATCAAAACATTCAATGCCGGCATCTGTAAGTTTTTCCAGCAGCTCGTCTGCGTTAATGTTGCTGAAATCCCAGTTGCCGTTTATGCGCTTGTTTTTTGGCGAAATTACACCAGGCGCCTGCACGTACATAAAAGGTATTTTCTGCTGTTTGCAGAAATTTGCAAAAGATTCTATGGATTTTGCAGTTAATGTCATGTTTTTGTGTTTTTCATAAATCGTTAAATGACCATCCGGCAATGTAACCGCGCCGGTTACAATATTCTTGCCTTCAGTTGGCGGCATCATGTTCCATTTTGCCTTGCATTCAACGGTTTGCATTAGCTGTGCAAAATACGCACGCCTGAAAAAACGGCCGTACCAGCGTTCAATTGCATTAACCGGCCCTAAGCTGACAGACGGAAACTTATACACTTTTGACGGAACGACTTTGCTTTTTTCAGTTTTTTGAGCCTTTTTGCTGGCAGCAGCATTTTGAACGTTGCCGTCACTGCTGATTTTTGGCGCAGGTTTTCCGCTGAACGGATAAATTTCAGACCAGTCGGTGTCGTAAATAACGAATGCAGGTTTTTCATCTTCCTGCATTTTGTTCAGCGCTGGCTGGTCTTTAAAAAGCCAGGCCGTAAATGCGTTGCCCTTCCCTTTTACAGAAACGTAGGTTTTTGCGCCCAAACGCACAATATAAGAAAAAGCACCCAAAAAAAGAATTACAAGCGAACAAATAACAAAAAAATTTCTTAATTTATTAAAATTTTTCATTCCGGCACCTTAAAAATTGAAATAAATAAACGGGTTGTAAGTGGCCTGTATGCAATTCAAAACTGAAATTACAAAAACACAGAAAATGAAAACCGGCCGGATTACAGAAAAAACATTCCGGCAAAACACTGCAATTATTGGCATTTTTGCAATTTTTGCTTCTTCTTTTTCAAATAAAAACGGAAGCATCGTTTTGAAAGGCACGCAAACCAAAACAGAAACCAAAAGAACAAACCACACATTCGTCAGCAAAAACGTGGTCTGAGAAACATCAATTTTGCCAGCACCAAACATACACATCAAATAGTCTTTTGCCTGGGTCAAAGTGGCGCTTCTGAACAAAACCCAGCCGCAAACCACAAAAATAAGGCACAGAATGCGCATAAAAAACAGCTTAAAGCCTTTTGCGTTTTCTGCCCTTTTTGCCCAGGCCGTACTGCGTTCAAACAGCAAAAGCACAAAATAAAAAATACCCCAGCACCAAAATGTAAAATTTGCGCCGTGCCAAATGCCGGTTAAAAGCCACACTACCAGCAGGTTAAAGGTGCAGCGCGCCGGTGCACAGCGGTTGCCGCCCAGCGGAATGTATACATAATCCCTGAACCACGTAGAAAGCGAAATGTGCCAGCGGCGCCAGAAATCCGTAATTGAACGGGCAGCATAAGGGTAATTAAAGTTTTCTTCAAACGTAAAGCCAAAAATAAACCCAAGCCCAATTGCCATATCAGAATAGCCTGAAAAATCGAGATAAATCTGCAATGCATAGGCAATTGCACCAAGCCACGCGGAAAGAAGAGTCAAATCGCCATTGTTCATTCCAAACATGGTGTCTGCAATTATTGCCATATAATTTGCAAGCAGGCATTTTTTTGCAAGACCAATTGCAAAACGTTCAAAACCTGCCGTAAAACCAGCCATCGTTTCCCTGCGGTTCTGTATCTGGTCTTCAATTGTCTGGTAGCGCACTATAGGACCTGCAATTAACTGAGGAAAAAGCGACACGTACAGTGCAAGGTTGAAAACATTTTTCTGAACGCTTACTTTCTGTTTGTAAACGTCAATTATGTAAGACAAAATCTGAAAAGTAAAAAACGAAATGCCGATTGGCAGTGCAATTTCAAAGCCGGGTAAAACGGGTTTTGAAACAGCCTGATTAATTGTATCAGCAATAAAAGAAAGGTATTTGAATATAAAAAGCAGCCCGATGTTCCAGATTACAGACAAAATTAAAATAACTTTTGCCGCCTTTTTGTCTTTTTGATTGCATAAGTTTATTAAAAGCCCAAGGCAGTAATTAAGAAAAATTGAAAATACCATTACGCAAACAAAAACAGGTTCGCCCCAGGCATAAAAAAGAAGGCTTGATGCTAAGAGCACAAAGTTTTTCCATGTGCGGCTGTTTTTAAATGGTACAAAATAGAAAAATAAAACGCATGGTAAAAATGCAAAAAGAAAAATCAAAGATGAAAAAACCATTTTTTATCCCAGAATTTTAAATTAAAGCAGCAGATAATTCCTTGTGTCAGCTGCAAAAGTGTTACTAATTTAACCAATTTTTGCGTATTTTTCAACAGTTTTCTATTATTTGCAATTTTTTTACAATAATACCGCTTCAAAAACAATTCAAATTGTGGTTTTTTAATTGAATTTTTGAAAAATTGAATGACCTGTTTTTAATTCAGCTTTTTAAAAGAAACTCTGTTAATTCAATGTGAAAAAAAGTCCGGAGCTTTTGCCCCGGACTTTTACTAAGCAGTAATTAAACTATTAGTGTGCGTAAGTAGCGATAAATACACCAGCAGCAACTGCTGTACCAATAACACCAGATACGTTTGGTCCCATTGCGTGCATCAACAGGAAGTTAGAAGGATCTTCTGCCATACCAACTTTGTTGGCAACACGTGCAGCCATTGGAACGGCTGAAACACCAGCTGAACCAATGAGCGGGTTGATTTTTTCCTTGAGAAACAAGTTCATCAATTTTGCCATCAGCAAACCAGTAGCTGTTGCAACTGCAAAAGCCAAAAGTCCCAAAAGAATGATACCAACTGAGTTAGGATTGAAGATTTTTTCAGGTGTCATCTGTGAACCAACGCCCAAAGAAAGAAGAATTGAAACGATGTTCAGCAATTCATTTTCCATTGTTTTAGAAAGGCGTTCTACAACACCGCACTGTTTTACAAAGTTACCAAATGCCAGCATACCGATAAGTGGTGCTGAAGGTGGCAAAAGCAAAATTGAAAGGCACAACAATACCAACGGGAAAATTGTTTTTTCAACTTTAGAAACAGGGCGAAGCTGCTTCATTTTGATTTTGCGTTCTTTTTCGCTTGTCAAAGCTTTCATAATCGGCGGCTGAATCATTGGAACCAGTGCCATGTACGAATAAGCTGCAACCGCGATAACTGCCATCATTTCAGGAGCAAGTTTACCAGATACGTAAATTGAAGTAGGACCGTCTGCACCACCAATGATTGCAATTGCACATGCCTGCAACATTGTATAGTCAATTCCAGGGATCATGTTCATAAGTGCAACACCGAAAAGTGTGAAGAATACACCAAACTGTGCAGCACCACCAAGAAGTGCAGTTTTAGGGTTGGCAATAAGCGGACCAAAGTCTGTCATTGCACCAATACCCATAAAGATAAGCATCGGGAAGAATTCGTTACCAACACCGGCATCGTAAATAATGCGGAGCATACCAGTTCCCGGATTGTACATACCTGCACCAGGAATGTTTACAAGAATTGTACCGAATCCGATTGGAATCAAAAGCAACGGTTCAAAACCTTTTGCAGCACCCATGTAAACAATTAAGAATCCTACGGCAATCATCAAAAGTTTCTGCCAGCCCGGTGCCTCAAGACCTTCATAAGGGTCTTCTGATTCTACGTGAGCAGCTGGTGGGTTTGCACCATTGATAATCTGGTAAATACCAGTTGATCTTCCGATATTTGCGATGAAGTCTTTTGCGTTGATACGGTTTTCATCTGGTCCCCAGTTTTCGGTACCTTTAATGATAGCAGTATTTGCTGTACGCCATGAAGTAACTTCAGCTTTTGAGTTGTCAGCAAAAACAGAAGAAACGCAAGAGAAAACCATGGCGATTGCCATGATAATGCCCATTGCAGCTACAATCTGTTTGTTATTTTGTGTTTTTCCAAACATTAAAAACTCCGTTTATAAACCGCCCGGTTCCGGTGAATGAAAAACACCAGAACAAGGCAGACAATTTAGAACCCTTATTTATTTGATTTCTGCGAGAGCCTGACCAGCAGTAATTGCATTACCGGCACTTGCAAGGAAGTGGATTGAACCGGCTACAGTTGCCTTTACTTCAAGTTCCATCTTCATTGATTCAATCATGATAACTGTCTGACCGGCAGTTACGCTTGCGCCTTCTGCTACAACAGCTTTAAGGAATGTACCGGCAACAGGTGCTGCAACTGGTGTACCGCCAGCCGGTGCTGCTGCAGGAGCAGGAGCGGCCGGAGCAGCAGCAGGTGCTGGAGCTGCTACAGGAGCGCCGCCACCGATTGTTGCAATTTCCTGACCGGCAGTAATTGCTGTACCAGTAGGAACTGTGAAATGAACTGGACCATCAGCAGTTGATTTTACTTCAAGTTCCATTTTCATTGATTCAACCATAACGATTGTGTCGCCAGATTTAACGTTTGCGCCTTCTGCTACAACGTATTTAAGCAATGTACCGGCAACAGGTGCTTTAATAGAAGCACCGCCACTTACAGCGGCAGGAGCTGCAGCTGCAGCAGGAGCGGCACCAGCAGCACCGAATGCTACGTTGTATGCTGTACCGTTAACAGTAATTGCACCAGCACCGTTAGAAGAAACATTATAAGCAGTTCCGTTAACAGTTACTGTGTAGTTACCGCCCTTAGATGCACCGGCTGCCGGAGCTTCTTTCTTAGCGAAAGTAGCAGCTGCATCAACAGGACCGTTGGCACGTGTTGAGAAGAATTTAGTAGCAACCTGTGGGAACATTGCGTATGTAAGAACATCTTCATCGCTTCCGTTACCGCCGGCTTTTTTAGCTTCTTCAACCATTTTGTTCCATTCTGGTTCAATTTTATCAGCAGGACGACAAGTCATTACAGCGTCCATTTTGTTCTGTGCAAGAGCCTGTTTTACAACGTCTGCGTTTGCTTCGGTTGGAAGAGCACCGAATTTACCTGTAACAAGGTTAGCAAAGTCGGCAGTCATCATCTTGTAGCGGCCCTGAATTACGTTGAATACAGCCTGTGTACCAACAATCTGTGAAGTTGGAGTTACAAGTGGAACGTAACCTGCATCTTTGTGTACTTTTGGCAATTCAGCAAGAACTTCATCCATCTTGTCGCCTGCGCCCATCTGTTTAAGCTGGCTTTCAAGGTTAGAAAGCATACCGCCCGGAACCTGTGAAAGAAGGATACGAGTATCAGCACCAAGGAATGCTGATTCAAGTGATGAGTAGTGTTTGCGAACTTCGCGGAAGTAAGCAGCGATTTCAAGAAGAAGTTTTGTATCAAGGTTTGTATCGTATTCTGTGCCTTTAAGCATTTCTACGATTGTTTCTGTTGGTGAGTGAGATGTACCCATAGACATAGAAGAAATTGCTGTGTCTACGATGTCTGCACCGGCTTCGATACCTTTAAGGAGCGAAGCAACAGAAAGACCTGTTGTTGCGTGTGAGTGGATTTCTACAGGAAGGTCACATGCAGCCTTGATTTTTTTAACCAGGTCGTAAGCTTCGTATGGTTTCAAAAGACCAGACATATCTTTAATACAGATTGAATCTGCACCAAAGTCTGCATATTTTTTTGCAAGTTCTGCATATTTTTCGTTTGTGTGGAATGGTGTTACAGCATAAGAAATAGCCATCTGAACATCTACACCAGATTTTTTAGCAGCTTTTGTAGCGCATTCCATGTTGCGCGGGTCGTTACATGCATCGAAAATGCGGAAGCAGCCGATACCGTTTTTGGCAGCTGTTTCTACGAATTTTTCAACAACGTCATCTGCATAGTGTTTGTAGCCAAGAAGGTTCTGGGCACGAAGCAGCATCATGATTTTGTTGTTAGGAAGTGCTGCGTGAAGTTTGCGGAGGCGTTCCCATGGATCTTCGTTCAAGAAACGGATACAAGAGTCATATGTTGCACCGCCCCATCCTTCAATATATTTGTAGCCAACTTTATCAAGTTTGTCACAGATAGGAAGCATATCTGCGGTTGTCATACGTGTAGCGTGAAGCGACTGGTGTGCGTCACGAATAGCAAGTTCTGAAATTCCAACTTTAGCCATAATACTAATTCTCCAAAAAAACTAAATAGATTCTTTTTCGCGCACAGCTGCGGCGATTGCGGCAACAATAGCTGCCTGATTTTGTGCTGGGGCTGCTGCAGCTGCAGGAGCTGCGCCAGGTGCTGGTTCTTTATCAAGTTTAAGTGCTTTAATAACCTTTGATGAAAGTGTTACGAAAACAATCAAAATGATAAGAAACAAAAACACGACACCCATACCAAGACCGGTCAAAAGCAAGCTCTGACCGAGCATCTCTGTAATTGTCATATTTCCTCCAAATGGGCTATATATAAATTCTCACAATAAGTATATAGGAAAGATTAACAGTATTCAAGGTTGCAGCACGAAAGCAAAATGAATTTAATCGACTTTTACTGTAAAAAACTTTACACGCCGCAAAAACTTTTTAATTTCAATTTTAAATTTAACCTGCAACTGCCGTATTTTATAAGTCAGCCTGAAAACCTGCAAAACCGCGGTATTCGTTCTGCCCGTTAAAATCCGTAAGCTTAGCCAGATTTTGCTAATTTTCTACTATAATAATGCGAATTTTTCAGCAAATATTTCATATTGGATGTAAAATAAAACAAGCGCATTTGCGGAGGTTTTATGAATTATTATATTCTGTGCATTCCATATTTTGCTTTAAGCCTTACCCACATTTTCTGCTGTTCGCTGGCCGGTAAAAAAGCCGCAAACGTTACAAAAATTCTTTTAATGCCGGTACTTGCACTAACCGTCTGCACGGCTTCTCTTACTGGCATTTTGCCAAAATTTTCCGTAAGCCCGGTAATTGCAGCGGAAGCCAGCCTGTTTTACCGGCTGGGCAAACTGCCAGTTTTCATCATATTTGCGCTGGTTTGCGGCACTTTTGGCGATTACTTTTTTATGCGCCCGGTTTCAAAGCACAACTTTGTGCGCGGAATAACCGCATTTTCCTTCGGGCACATTTTTTACCTGCTGGAAATTGTACCCCGCAGCAATTTCTGGCTTCTTTCAAAATGGTTTGTACTTGCCTGCCTTTTAATTTACGCAGGAATTCTGTACGCCGTTTATTCGTACCTTAACAAACCCTACGGCCTGCGCGGTCTGGGCTGCATAGTTTACACAATGATGCTTTTAAGCGTAAATTTTTTCTGCTTTTCAAGCCTTGTCTATCAGGTAATGCTTTCAAGCAACATTGCATACCTTTCAAAAGCATTTGAAATTACCCTTGTAGGCAACCTTACCTTCATCGTTTCGGATTCTGCAATTGCAATATCAATATTCAAGAAAGATTTTCTAGGTTCGCGGCACCTGATAATGTTTACTTACTGCCTTGCCCAATTTCTGCTGGTAACCGGCTTAATTTGAACAAACTTATTGATTATTGCTTACAATTCCCATAAAATTGAATTATGTTTGACCAAAAAGAAATTGACGTTTTTGACATTGATGAAGAAGATTTCGATACAGTAATCGCAGATGATATTTCGTTTCAGGGAACAATTAAGTTTCAAAAACCACTTATGATAAAAGGCGCCGTAACCGGCAGCATTGATGCAACCAGCGAACTGGTAATTGATTCAAATGCCGTGGTAAACGCCGACATAAAAGCCAGCAAGGTGCTTGTACGCGGCAAGGTAGACGGAAATATTGTGGCCGATTTGATTGTGCACGTTACTGCAAGCGGTTCCGTAAACGGCGACATTACGGCCGGAAAAGTTGTTCTTGAAAACGGCTGCTTTTTTTCGGGCAAATGTACCATGGAACGCAAGAGCGTATGAAAAAACAGCTTAGATTCTGCTTAATTTCCCTGCTTTTTTCTGTTTTCTGTCTGGCCGGGGCTTTTGCCCAAAGCGAACAGAATCAGGCATACAAACTTTACAGCAAAGGTCAGTATGTTCAGGCAATAGCACTTTGCAAGGAAGTTCTTGCCGGCGACGAAAAAAACATGGACTATTACATAGTTTTGTGCCAGTCGCTGGTGGAAAACCACCAGTACCGGGAAGCAGAATACTGGGCAAACACGGCTTTAAAGCACAACCGCTACGAACACCATATAATTGAATCTTTAGCCGAAGCCCGGTATTTTCTGGGAAACAACGATTCGGCACTAAGCCTTTTTCAGGAATATATTTCGCTGGTAAGCAACAATGCCAGCCGCATTGGCAACGCCTATTACTACATGGGCGAAATTTACATACGCAAGGCTTCCTACAACCATGCGGACATTGCCCTTACTGCGGCGGTGCGCTACGAACCGCTGAACGACCAGTGGTGGGTTCGCCTTGGCTATGCCCGGGAAATGGCACGCAGCTTTAGCGAAGCGGCAAAAGCCTACGAAAACGCATTGAAAATTAACCCAAGTCAGGTTGATGCCCAGCGCGGCAAAGAACGAACCAGCCAGTATTTGTAAAATATGAATGATTTAAACGCTTATACAGTTCATTTTGAAACATTGGGCTGTAAACTGAACCAGATAGAAAGTGAGTCTCTGGCAAAATGTTTTGCCGACTGCGGCTTTTCAATTTCCATGAAACACGAAACAGCCGGCGAAAACACCCGTACAGAGCCGGTTTTGTGCATTATAAACACCTGTACAGTTACTGCAAAAGCCGAACAAAAAGCCCGCCGGCTTATCCGCATGCTGCTGAACAAATTCATCAGAACCGCCGTAATTGTTACGGGCTGCTACGCGCAGGTTGAACCGGCCGCAATTGAAGCCATTGACCCGCGCGTGGTGGTTATACCCGGCACGCTTAAAGAAGAAATGGCCGATTTTGCGCCTTATTTTGCCCGGCAGTTTGCACAAATTGAAAATGCCGCAAGCGATTCAGACTTTACCCAAATGCTTTGCAATAAAATACGCAGCTGGCCGGTTTTGCAGAACGCCAGCCTTAATGACCAAGCCCCGGAAACAGTAAAAGCAGGCGAAGCACAGAAAACGCAAAAAAAACAGAACAACAAACTGAAACCCCAGCCGGCGCAGAACATACCAAGCCTTGTGCAGGAATTTGCCGCACTGCCCGGCACAGGTGCAAAGTTTAAGCTTGTAACCGACACTTTTTACAACCATTCCCGCGCATCGCTTAAAATACAGGACGGCTGTTCGCGCCATTGCAGTTTTTGCCGCATCTGCATTGCAAGGAACAAACCGGTTTCGCTGGATGCAGCAGAAGTTTTGGCACGCGCCTTGCAAATTGAACAGAGCGGCCAGCGTGAAATTGTCATTACAGGCGTTAATTTAAGCCTTTACAAAAGCCCTAACCCTTTTACCCTTCAGCAGGATGACGAAGCAAAGCAGGTTTTTAGCCCTGCCCTAAAAACCAAACCATTTTACGACCTTGCCGACCTTTTGGAATACCTGCTTTTAAATACAAAGCTGGTAAATTTCCGCATTTCAAGCCTTTACCCGGAACGCGTTGACGAAAATTTGTGCAGGATTATAAAAAGCGAACGGATAAGGCCTCATTTTCACCTTTCGGTACAGTCGGGCAGCGACAGCATTCTTCGCGCAATGCACCGGCCGTATCTGGCCAAAACCGTAGAAACCGCGGTAGAAAACATACGCCGCATCAAGCCCGGCGCGTTCATTGCCTGCGACATTATTGCAGGTTTTCCCGGCGAAAGTGATGAAGATTTTGAAAAGACAAAAGAACTGTGTAAAAAATGCTGCTTTACGTGGATTCACGCCTTTCCGTTTTCGCCGCGCCCTGGAACAGAAGCCTATACAATGAAAAATCAGGTTCCCCAGCGCATTGCAAACGACCGGGTTAAGTGGCTTTGTGCCGAAGCTGAAAAAAACAAGAAAAATTACATACAAAGCTTTATCGGTAAAGAAGTTACGGCAATTGTCGAAAAACGCCGTACAAACCCGGTGCGTGCCGTTGCAGAAAATTTCCTTCATTTGGAACTTTTAGGCGAAACCAGCGAACTTGCTGCACTGGCAGGTACTGAAGTGCGGGTAAAAATTACTGCACCCAAAAACACCGGCTTAAACGATGAAATTGAATGCACCGCCGTAGTTGTGCAATAATGCGCAACTACACGCAAAAATAATGAACACGCCCCAAAATTACCGGGCAGTCATAATTTTTGTATATTTCGGGAAATACCACTTTAATTTCGTCCGGTTCAGCAGGCCAAAAAGTTCCTCACTGCTTCCGCTTTTAGACGCAACATTGCCGTTATCCCAAACAATCGTTGCCATGCCGTAATTCCGCGCATTCTGCAAAAAACATTCCAGCCATTTGCAGCGGTCGTTAAGGTTATTTTTGTTAACCGCACCAAATTCCGTAATAACAACCGGCAGGTTCAGGCGGTCAATAACGCCGGTTTTCAGCGTATCCATCAGGGCTTCAATTTCCAGCCGGTCATTTACGCCAAAAGTTTTTACGCCTTTCGGGTCAAGGGCAAAGCGGTAAGGCGCATAGCAGTGCACCGAAACTATAAGCTTGTCTTTTGCCGTATCAGCAGGAAGAACATACATGGAAGAAGCTGCCGCATAAGGGTTTGCAACATAAGGCGTTACAAGCACAAAACGACGTGCATTGTTCTGTCCGCTCTGCCTTATAACATCAAGGCAGCTCTGGCTTAATTCGTTAATTGCCTTAGCCGCTTCAATTAAAGGCTGGGAATTAACGTTCCATTCCCATTCAAAAGCTTCACCAACAAGGCGCGGCTCGTTAAGCAGTTCAAAACTTACCCGGCCGTCATAATCGGCAAAGGCAGAAGCTATCTGCTGCCAGATTGCGGTTAAAAATTTTTTGGACTTTTCAATTTCGTACATTTTTACGCTGTAACCGGCGCCGTCAAAAAAGCCGCAGTCATGGTGGCAGTTGATGATAACAAAAAGATCCTGCGCCAGTGCCATGTCTGCAACTTCCTTTACCCGGTTCATCCATTTTGAATCAATCCTGTAACCGTCATCAACATGGTCGTGCCAGCTTACCGGTATGCGCACCGAAGAAAATCCGGCTTTTTTAATTTCTTCAAAAAGTGCTTCAGTTGCTTTGGGCGAACCCCAGTAAGTTTCGGCAGCAAGACCCGGCATCCCGTAAGAATCTAGGCTGTTGCCCATGTTCCAGCCGCTTTTAAGCTGTGCGACATAGTCAAATGAAGAAAAAGTAAAATAATTTGGCAAATTTGTGCCGGTCTGGGAAAAACTTAAGGTACCATGCAAAAATACTAAAACTGAACAGATGAAAATTTTACTTAATTTCGTGCATTTTTCTGTTTTTTTCAGCATTGCCATTTTCTCCGTTTGTTTCATTCTGGTACAATTTCGGGCTTTACATAGAATGCAATAAAATCTGTCATGCTGAATTCGTTGAATCTAGTTTGAAATGACAAAATTTTAAAACTCGATATTCGGGCTAAAGAAAAAAAACGTCCCCGATAATGCAGGAACGTTTTCAACTTTCAGTTTACAATATTTTACATGCACCGCCGGAAAAACGCAAGCTTTCGTATTGACAGAACAACTATCTTTTTATGACACATCAGAAAATGTCAAAAAACTTTCTGCCCGTTTTTGCACCGGTTTATGCCTTATGGCAGCCTGTTTTGGAAAATTTTGGTCAAGTATTTTGGCTAACTATAGAACATTTAAAAATTATTCGGTATTATAGAAGATAAGAAACTCAAAATACTCGCCTGAGCGAGTTTATTCAAACATACAGAGGTTAAACTATGGTTTATTCGGCAGAAGTGGAACACATGTGTCCATTGGCTAAGGCCGCGTATCATGGACCTGCACCAATTCCGGAAGAAGGAAAATGGGTACAGGCTAAAGAAATCAAAGACATTTCTGGTTTTACACACGGTATCGGCTGGTGTGCACCACAGCAGGGTGCATGTAAGCTTACCCTTAACGTAAAAGACGGCATTATTCAGGAAGCACTGGTTGAAACAATCGGTTGTTCTGGTATGACACACTCAGCAGCTATGGCTTCTGAAATCCTTATTGGAAAAACTTTGCTTGAAGCACTGAACACAGACCTTGTTTGTGACGCTATCAACACAGCAATGCGCGAACTTTTCCTTCAGATTGTTTACGGACGCACACAGTCTGCATTCAGCGAAGGCGGTCTTGTTGTTGGTGCTTCTCTGGAAGACCTGGGAAAAGGACTCCGCTCACAGGTTGGTACAATGTTTGCAACCGCTGCAAAAGGTCCTCGCTATTTGGAAATGGCAGAAGGCTATGTAGAAAAAGTTGCTGTTGACAAAGACGGCGCTATCATCGGTTACAAATTCATTCACTTTGGTAAAATGATGGAATTCATCAAGAAAGGCGACGATCCTGCAACAGCAATGGACAAAGCTCGCGGTTCTTATGGACGCACAACTGAAGAACAGGGCGCAGTAAAACTGATTGACCCAAGAAAAGAATAAGGCGGGAGGAATAATAAATGGCTGAAAAAATTACATTTGAAAGTTACGAACGCCGTATTGCCAAAGTTACAAAAGCATTGAACGAAAACGGCATCTCTTCTATTGAAGAAGCAAAAGAAATCTGCGAAAAAGCAGGTATCGACCCATACAAAACTGTTGAAGAAACACAGCCTATCTGTTTTGAAAACGCAAAATGGGCTTATGTATGTGGTGCAGCTATTGCAATTAAAAAAGGCTGCAAAAACGCAGCAGATGCAGCAGAAGCTATCGGTATTGGTTTGCAGTCATTCTGTATTCCAGGTTCTGTAGCAGAAGACCGCAAAGTTGGTCTCGGACACGGAAACCTTGCAGCCCGCCTTTTGCGCGAAGAAACAAAATGTTTCGCATTCCTGGCAGGTCACGAATCTTTTGCAGCTGCTGAAGGTGCAATCAAAATTGCAGCAAAAGCAGACAAAGTACGCAAAGAACCATTGCGCTGTATCCTGAACGGTCTTGGAAAAGACGCAGCTCAGATTATCAGCCGCATCAACGGTTTTACTTACGTTCAGACACAGTTTGATTACTTCACTGGTGAACTTAAAGTTGTAAAAGAAATTCCATATTCAACTGGTGACCGCGCAAAAGTTAAATGCTACGGTGCAGACGATGTACGCGAAGGTGTTGCAATCATGTGGCACGAAGGCGTAGACGTTTCTATCACTGGTAACTCAACAAACCCAACACGTTTCCAGCACCCAGTTGCAGGTACATACAAAAAAGAATGTGTTGAAAAAGGCAAGAAATACTTCTCTGTAGCATCAGGCGGTGGTACAGGTCGTACATTGCACCCAGACAACATGGCTGCAGGTCCAGCTTCTTACGGTATGACAGACACAATGGGTCGTATGCACTCAGATGCACAGTTCGCAGGTTCTTCATCAGTTCCAGCACACGTTGAAATGATGGGTTTCCTGGGAATTGGCAACAACCCAATGGTTGGTGCAACTGTAGCAGTAGCTGTAGACGTTGCAACAGCTTTGAACAAATAAGTTAATTAAATAAAATTATTTAGCTTTTTGTAAAACCGCTGAACTTTTACAGTTTCAGCGGTTTTTTTATGCCCGGATGAATTTTATGAAAAAAGCGGCATCCGGCCAAATATTCGATTGATTTTCTTCTTATTTTCAGCCAGATGCAAAAATGGTGCAAACTGGTCATATTCATTTTACACAAAATTGAACATTCATATAATACCAGATTTTCATTAGATTATTGAAAAACAACCATTACAAACCATTAAAAGGACAAATTAAAAATGAAAAAACTTTTTGCAGCAATCTGCACGGTTTCATTTATTCTTTTAAGTGCCTGCCTTACAGGCTGCCACAAACAGAACGAAGAAAACGAATTAAACGTTTATTCAATCATTCACGACGAAGAAACAAAAGCACTCTGCGATTTATTCAGCCAGCAGACAGGCATAAAAGTAAACTATCTGCGTGCATCCACCGGCGAACTTGTTAACCGCGTAATAAGCGAAAAAAACGCGCCCCAGGCCGACATTCTGCTTGGCGGTGCAACAAACTACCACATTCAGGCAGCCCAGGCCGGTGCACTTGAAAGCTATGCAAGCCCGGTTGCAGAAAATTTTCCTTCTTACGCCAAATCGGCCGACAACACGTGGACAGGCTTCTGCGTGCTGACACTTGGCATTGGCATTAACAAAACCCGTTTTGAACAGAAGTTTCCAAATCAGAAAGTGCCTGAAACATGGGACGACCTTGCCAACCCGATTTATAAAAATGAAATTGTAATGACAAATCCGCTGGCATCTTCTACCGCATATTTGTTCGTGCAGAACCAGCTGCAGCGCCTTGGATGGGACAAAGGCTGGGATTATCTTATTGCACTGTCACAGCTTGTAGGCCAGTTCCCTGATTCCGGCAGCGCACCGCCAAAATTACTTGGCACTGGTGAATATTCAATTGGCGTTGCATACCTGCACGCTTTGGCAAAATACAAGGCACAGGGATTTAACATTGAACTTATTGCGCCGCCAAAAACTGTTGGTGACGTTGACTGCATTTCAATTATGAAAAATGCACAGCACCCAAACGCTGCAAAAAAATTCGTCGATTTTATTCTTGATACGCCGGCGCAGGGCATTATGGCAGAAATGACATACACAATTCCCGTAAACAAAAACGCAAGGGTTATGCCCGGTTCTGTCAGCCTTGAAAAAATTGACCTTATTGATTACGATGCAAACAAGGCAAGTGCCGAAAAAGACGAAGTAATCAAGAAATGGTCAGCAGAGGTTAAATAATTTTGACTAACTACATGAAAGGCAAAGACAGAACACTTTATGCTGTTTGGTGTTTTTGCCTTTTATTTTTGCTTTTATTTATAGTTTTTCCTCTTTTATGTGTTTTTTTACAGCCTAAAATAAGTGATTTCAGGCAATTTTTTACAAATCCGCGCTACTTGCAGATTATAGCCAACACTGCGCTGGAATGCGTGTGTTCCACAAGCCTTTCCGTTTTAACCGGCTATTTTTTTGCCTACGCCGTAGCCTTTAAGCGCATACCCGGCGCAAAATTTTTTGCAAGCCTGCCAGTGCTTCACCTTATTACGCCGCCTTTTGTTGGCGGCCTTGCATTCATTCTTCTTGTTGGGCGGCAGGGTTTTATAACAAAAACAATACTTCATCTGGACATAAGCCTTTACGGATTCTGGGGGCTTCTTTTAGCCCAGGTTCTGTGTTTTTTTCCTATGGCATACTTAATCTGCGCCCAAAGTTTTGCAGCCGTAAACTATAATCTGGTTCTGGCCGCACAAAACATGGGCGCAGGCAATTTTAAAATATTCCGCACGGTTATTCTGCCCCTTACCAAGCCGGCAATTTTTTCGTCTTCCCTGTTTATAGGCGTTTCCGTTTTAAGCGATTTTGGTAACCCGATGATTGTTGCCGGCCGCTTTAAGGTTCTGGCAGTAGAAATTTACACCCAGCTTACAGGCTGGATAGATTCTTCCGCCAGCGCACTTTTGGGCATAAGCCTTTTAATACCTTCCGTTATTCTGTTCACAATTCAAAACCGCCTGCAAAAGCTGAATTTTGAAAAAACCGCAACAATAGGCGGAAAAACACTGATGAAAACAGGAACGGCAGGTGCAGAAAATAGCCGCGCCGGGCAGATTGGACTTTTTGTGTTCTGCCTGATAATTTCGGTATGCGTGCTTGCACAATTTGCCGCAATAATTGCAGGCAGTTTTGAACAGCTTTGGGGAATTAAAACCGCTTTTACCACCAGCCACATAAAGGCCGTTGCCCGATACGGCAAGGAAATAAGGAACAGCCTGATATTTGCCCTTTGCGGTGCAAGTTTAAGCACATTTTTATCATGCGTTGCGGCTTTTTTAGCCCAGCGCACCAGCGTACCATTCAAAAAGTGCATAAACAGCCTTTGCCAGCTGCCTAGTGCCGTGCCCGGAAGCCTGTTTGGCCTTGCTTTCAGCCTTTCTGCAAACATATTGCACCTGCGCGCGCCGGCTTTTTTTATAATTATTGCAATAACCGTCGGCTTCATGCCTTTCAGTTACCGCATTATTTGCAGCGCCTACGCCCAGATAAAACCCAGCCTTGACGATGCCGCCCAGACATTGGGACAAAAACCGCTGGGCATTCTGGCAACGGTTTTGCTGCCGCTAAGCGTGGAAGGTGTTTTTAGCGGAATGGTTTACAATTTTGCCCGAGGTGTTGGAACCGTAAGTGCCGTAATATTTCTTGTTTCGTTCAAAACGCCGTTAACTTCAATTGCAATACTGAACCTTGCGGAACAGGGCGACTGGGGAAAATCTGCCGCACTGGCACTTGTCCTTACCGTCATTACTTTTTCAATTTTGGTGCTGGGCAGAGTGATAAGCAGCAGGCTTACAGCGAAAGGAAAAAACGATGAATAATAGCGATGCGCTGGTTTTGCAGAACGTAAGTTTTAATTACGGCAAAAACCAGATACTGAAAGATTTTAACCTGAACGTTGAAAAAGGCAGTTTTACAACCCTTTTAGGGCCTTCGGGCTGCGGAAAAACTACGCTGCTGCGCCTTATAAGCGGCTTTTTAACGCCAAGTGCCGGAAAAATATTCATAAACGGTCTGGAACAGACCAATGTGCCGGTGAACCAGCGGAAGGTTGGCATTGTTTTTCAGGATTACGCCCTTTTTCCGCACCTTACAGTAGAAAAAAACATTCTGTACGGCTTAAAATGCGCCCCAAAAAACGAAAAAAAACAAAACACAAAGGAAATGCAGCAGGGTTTGCTGCACCAGATGGCGCGGATGCTTGCCCTTGAAGGGCTTTTGGAACGTTATCCCCACCAGCTTTCCGGCGGTCAGCAGCAGCGCGTAGCTTTAGCCCGAAGCCTTATATTAAAACCGCAGATTCTTTTAATGGACGAGCCGCTTTCCAGCCTGGACGCCAAACTGCGCGCACAGGTGCGCGACGAACTTTTGGAAATTCAGCAGAATTTTGGCATTACGACAATTTACGTTACCCATGATCAGGAAGAAGCTTTTTCTCTTTCAAGCAAAATTGCAGTAATTAACCACGGGCAAAAATTGCAGGAAGGCAGCAGCAGAAGCCTTTATTTTGAACCGCAGAACCGTTTTGTTGCAGAATTTACGGGAAGATGCAATTTTTTGCTTTTAAGCGGCGAAGATTTGAAAAAAATTGAAAGTCCGGCAAAGGCAGAAATGGAAGGAATGGCTGGATTGGCAAAAAACGGCGCAGGTTTTCTGGTACGGCCGGAATGGTTTGAACTTGCCGACGGCGAAAACTTTCAGATTGAAGGCAAAATAATGAATTTGTCATTTATGGGCGGTTTTACGCGCCTTAAAATTGAAAGTGAAAAAACACAAAACCAATTCGTGCTTGCTGATATAAACTCGGCAAACTGCCCCGCCCTTGCCATTGGCGACACAGTAAAACTGGGCATAAAGCGCCTGCACCCTATAACCGAATAAAGCCGTAAACGCTGCCGGAAAAATTGCAGCCAATGCTAAAAATGCTGTTAAAACTGGTCACACTTTTCAAGTTCCGGCGGCTAAAAAAAGTTTACTAACTTCTACCCTTCCAGCAATTTTATTAAGGCCGGCAGGGCTTTTTCAAAATTAACGCCGTACCAGTGGTCTTTATCGCCTACGGTTTTTAAAATTGATTCAACAACAAAATTAGCCGCAATTTGTGCAGCCTGAACCATGGTTTTGCCGCGGCACAAGCAGCCTGCAAAGCAGCTTGCAAAAACGTCACCGGTGCCGTGCATGCTTACATCTATTTTACGGGCAGAACAATATTCAAATTTTTCACCGTCATAAATGCAGCAGCCAAGTTCTGTGTCGTTAAAACTTACGCCGGTTAAACAAACGGCTTTTGTGCCTAATTTCAGCAGGTTCTTGCAAAGCTTTTCAATAAACGGCTTGTCATAGCTGCTGCCCGGATATTTTTCGCCAAGCAAAAGGCATGCTTCCGTAATGTTGGGCAAAATCACGTCCGCACCGTTGCACAAAACTGCCATTTTTGCCGGAAAATCGTCGCCAAAACCGGCGTACAATTTGCCGTTATCGGCCATAACCGGGTCTACAATTACCAGAGCATCTTTTTGACCGCACTGGGAAATAATTTTTTTTATAATAGGAATCTGTTCCGCAGAAACGTAGCCGGTATAAAAAGCGCTGAAATCAATATTCTGGGCTTTCCACTGCGCAATAATATCTTCCATTCCGCCGGTTAAATCGTTGAAAGACCAGCTTTTAAACGCCGTGTGGTTAGAAAGTACCGAACTTGGCAGAACTGCGGTTTCAATTCCGCAGGCACTTATCACCGGCAGTGCCACCGTCAGCGAACACTGGCCTACACACGAAATATCTTGAATCGTAAGTAAACGCTGCATAAAAGCTCCTTTTTTTGCGTGTTGCGCAAGTTTACAATTTATCTGGCCATATTAGTATAACCAAAGCAGAATAATTTTATATGACCAGAATATTTTTATCCAACCAAAGCAAATATTGAAAAACTGAAGTTCAGTTATTTAATTTCCGTGCAGAAAATGCCATGACGGTTGCAGAAAGCGTAAACAGTGCCTTTTGCAAAACCGGCAAATCGGCATTCCGCATTTTGTTCCGGGTACAGTTTGGTAATTTGAACCGTGCCCAGGCTTGAAACAAATGCAACAAACAGAATGCTGTGAGTTTTTTCCATTGGGTGGTTAACCTGCACAAAAATGCCGCCGTCGCTTTTTTCTGCCGTAATTACGTGATCTTCAGCAATTTCTTCACTCTGTTCGGCACTTGCCTTTTCCAGCTTTTCGCCGCAGCAGGTAAAACAGCCCTCGCCCATGCTCCACAGAATATTATTGCACACCGGGCACACGTAAAAGCCGGAACGGCGAATGTTGGAGTTTCTGTTCACGTTTTTTACCACCGCATTGGTCATCAGTTCCGTTACCGAAACGCCAAGCTTTTTTGCCAAAGGTTCAATCAGGGAAATATCCGGCAAGCCGTGACCACATTCCCATTTGCTAACAGCTTTTTCGCTTACATTTATGCTTTCAGCAAGCTGTTTTTGCGTCAGTTTCTGCTGCAAGCGCAGAGTTTTTATAGTTTCGCCATTAATATACATAGATTCTTCCTTTATAAGGCAGCAGTTACAAGCCGGCTTTGTGTGATTGCCTTATTTACCAGCATTGTACATTTTTGCCGCAACCAGGCAAACCTACGCATAGTAGAACAGCAGAAAAACTTCCTGATGTTTTAAAACCTGCTGCCTGACACAGCACAAAACCGATTTTTACAATTCATTTGAACGGAACGGCGTGATATAATTGAAGCGTTAAGTTCAACTTTCAGTTTAACAAAAAGGAAGCAAAGCAAATGAAAATTGCAATTATTGGTGCAGGTGCAATGGGCTGTCTGTACGGCGCATTTTTAAGCACAAAAAATCAGGTAACAATGATTGATTCTTTTCAACCACAAGTTGATTCTATTAATCAGAAAGGCATTACAATTGAAGACCTTAACGGCAAGCAGACCACTTATGACGGCGTAAAGGCGTGCGTAAGCGGTGAATGTGCAGAAAAATTTGATCTGGTAATTGTTTTTGTAAAATCTACTTTTACAGAAGACGCCCTTAAAATGAACAAAATGCTTTTCGGGCCGGAAACACTGGTTATGACGCTGCAAAACGGTGCAGGCAACGACCGGAAAATTGCACAGTTCGTTCAAAAAGAAAACATAATTATAGGTACAAGCAAGCACAATGCGGTAAATTTAGGCAACGGCGTAAGCCGGCACGCTGGCTGCGGTGCAACAACCATCGGCAGCAACTACAATCAGAAGGAAAACCTTGACAAAATTGCCGCCGTTTTGCGCGACTGCGGATTTGAAGTGGAAGAAACTGACGACATTCAGCGCATTATATGGAGCAAGCTTTTTGTAAACCTTTCGGTTAATACATTTACAGCCCTTATACAGACACCAATCGGCTACATGATTAAAAACAAGTACGCGTGGGACTTTGCCAAGCGGCTGATTTACGAAGCAGTTGAAGTTGCAGAAGCCGACGGCACTTACTTTGACAGGCGCGAAGCCCTTGAAATGGTGCGCAAAGTTTGTGTTGATGCCGGTGACGGATATTCTTCAATGTATCAGGACAGGAAGCGCCGCGTACGCATGGAAATTGATGCAATTAACGGTGCAATTGTAGAACAGGCAAAGCTTTACGGCGTGCCGACCCCGTATAATTCGCTTATAGTAGACCTTATTCACGCTGTAGAAGGCGCATACGATTACTACGACTAGACCGTTTTATTAAAAGGCAAAAACCGCACACCAGTGAAGTTTTGCAAACCAGCACCTTGTTTTTGGACAAATGCCTGGGCAATTTAAGCATCCAAGTATTTGTCCAAACTTCACGGAATTAAACAGTCAATTATTCCACTCTCGTAAAGTGAAACACACCGCCGCCAACGGTTAATTCATCGCCGGAGATTTTTCCAGTTAAAGGCATGTCTTTCATCATGGCATCTTCCACAGTCCAGTCATTTTTACCAGTGTTCCAGCCATATTTGGTTGTAACTGTTATTGAACCTGATTTTAAAGAAGGATTTTCCATGTAAATTCCCTTGTTGTTATATGTCATACCGTCTTCCCCTGTTGTTACCCAAGTTCCGTCACTAAAAAATGAAGTTCGTCACCGTCATCACCAAGAAAAGTTGCAATATTTTTGGGGTTGCTGACGTTGCACGAAAAAAACACCAAACCACATATTGATTTGTACATAAGCTGCTTGTTATTCATATTTATTCCTATTGTTATCAGATACAAACATAATAAATAAAACATTCAGGAAATTTATCAGGAAATATTCGTAAAAAAATCAGGAGTTTTCTCCTAAATTCAAGAAAAATAAACAAATTGCGAATTAGAACATCCTGAAGCTTAAAATTTATGACTTCGCCTTATTAATATTTTTTAAAAAGCCATAAACAATATGCTGCAATCTGCACGCAGCAAACTACGTCAAGAATGACAATTCCTGAAACACGGAATAAAAAACTTTATATGTTCAACAAAATAACAAACATCTGTTACTTTTTTAATTGTAAAATACTTTTACTCTGTATGAAAAATATTAATTTTAAAATGCTTTTTATTTTAGTGTGTGCTTTTTTACCGGCACAAATGTTTGCTGCAAGCGAATTAAGCCCGGACGGACAGAAATTAGTAGACCAGCTTTGGATTCTTCGGTTCAACACCAGCATGACTTCTAAAAGCGAAGAAACGCTGAAAGTGTATCAGGATTTTGAAAACGACAACGCCGAAACAATAGCCGCGCTGCCCGAAGACGAAAAACTGGTTTTAGAAAACCTGCTGATTATGGAACGCTACAATTGCGTAGACGGTTTTCCGGGCGAAAAAAAAGAAGAACGCAAAACATTCGGCGACCAGCGTAAAAAAATTGAAAAATTCGTAAAATCCACCGGCAGTGAAAAAATAAACAAATATCTTTTCCTAACCTACGGCGACATAATTTCCTATTACATGAGCTTTTCACTGGGCGATGTAATTCGTTACGGCCTTTCCGTAAAGCCGCAATACGAAAAAAGCCTGCAAAAAGACGGCAGTTTTTCACCGGGCATGATAAACCTTGGCAAATGGTACTACCACGTGCCGGCACTTTTTGGCGGTTCCAAAAACAAAACAGCCCAGCTTTTTGCACAGGCCGTAGAAAACGCTAAAAACGATGCTGAACTTTATTTTGCACTCATTGATTATTCCCAGATTCTGTTTGAACAGGGCGAAAAAGAACAAAGTGCCCAGGTTTTGCAGCGCGCATTTGAAATTGCACCAGACAGCGCCTATTTGCAGCTTATTGCAGACCAGAACGCTCAAAATGTTTCGCTTTACGCATACAACAAAAACCACACTTCAATTTTGCAGGAAGGCGAAAAATACAAGCAGAAACAGGGCATTGAATAAGCAGCAGATGTTCTGCACCAAAAGCGGCAAAGTGCGGTTTACCAAATTCTGCATAATGCTGCTTTCTTAAGGCAGCAGCCCTTATTCAGCACTTTCGCCTTTGTCTACGCCCAAACCGAACAGGGCAAAATCACCTTTAGCAGGGTCGTCCGGCCAGATACTGGCAAGCCGGGATGTAAGCAGAACGGCACTTTTTCTGGTAGCACCGGCGTTTGGTGGCAGCAGACCCAGTTTCTTCCCTTCGCTTAAAACATGGGTATCCAGCGGAATCAGAAGTTCCGCCGGGTTAAGCCAGTTCCAGCAGCCCAAATCCACGCAGGAATTGGTACGAACCATCCAGCGCAGGAACATCCACAGCCGCTTGCTGGCACAGTTTTTGCCGCCGGGCACAATTTTGCAGCCGGTAAAGCACTTGCTAAGGGCAAAAGCGTAATCGCCACCGGTTTCTTCAAGCACTTTTTTGTAATAATTTTCAAAAGTTCCGCTTTCTTCAATCATCAGATACATCCGGTCAAACAGGGCGCGCATGTCGGTATAAGAATAAAAGCGGTAAAATTTTTCAGGCGATTCTTCAAAAAGCGAAAGATAGCTGCGGTTTTTTATCCATTCGTAAAAACCGCCGGCATTGTCCGCCGCGGAAAAAATAATTTCGCTTTTTTGCAGGAATTGCTGACGCTGGCCGAAAGCAAGCATTGCGCCGCAAAAGGCTGCAAGTTCGGTGTCTTTTTGGGCGGCATAGCGGCGCAGAATGCGGCTCGGGTCATTGTTTACAAAATCCGGGGTTTCGTATTTTTCAGCAAGAAAAATCAGCCGGTTCTTTAATTCTTCAGTCATTTTTCACCACCGGCCGAAAATCTTCCAGCGCCATGCCAAAACCGGCATTTAAAACAGCAGTTTCTTTATTTTTCATGCAGAAATTATAACCAGACCGCCGGTATTTTTGCAAACCCGTAAAGCATTATCGCTTTTTTTGAAGGACAAAAACTGTCATTCCGAACTTGTTTCGGAATCTGTGGTTTTGCTACTTGCATTGTTTCTAACTTTTGCATACAAGTTCAGCATGATGAAATGAAATGTATTGCCAAACAAGGCTATTGACGCTGAAAATGAAAATGCTTATCATTTTTGAAATTTGAGAATGATTACCATATTCAACTTGCGGAGAAATGCAAATGGAACTGCAAAATGACGCCAACTACCGCACCGGCCAGCGCGAAGCCCTTGCCGAATGCCTGGAACGAAACAACGGCAACGCAATGACGGCCGGAGAAATTATCGCGGATTTGGAAAGGAACGGCTACAAAATAGGGCTTGCAACGGTTTACCGCAACCTTGAAGCAATGGCAAAAACCGGCACAATTCACAAGTTTATAGGCGAAGACGGCAAAAAAGCCCGCTGGCAGTTTGTAAACAGCGCCAGCAAATGCACTGAACACTACCATTTAAAATGCGAAAAATGCGGAAAAATAATTCACATGGAATGCAGCAGCATTCTGGACATTGAAAAGCACATTTTGCTAAGCCACAATTTTTGCATAAACCGCAGCCACACAATTTTGTACGGTCTTTGCAGCGAATGTGCAGAAGCATGAAACATGACTGCAAACTGACAATTCAAAAGGAAAACAAAAGTGAAAAACAGAAAAATCAGTAAAAATCTTCCATTAAACAAAGTTTTTTTTAGCATTTCGCTGATATTTGGAATGCTGGCGTTTTGCATTTTAAGTTTTTCGTGCAGCGGCAAAAAACAGAACCAGCCCAAGGCACACAAATATTCAATCGTAGCCACCAATTTTGTATGCTACGACTTTGCTCGTGCAGCCCTTGGCAACAGCCTGAACAAAAACGTAAACCTTAAGCTTTTAATAAAACCTGGCGCAGAAGTCCATTCCTTTGACCCTTCCCCGGCCGACATAATTGCAATCGGCAATGCGGATTTGTTCATTTACATTGGCGGAGAAAGCGACGACTGGGTTGAATCTGTTCTGCTTGATGCAATTGGCAAAAATGCACCACCATGCCTTAAGCTTATTGATTTTGTAAAAACCGTAGAAGAACCAGAAGGACTGGAAAGCAGCAAAGGCGATGAAAACAGTTCTGACGAAGAAGCAGAAAGCGACGAACACATCTGGACTTCGCCTGAAAATGCCCTGATAATGCTTGAAAAAATTACCGGTTCAATTTTGCAAAACTGCCCCGGACTTGACGAAGAAGAAATTAAGCAGAACGCGGAAAACTACGCAAAGCAGATTGAACAGACTGCCGCCGAAATAGGCAAAACTGTTGCGGATGCGGAACAGAAATACATTGTAATGGCAGACCGCTTTCCTTTTGCGTATTTTGCCAGCTGCTACAATTTAAATTACATGGCGGCTTTTGCAGGCTGCAGCACCGCAGTAGAAGCAAGCAGTGCAACAATTGCCAGCCTGATTGAAACCGTAAAGCAGAAACAGCTGCCGGCAGTTTTTTACATTGAACTTACAAACCACAAAATTGCAGACATTGTTGCCGAATCGGCAGGAGTGCCGGCTTACATGCTTTATTCCCTGCAAAACATAAGCAAGGACGACTTTGAAGCAGGCGAAAACTACGTAAGCCTTATGAAAAAAAACGCAGAAACCTTAAAAAAAGGTCTGCGCTGACAGGAAGTAAAAAATTATGGAAAATTTGAATGATACCGGAAAAAACGGCTGCCTAATTGAATGCCGTAATGTTGCAACCCAGTACGGCAGCTACGTTGCATGCCAGAACGTCAGTTTTTCAGTAAACAGGGGCGATTACCTTTGCATTGTTGGTGCAAACGGTTCGGGCAAAAGCACAATTGTAAAAACCCTTTTAGGTCTGCTTGAACCTAAAACCGGCAGCATTGAGCGGAACACGGCGCAGATAGGCTATCTTCCGCAGAAAACAGAAATTCAGCGGGATTTTCCGGCAACGGTAAGGGAAATTGTTCTTTCGGGAACAATAAGGGCTAACAGCATAAGCAATTTCGGCTTTTTTCATTCAAAAGAACAGAAGCAGCAGGCCCAAAGCCAGATGGAAAAACTTGAACTGCTTCCAATTGAAAACAAATCATTCCGCGAACTTTCCGGCGGACAGCAGCAGCGTGTACTTTTAGCCCGTTCACTTTGCGCCGCAAAAGACCTGCTGGTTTTAGACGAACCCGTTACCGGCCTTGACCCTGCCGTTACGGACGAACTTTACACGCTCATCCGCAGGCTGAACAAGGAAGAAAACCTTGCGATTATAATGGTTAGTCACGACGTGCACCGCGCCGTGCAGAACGCCAGCCACATTTTGCACATGAACAGGGAAGTTGCTTTTTTTGGTACTACCGGCGAATACCAGAAAACTTCGCTTTACAGGGATTTAAGCCACGTAGAAGTGTGCCAGACCCATTTATGCACCCATTGCGGCAGCAACTGCAACGCAAGCCACATTATTTTGGGGCAGCACAGCCACTAAAAACAGCACAAAGGAAAAGCAAATGATTTTTTCAATTTTTTCATACAGTTTTATGGTACGCGCCCTTATTGCCGGCGGCCTTATAAGCCTTTGTGCAGCACTTCTGGGCGTAAGTTTAGTGCTTAAGCGTTTTTCCATGATTGGCGACGGTTTAAGCCACGTGGCATTTGGAACGATGGCAATTGCACTTGCATTCAACTGGGCACCTTTGGCAGTAAGCATTCCCGTATGCATCGGGGCGGCCTTTTTACTTTTACGCGTTAGCGGAAGCAGCGGCATAAAAGGAGACGCGGCAATTGCCCTGATAAGCAGCAGCGCCCTTGCAATCGGCATTCTGGTAACTTCGCTTAACAGCGGCCTTAACACGGACGTAAGTGCATACATGTTTGGCAGCATTCTGGCAATAAGCCGGACAGACATGTTTATAAGCATAGGGCTTGCAGTGGTTGTTTGCAGCCTTTACGCGGTTTTTTACAAGCGGATTTTTCTGGTAACTTTCGACGAAGCCTTTGCAAAAGCTTCCGGCATAAAAACCGAAGCCTTTAACGGGCTGATTGCCGTACTTACAGCCCTTACAATCGTAATCGGCATGCGCTTAATGGGTGCAATGATGATTTCAAGCCTTCTGGTTTTTCCGGCGCTTAGTGCAATGAGGGTGTTCAAAAGTTTTTACAAAGTGGTAATTTGCGCCGCAGTGCTTTCGCTGCTGTGCTTTTTTGCAGGCATCTGCGCCAGCTTTTTCCTTTCCACTCCGGCAGGTGCAAGCATTGTGGTGTGCAACCTTGCAGCATTCCTTTTATGTTCCCTTGCAGGCTATTTGAAAAGATAAACAGCTATTTTTACCTTGGGTTTAATTGCGGCGTTTAACGGTAATTTAATTGAAAGAATTTATGCCTGCTTTTGCTTTTTTAAAAACAGCAGGCTTTTGGGCTTGAACGAATTTTTACATTGGCAAATCTTTTTTTGCGTAAGTGAACTGTTTGAAAATTGGGGTTGATTAGGTTTCTTCCAGAAATTCAAAAAACCTGTTCAGCGTGGCCGATTCGTTTCTGTTTTTCAAAAAAACACCGGCGCAGTACAGCGAATGGGTGTTCCAGCTTTCCGTAACCTTGTACAAAACCGAAGGAATTTTAAGTGCCCGCGCCTTTTTGCAGAATGCTTCTGCCTGATTAAAGCCTACAATACCGTCGTGTTCACTTTGAATTAAAAGCATTCTAAACCCTGAAAGTGAATGCAGTTTTGAACAGGGTTCGCCTTTTTTCCAGACCAAAACATTTTTACTGTTAAAAAGCTGTGTCATCAAAATGTTCAGCGCGCCGGTCTGGGCAAAATCGAAGCATAACGGGCCTGACATTGAAATTAAGCCGGAAAACTCATTTTCGGCAATTCCGTATTTTTCCTGTTTTTCTGCATCAAGGCAAAGCAGCGCACCAAGGTGTGCCCCGGCAGAAGAACCGGCAACAATTATTTTTGAATACTTGCAGTTTTTTGCGGCAAGGAACTTTTTAATTTCAGAATAGCCCTTAAAAATGTCATCGCTTATTTCTTCGTAGCGGCACTTCGGCGTTTTTCTGTAGCCCGGCATTACGCAGTCAAAACCTTCCAGTGCAATTTTCTGCCCTATAAAAAAATGCTGCTTTGGCGAATTGCTATTCCAGCCGCCGCCGTGTATGTAAATTACAAGGGTATCAGTTTTTTTTGCCGGCGCAGAAAAATAAAGGAAATACTGGTCTTTGCTGCCCCAGCGGAATTCTTCCGGCTTAATGATTTTTCTGCATTTCAAAAGAGGAAGCAGAACTTTTCCGTAGCTTAAATATTCTCTTGCTGTATCATTCATTAGCACTTTAACCTGCACTGCCAGCATTATCGGCAAAATCTGTGTTCATCCGTCTGGTTTTCAGCCCTGCGGTTTTTATCTTTATTTGAAACACGGCACGCTTTCAGCATTTTACGGTATGGGTTAAATCGCGTAACAATAAAAGAATGTATTTAGACTGTTCCGGCGAAAGTTTTCTGAAACATTCAATCAGCTGGGTGTCTGTGCTTGCAGTATTGTTAATATTTTTATTGAAAAAAACAGAAGGTTCAATTTTTAGATATTCGCAAATATTAAAGAACATTGGCATAGAAACATCTCTTAACCCTGTTTCTATTTTGTTTATATAGCTTTCATTTTGTCCTAGGGCAAGGCTCATTTCTCTTGCAGAAACACCTTTTTCATTTCTTAAAAACCTTAACCGTTCTCTAAAAAAGTCTAAACTCATTATTAAACCTCTAGCTTTTTTAGAATAGGTTTTATCATTGAAGAATGGATAAACGGACTTTAACGGAGGACAATATGCCTAATGACATTGAAGACATGATGACTGATTTTGGTATGATGCTTGACGGTATTACACTGGACAGCGCCAACGGATTAAATGAGCGCGTAAAATGCCGCCTTGCCTGTTACTGGGCAGACCTGCACGACAGGATTTTGAAGGAACTGGAAAATGAAACCAAGATTTGAATACAAGCCCAAAGTAATTAGAACGTTGCGCAAAATGGTAATAGACATTAAGCAGCATTGCGAGCACGTAGCCGTTAACCCGGTTTTTGGCTGTTTAACGTGCCCTTACCATGTGGATTATGCAGACGGTGGACACGCCTGCTACTTTGAACATACAGGCGGCTTAAAGCCGAAAGACTGGCAGCTGAACGAAATGGGCAGCTATGTAACGGAAAGGAGGAGAAAGATGACAGACGATGAAAAAGCAGATATTTTTATTGTGTATGAAAATGCTAAAGGGTATGAAATTGTGTCTATATCAAACAGATTAGATAAAGACGGATTGTTTTGTGGCTTTAAAAGAGAATGCGAGAAATGGATAGAAGAGCATAAAAAAACTTGGCTGAAAGAAGCAATTGCCAAGAAAAACGATTAAAAAAAAGCCCCGCAAAATACGGGGCTTTGTTGTTTAGTTATGATTCTATAATTTCAAAACACTTGATGCCATAAAGATAATCTTCTCCACTGTCATCAATTACACGATAACATTTTTTTCCAAAAAAATCCTCAATTCCTATAACTTCGTAAATATTACCAACAACCAAATCAATATTAACCGAAATTAGGCATCTTGCTTTCATTTAACAAACCTCTTGAATTTGAACTCAATTTTACCAATATTTTTGCATTGATACCAATGGATTTCTGCTTTTTTTTCTTCTTTCGTTTCTAAATTGTAAAGTATAGCTGTACCTCTAACTTTATACCAATCTTTTTCTGATGTCAAACTTCCATTTGGCAGAGGATATTGAAGAACAAGTCTCTTTATATCGTCAATACCACGTTTTACTTCTTTTCCACCGTTAGCACCTTGTGCAATAACTTTTACACCTGTAACATATGTTCCTTCTTTTATAATTACAAAAGAATCATCATCGTCAGTTTTTACACTTTGTTCCATATCTACATGGAATTTTTTTGCCATTGCTCCAACAGAACGCCCTGTTATCCAATCTCTTTCAATTTTTTCTATCTCCTTAAGCAGTCCGTATTTTACGGCAAGTTTCTTCTGGTTTTCGGTTAAGTCCCACCAGTTGCCGGAATCTAACGGGTTGCCGCCAAAGCCGGTTTGGGGCTTGAACTTGCTTTTGCGGAAGCTGTTCATGCTGGGGTTGTCTACGTTGTTGCCGGGTGTGCCTATCATTGCGCCGTAAATTGGGCGGATTGAGGTGCGGCAGTTGAAGTGATACGGGGGAAAGCCGTAGGTTTGCCAGAACTGGTGGTCTGTTGGCAGGATTAAACCGTAGCCGGATTCTTTTAAAAGGCGGCGGCATATTCTGCTGGTGCGGCTGTCTTCTATTACCATAAGCTGGTAGGCTTTTGCGCCGGTGTCCTGGTATTTTTGCAGTTTGCCTGCAATGTATGCGCTCTGCGTGTTTGTGCGGAATACTGTTTCCCAGTAGCCGGGTTTTAGCGTGCCGTTTTTGTTTAAGGCTTGCTTTACGGTTTCCCATGTTTCGGCGTAGTTTGAGCCGGTTTGAACTGCCTTTACCAGCAGCTGTTTTGCCTTTTCTATTTCTTCTGCCGTGCCCAGTTTTGCCGCGGTAAAGGCGCGGAACTGTAATTTGCGGTTAAGGGTGTCCCATTCGGTTTTTGTCATGGGCACCTGGCTTTTTAAAAAGTCGGCAGCTTCTTCAAATGGGATTTTTTTATTTTTTACGGTTATGCCGGATTTCTGCGCAAGGGTTGCAGATTTAAGCTTAAGCGTGTTATTCTTTTCAGTGAATTACAAGGATGTAAAATGAAAAGTAAACGGCTTTTATTAAGCGCAATTTTGGTAGTTTTTTCTTCAGTAAATATTTTCATTCCTTTGTGCGCCCAAACAAAATCTCAAATTGCGGACGGCTTGCGGCAAACCCAGGCTGGCAACTATTCGCAGGACTTTGTGCCGGAAGCGAACGCTGAGCCGGAACCGCAGGAACAGCTGTTTGCCCTTGACCCCCTTGCAGAAACGCTTTTTTTTGGCGGTGCGCTGGGCGTTATTGTTTTTGATTACTTAAAAGGCGAAAGCAACAAGAAAAAAGGCAAAAATCCCACTTTTACAGGCCTTCGCAATCCTTCAGAAATTCCTGCTTCCGATGCAATTTTTTACAAAGAATACAACCACACTTTTGACAACATTGGTACCGGCCTGCAAATTGCCGCAATGCTTACACCTGCGGTATTTGCCATGGCACCCAAGCAGGACTGGTTCACAATCGGCATTATGTACACCGAATCTGTTGCGTGGGCTTACGGCTTAAAGGAACTGGGAAAAACCATGGTTTACCGCGCCCGCCCCTACACTTACAACACGGGCTGGCCGCAAAAAGACGTAGACGACGGCGACTGGTACAATTCGTTTCCGTCGGGTCATTCCGCCATGGCATTTAACGCCGCAACTTTTACAACTTTCGTTTACGGCACTTATTTTCCCCAGGGAAAAACAAAATATCTGGTTGGCGCAGGCAGTTACGCCCTTGCAGTTGCCACGGCAGCAAGCCGCATAATGAGCGGAAATCACTTTTTAAGCGATGTTTTAACCGGTGCCGCAATCGGTACGGCAACAGGGCTTATGGTGCCAATTGCGCACACCTACATTGCCCAGCTTAACGCCAGCGGCAAAGGGCTAACGGCAAGGCTTTTGCCCAACGGTTTGTTATTCAAATATGAATATTAGGCCGAATGTCTGGTTTTAAGTTTTTTGTCATCCATAACAAGATTCAGAATCTATTTTAAAATAACAAATCAGCTGCTTTACTAACCGCCGAACGCTAATGATTTCAAAATAACAAAACAAAAATGCCCGGCACAAAAAAAAGCCCGCTGCTTTATAGAAACAACGGGCACAAGGGTTTACTTTTTTATTTATTCAGCAGGTTTACGGCCTGAAAATAAATGCAGAATGTGCGTTTTTTGGCTTAATATTTGCGCAAAGTTAACAGCGCGCCCAAAACCAGCAAATGGGAACTTAAAGATTTTAAGAACCAGAGGAAAGTTGCCATTGATTTGAATGCGCCGTTTGCCAAACCGCCTGGCCCCATTACGTCAATTACGGCAATTACAACTATCCATGCAACAAGCACAATAAGATTGAAAATATTGGCAAGTTTTCCCATTGAAACAAACAGGTCTAGCAAAAGCCCAACGCCTGCAATAAGTTCGCAAATGCCAAGCAGAATGATTACGATATTGGCAGTGTCGCCTTTAATAAAACTGTTAACTGCAATGGCAACTTCGTTACCAGTAACAAGGGCATTCAATTTGCCAAAAAAGCCGGAATCCAGCTGCAAGGTTAAAATACCAAAAGTAAGCAGAAACAAGCCCAAGGCAATTTGCAGAACCAAAGTTCCCAAAGATTTTTTACCAGATTTCATAATTCCTCCAAATTAAGAACACTTTTACCGTGACTGCCGGTTTAAAAAGGCAAAGCACAAGGCCGCCTTTCGACAATTTAATCAAAAAACACAGCATTCAGGCTTCTTAACTTTTCGGCAAAAAACAACCCCCACAAAAGTGAAAACCAATTTACACCCACCCTCATTCCACCAGCCGCAAAAACTTCCACCCTTCAACGTAAAGCGCAGCATAAACTGAAATATTATAAAGACCATGCAAGTGAAGACATTCACGAAATGCATTTTTTTTGCAATTTATTGCAATAAATGCATTTCGAGAACGACTTCACTTGCAATATCATTCTAACCTTTCAATTTACGCGAAACATAACAAAATGACAAAAAACGCAATTTTGTAATTGATAAACAAATCATTTCCATATATTATGAAAGCAGAACAAATTGCACAAATTTAAGGCATTTTTGCCGCTTACAATATTTTACACTTCCTTTTTAATGGAGCATTTTATGACACGCGCAACTTCTTTCAGAAAATTATCGCCACAAGCCCCATACGGCACCGCCCCGGATACACCGCCATTTACCCAGGCAGTTTCGCGGGGCGTTGCATGGAACAACCACCCGATTGTACACGGAATGACGCTGGGGCAGACCCTTGACCAGACCGTGCGTTTTTTTGGAAATCAGGACGGGCTTGTTTACCCGGAACACAACTGGCGCTTAACGTGGAACGAATTTTCTGATTATGTAGACGAGCTGGCTCGGGGCTTGATGGCTTTGGGCATTGACCACGGTGATAAAGTTGCAGTATGGGCAACCAACATTCCAGAATATGTTCCGTTAATGTACGCAACTGCAAAAATCGGTGCAGTTTTCATTCCCGTAAACATGAACTTTAAAAAGAACGAAATTGACGGAATTTTGAAAAAATCCGACACCAAATTCCTGTTCTGTATTGAAGGCTTCCGCGACTACAGCTACACAAATGCCCTTTACGAACTCATTCCGGGGCTGGAAAAACGCGGCGATGATGCAGAAATAAAAAGCGAAGAATATCCGTTTCTTAAACGCGTTTTCTACATTCCGAAATTTGGAGAAATTGATACGCGTAAAGGCTTTAACAAATTAAGCGACATTCTGCGTGTTTCGCGCTTTACATCTTACGAAGATTACATTGACCGCCAGGACGAATGCCGTGATGACAACACCTGCTGCATGCAGTTTACATCGGGCACAACAGGAACACCAAAAGGCGTGTGCCTGACACACCGCAATATCGGCAACGACGGTTACTGGATTGGCGCATGTCAGAATCTTTCCAGCCGCGACAGGGTTTGCATTCCAGTTCCGCTTTTTCACTGCTTCGGCATGGTTTTGGGCATTATGGCCTGCGTAAACAACGGTTCAACCATTGTAATGCTGGAAAAATATGACCCGATAAAAGTTATGAGCGCCATTCAAAGCGAAAAATGTACTTCGGTTTACGGCGTGCCAACCATGTACATTGCAATGCTAGACCACCCGGATTTTGACAAGTACGATTTTTCTTCACTTAGAACAGGAATTATGTCTGGCGCAACATGCCCGGTTATACGAATGCAGCAGTGCGTAGAAAAAATGTACATGAAGGAAATTACAATACCTTACGGCTTAACAGAAACCGGCCCGGTAATGACACAGACCCGCTATTTTGAACCGGACATTGAAAAAAAATGTTTTTCAATCGGTCAGGCACTGCCGGGCGTAGAAGTTGCCATTATTAACCCGGAAACTGGCAAATTCTGCGAAATTGGCGAAGACGGCGAAATTTGCTGCCGCGGCTTTAACGTTATGAAAGGCTATTACAAAGATCCGCTTTCTACATACCAGCTGCTGGATCAGTTCGGGTGGCTTCATTCCGGTGACATTGGAAAAATGGACGAACAGGGCTATTACTATATTACCGGCCGCTTAAAGGACTTGATTATTCGCGGCGGTGAAAACATTTCGCCAAAAGAAGTTGAAGACTTTATGGGCACAATACCCGGCATTGCAGACATTCAGCTTGTAGGCGTGCCTTCAAAAAAATACGGCGAACAGCCTGCTGCCTTTATCATCCGCACTAAAGACAGCAATATTACGGAAGAAGAAGTGCTTGCCGCCTGCAAAGACAAAATTTCGTGGTTCAAAATTCCAAAATACATTGCCTTTGTTGAAGAATATCCGCTTACAGCAAGCGGCAAAATTCAAAAATACAAACTGCGCGAACTTGCCGCCGAAATGTGGCCGGACGCTTAACGGAAAAAACAGAAATTAACGAAAATAACTGAAAATGAAAAAAGCCACTGGATATTTGAAATATTTTTTTCAGTTCCAGCGGCTTTTTCTGTTTTACCCAAATTTCTGCCCGCAGGTTTGGGCTGAAAGTTTAATCAATCCTTACAAATTGCATTACGTAGGCGCCGTCAATAATCGGGCGGTATGATAATTTCAGCTTTTTATCCTGCGGGGTGTATTCATAATTGAAGGCTTTCCCCATATTCTGAAGATAACTGTCACCGTAAAAGTTTGCATCATGCTGGTACTGAATATTCATTTGAAGTTTTGTATCTGTCATAGAATAAGAACCATAACCGCTTGAATTTGTATAAGGCAACGGTGAATTTTCATATTTTACATCAACCGTAACAGTTCCGTCTTTTTTCAAGTTCATTGTTACAGTTGATTTTGTAAGCCCGCGTTCTGTTGTGTATTCTTCAACCTGAACAAAAGTATGACCTGCAATTTCCGGATATAAGGCTGCATTAAAACTGCTGCCACCACCAGAACCACCACCCGAAGCACAGCCTGCCATAAGACCAACCAGCAGAACTGCAATGCAGCCTGCCATATTTTTTTTAATCATAAACACTCCTTATTTTTTTTCAGCCAAATTCATAGCATTTTTTTCTGCAATTTTGCAAGCAAAACTGGTTTTGAACTTGTACCGTAAATGCCGGATTATCTGAGAAAAAAAACAAAAAAATTAAATTATTTTTTCAAATCGTATTGACTCTTTTTTGGCATTTTATTATAGTAATAAATGTAAGGGCGATTAGCTCAGCTGGGAGAGCGTTTGGTTTACACCCAAAATGTCGGGAGTTCGATCCTCTCATCGCCCATAAAACCACTTGATAATTCAAGTGGTTTTTTATTTTTAAACCGATAATCTTTATAAATTCCGTTCACAGTGTTAATACTTCTACTAGCAAAATACGCTAAAATCTGCTAAACTTTTCTAAAGGAAAGGAATGTTTGCATTCATTTTTCTTTATCAAATCACTTTACAGGAACACAAATGTCAAGAGAAAAAATTATTGTTTTAGATTTTGGCAGCCAGTACGCACACTTAATTGCTAAACGCTTTCGTATGCTTGGCTATTATTCTGAAATTGCCCAACCGCAGGCAGACCTTTCAACTTTTGAAGGTGCAAAAGGCGTTGTTTTTTCCGGCGGTCCTGCTTCTATTTACGATGAGAACGCCCCTAAATTTAACAGCAACATTCTTTCTCTTAACATTCCGATTCTGGGTTTGTGCTACGGTCATTATGTTGTTCAGCAGGGCTACAACGGCAAAGTTGAAAAAGCAGCCGTTGGCGAATTTGGTTTTGCAAAGCTGAACTTCAACAAAAACGTAAAATCGCCGCTTTTTGAAGGAATAGAAGACAACCAGCAGGTTTGGATGAGCCATCAGGACGGCGTTACCAAACTTGGCGACGGTTTTGAAGTTGTAGGCGCAACAAAAGACTGCCCGTTTGCCGCAACCCAGAACCTTGCAAAAAAACGCTTTTCATTGCAGTTCCACTGCGAAGTAAAAGATACCCCATGCGGAAACAGAATTTTTGAAAACTTTGCAAAGATTTGCGGCATGAACCAGAACTGGGATCAGGATACGGTTCTTGCAACGATTCTTGAAAACATAAAAATAAACGCCGGCGATAAAAATGTTCTTCTGTTTTTAAGCGGCGGCGTTGACAGTACAATTACATTTGCACTTTTGAACAAAGCTTTGGGTCAGGAACGGGTTTTGGGACTGCACATTGACAACGGCTTTATGCGCAAAAACGAAAGTGCTTCGGTTGCAGACCTTTACCACAAATTCGGTTTTAACAATTTTATTGTAGAAGACGCAAGCAAAAGTTTTCTTGCTGCAATTGCAGGCTTAACAGACCCGCAGAAAAAGCGCATGGCAGTTGGCGAAAACTTCATCACCGTGCGCAACGAAGTTGTTGCAAAACAGAACCTTGACGAAAGCCAGTGGCTTTTGGCGCAGGGCACTTTGTATCCGGATATTATTGAAAGCGGCGGAACAGCCAACAGCCATACAATTAAAACGCACCACAACCGCGTTCAGGGCATTCAGGACCTTATTGCAAAAGGCTTAATCATTGAACCGATTCGCGACCTTTACAAAGACGAAGTTCGCGCCATCGGTAAAAAACTTGGTCTTAGCGACGAACTTGTTATGCGCCATCCGTTTCCAGGGCCGGGGCTTTCTATTAACGTGCTGTGTACAGAAGGTAAACAGAGCGAAAAAGATTTAAGCGAACTTGAACTGGCAAAAACAGAAATTGCGGCAATGAACTTTGGTCTTGATAAACTTAGTGCCGCCGATGTTTTGCCGGTTCGTTCAGTTGGCGTTCAGGGCGACTTCAGAACCTACCGTTTTCCGGCTGCCCTTAGCTTTGAAGAAACAGAAAACGGTTTTTACGCCCTTCCCTGCCCTTACTGGGAAGAAATTGAAAAAATTTCCAGCAATGTATGCAATGCAGCAAAATATATCAACCGCACAATTTTGCGCCTTTACCAGAAACCGGGCGTGCAGATGAAACTGCAGGAAGGTTACTGTACGAAAGACCGCTTGGATCAGCTGAGGGAAGCTGACAACATTGTACTGACTGAACTTAAAAAGGCCGGCTGGTACAATAAAATTTTCCAGCACTTAACGATTATTCTGCCTTATGCATCAAGCAGCAGCCGCTGTTCGTTTGTTCTGCGCCCGGTTTGCAGCGAAGACGTTATGACAGCCCGTTTTGCCCAGCTGCCCAAAGAACTGCTTGAAACGATTGTTAAGCAGATAGCAGCCCTGCCGTTTGTAGACGCAATTTACTTTGACGCAACCAACAAACCACCGGCAACATTCGGCTGGGAATAAAAAACACTAACCGAAAGATTAATTATTTATGATTATGCAAGCGCATCTACCCGGAAAGTGGATGCGCTTTTTTATTTTCTTTAACTTGTGATTTTTGAAAGTGGCGAAGATTACCTTCGCCATAAAAATAATTTAGCTATTATTCAGCTTCCGACTCTATTGCAAGAACTTCTGGTGCTGAACCATCAAGCTCCTGAACATTTTTAAGAGCTTTCTGAATCTGTCGTGTGCGAACACCAATAAGTTTATCCATGTCTTCATCAAGCTGACGAATACGAGTTTGTGCTGACGCAAAAACTTTGGCAAAAGAATTAAATTCTGTCTTAACAGCACTCAAAATACCCCAAACTTCTGCACTGCGTTTCTGAATCTGAAGAGTTCTGAATCCCATCAAAAGAGAACTGAGCATAGCAGCCATTGTAGATGGACCTGCAATTGTGACGCTATATTCTCTCTGGAGCATCTCTACCATATTTCTTCTTGCAACTTCTGCATAAAGACCTTCAAAAGGAAGGAACATTACTGCAAAAGGTGTAGTTACCGGCTCGTAGATATATTTATCGTGAATACTTTTGGCTTCTTTCTTAATCTCAGATTCAAGAACCTTCCATGCTGCTTCAACTGTTTCTTTGTCTCCAGTTTCGTAAGCATCCTGCAAAGCAGAGTATGTATCTCCTGGGAATTTTGCATCAATAGGAAGGAATACATTTTCATTTTCATCTGAACCTGGATAACGAATAGCAAAGTCTACTTTCAAATCCTTCTTTGGATAGATGTGAGCCTGAGCTTCATACTGTCCAGGAGCCATAATCTGTTCCAAAATGCTTGCAAGCTGTACTTCACCAAGATTACCACGAGTTTTTACGTTATTAAGAACTTTTTTGAGATCTCCAACACCAACTGCAATAGTCTGCATTTCTCCAAGACCTTTATGAACCTGATCCAAACGTTCTGCAATCATGTTGAATGAGTTTTTGAATTTTTCATCTAATGACTTCTGAAGTTTTTCATCAACAGTCATACGCATCTGTTCAAGCTTCTTTTCATTGCTATCCTGGATTTCTTTGAGACTTGTCTGAACTGTCTGCTTTTGATTGTTCAAAGTTTCCTGTGTTGTCTTTGAAAGAGAATCAAATCGAGTAGAAAGAGTTTCCATGAACTTAGTAAGACTAGAAGTCAAAGAGTCCTGTGTATTCTTTGTAAGATTATCAAGTTTACCATTGATAGAATTCTGGAAATTCATCAATGTTTCCTGACTTTCTTTTCTTGAAGAACGTTCATTTTCCGTAGTTTCTTTACGATTACGCTCAAACTCATCCTTAAGATTCTTCTCATATGAGTCCAATTTCTTTTCGTAAACACCAAGTTTGTCATTCAAAACATTCTGGTTTAAACCATTATGTTTAACCAAAAGAACAATCATCAAAATGATACCAGCGATTGACAATGCAATCAAAACTGATAAAAGAATAAATAAAGACACTATTGTCTCCTTGTGTCCTCTTCCGAGGTTTTTGATTTACCTGCCCCATGCGGAACGGCAACCGAAAAATTACTGACGGTTCATAGTAAAACTCCTTTTGTTTTTTAATCATTACTGTGCCGAATAAGAGCACAGTAACCAAAACTATTTATGCTGCAATAACTCCTTTCTTCATCAAATCTAGAATTATATCGTGAACATTTTGCTTTGTGATTTTTAACTGTTCATTTGCAGTCAATCTAACTACTGGCGGATAAAAATCATCTTTATTATTTTCCAATGTTGTTAATAAACTAGTTTCGCTTCCTCTCCCCTTTACACTATGAGGCATTGGACCAGCTAAAATTACTGCATAGTTCCATTTTGAAAGTTTATTAAATGAATAACTGCTAAGAGTTTCATATTCGAAAACAAATTCAAAACGCTTCTGGATAGATGAATTGGAAAATCCAAATTCTGGATCTTTCAACATTCCAGTAATATTATTTTGCTTAACAGCTGATTCTCCTATGATAAGAACTTTTCCTAACGGATTTCCAGAAGACACCTTTTCTTCTTCACTATCTTTCTGCTTATATGAAATTCCAAGCTTATCTAATAATGAAATCAAATCTCCTGTTGCATTCGCCACCAAAACCTTCTGCTTCACAAGTTCAATAATTTCCATCAATTCATTAGATGATAAAGGAGTATTAAACATTATTCCTTCCCTTCATTAAACAATGAAATAATTCCATTTTTCTCAGTTGAAAGCTGAAATAATCTATTTTTTAAAGCTTCCTGCTCGATTTCAATGTTTCTATATCTTGTTTCTAACTCTTTTTGAGTTTTCATATCAGGTAACGGAATCATTAAATTATTTAAAAACTCTACACTTATAGAAGGTAAAGAGGCACCTGAGGCAAATGTTTGAAATAATAAACTTGCTCTATCACTTTCTAAAATCATTTTAAGAAATAATGGATTTATTAAATCTTTGTTTGGTCTAATAATGTAAATATTATTGGCTGGTATTATTTTTTTTCCTTTTAAATTATCTACCAGTGCAATTTTTGTTTTTTCTGAAATAATCATTCCCATTACTAAATCATTTTCTTCAAGTATGAGTTTGCTATATTTTTCTTCAATAAAGTCTATTCTCGATAAATCAGAATCAATTTTACCATCCTGTATATTTTTTACAGATAGATAATAAGAATCTGTAGGTAAATTTGTTTCCTTTTTATCCAGTTCTTCAGCCTTGTATTGAGAACCTCGTATAATCTTAGTTGTCAAGAGCTTACTTAATTGCAAATAATTATTAATTCCTCTCAATTCAATAATTGGTTCTAGGAGATATTTGTTGGATGAGCAATAATAATTATTATCTTTTATTTTTTTGCATGATACGACTTTCTTAATAGAACTATTTTCATGTTTTTCATTAACATATAATTCATAAATATTATTCACATCCTCCATCAATAATCCTCGTCCTCTTATTCGAGGTTTCTGGCATAATAGAGCTGCATTCATAAATAATACATTATCATTTTTCTTTTTTGATAAAATTAAGAGAGATGTTTTTACGCCCGAAGCATAAGGATGAAATACTCCTGAAGGTAATTCAATAACAGCTTCCAGCAATTTATTATCAATTAAATATTTCCGTAAGTCTAAATAAGCGCTATCTCCAAATTGTGCAATTGGAGGAACACATATTATTGCTTTACCATCCTCAGAAAGTAATTCTATCGCTTTTAATATGAAGCCAATCATTATCTCTCTGGTTTCACATCCAATAATTGATTCAACATAATTAATCTGTTTCTTATTAAGTTCAGAGTCTAAAGTTCCCCCGAAAGGAGGATTTGTGAATACCTTTGTATATGTCTTCCCATACTCATGATTAAAAACATCATCAAGAAAAATTCTAATGTTCGAATCTTCTATTTCAGGAAGAATATTTCCATAAATATATATTAGACTATATTTTTCAATACCATCCAAAGTTGCTAAGTCATAATTTTTTGATACATAATTCAAAAATGTAGATAATCCAGAACCAATATCAAGCAATGTATCATTGCTATTAAAATTAAATAATCTGCACAATAAATCATTTAATCCCGATGGCTGACCATATTGTCCAAAACTTGTATCTTTTTCTAAAGAAAATAAATCTCTATCACAAAGGAAATCAGCTAACTCTTCAATAGAGACATTTTCAAATGGGTCTAAAGTTTCATTGATACAAAAATTACCAGAAACCTGAAGATTTTTTAATAAAAAATCTTTTGGAAATACTTTTGTCTCAGATTGTTCTACTATCTCTTTTATAGAAAGATTTACCGAAAGATTATTCTTTTTGGCTAAAAAAGCTATAAAAACAATCATATACAAATGATGTTGATCAGAACCTAAGTTTTGATATTTATCTAAAGCTTTATAAACAAAATGATGTTTTGAATAAGACATTATCACTCCTTAATTGTTTGTATATATATATACAAGTTATATTAAAAATATAATAGTTTTCGTTTTTTATGTCAAGATTTTTCTTGTATATTTACATACAAGATAAAAAAATGTTAATCTCTACTTTTTTTTACTTTTACACTCTTTTTAATCAAACACTCTTAAAAAACAGCCCGGCTTTATAAAAAACCGGGCTGTTTCTAGTTTTCTGCTGATTTATTTTTTTTCTGTCTAAAACAAATGCTTTAGCAGGCGGTTTGCTACATCGGGGCTAAAGTCCAGCAGTTCCTTAAACATATCGTGGGTAACTGGAATAAGCTTTACGTCGGTTTCGGCACTGGCACTTTCGGTTCGCGGACGGTAGGTAACGCAGTCGGCTTCGCCAAAAAAAGCACCGGCAGAATGGTAGCGCATGTGGTTATTGGCAAAAGTGCGAACCGTACCGCTGAAAACATAATAAATTACGCTGCTGTCATCACCGGCAGAAAAAATCTGGTCATCGGCGGCAAAATCAATAGTGGCGCTGTTGGTAAAATGCTTGGGCTGAATAAACAGCAGGCGCTTAAAAGCATCTTCAAGCCGGTTAGCATCTTTGCCGGGTAAAAGGTACATCTGTTCAAATAAAAGCATGTCAAAATACTGGCACACAAAAATAAACTGGGCAAAATACAAAAACAGCATAAAAAAAGTGTACACTTCCAGCAGCAGAACAATAACATTGCTTAGCACGCCATAAATAAGGTTGTAGCGGCTCATGTCTATAAAAATATGAAAAAACGCATCAACAATAAAGAAAATTGCCGTACAGCCCAAACTTGCAAAAGCACAAATCTTCCATTTAGGCTTGCAGCCGGGCGCAATGCGGTAAGTTAGCAGAATAAGCAGAAAATAAATGCCACTGGGCAAAAATTTCATCAGCAGTTCGCCGGATTTTTTCAAGAAAAACGGCATTAAATTGATAATGCCCGTCATGGCGATGAAAGATTCAAATGTATTGGAAAGAAAAAGTAAAAGCGCAACAATAACAACCAGCATAATTTCAATTGCAAGAGAAATTACGCTGATAATTACCGGTTTCTGTTTTGCGGTAATTCTGAAAATGCAGCTTATTCCCTGCATAACGTACAGAAAAAAACGCCGCGCCATCCATATAAGCGAAATTCCCACAATAATTTCAAAAAGGCCAACGCCCTTTATCTGTAAAATTGAAGCAATTACGTTGGGCATGTCAAAGCTGTGGTAAAGCGACCCGTAGGAACTGCTTATAAAATCAATCATTTTTTCTGGGCTGGTACGAAAAAAACGCATTAAAACTGCGGCAATCATCAGCACAATTGGTACAAGTGAACAGAAAAAACCAAAAGCACCGGCGGCAGCATATATAAAAAGATTGTTCGTTGAAAAAAGTGTAAAACTAAGGGTTAAATACTGAAAAGTTTCAGGTATCTGTTTATAGTTAATGCGCATTTTTCAATTATAAAGGCTATTTGCCATAATGTCGAGTTTGGCAAATGCGGCTTAAAGCAGGTTTGAATAAATTAAAGCCAGCAGTTATAATTGAAAAATGACTAAAATGTCCGTTCAAAAAAACCGTTCATTCATAAAAATTTTTCTGCTTGTTATGCTGGCCTTTGCCGCGCCAAAAGCCTTTTGCCAGCATTCTTACAGCGAATACGCCTGTGCATTTACAAGCAATTTTATAGAACTTTCCGCAGGTTTAAGCCACAAAACTTTCAACCCTGCCACCGAAAACGCAAATACGGTAAGAATTTGCCAGAACGCGCTGCGCACGAATTTTGGCGTAAGCAACACCAAGCAGATAAAAGAAACCGCTGACGCAATAAGAAGAAGCGGAGATTCCGCGGCGTTTAAAAAATTTCAGGCACTGCTGAAAAAATACCCTAATGCAGCCGTAGAACAGATTGCACAAAAAGAATGCCTTACGGTGCTGGAAACAAGCCAGCTTTATTTTACTGCGGCATTTTCTTCCGTTTTGGGCGAAAAAGCACTGGACGCGTGGGACAATGCCCGGCTGATTGCACTTTACCGCTTTAGCCTTGGTGCAAAACTTATAAGCGAACAGGACGCACTGAACGCCGTAAAGCCGATGGTTGATGCATTAAAAAAAGACTGCGCCAGCTGGGAAGATTTTTGGGCACGCTACTTAATTGGCAGGCAGTTTAGCGGCCTTGAACAGGTAAAATACGAAAGCTATTTATCAACCGGCAGGCAGGCCTGGCAGCAAAGCCAGAAAAAAATAAATTTTGAAGAATACGCCTTTACCCCGGCACAAACGGCTGCAAAAAATGCCGTTAAAATGGAACAGACCGGATACCATCCGACGGGAAAAGCCAAAAGCTTTGAACAGGCGCAGAAACTTTTGCAGCCAAACCACGTATTTGCAGAACGCGACCGCGCCACAATTGAAAAACTGAAAAAAGATTTCGGCGAACTGCCCTGTGTTTTGCACATGGAACTGAGCGTTGACTATGCGGTAAAAGCCTACCGCAAGGCAATGAACAATGCCCAGATTATTGACGGCATACTAAAAGCTGGCAATGCCGGAAGCAGCAAAAACAGCCTTTACAATGACATTTTTTACATTTATGCAGAAAGTGCCCTTGCCCTGCAAAAATGCGACCGGGCAAGCTACGCAATAACCAGAATAAGCAAAGACGAAAAGGAAAGCGGAAAGTTTCTGGAACTGCAAGGGCGAATTCTGCGCATGTCGGTTGGAACTTCGCCAGATTATGATGAAAACCTTGCACTAAGTAAAAAAGCCGCGGAAAGTTTTAAGCTTGCCCAGAAAAAAGGCGCAAAACTTAGTGCCGAAACCCAGGAATGGCTGAAAATAACACCGGGGGCAGAATGAAAAAACTTTTTTTTACCCAAGAAAAACCGGTAATTTTACGCCCGGCAAAAACCAAAATTGCAGACAAATTTGCAAAGTTTCTTCTATTGCTGTGCATTTTTTTTACAGGTTCAGTTTGCCTTTATGCCCAAAGCGCAGGCAACGCAAACGCAAAACTTACGGATGAAGTGCTTGAAAGAATAAGCCCGAACATTTTTGAAGTTGTAGCAAAAAAAGCCGGAGAAGGCAATACCGAATATTTGTTTCCGCCCGCCTTTGAAAAAATGAACCCCATTATCCGCGACGACCCTTACGCCATAACGGGCACAGCCTTTTTAATGAACGACGGCTTTTTCTATTCTTCCTGCAAGGCGTTCATGCTGCTAAACGGTACACAGTACGGCAATTTTGCCCTGCGCGACAGCAATGGCACGATCTTTTCAATTGATAAAATAGAAAGTTTTTCTACCAGCCGGGATTACATAAAATTTACATTAAAAGGTTTTAAGCCGGAAGAAAACCAGAAAGGACTTAAAAAAGCCGGACGCATAAACCAGAACACGCCGGTATTTGCGGCAAGCATGGAACTGGGCGACGGGCTGGTAATACGCGGCGGAATTATACCCAGCCGGAGTTTGGAGAAAATTTGCGGCGAATGGCGGTGGATTCGCATAAGTGAACCGGCAAAGCCGCTTACATTTGGCGGCCCGCTTTTGAACAATATTGGTGAAGTGCTTGGCATTTTAAGCAGCGAAGACCCCAATGAAAAACTCGCTTTTGCCCTGCCCTTTGATGAAACTGAAATAATTGCCACAAACACAGGCGAAGTAGTTCATTACTTTACCCACCAGCTGCCAAACATGCCGGGCAAAACATTCAGCCACAAGTTTTTAAAAGAAGTAAACCTGCCGCAGGAATTAAACGTAATTCAGCAAACTTTAAGGGCAGATTTTGCCAGATACAGACAGACAATGGTAAAAACCCTTTCGCCCCACTTTGATTCTTCCGGTGAAAACGGCTACCTTCAGGCATTTGGTTCTGCCGATGTCCTTTCTACCGGTTCAGTTCCAGCGTTTCCGCTGCTGCTTTGCTTTACGGAAACGAAAAAATGGCAGTTCCTTCAGCCGGAAAAACTGTACGAGGAAAAAGGCCGCAAAGGCGAAGGCGTGCTGTTTGGAAGCATGATGGGATACACTTTTGCTTTAATCAACAGGGGCGAAAACCGCAGTTTTGAAACGCTAATGGCAGATTCAAAATGGTATACGGATTATTTGCTTTTAAGCTTAGGGCTTGGCAGGCAGGTTGCAAATGAAGAAGTGCCGATTGTTTCCTTTGGTAAAGCCGAAAAACAGGAAAATTTTACCGACTGTTTGGGTCGCAAATGGTATAAAAGCCTTTTCAATTTGCCTTTTGCAGACAGCCAGGCAATTGTTTGCGCCCTGCCGCTGCCGGAAGGCGTGTTTATTATGCTTAAAATTGCCGACACAAACCAGATAAGTACCGGCGCAATGTTTGACGTTGAATTTATGGCAAGCTGCATTTATCCGCGGTACAGCGGAAAAATTAACGACTGGCTGAATTTTCTGGATTATTTGAAAAAAACAAACAGCCTTTATGCGCCGCTGGACAAAATAACGCTTACCGACCAGAACGCCACATTCAGTTTTGATTCGCCCTATTTCAGCATGAACATACCGGAAAAAGTGTTTAAAACCGGCGAAGAAACAACTTTCAGGCTGGCTTTAGGCTTTGAAAAGCAGGGCAAAAAAGCCGGAAGCCAGATTATTGCCGCGGAACTTTATTCAAAAAGGAAAACTGAAGATTACCGGTATATTTATCTGGCAAAAACGCCCAAACCAGCCGCCGGCGCAAAAAAAGAAATTACTTCACTTTGGGAAAAGAAACTGAAACAGGAAGAACCGTACAACGCCAAAGCCTACAACCAGAACGAATGTACCTATTACGATGAAATAATTCTTGACCCGGCGCAGAAAGACCGGACAAAAATTCAGCAGATAAACTGTTTTTCTTTAGAAATTGCAGGCAGCAGCAAAGATGAAGAAATTAAAAAATTCGCCGCTGCCCTAAAACCCTGCATAAAATTCAAATAAACCAGTGCAAAGTGCGCAGGCATTTTAAGCCTTGGCTTTGCCTTGCCTGCAGTTTGCTGTAAACGGCAGGCAAAACAAAAAAATGCTAGGCATCCATGCTTGCAAGCTTCTGGTGCAAAGCCAGCACCTGTGCATGCAGGTAATGGTCGATAATATTCCGTTCAATCATGCCAAGAACCTTGCCGTCTGCATCAACAATAGGCAAAGCTTCAGTATCAAGGCTTTCAAAAGCCTTAACAACGTCGCTTAAAGCGTCTCCGGGCTTGCAGGTTGCAGCACTTGGTTCAAGAATGTCCATTGCCATAATCGCATCAGAAAGTTCCATAATCTGAAGACTTTCCTTAAGGTGTTCAAGGGTAATTATACCGGCAAGCTTGCCTTCCGCATTTTTAACCGCATAGTTTGTATTTATGTTGTGGCTGAAACTTTGCAAAATTGAACTTAAGCTTACTGTTTCTGCAACAATTGCAGGCGAATTTTCGCTGCAAACGGACTGGCCGCCTGCCGTAACATCACTTACAATGCAGTTTTTAATGATGTCTTCTTCGCAAATGTCTAGGTTGCATTCACCGGCCTTAACCACCGCATAACGCACGCAAACCGGGCCCAAAAGCTGAACGACAAAAGTGGTTGCCGTAATTATAAGAACAATGTTCGGGCCAATACTGTTGGCAAAGTCGCTGCCGGCGGCAATTGAAAGACCAATGGCAACGCCTGCCTGACTTAAAAGGCACCACGGCAGGTAACGCTGTACGGTTTTTGGTGCTTTTGTTAACCACGCCCCCACCCTTGAACCAATTGATTTACCCAAGGTGCGGCAGAAAATGTAAACAATGGCAATCAGACCAAGATATGCACTTACGTTCCATATATTCAGTTTTGCGCCAACAAGCACAAAAAACAAAACGTAAATTGGCGGCGTAAAATTTTCTACCAGCGAAAACAGCGGCCGGGTTTTTGCCGGGGCAAAGTTTGCCATAAAAAAACCTACGGACATTGCGGCAAGAATGTTGTCCAGGTGAAGGAATGCGCTTGCGCCGCAGGCTAAAAATATTGCACCAAGGGAAAAAGCCAGAATGCGCCCCGGGTCGCTCATGGTGTGAACCACGATGCAGCTAAGCAAAAAGCCTATTAACGAACCAAGTGCAATTGAACCGAATACGTCGTAGGCAACGGAAAGAAGCTTCATTCCGAAACTGCCGGTAGTTTCGCCCAAAAGCGAAGATGCTACAGATGAAGCAATTGCATAAAGAATAAGGGCAACCGCATCGTCCATTGCTACAATTCCAAGCACGGTTGTCGTTAACGGGCCGCGGGTTCTGTTTTCCCTTAAAACGTCTGTTGTGGCCGCCGGTGCTGTTGCAGAAGAAATTGCCCCCAGAATAAGACCCAAAGAAAGGCTTGTGGCAAGGTCTTTTGTAAAAACATAGGCAATAAGCGTAACCAGTATTGAAACTACAAAAAAAGGCACGATTGCTTCAAAAAGAAGGATGCCTACAAACTGTTTGCCGTATTTTTTAATTACGCCAATCTTAAGTTCGCCGCCAATTAAAAAACCAATCAGCGACAGTGCAACTGAACTTACCGGGTCAAGGGCAGCAATAACGTTTGCACCCAGAACCTGAAAGCCCGACTGGCCAATTATAATTCCTATAACAATATAGCCTACAACCTGCGGAATGCGCAGTATCTGGAACAATTTTCCACCAAGGGCACCAAGCAGAAGTATGATGGCAAGAAGAAAAACAAGGTTTCCGCTTGCTACAACATCAAAATGCATGAATTTGGGTAAAATATTGGCAAAAATATTCATAGTAAAAACATTATACAAAAAGCGTATTTCTTTTTCAAATGCATGGCACGGGCTAAACCGTTTACGCGCATAAAAAGCCCGAAGTTATTTATGTTTCAGCAAAAAAGCAGGGTGTTTTTGCCGTTTTGCAGGCCGGGTGCACAAAAAAAAGCCGCCCTTTACGGGCAGCCTTTAATGTTTTTACCAATTTTTTAAAAGTTTTTTAAATGGACTGGGCGTAAACATCGCCAAGGGATTCTGACATTTTGGAAGTCATGTTTACGTTTGCCGCGGCTTCGCTTTTAATTTCTTCAATTGAAGTACCAATAAGTGCCATCTGGTGTTGCAAGCCTTCAATTCTCTGTTCAAGGTTGCCAGAAATACTGGCAATATTTTCCAGCGAACTGCCCTGATCTGAAATTTCGCTTACAACGCCTGCAACCAAATCCGCAGTTTTATGCGATTCATCTACAATGTTTTGCAATGCCTTCATAACTTCCCGCGTGCCTATGTCCATTTCGCCAATACCGGAAAGAATTTCGTCAATGGCTTCAACCGTACTGCGAATGTCCTGAGCACTTTTTGAAGTAAAACTTGCCATTGTGTGGGCAGAAACCGCTGCCTGCTGAACCAGTGCGCCGTTATCCTGCAAAGTTTCAGAAATCTGGCTGGCATTTTTGGTTGTTTCTTCACTAAGCTTACGAATTTCCTGTGCAATTACGCTGAAACCTTTTCCCAACGTACCGGCATGTGCCGCTTCAATTGAAGCATTCATAGCCAAAAGGCCGGTCTGGCTAGCAATGGAATCAACGGTAGAAACAAAGGCTTCAATGCGGTTAGACGATTCTTTTACCTGATTCATCTGTTCAACAAGAGCATTTACCTGACTGAGCTGCATGGAAAGAGCCTGAACGATTTCGTTCATTGCGGCGCGGCGTTTGGAAGCAATTGCCGAAATATTTGAAATGTTGGCACTAATCTGGGTCATTGCCGCAGAAGTCTGGGTAATTGAAGCGTTCTGTTCCTGCACGCTGACTTTCATTTCTCCGGCCTGTGCATTAATCTGATTACCGACGCCTTTTACATCGATTGCACCTCTGTTCAGTTCTATCGCATCACCAGTTAAAAGCCGGTAAATTTCCTGTATTTTTTCAACGGCGTCGTTTGCCCTTTCTGCCGAATCCGTAAGTTTATGCCCGATAGAAAGACCTTCCCTGCTTTCGTCCAGAACTACGGTTATTTCCTTAAGCATTACTTTTGCCTTGGTATGTTCGTCTTCGCTTTTGCTTATCAAAAGGCGGTTAAAGCGGTTACTCAGGAAAAGTATGAGGTTTATCGTAATTAAAGCAATCGTACTAATGCTAAAACTGAACATTGATTCGGAAAAATCCATTGCAAAAAGAGGTTTGTATATGGTTAAAAGGCTTGCAACCCAAAGTATGACGCAGGGCACAAAGTACATAATAATCTGGCGCAAACCCAAAGCAATGTAGGCGTTTATGGCAGCAACTACGCACATAAACAGAACAGGACGGTAAAGCAGCAGCGGGTTCATTAATGCCGTGGAAGCAAATGTAACGGCATAGGTTGCGCCTACAAATCCCAGAATTGTAAAAATTGTAGCAATCTGCAATTTTTCCCTTTTAATTAAAGACAAAGACACGAAATAACAGATGACTGACAAAAAGGCAACAATGCCAACTTCTGTTTTCTTTTGAACAAGGCACAGTGTACCGAATGCTAAAAAAATGCCGATTGAACCAAGATTGCCGTTAATAAGCAATGAAAGCTGGTTTTTGGTGCGGTAATCCAGCTTGCGAACAAACTCGTGAGACGGAAAAAATCGTTTGCTTAATCCTGATGCCATAACTCCCCCGTTGTATGTTTGGCTTTTTGACGCAATAAAATACTATAAATTAGTTTATAGCGACAACTAACAGTATAATCTGGTTTATATAATACTTCAAATTAAAACGCAGCAAAAAAAAATTAATTTACATTATGAAAATTAAGCAGACTGGCGATTTGGTAAAGACATTTTGCTTTAAAAAAAGCATTGCAAAACCTGCCGCTGTTTAAGCATTGTTTTTACCTGAATTTTTAGAGAATCTATTGACACATTTTTTGTTTTTCAATATATTGTAGGAGCGTTGAGCGCAAGAGCAATGCGATGGGCTACTAGCTCAGTAGGTAGAGCAACGCCCTTTTAAGGCGTGGGTCACAGGTTCGAATCCTGTGTAGCTCATAAAACATCTACTACCTTGTAGATGTTTTTTTTATCGCATCAAAAAAAATTGCAAAAACAACGTGATGGGCTACTAGCTCAGTAGGTAGAGCAACGCCCTTTTAAGGCGTGGGTCACAGGTTCGAATCCTGTGTAGCTCATAAAAAACAGGTTTCTTTTTGAAGCCTGTTTTTTTTTGCACTTTTATACTATTTGAATAAATGGAAAAGTGCTGAAAAAAACCGGAATTTTTAACATTTTAAGCTTGTGCTTTTTTACAATGTGTAATTTTTCAGCATGCCTTAAAGTTGTTCAAAAATTATTTTGCTTGTGCTACTATTGAATTATGCGCCAGATAAAAGCTAAAAACGCTTCCAGAAACTTTCAAATGGACATGACCGACGGCCCGATTTTACGGCAAATGCTTTCTTTCGCATTGCCGTTAATGTGTTCCGGCATTCTGCAAATACTTTTCAATGCTGCCGACGTTGTTGTTGTCGGCAAGTTTGCAGGCGATGCTTCTCTTGCCGCGGTTGGTTCCAATTCGGCACTTATAAACCTTATAACAAACCTTTTTATTGGGCTTTCTGTTGGGGCAAACGTTGTTGTTGCCCAATATTACGGCGCAAAAAAAACAGAAGACGTTGTAAAATCCGTTCATACTTCAATTTGCCTTGGAATTTTCAGCGGCATTATTTTAACGGTTATTGGCGTAATTGGTGCGCCTTTTTTTCTTGCACTGATGCAGACACCGGCAGAAGTTATTGACAAGGCAAGCCTTTACCTGCGCATTTTCTTTTTGGGCATGACGGCAACCATGGTTTACAATTTTGGCAGTGCCGTTCTGCGTGCCGTCGGAGACACCAAACGCCCTTTGTACTTTCTCCTTGGTTCCGGCCTTTTAAACGTAATTTTGAACCTTATATTCGTCATTCCGCTAAAAATGGACGTTGTGGGCGTTGCGCTGGCAACCATTATTTCTCAAATGCTTTCTGCTTTTTTGGTTTTGCGCTGCCTTGCAAAAGAAAAATCCATAATTCGCCTGGAAGTTAAAAAACTGAAAGTTGATTCTGAAAAAATGCGGCAAATTATAAAGGTTGGACTGCCAGCCGGCGGCCAGGGAGTAGTTTTTGCACTGTCAAATACGGTCATTCAAAGTTCAGTTAACGGCTTTGGCGCAATTGTAATGGCAGGCAACGCGGCCGCCCAAACAGTAGAAGGCCTTGTTTACTTTGCAATGAACGCATTTTACCAGAGCGAAATTTCATTTGTAAGCCAGAATTACGGCGCAAAACGCTTTGACCGAATTAAGCGCATTATTTTCTGCGGACAATTCTGCGTAATTTTTGCCGGTGCTTTCTGCGGTTTGCTGCTTCTTGCTTTTGGCAAACAGGTTTTGGGCATTTATTCGGACAGTGCGCAGGTTATTGCCGCCGGAATGGTGCGCCTGAAAGTAATTTTAAGCACCTATTACCTTTGCGGAATGATGGACGTGATGGTTGGCGTACTGCGCGGTTTGGGTTTTTCGGTAATGCCAATGATAACTTCGCTTATTGGTGCATGCGGACTGCGCCTGATATGGCTTGCAACCGTTTTTCAGATACCGCAGTTTCACATTCAGGAAGTTATTTACATTTCCTACCCGGTAAGCTGGATTATAACTTTTGGCGCCCACGTTGTGTGCTATTTTATAAAAGCCCGGCCTAAAATGCGCATGGAAGAACAGCTGGCAAAAACCACCGCATAAATTTTGCATATATAATAGAAGAAAAAATACAAATCGGAAGGATTTTTATGAATAAAGATTTTACACAAAAACCAATTGCTGCCCTTTTTGACCTTGACGGCGTAATTTTAGACACCGAAAGCCAGTACAGCGTTTTCTGGGACAGCATGGGCGAAAAATATCTGGGCAAGGCGAACAGCGGCACAGCCCTTAAAGGCATGTCGCTTACTTACATATACGAAGTGTTTTTTGGCAACGACAAAAAAATTACAGAAGAAATAACCAAAGCACTGAATAAATTTGAAGCCGAAATGCAGATGGAATACATTGCCGGTGCACAGCAGTTTGTAGAAAGCCTTAAAGAACGGAACATTAAATGCGCCGTCGTTACAAGTTCCAACCGGCCAAAAATGCAGAGCGTTTATGAACAGCACCCGGAACTGCCCCATTTGTTTGACTGCATACTTACTGCGGAACTTTTTACCCGCAGCAAGCCCAACCCGGACTGTTACCAGCTGGGTGCAACAATTTTTGCTACCGATGAAAAGCACAGCTACGTTTTTGAAGATTCAATTAACGGGTTAAAAGCCGGCCACGCAGCAAAAATGAAGGTTGTTGGTTTAAGCACCACCAACAGCAGGGAACTTGTTGCGCCGTACAGCACCATCGTAATTCCCGATTTTACCAATTTTACCGTAAACGATTTACTGGCACTGTAAAATAATAAGTGCCACGTCTTTTTCTGCCCGGGCGAAGGTGGCGCTGTCGTCACTTTCGCCTTGCAAATTGAACTGGGTAAGAATGTAATTCAATTTTTCTTCAGCACTTTCGCCTTTTGCATTGGCAAAACTTGTTTTTAAGTATTCAATGCCATATTCTTCGCCTTTTAAGTTGCGCAAGGCTAAAAGCGAATTTGAATACAAAAGCACGCAGTCACCGGCGTTCATGCCAAAAGCCAGTGCCAGATAATGCTCGTCAAGGCCGGAAAGCCCCAGTGCCGTGCCTTCAATATTTTTTTCGTTCAAATTGGCCGTTAAAATTTCGCCGCCTGCCTTGCGGCATAAAAGCGCAGAATGCCCGGCATTTACGTATTCCAGCCTTTCGCCATTTATGCGCAGAATTATGCCGCTTAAAAAGTTCTGCCCCTGGCTTAAAACCTGCAAAAGCTGGGCGTTAAGGCATTCCATGGTTTGGCCAAGCGGCTGCTTTAAGCCCGAATAAAACTGAGTTTTTGCCATTTTTTTTGCAAGAAGCCCAAGCAGAACGCCGGGCACGTGGCGCGCATTTATGTCGAACAGGCACAAACCGTTCAAAACTTCTGCATTTTCTTCGTTTTTGCCGGTATAAAAATCAAAAAAACTGCCGCCTTCCTTGCTGCCCTTAATAAAAGTTCTGGCAATCTGCCAGCCCTGCAAATTGCTTTCTTTTTTCAGCACCGCAGGAAAAAGCTGACCCTGCACGGTAAGAGCCAGAGCAAGGTCTTCGCTGTAATCCATGTTAAGAACAGAAAATTCGCCGTTGGTTTCTTCCAGAATCTGGTTTGCCCGGTTAAGTTCCAGACTGCGCTGATGTGCCATGTTCTCAAAAAGCGCATTCATCTGCTCAGTATGTTTCTGTTCTTCAACAAAACGCAAAACCAGCATAAACAGAAGCGAAGCCGAAACCAGAATCCAGCCGAAAATGCTGAAATAGGCAAATTCTGACCTTTTGGCAACCTGATGAATTGCCAAATCGGCGATTGCAACGCAAATCATCGGTAAAAATGCCAGCAGCAGGTAATTTGCATTTCGCTCTTTGCGCAGAAGTGCCAGAATAAGCTGGTAAAAAACGTAAAACAGGTGAAAAACGCTTAGCCACACCAGATATTTGTAAACTTCCTTTAGCAGCGGATAATTTGGAAGAAACAAAACTGCAAGAACCGGCAGAACGGTAAAGGAAATGCGCAGTTTTTCAATTGTTTTGCCGGGGCTGTTCTGCAAAAATTCAACCGAAAAGCTGCCCAAAAGGTAATAAAGCAGGAAAGGCAAACTTTTTACGACGATTTTTTGAAAAACAAGGTACGAAAAAATTTCGCTGGGGTTAAAAGGCAAATCGAAAATGTAAAATTGACTTAAATGCACGGCCGCAAACAAATTGAAAGCTGCAAAATACAGGTTTTCTTTGTCGCTGGTGCGGCGCAGATAAAGCAGGAAAAAACTTGCTGAAATTATAAGCATTGCAAAAGCACAAAGTAAGTGAACCCGGCAATTTATAAAATTCTGCCACGCGGCAATTTTTTTTGCCTGTTCTGTTCCTGCTACAAACGGAAAACTCTGGATAAAGCCTTCGCCGTTTGTATAAATTTCAACCAGAAGCGTGTTTCTTGCATTCGGTTCAATCAGATGTTCCGGAATCTGGTAAAAGCGAGAAACATTCCAGCTGGAAAACTCTTCCGGCGGAAAGCTGCCGGTAAAACCAATAAGTTTTCCGTTAAAGTAGGTTCTGTCGGCAAAATTAACCTTGCCAAGATAAAGGGAAATGTCGCGGTTTTTAAGGTTGTCGTCAAGATAAAATTCGTTTTTAAGGAAAATTGTACCGCTTTTTTTACCGCTTAAAAGGCTTGTCAAATCGCTGAAAAATGCCGTATCAACGGGGGTAAAATCTTTAGAATCGCCGGTAACAGACCAAAGCCAGCCGTCTTGCAGGTTTTGCCGCTGAAAAAAAAACGAATAATCCTGGGCAAAAGCGGAAACCTGTAAAAAAAGCAGAAAAATGAAAGGCAGTTTAAGCCAGTTTCTGTTTTTTCCGTTAAATGTTTCATCTGCTTTCATTCTGCAAGCCCGCCAAAAACTTCAAGTTGTAATATTTTCTACCATTATATACAACATTTGGGCATAAAAAAAGCCCTGTTTTGCAGTAAAACAGGGCTTGCACGCGGCATTAAAAATTATTTTGCCCGAATGTCGAGTTTGAAAAATTTTCGAAAAAAAACAACCTTCAGGCAGTCCCTACCTCGAAAAAAGCGTTGCTCGAAGCTGCGCTGCAAATGCGCCCTTCGGTCGTGACGATTTTTTTTCGCGTCCGTGCCTGCCTGCGGTTGCTATTTATAAAATTATTCTACATTTTTCAGGCAAATATTTTAAACGCGAAGTTTGGGTTATTTTGTAATTTTTGCCGTAATCTTTTTTTCGTTGAAGGCAACAAGAACAAGGCCGCCAACAAGGCACAGCACGGCAGAAGTAACTGCCACAATGCGCACGCCGTTTTCAGTTGTTACGCCGCTGCCGCCAATGGTAGAAAGTGACGTAAACAGAAGCATTGCAAGGCTTTGACCAAGCTTAAAGCAGAAAGTACGTGCGGCAAAAAACATGCCCTGACGGTTTTCGCCGGTTTCTGCAGCTTCATATTCAGCAACATCGGCAACCATTGCCTGGGGCAAAATGCCAAAAATTGCCATTGGCAGCGAACCAAGCACAACGACCAGCACGCCCTGTACTACCGGCGGCAAGGCAAGCGTGCCCGTAAATGAAGTAAATGCAAAAGTTATTGTGAACATTACAAAGGCAAACAGAACCATTTTTTTCTTTCCAACTTTGCCTGTTGCAAAATTGATTGGCACGTAAAAAACCAGCGAAAGTGCAGTCATTCCCACAAACAGAATGGTGTTCCAGCCTTCGTCAAGCTTCATCAGTGTTGTTACAAAAAACGGCAGGCCGGTTTGAAACATTGTAAGGCCAATCCAGTAAAAAATGTCCGAACCGACAAAAATGCGGAAATCCTTATTTCTGAAAGTTGCTGCAAGAGACTGCATTGCGTTGCTTTCAACAGGTTTTGCTTCTACATAGTCAGTTTCCTTTATGAAAAAAACCGGGCAGAACATTCCCAAAGCTGCAATACCGGCAAGCAAAGTCATTGCAAGGCGAATTGCACTGAAGCGCCCCATGCCCATACCGATAAAAATGTCCCACAAAGCCGGTGCAACATAAGCAAAGGCAGTACCAACAATAAAAGTTAAAGACATTGCGGTAGAAAGGAACATGCGTTCTTCGGCTGTTTTGCCCAGTTCGGCATAAAGGGCGGTAAACGGCGTGCAGTATGCGGTAATTAAGAAATAGTAAAGGGCAACCATTACAAAAAGCCAGATGCCGTTTGCCGTAGAACCGGCACTAAACGGCGCGCTGAACACCAGAACAGTTACCACTGCAAGCGGCAGGGCTGCAGCCTTTAAAAACGGTATGCGGCGGCCGTTCTTGCTTTTGCATTTGTCAGACCACGACGCAATCAGCGGATCGGTAACGGCATCAAAAATGCGGCCGGCAGCAGCAATAAGCCCCAAAATGGTCAAAACGCCAAAAATAACCTTCCCCTGCGGTATAAGTGCGCTTTGCCCCTGGGCAACAAGTTCCTGAGTTGGCTGGTAAAAATAAACAAGCCAGCTGCCAATTAAGCCTGAAAGAATGGCGTAACCGCCCTGACCGATAGCAAAAAGCCACATTTTGCCTTTCGTCAACGTTTTCATAATGTTCCTCCTAATTTATAACAAACAGCTACGGAAAATTCCCAAAACTGCGGATTTCAGAAATTTTCCAATATTTTCTTCAATTAAATAGCGCAAATTTAAGCCTGCGCACAAGCCTGCACTTTTTAGAAATGCAACGCACCAAAGCCTTACTGCAAGGCTGCAATCAGCAATTGTGAAAGGGTTTTCATTTGGGCAGAACCCGAAACCTTTTTGTTCATTGCAAGCATTGAACCAGAAACAGAAAGTTTTTGCGCAAGGGCAAACAGACTGTGCATTAAGGTGTAATACAGGGTTTCTCCGTTGTCATTCTGGCGCAGTTCCTTTCGGATGCTGCCGTCTTCAAAGCCTTTCTGCAAGGCATTCATTACAATTTCCTTTGTTCCCTGTATTCCGGCTTCGTAACTGTCCAGCGCTTCAATTGAAACATTGTTGCGGTGAATGTAAGAATCGAAATAGCAGATGAAGCGGAAAAATTCTTCTTTTGAACGGTAAAGTTCGCAGAAAATTGAAAAAATTACGATTATCTGTCCGAATCCATTTTTTTCCTTGTATTCCGGGTCTTCAAAAAGAACTGCAAATTCATCTGCAACAATGTCCCATGCCTGCTTTGCACACTGAATGGCAAGCGATTCTTTTGTAACGAAATAACGGTACAAAGAAGCAACACCTATTTCAGCCTTAAGGGCTATTTCATTCATTGAAACTGAATCAATTCCATGCTCGCAAAACAATTCAAAGGCACAGTCCAGCACGTGTTCCATGCGGCGCAATTTCATTTCATCCTGTTCTTTCTGACGTTTTTCTTTTAAGTTCATAAATCCTCCGTTTTTTGCAGAAAAAAAGCAAAAAAGCACTTTCTTTGCCGCTGCAAAAGATTAAACAAAAATCAAATCAATTACAACGACTATCAGCATGATTCTGCCTCTTCCATGCAAATAGGTTTTACTTAACGTTCAGCTGCGGCCTTTACAACTTTGTAAGCACCGTCATAAATTTCCTGTTTTGCCGCATTAAGAATATGGCTGCACATGCTGCACAGATAATCGCTGTTGTTTATAAACTTTTCTGCAATGCTGCATGCTTCGGCAACGGTTGAACATTCCGGCGTTCCGTCACCAACTTCGGCTGCACGGATTGCGCCCCACATTTCGTGGCCGCCAACACGGCGGATAAGCAGTTTTGGAACCGGGTAAAAAGCCAGTTCGCTTGGTTTTGTAACCAGCACGTCGCAGGCACGCATTAAAACGTTGGTGCAGTAAACCGCGGCAAAAATATCTTTGTGATAAAAAGCGTGTACGCCGTCGCAGCTTTCATCAGCGGCGTTTAAGGCTTTTTCTGCAAAAGAACGAGTATCTTCCCAGTTTTCAAAATGTTCCGTGCATTTGCCGGCGTTTTTAAGCTGGACAAGTTCCGGAATTGTAGCAAGAAATTTGTCCCAAACATTGCGGTAATCGCCAACATTTACATAAAGTGCAGCTTTTCCGTTTTTAACGTAAGGCAAAAGCGTTTTTATAATTCCGCCAAAAAATTCGCCCTGTGCCCCTGCCCCGCCAATGGTAAGCAGAAAGCGTATTGCCTTTCCGTTTTTGGCGCGTTCAATGCGCTTTTTGCAGTCGTCTTCAATACTGCAAAGCATTTCGTGGTCTATGTAGTGGCCGGTGTACATAATGTCGTTTTCGCCCATCGGTTTAAGAATGTTTTTTCCGTCCATTCCGCGCAAAGTGCGGTAGCCCCAGTAGCATGAAGGCGTTTGAACGGTGTGCAGCGCACCTTCGCTTAAATGCAGGCCCATTGGCCAGTTGTCTGGAATGGCGTTTACAACTTTTGTCATTCCTGCGTGTACCGCAGCCTGTGCAGGCCATACGTGGGTTGCAACATAAGGAATGTCTTTTGCCAGATCGTTAAAAAGCGGCGTCATCAGTTCCGAAGCGGCCTGATCGCATGCGTTATATGTAATTTTCTTAAAGCCTTCGCTGTTCAGCGGTTCCCAGTAAAGCTTGTTAAAAAGCCTGCTTTTTTGGCTAAGGCGCGAACCCATTGAATAAAGTTCATTCTGCGAAGCAATGATTTTTGTGCATGTTGTTTCAGGGAAAGAGTTTAAGTCCAGCCACAGCGGCGTATACCCCATTGAACGGGCAGCCGAAGCCATTGCCATGCTGATGCGGTAATGACCGAACCCCATGCGGATATTTCCAATGATGATTGGCTTAGGAGGCAAAGTTTCCAGAGGATTTTTAGAAAGAACAAGATTTTTTACGCCAAAAGCAGGCGTTAAAACCGGGTTGTCAACGGCAGCAAGATGATACTGGGCGTTGCGGTCATCGCCAAATTTTTTAAGATGCTTTTTCTGCTGTTTGTATGCCTTTTTTACAACGGCCTTATCAATTTCATTTCCAAAAATAACAGAAGTCTTGTCCATTTTGTACGCTCCCTTATATACGCGCAATTTTTTTTCACGCTGCAAGTCATGATTACGTGCGTGATAGGTTTTCTATATCCGTGATAGTTAAACTATCATTATCAGAATAGTAAACTCCGTTTTTTACTCTGTCAACTAATTTTTTTATATTTTTTCTGCAAACAGTCACGGCGCTATCAGCAAAGCTATAGTCACTTTCATGTTACAAAAGTCACTTTCAAATTGCCCAAAGTTGAATTATCATTAAATTACATTTTACAAATTAAATTACTTTACCCGTAAGAATGAGGAACAGAATGGAAAGAAACGTAAATTTTGCAAGAACAGAAGGCACTTTTTCTAATAACACTGCTTTTGTAACTTTTGAATATTCAGCACAAAGCCAGTTTACCGCCGGTGAACAGAACGCCCAAACCTGCTTTGCAAGTTTTTCAATTAGCCAGCTTTTGGGCGAAGTTTTGGGCAGCGATGCAGACATTTCTTCTTTCGGTTCACAGAATTTTTCTTTTATGGGAACAGGCTGGCAAAGCTGGGACGCAGGCTGGGAAGTTCAGCCCGGCGAAGCATACCCAAAGTACCGGCGTTTTTTGATTCCGGCATTTGCCAAATACATTGATGTGCCGTGCACGCCAAAGGAAAAATACAGTGCCAGCCTTTTGCAGGGAAAATTCATAATTTACCTGCGCTGGGGAAGCCGGTATCTGGTGATTGCTTCAACAGGAAAAAACACCGCGCCTGTGCGCTATACGGTAAACCGCAAAACGGCAACAATAAACTGCTGGGCTTATGCAAAAAACAAAACATACCAGCCTGGCGAAACTGTTGCAAAGCTTTGCACCTTTTTTGCGCCAAACTATTTTTCGCTTAAACAGTGCATTTTTGAACTGTACGGCGACAGCCGCTTTGAAAGCCTTAATTTTTTGGGCGAACACTGCGGCGGCTGGGAATCGTGGTACAACCATTACAACAAAATTGACCAGAACCTTATTCTGGAAGACCTTGAAGCTTTGGGCAAAACCGAAAATTTCATAAAACTTTCCTATATTGACCAGAATAAACCCGTGGTTTTTCAAATTGACGACGGCTGGCAGCAGGCAACCGGCCAATGGGAAATTAACGCTGAAAGGTTTCCTGATGGCTTGAAAAGCGTTACTGACAAAATACGCGCCCAAGGCTATATTCCCGGCTTGTGGATTGCGCCTTTTATTTGCGATTACCGTGCTGATTTTGTACAGCAGCATAAAGACTGGCTTTTGCGCGATAAAAACGGCAGGCCTGTTCCGGCAGGGTTCAATTTTGCGTGGGGTGCGCGCGGCGGAAAGTATCAGCCTGCAAAAGCTTTCAATTATTTTTGCTGGGACTTAAGCCGGCCGGAAGTGATTGATTTTATTGACGGCTTAATGGAAAAACTTGTAAACCAGTGGGGTTTTGGCTATATAAAACTGGATTTTCTGTTTGCAGGAATGCTGGACGGGGCTTTTGCAAACGGCGGTGCGGCCTACGAACATTACAGAAAGGCAATGGAAGTTTTAACCAACCGCAAAATAAGCAAGGACGGAAACAATGTGGCCTATTTGGGCTGTGGCATGCCGTTTGAAGCTTCCTACCAGCATTTGCCGCTTTCGCGCATTGGCACGGATACGAAAGAACACTGGGACAGCCTGGACATGAAAAAGCTTGATTTTTGCGGCCGCCCAAGCGCATGGCTTAACATGAAAGATACTTTGGGGCACGCCTTTTGGAACGGCGCGGTTTTTTGCAACGACCCGGACGTAATTTTTATCCGTGAAGAAAACTGCACGCTTAATGTTGAAGAAAAACTTACAATTGCGCTGGTAAACTATCTTTTTGCCGGTCAGATGATGTATTCGGACGATCCGGCAAAATTTGCCGGTGGCAGCGAAGCAGAACTGAACAGAAAAATTGTTGATTTATACCAGAAGTTTGCAGGCGTGCAGTTTGGACTGCGCAATGTTGAAAAAGACGTTTACATAATTTTCAGCAGCGATGCCAGATACTGCGGCTGCATAAACTTAAGCGACGGCGATTATCCTGTAAGTTCCGGCGATTTGCGCGCAATTTTGGCAGAAGAAACGGGCAAAAACTTTAACGACAGCAGTTTTGAACTTGCAGAAGGTTCGGCAGCAATGTTTGACGCTGTTGACGGCACAACGTTTATAACCGCGCCACACGCAACAAACATTTTTTCAGTATGCCAGCTTGAATAAACTGAAAAATCAGAAAAATAAACGAATTGCGCCGCGGTAAAAAACCGGAAAATTTATAAAAGCCGGTTTTGCTGGCGCAAATAAAAAAAGGCCTAACAATTGCAAAGTTTTGCAGATTGCTAAGCCTTTTTTTGTTCATTTCAGCATTTTACTTTTGTTTAAATGCACTTTACGGCAGAAAATTTAGCACCGCCCGTATTCAAATGCTTTTTGATTAAGTTCAAGGAATTTTGAAGGAACATTTGCCCTGATTGCGTCCTGCCATACCTGTTCCGGTATTTCCGGAAAACTTTTTGAAAGCCGTCCCATCAGTGCAATGTTTACAGCTTTTGAAGAACCTGCCTTATTTGCAAGTTCCAGAAAATCCTGCGCGTCAACATCAGCCCCGGCAGATTTCATCTTTCCAATCAGGTCAGAAGGATATTCCGCATTTCCGGTAATTACCGGCATTGGTTCCATTTCCTGGGTGTTTACAATAATTTTTCCGTTCGGTTTTAAATATTCCAGCCATCGTGCAGCTTCAAGTTTTTCAAAAGACAGAATTACGTCTGCTTCACCTTTATCTATTACAGGCGAATAAACCTTTTCGCCAAAACGCACATAAGTTACTACGCTGCCGCCTCTCTGGCTCATGCCATGTACTTCGCTAACTTTTACGTCGTAGCCCTGATTTACAAGAACCCAGCCTAAAAGTTTACTGGCAAGCAAAGTGCCCTGCCCGCCTACACCAACTATCATAATATTTTTAACCATTACAGCGCTCCTGTTTTGCACATCTGTGTACATACCTTGCAGCCAATGCACAAAGTTGAATCAATTCTGGCTTTTTTATCCTTAAAGGCAATTGCAGGACATCCGATTTTCATGCACATTTTGCATCCTACGCATTTTTCTTCATTAACGGAAATTGGCGGATTATGCACGGTGCCCTTTATCATGACGCAGGGGCGGCGGCTGATTATAATGCTTGGTTCTTCTGCCGCAAGTTCTTCTTTCAGCACTTTTTCAACCTGCGAAAGATTATACGGATCTACAACCGTTACACGATTAAAGCCTACGGCGCGGCACAATGCTTCAAGGTCAACTTTTCCGGCAGGTTCGCCGCGCAAATTTTTACCGGTTGTAGGGTTCTGCTGATGCCCGGTCATTCCCGTAATTGAATTGTCCAGAATAATTACCGTTGAATTGGTCATGTTGTACGCAATATCCGTAATTCCCGTTATGCCGGAATGAATGAAAGTAGAATCGCCGATTACGCCTACGCTGTTTTTTTCGCCGGCAGCGCCCATTGCTTTATTAAAACCGTGAAGCCCGGAACAAGACGCGCCCATACAGACATTTAAGTCCATGGCATTAAGCGGTGCAACAGCCCCAAGCGTGTAGCAGCCAATGTCACCATAAACCATGGTTTTGTTTTTGCTGAGAATATAGAAAATTCCACGGTGCGGACAGCCGGCACACATTACAGGCGGGCGCGGCGGTATTGAATCTTCAATTTTGATGGTAGAAGGAACCGGCATGGAAACGCATTTCTTGATAAGGTTCTGCGAAAATTCGCCGCATACAGGAAACGTATCTTTTCCATGAACTTTAATGCCGAGTGTTTTTACGTAATTTTCAATAATAGGATCAAGTTCTTCAAGAACATAAATTTCTTCTGCTTTAGAAGCAAAATCTGTAATTAGTTTTTGAGGAAGAGGATAAACCATACCAAGTTTAAGTATGTTTGCACTGTCGCCCCACACTTCCTTTGCATACTGATAGGAAGTTGAAGAAGTTATAATTCCAATTTTGCTTTTTCCGTCTTTTGCCAGTTCAATTCTGTTAAGAGAACAGGTTTCTGCCCATTGAGACAAATCTTTTGTGCGCTGTTCAACCCTTACATGGCCATCGCGTGAAGCTTTGGTCATCATAACCTTCATCGAATCTTTAACGTAAGGAACCTGCGGCGGCAAATTTCTTTCGCCTGTAGCAACAACGCTTTGAGAATGAGAAACCCTTGTGCAAAGCCTTATAAAAACCGGCGTATTGTATTTTTCTGAAATTTCGTAACCAGCTTTTATAAAATCAATTGCTTCCTGGCTGTCACTTGGTTCAAGCATTGGAACTTTTGCCGCAATTGCATAATGGCGGCTGTCCTGTTCATTCTGAGAAGAATGCATTCCCGGATCATCTGCAACACAGACAACAAGACCTGCGTTAAGCCCCTGATATGAAATGGTAAAAAGAGGGTCTGCAGCAACGTTAAGACCGACATGCTTCATGGCACACGCCGCACGCCGGCCGCCCAATGTTGCACCGTGGGCAACTTCCAGGGCTACTTTTTCATTTGGTGCCCATTCGCAATAAATTTCATCGTATTTAGCCGCTTCTTCTGTAATTTCGGTACTTGGTGTACCCGGATAACTTGAAATTACTGAACACCCTGCCTCGTACAGTCCGCGGGCAACGGCCTTGTTTCCTAACATCAGTTCTTTCATTATGATCTGTTCTCCTGTGCAACCAGCTGGTCTGCGCCGTACATTTTCCGCAGTTTTGGCTTTTCAATTTTGCCAGTTGCATTTCTTGGAATTGTATTGAAAATTATTTCCTTTGGTCGTTTATATCTTGGAAGCATTTCGCAGAATTTTTCCAGTTCTTCAACAGTGCAGGTTTTACCTTCCTTTATTTCTACAATTGCAGCAGTTTTTTCACCAAGGCGATGATCCGGCAAGCCGATAACAGCGACATCTTTTATCTTGTCGTGCTTGCGCATAAAATCTTCTATTTGAACCGGATAAATATTTTCGCCGCCGCTTACAATTACATCTTTCTTACGGTCAACAAGGAAATAAAAACCGTCTTCGTCCTGCATTGCCATATCGCCGGTATAAAGCCAGCCGTCTTTCAGGCATTCTGCGGTAGCTTCGGGATTGTTGTAATAGCAGGTCATTACGCCGGGGCCTTTTACACAAAGTTCGCCTACATCGCCTTTTTTAACTTCGGCACCGTTTTCATCAACAATCTTACATTCCCAGCGGAAACCGGGAACACCGATTGCGCCAACTTTATGAATGTTTTTCATGCCAAGATGAACGCAGCCTGGACCTGTTGATTCTGAAAGCCCGTAGTTTGTATCGTAATCATGTTTCGGGAAATATTCTTTCCAGCGTTTAATAAGCGAAGGCGGAACAGGCTGCGCGCCGATGTGCATAAGCCGCCACTGTTCAAGGTTATAATCGCTTAATTTAATGTCACCGCGATCCAAGGCATCAAGAATATCCTGCGCCCACGGAACTAAAAGCCATGCAATTGTACAATGCTCGTCACTCATAGCCTTAAGAATTGTCGCAGGCTTCGTTCCTTTTAGCAAAACGGCTTTGCTTCCTGCAACCAGTGAACCCATCCAATGGAATTTTGCACCTGTATGATACAGCGGCGGAATACAAAGGAAATTGTCATTTCTGCCTGTTTCGTGGTGGTTCTGTTCCATTTCGGCAGCCTGCGTAAGAGACAAATGCTTGTGAAGAATGGCTTTAGGGAAGCCGGTAGTTCCGCTTGAAAAATAAATTGCGCCAAAATCATCGTCCGTAATTTCTATGTTCAAATTGCTGCTTGGATAATTAGAAACCACCTGATAATAATTTTCTGCAAAATCCGGGCAGTTATCGCCAACATATATCAAAAGCCTGCCCGAACCAAGCTGGGTTGCATTCGGTTCAACCCGCCCGATAAATTCCGGGCCAAAAATTAAAATATTTATTTCTGCAAGATTGGAACAATATAAAATTTCATCTGCGTCATAGCGGAAATTGAACGGCACAGCGATAGCACCGGTTTTAAGAACACCAAAATAAATCGGAAGCCATTCAATGCAGTTGTACATTAAAATTCCAACTTTATCGCCTTTTTTTATTCCGCGAGCTATAAGCATATTTGCAAAACGATTTGCTTTTTCGTTAAACACGCTCCATGTAATTTCGCGCCGGAATGATTCAAACCGTGTAGGTTCAATCAGTTCTGCCTCTTTCCAGTTGGAACGGCGTTTATCCTGTTCGTCAGGATTAAGTTCCACAAGGGCAACTTCATTGCCGTATATTTCTGCATTTCTTTCCAGATATTTAATTACAGGCATAAGATTCCTCTGTTTTAGTTTTCTTCTTTAAGATACATTTTCTGTTCAACTTCTACTTTTTCGTCGTAGCAGGTGAAAATTTTGTCTACAAACGAAGTCTGCATTTTTGGTGTAACAAGGCTTACAAGCGGAACAAGAATAAGACCGCCAACCATTGCCACGGCACCGCAGTTTATCGGGTTCATGAATTTAAGGTAAATGTTTGCAACCGTAATTCCTACACCGTAAATAAAGCAAACCCAAACCGCTGCCTTTGAAACTTTCTTTGAAAAAAGCCCGTAAAGGAACGGCGCAAGGAAAGCACCGGCAAGCGCACCCCACGAAATACCCATAAGCTGGGCAATAAATGTTGGCGGGTTAAGGGCAATTACAACAGAAATAACAATAAAGAACACAACAAGAACGCGCATTACCAGAACTGTTTTCTTTTCTTCAAGGTTTTTGCATGCAGTTTCCTTAATAACGTCCAAAGTTAATGTTGAACTTGAAGTAAGAACCAGAGACGAAAGCGTAGACATTGATGCAGAAAGAACAAGAACAATTACAATACCTATCAGAACATCAGGAAGTGTTGACAGCATTGTAGGAACAATATTGTCAAAAAGGATTTTTCCGTTTGCGCCATAAATTGCAGGAACATCGAAAAGTCGGCCAAAACCGCCAAGGAAGTAACAGCCGCCTGCAATGATTACGGCAAATGCTGTTGAAACTACGGTACCAGTTTTTACGGCCTGTTCGCTTTTAATGGCATAAAACTTTCCAACCATCTGCGGCAAGCCCCATGTACCAAGCGAAGTAAGTATGACAACGCCAAACAGGTTCAGCGGGTCTGGGCCAAAGAACGAAGTAAACGGACCTGTCATTCCCATAAGAGCCGGGGTTGTATTTGCCGGGTCAACAGGAATTTGTGACAGCTGATTCAAGGCAGTGAGGAAACCGCCTTTGCCATGAAGAACAGCCGCAATTACTGCAATAATTCCGCCCAGCATAATAATACCCTGAATGAAATCGTTAATTGCAGTAGCCATGTAACCGCCAAGAATTACATAAACAGCTGTTAAAAACGCCATAACAATGACGCACCATTTATAGTCAATTGAAAAGGCAAGGCCGAACAAAGTAGAAAGACCTTTGTAAACAGAAGCCGTATATGGAATAAGGAAAACAAAAGCAATTACAGATGCAATAATTCTGAGGGCTTTGCTGTCGTAACGCTTGCCAAAATATTCCGGCATTGTTTTTGCATCAAGGTGCTGGGTCATAATTCTGGTACGGCGTCCCATTAAAACCCATGCCAGAAGCGAACCGATAAAAGCATTGCCAAGACCAACCCAAGTGGTAGAAATACCATATTTCCAGCCAAACTGTCCTGCATAGCCAATAAATACAACGGCAGAAAAATAGGAAGTTCCGTAGGCAAATGCCGTAAGCCAGGGACCTACAGTCCTTCCGCCAAGAACAAAACCATTTACATCAGTACTTTTGCGACGCGCATAAAAACCAACGCCAATCATACTTGCAAAAAAAACAAACAAAAGAAGTGTTTTTACAAACATTTAAATCTCCAAAATTTGAATATAAATATGATAATTTTGATAATTACATAGTAAAATTATAAACGTAAATTTTGAAAATAGATATTATTTTTTAAAGGAAGTTCCAAAAATCGCAGTTTAGAGGGCTTACCTTTTGTTTTTTGCACGGCAAAAACCTGTTGTCCAAACTTGACAAAACTGCCCACCCACCACCACCGGTTCCGCCGGTCAGTTCCTTTAAACGGTACAATTGCAAAATATCGGGCAAACCGCTATCATCGCTTTTATGATGAATAAAAACTTCACAAACACCCCGGCTTTTGGCTATTTTCTGGCCGTTCTATCAGTGTTTTTCTGGGGAATAACCTTTGTCTGTACTAAAACTCTGGCAAAAGACTTTTCCGCGCTGGAGATTCTGAATATTCGCTTTGTGCTTGCCTACGCCGGGCTTTGGGCACTGTACCCCAAACGCCTTAAGTTTTTGCAGAAAAGTGACGTCTGGCTTTTCGCAGCGGCAGGTTTTACCGGCGTTACATTTTACCAGTTTGCCGAAAACATTGCACTTGTTTTTTCAAATGCATCAAACGTAAGCGTTATTGTTTCAATTTGCCCAATTTTTACCGCAATAATTGCCCAGATATTTTTAAAGGAAAAGCACATCAGCCTGTTTTTTGTTCTGGGCTTTGCTTTTGCCATTTGCGGCGTGGCGCTGGTAAGTTTCAACGGTGCAAAAACCTTTCAGCTAAGCCCCAAAGGAGATTTTATAGCACTTCTTTCGGCAATAAGCTGGGGCTTTTATTCGCTTTTTGTGTCGCTGATTAACAGAAAGGGCTATCATTCGGCAGGTTCGGCGCGGGTTATTTTCTTTTTTGCGCTGGTTTTCATGGTTCCGCTTTCAATTTGCGGCCACTTTTTTGGCGGCGAAAGCCCGCTTTGGGGAATAAGCCTTGACTTTGCCAAAAATTCAGTACGGCTGGGAAAAGCAGTTAACTGGATGAGCCTGTGCTTTTTGGGGCTGGTGGCTTCGGCGTTTTGCTTTACGGCGTGGAACCGCGCCTGCCTGATTTTGGGCACGGTAAAAATAAGCCTTGGCCTTTATCTTATTCCCGTTGTTACAATTATTTTTGCGTTTTTTGCTTTGGGCGAAAAAATTACGGTTCTGGGGCTTTGCGGCACGTTTTTAACCATTTTCGGGCTGTTTTTGTCCGGCAAAAAAACATGAAAAAAACAAACAGAATTAGCCGCATATTTTGTTCAATTCTTTTTGGTGCAATAACGGTTGTTTCAGCCTTTTTTTTGGCGCGCGACATAAAACTTGCCCTTAAGCACCAAAGTTTTGAAGCAACAATTACCCAAATTGAATTTCAAAAAAGGTACAAGTCTTCGGGCACGTACAAAATTTATGTTGAATATTTTGACGGCACAGAACAGAAAAAAGACTGCATTTTTTTAACCAATTCAATTGGGCAGAGCATAAAAAAACTGAAAAACACGCATTACCACGTTAGGCAAAAAATTGAAATTCTGGCAGACAGCAACGGCTATGTTTTTATAAAAGAAGAACTTACAGAAGAAATCATTTTAGAAAGCCTTTACTTCGTATTATCTATCCTCTTTTTGGGCATGTTTAAATTTTACTAAGTTTTTAGAAAGAACAATAAAAATGAAACAACAATAAAAAAACCCGGAGCATAAAACCCCGGGTTTTGCATTTTTCAGTTTTAGCGGCAATTTTAAACTGCCGGCTTTGTTAAAAACTAAAAATTACAGTACGCAGATTGGTACGAATGTTTCAGCTTTAAGAGCTGCACCACCAATCAAACCGCCGTCGATGTCTGGCTGAGCCAAAAGTTCTGCAGCGTTGCTTGGTTTCATAGAACCGCCGTACTGAATGATTACTTCATCAGCTACTTTCTGATCGTAAAGTTTTGCAATGTGGTCGCGGATGAATTTGTGGATTGCCTGAGCATCAGCTGGAGTTGCTGTTTTACCTGTACCGATAGCCCAAACTGGTTCGTAAGCGATTGTTACGTTTTTCATCTGTTCTGCTGTAACGCCGGCAAGACCTGCGCTCAACTGGAAAGCACAAACCTGTTCTGCTTCACCAGCTTCGCGTTCGCTCAAAAGTTCACCGATACAAAGATCAACTTCAAGACCCTGTGCCAAAGCGCGGCGTACTTTTTTGTTGATAAGTTCATCAGATTCACCAATTTCGTGGCGGCGTTCGCTGTGACCAAGAATTACACACTGGCAGCCAATGTCTTTAAGCATTTCGCAAGAAACTTCGCCTGTGTGTGCACCGTTACCAGTTGCAGCAACGTCCTGTGCAGCCAAAATGATGTTTGAACCTCTTACAACCTGTGCTACTGCATCAAGGTAAACGTAAGGAACACCAATCATGTATTTGTTTGTTTTGCCTTTAAGCTGTTCAACCAAATCTTTTGCCAAAGCAACTGCTTCAGCTTTGCTTGTGTTCATTTTCCAGTTACCGGCAATGTAATGTGTGCGTGCCATGTTTTTCTCCTAAAAATAAAACTGAATATAAAAATACGCCGAGTAAAGGCACGCTGACGCTTTAAGCCTTAACTTCGCCGTCTTTAAGGTTTAGTGAACCTTAAAAGCAAGCCTGCCCTTTTTGAACAAGCCTGCTTATTTGCTATTTATTAGCCAAGAATAGCAATACCTGGCAATGTTTTTCCTTCAAGAAATTCCAGAGAAGCACCGCCACCTGTTGAAACGTGGCTCATTTTTGATGCAAGGTTGAATTTGTTAACGGCTGCAACACTGTCACCGCCACCAACAACGCTCATTGCACCGTTAGCAGTTGCTTCAGCAACAAGGTGTGCAACTTCGCCAGTACCTTTTGCAAAGTTTTCAAATTCAAATACGCCAACCGGTCCGTTCCATACGATTGATTTTGCAGCAAGAATTTCTTTCTTGTAGATTTCAACAGTTTTAGGACCGACATCCATACCCATCAAGTTGTCAGGAATGTCCATTCCGTCAACTGCAACTGGAGCTGCGTCAGCAGAGAAACCTTCTGCACCAACGTGGTCTACAGGAAGAACAATGCGAACTTTCTTTTCAGCAGCTTTGTTCAAAAGGTCTTTTGCAGTATCGATAAAATCGTCTTCAACAAGTGATTTACCAATTGTGTGACCCTGTGCCTTAAGGAATGTGTAAGCCATACCGCCGCCGATGATAAGGGCAGAAGCGTTTTTAAGAAGGCTTTCGAGAACGGCAATTTTAGAAGAAACTTTTGCACCACCGATGATGGCAACCATTGGTTTGGCTGGGTTTGTTACCATTGGTTCAATGTATTTTACTTCTTTTTCCATCAGGAAGCCGCCAACGCTTGTTTTTACGAATTTTGCAATTGAAGCTGTAGAAGCGTGGTCGCGGTGTGCTGTACCGAATGCGTCGTTAACAAAAACATCGCCGTAAGTAGCAAGTTCTTTTGCCATTGTGTCGCGTTCAGCAGCATCTTTTGAAGTTTCTTCTTTGTGGAAACGTGTATTTTCGAGCATTGCAATTCCGCCTTCTGGAAGAGCGTCAATTGCAGCTTTCTGACCAAGTGCATCTGGAAGGAATTTAACTTCTTTACCGAGTTTTTCGGCAAAGTATTTTACAACTGGTTCCAAACGGTTTTTGCCGTTGATGAATTTTTCTGCGTCTGCATCAGTCCAGGTTTTTCCTGCTTTTTCAGCTTTTTCCTGAGCTTTTTTAACGTCTTTTTTTGGATCACCAAGGTGGCTCATCAAAACCAAGCTGCGTGGATTCTGTTCAACAATGTATTTGATTGTTGGCAAAGCAGCCATAATACGGGTGTCATCCTGTACAACACCGTCTTTCATTGGAACGTTGAAATCAACACGCATTACAATGCGTTTGCCTTTAAGATCTACGTCTTTGACTGTCTTAATCATCTATATTCCTCCATTAGAATATTTTACAAAAATCAAAATTTACTGGTATTTTAGCGTAAATTGATAAATATTTCAATCTTACGCTAAAGTTTTCAATATTTTTCTTATATAACTTGAATGCCGAGTTAAAAAAACTAAAAAACGGCCGCTCATTATCAATTGCTTTGCTTTTTACCCGGTTTGCGGTTACAATGTTTTTTGGGGAAAGATTAAATATGCTGCAAAAATACAGGGTTTTTGCACCAAAAAGAGGGAAAACATGAAAATTTTCAAAAAACTTGCACTTGTTCTTGCAGTTTTAGTTCTGCTTGCAGGCTGTAAAAAAGTGCCGTCAAAGGCTGCAACCAAGGCCGGCGTTAATTTTGGCGCAGCCATTACAATTGGCGATGCCTTGAATCAGGAACAAATTAAAATCATTACGGAAAATTTCAACACTGTTGTTGCAGAAAACAACATGAAATGGGAAAACATTCACCCGAAAAAAACTTTTTACAACTTTGGCGACATGGACACAATTGCTGACATGGCAGCAAGCAACGGAATGAAAGTGCGCGGCCATACTTTTATTTGGCACCAGCAGAATGCGCCTTATGTTTCTTCCATTAAAAGCGACGATGAACTTAAAGCCCACCTTGAAGAACACATTACCAAAATTATGGAACACTACAAGGGCAAGATTTACGAATATGATGTTGCAAACGAAATTTTTGAAGAAGACGGAAGTTTCAGAAAAAGTTTCTGGTACAACCGTTTTGGCGAAGAAATTTACGAATTCGCATTTGAAGTTGCCCACAAGGCAGACCCGGACGCCATTTTGATTCTTAACGACTACAACAACGAAAACGCCGGTGACGCAAAAAGCGATGCACAGTATAAGTTTGTTAAAAAAATGGTAGAAAAAGGCGTGCCGGTTAACGGAATCGGTTTGCAGCTGCACTTGCAGGAAAATCTGCCGTTCAACAAAGAAGCAATTCGCAAAAACGTGCAGCGCTATGGCGAACTGGGCTTAAAAGTAAGCTTTACCGAAGTTGACGTGCGCGTTAAAACGCCTGCAACACCGGAAGCTGTAAAACACCAGCAGGAAATTTTCTGCAATTTGCTGGACATTGCACTTACTGAACCGAATGTTGATACTTTTGTTTTCTGGGGCGTAAGCGACGCACATACATGGGTTCCGGGTACATTCCCCGGCTACGGCGACCCGCTGCCAATTGACAGGGACAACAAGCCTAAAGAAGCAATGAACGCAATGGTAAAAATGTTCTAGCCTTTTTACGTAAATTGAATTATAAACTATGAACCCTGCCCTAAAAAAGCAGGGTTTTATTTTTGAAAAATATAAAATTGTTATTTTAATATTCTGGTTTTTTGTGGATTGCAAACTGCGGTTTTAGTTTTTTACGTGTGTTTTTCTATAATTTTGTGCGTAAACTCACAAAATTATAGAAAAAACTTATTAACCTTGATATATTTACTATCATGAAACTGCTCAATTACACATTCAGCAAGCTTGCTTTTTGGCAGCAAATAATTGCCGGCGTTTTATTCGGTCTGGGCAACGAGCTTGTTCTTACAGTTGCATCGGCTTTACACTTTCGCATTTTATATCTGGACATGATTTTTACTTTTGCAGGCAGTTTCTTTGGTTTTCTTCCAGGTGTAATTGCAGGTTTGGTTTTTAACGTTATCAACGGACTTTGGGAACATAATTTGGTCAATCAGGTTTTCTTTTTGTGCCAGCTTTTAGGCGTTGCTTTAACGCGCCTTCTTGTTGTAAAGCATAAAAACTGGACTTTCCCAAAACTGCTTGTACTGGTTCTTCTTTCTGCCGTTTTAATAGCCTTGCTTGGCGGCTATATTTCTGCGATTCTGTTTGACGAAATATTCCAGACAAACATTCAGTCTGTGATTTTTCTGGTATGGAACTTGATGAAAGATTCAAAATCGCTGGTTAATACCATGATTTTGGCAAACCTGCCCATCAGTTTGTTTGACAAATTTATTGCCGTATTTTTCGGCTTTTATATTGCAAAACTTGCTGATATTTTCTTCAAAAAACATTCGCAGCAGAATAACGGCAGTTAAACCTCCCCTCCCGAATTCTGGTAAAACAATTCATTCAGCCTGTTTTTGTGCGTAAACACTCAATACAGGCTGAACTTTATGTGTTACTGTTAAATTATGAAAAAACTTATCATTATTGATGACCACATTGCATTATGCAATGGCATAAAACTTTGGTTTGAACAGAATGCGCCGGACTGGCAGATTTTATTTACGCTTTCTGATCCTACCGAACTGGAACAGAAACTTTCTGCATGCTGCTTGCAAAACGGTAATTTGCAGGATGTATATGCAACCGTAGACATTGCTTTTGACAAAAACCCGGAAATTGACGGATACGACATTATAAATAAATTGAATTCTTTTGGAATAAAGTCAGTTGTCTATTCAATGTATTATTCTGGCAGTTTTATTTCGCGCGCAGTGGAATGCAAGGCAAAAGGTTTTGTAAGCAAAAACTTTGACGAAAGCGAACTTTTTACAGCTTTTAAGCAGATTGATGACGGCGAAGAATTCTATTTGCCAAAAGAATTATCAGACAGTCTTTCAAAAGCGTTGTCAAAAACAAGTTCCCTAAGCAAAAAAGAAAAAGACGTTCTGTTTTTAATTCAGAAAGATTTGGAAAACTTTGAAATTGCCAGCAGACTAGGCATTTCTATCCGCACCGTAGAAAACCACATAAGCCGTATTTACGACAAAACCGGCTATAAAACCCGCATTGATTTGAAACGCTTAACATGACAAAACCGTTTTTACGTTTGGAGAAAACTTGAATTGAAAAGACGCATAATTTTTTCTTTTTTTTTAACCGTATATTTTGCGTTTGGTGCTGCGCATGGGCTTTCTGCGCAAAAATTGCAGAACCTGCCGGTAACAGCTGAAGAACGCGAAAATCCTTCATTTTTCTTTCAGCAAAGCGCCGCAAAAAACCAAGACCAGCTGACCGATTTATATGATTTATGGCTAACTCTGGATTTTCAGCTGGAAAACAATCAGGTAAACGAAGAAACAATACAAAAGTTTTTGTCAGCCATTCAGACTGTATTCACAAAAGAAGATTTGCAGTTTTCCGAAAAAGTTGCGCCACAATATGCAATTGCGGCAAGCAACCTGCAAAATGCCGTATTAAAGCACGACAGGCAGGAAATTTCATCCTGCTTTGCAATATATTTGTATCACCGCAATTCATTAACGGACAGAACTTCCGGCACAATGGTTTTTATCATTATATCAATCAGCATTCTCAGTCTGTTTGTAATTATTCTTGCAATTTCCTTTGCGCGCAGCCAAAGTTTTTTGAAACACTCGCAGCTGGTAATTCTTTCTGCAATGGAAGGGCAGGAAAAGGAACGCAAAAGATTTTCACACGAACTGCATGATACCGTTGCGCAGGATTTGAAAGTTATTGAAATGCAGACCAAGCAAATATTGCAGTTTGAAGAAGTAAAGCAAAATGAAAATGCCAAAAACCTAATCAATGAAATTCTTCAGTTACAGAAAAATTCAATACTGCAAGTAAGAAATATTTGTTACAACCTTACGCCACCCGATTTGAAAAACGGTGACATTCGTTCTGCAATTGAACATTTTGCCAATACTTTTGCAGAACAGACGGGCATTGAATGCAATTATCTTGTTACTGACGAAGCTACGGAAATAATCCGCTCGTGGCAGCAGACCCACAGCCTGCATATTTTCCGCATTGTGCAGGAAGCCTTGAACAATGCTTCAAAACACGCAAAGCCCAGCGAATGTTCCGTTACGCTGCGATACGACAGTCTTGGCAATAAACTGATACTTTTAATTTGTGACGACGGTCAGGGTTTTGACTATAAAAAAGAACGTTCAGCGATTTCGCTGAAAAACAGCCAGAAAGAACATTTTGGCGTAACGAACATGGAAGAACGTGCTAAAAGCCTGAACGCCAGTTTTGAAATTAAATCAGACAATGAAATCGGTACAGAAATTAAGGTAACAATTCCCGGCGTTCAAAACTGATGACGAGCCGGAACATTATTTAAAATGAAAAAACCAGCCGCAGGCAGACAATGCCCAAAAGCTGGTTTTTATTTTATAGCAAAAAATTATTTTCCTGTAATTTTGCGCTGACATTCGCGGTAAATTGCGGCGGTCTGGGCAACAACATCAACCGGAATTTCTTTAATGCTTGGGTCGCCCGCAAGGTTGTTTGCCTTTAACCAGTCGCGGACAAACTGCTTGTCGTAGCTTGCAGGACTTCCGCCAACTTCGTATTTAGACAAATCCCAGAAGCGGCTAGAATCTGGTGTCAAAACTTCGTCGGCAAGAACCAAATCACCGTTTTCGTCAAGGCCAAACTCAAATTTGGTGTCGGCAATGATGATACCATTTTTGTATGCGTGTTCGTAGCACTTTTTATAAACGGCAAGGGCTGCCTTTTCAATTTTGCTGCCAAGTTCTTCGCCCAAATCGTTTTTCATATATTCCAAAGTTACGTTAATATCATGACCTTCGGCGGCTTTGGTAGAAGGTGTAACAATCGGCTGGTCAAGTTTTTCAGCCTGTTTGTATTCACGGTCAAAACTGTGGCCCAAAAACTGTTCGCCTTTTTTATAGGCTTCGTACATTGAACCGAACATGTAACCGCGGACAATTACTTCGTAAGGAATCATCTTCAGTTTTTTTACCAAAATTGTGCGGCCTTCGTATTCAGGTTTCTGAAATTCTTTCGGCATATCTTTAATATCACTGGAAATCATGTGATTTTTTACAATTCCGTCAGTTAAATCGAACCAAAAGTTAGAAAGCGCATTCAAAACCTTGCCTTTATCGGTAATCAAAGTTGGCAGAATAACATCAAAAGCAGACAAACGGTCAGTTGTAACAATTACCATTCTGCCGTCTTCTAAATCGTAAACTTCACGAACCTTTCCAGAAATAATTTTCTTCATATAAACCTCTACAACAAACGCCAAACGCCGTCGATATTTAATTTTATGCACAATATAGCGTAAATTTGCACTAATTTCAACAGAAAGAAACCGTTTGCACTAAAATCAGTCTTTTTCATTCATTTTAATTGAACATTAAAACCTGAAAAGGGCATAAAAAAAGCGCCGGCAAAAGCCAGCGCCCTTTTAATCGCTAAAAATCAGCTGAAATTAGCAGTTTTCTGCGAAATATTTAATGGTGCGAACCATCTGTGAAACGTATGAGTTTTCGTTGTCGTACCAAGAAACAACCTGTACCTGGAAAGTATCATCAGCTACTTTAGATACCATTGTCTGTGTAGCATCGAACAATGAACCGAATTTCATACCGATAACGTCTGAAGAAACGATTTCATCTTCTGTGTAACCGAAAGATTCAGTTGCAGCAGCTTTCATTGCAGCATTGATTCCTTCTTTTGTTACGTCTTTGCCTTTTACTACTGCTACGAGGATTGTTGTTGATCCAGTAGGAGTTGGAACACGCTGTGCTGAACCGATCAATTTTCCGTTCAATTCAGGGATTACCAAACCGATAGCTTTAGCAGCACCTGTTGAGTTAGGAACGATGTTCTGAGCACCTGCGCGTGAACGGCGGAGGTCACCTTTGCGCTGTGGACCATCGAGAATCATCTGGTCACCAGTGTAAGCGTGGATTGTTGACATGATACCAGACTGGATAGCTGCATATTTGTTCAATGCATCAGCCATTGGTGCGAGACAGTTAGTTGTACAAGAAGCTGCAGAAATAACTGTATCGTTCTTTGTCAATGTTTTGTGGTTTACGTTGTAAACGATTGTAGGAAGGTCGTTACCAGCTGGAGCTGAAATAACAACTTTCTTAGCACCTGCTGTAAGGTGAGCAGAAGCCTTATCTTTTGCACAGTAGAAACCTGTACATTCGAGAACTACGTCTACGCCATATTTTGCCCATGGGCAGTTTGCAGCATCTTTTTCAGCAGAAATTTTGATTTCTTTTCCATCAACGATGATTGCATCTTCTGTTGATTCTACTGTGTGTTTTCCTTCACCGAGACGGCCACAGAATCCACCCTGTGCTGTATCATATTTCAAGAGGTGAGCAAGCATTTTTGGGCTTGTGAGATCGTTGATAGCTACAACTTCATAACCATCAGCTTCGAACATCTGGCGGAATGCCAAACGACCAATGCGGCCGAAACCGTTAATAGCAACTTTAACCATAAGAGGTTCTCCTATCTATAATTTTATACTGAATTGTATGTTTTTCAGTATTTTGTGTCAATAGCGCAAAGAACGCAAAATTATTCAACGTAAATATTTCTATTTACGGTCTAAATAACCGGAATCTTCAAGATAGCGGCGGCGTGTCATTACCAGCTGAATCAGTTCCTGATACATATCGTAGTTCGATTCAAGGGCAATCGGGAAAATGTAAAACTCGGTTTCATCGCAGTAGCGTTCAATAAATTCCGGGCTTGTTACAAAGCCCAAACTTATCATATTGCTGATGCGGTCGGCAGTTTTAAGTATTTTCGCTTTTGAACTGCCCTGCCGCATTACCTGCTTCAAATAATCGCTTTTAAGCTGCCCCGGCTTTTTGGTAACTTCCAGCACCAGATCATAAACCTGCTTTGCTTCAGGTTCAATTTGAAGAATAAGGCTGTGATCAAAACCTTCAATATCTTCTATTAAATCGTGAATCAAAGCAGCTTTTAACAGAACGCTGTCTATGTAGCCATAATCAATAAGAATGGACATGGTATCAAACTGATGACGGAACATGTTTCCGCCGGCATGCCGTGATTTGCCAATTAAGGCCGTGGAAAGCTGCATGTAAGGTGCAAAATTTATGCCTTTAAGGGCAAGCATTGCCTCATTGTCCATTCTCATAATTAAAGACTCTGCAAATATGACGTAAGTTTTTCTATGCGGCGCTTGGTTTTGGCAAGCTTTTCGCGTTCAGCAGCAACAACTTCTGCCGGTGCGTTTTCCGCAAATTTTCCTTTAAGCTTTGCTTCTACCTTCTGTACAAAAGCACTTTCAGTGTTAATTTCTTTTGTAAAGCGGGCTTTAAGCTGAGCCGAATCAATGCCTTCGCCAATTAAAAGGAAAGCTTCAAAACCGTTGCCTACAGTACCAATTGATTTTTCAGGTTTCTGTTCTGCAAAATCAACCTGACGCAAACCGGCCAGCAGACAAAGCAAATCTGTTTTTTCCTTCAATACTTCAGCAGCAGAACCCGGCGTTACGAGAACAACTGAATGAAGTTTTACATCCGGCGAAATACCGCATTCTGCACGCAGGGCACGAACCTGACGAACAAATTCCTGCAATACGGCAAAACGTGTAGCGGCACTATTATATTCACGGCTTGAAAGCACGATTGGATAAGGTGCATTTATCAAAAGTCCGCGATAAGTTAAATAATCTTTTGTTTCGGCAGAAGCAAAAGTACCGCGGTTCTGTGCAATTTCATCAAGGGGCAGGAAGCGGTAAATTTCTTCAGTTACAAAAGGAAGATACGGATGAAGCAGGCGCAGGCTTTCTTCCAGTACGTTAAGCAGAACTGAAACTGCCCGGTTCTTTTCATCTTCGTCACCGTTACGGAAAGAAAGTTTAGTTGCTTCTACGTACCAGTCACAGAAATCGTTCCAGAAATATTCATACAGTGTCTGGGCACCGTCATTGTAGCGGTAGCCTTCCAGTGCAGAACGGGCATCTTTTGCAGCGTTGTTCAGGCGCGAATAAATCCAGCGGTCAAGTTCGGTCAAACCGTTCTTTGCACCCTTGTCAGCATCTGCACTTTCGTCAATTGAAATGAGAGTTCTGCCTTCAAGGTTGCCCAAAATATAGCGGCTTGCATTCCAAATCTTGTTTGCAAAACGGCTTCCCAGTTTGAAAGATTCTTTGTCAACAAGAACATCCTGTCCCTGGGCACACATAAATGCAAGGGTAAATTTCAGGGCGTCAGAACCGTATTCTTCGATAATTTCAAGCGGGTCAAGGCCGTTACCCAAAGATTTTGACATTTTACGGCCCTGCTTGTCGCGTACCAGACCATGAATGTAAATGTCGTGGAAAGGTGCCTTGCCGGTAAATTCAAGACCGGCCATAATCATGCGGCTAACCCAGAAGAAAATAATGTCGTAGGCGGTTACAAGTGCACTGGTCGGGTAAAATTTCTGCAAGTCTGCCGTATTTTCCGGCCAGCCAAGCGTACTGAACGGCCACAGCCATGAACTGAACCAGGTATCAAGCACGTCAGGATCCTGATTCAATTTGTCAGCCTTTGCGCCGCACTTCGGACAGCATTCCGGATCTTCGCGGCTTACAATCATTTCACCACATTCCTGACAGTACCATACCGGAATACGGTGACCCCACCAGAGCTGACGGCTGATACACCAGTCGCGGATGCCTTCAAGCCAGCGCTGGTAAGTATTTTCCCATTTTTTAGGATAGAATACGATTTCACCGTCGCGCCAGGCTTTTAATGCCTTGTCGGCAAGCGGTTTCATTTTAACAAACCACTGTTCACTTAAATATGGTTCAACAACGCTGTGGCAGCGGTAACAGTGACCAACCGGGTGCGTAATTTTTTCTTCTTCCTTAAATAAACCGGCAGCACTCAAGTCTTCAATTACAACTTTGCGAGCATCCTTGCAGCTCATTCCGCGGTATTTTTCAGGAACATTGTCGTTTAAAGTGCCGTCCGGGTTCAGAATGTTGATAACGTCCAGATTATGGCGCTTACCAACTTCCCAGTCGTTAGGGTCGTGGGCAGGCGTAATTTTTACAACGCCAGTACCAAATTCGCGTTCAACGTAAGCATCTGCTACAACAGGAATTACTTTATCAGTTAATGCAAGTTTTACTTTTTTGCCAATCAGGGCTGTATAGCGCGGATCTTCAGGATGAACGGCAACGGCCGTATCACCAAAAAGTGTTTCCGGACGGGTTGTTGCAATTTCAATCTTGTTTCCGCCTTCAAAAACCGTACCGTCTTCCATAGTTACGCTTGGAATTGAAGAACCATCTGCAATTTCGTAGTACATGTGGTACATTGCACCGGCTGTGTCTTCGTGTTCAACTTCGTCATCAGCAAGAGCCGTACCGCAGGAAGGACACCAGTTTACAAGATAATTTCCCTTGTAAATCAGGTCGCGCTCATAAAGGGTAACAAAAACATTGCGAACAGCCTTTGAAAGACCTTCGTCAAGGGTAAAACGTTCTCTGTCCCAGTCAACGCTGTTGCCAAGCTTGCGCTGCTGTTTGGTAATAATTGAATGGTGTTCACGTTTTACTTCCCATGTACGGTCAACGAATGCTTCGCGTCCCAAATCATGGCGTGTTTTTCCTTCCTTTTTAAGGCGGCGTTCTACAACATTCTGGGTTGCAATACCTGCGTGGTCTGTACCCGGCAGCCAAAGGGTTGGTTCACCGTTCATGCGGTGATAGCGAACAACAATATCCTGCAAAGTATTGTTCAAACCGTGTCCCATGTGCAGAACACCGGTTACGTTTGGTGGCGGAATTACCACGGTAAAAGGCTTTTTATCTTTATTGCAGCAGGAACAGCTTTCGGGCTTAAAACTGCCCTGCTTTTCCCACTGCGAATAGATTCGATCTTCAAAATCCTGAGGGTTATAAGCTTTTTCAAGTTCAATCGCTTTCATTGTTTCTCCCTATTCAAAGCACTCGCTTTTTGTTATCAGAAAAATTGTAATTATTTTAACGAATTTATGCCCATTAGACAATAAGGACAAAATGCTCTCGTCGTCCGACACATTTCAAAATTAAAAATGCCGGAACACTCTGCCGTTTTCCGGCTGGCTTTTGCTTAACCGACAGTCAGTTTTCGCTGCCGTCAATCAGGGCTTCTTCTACTGCATCAATTACAAAATCCGGGGTAGAAGCCCCTGCACTAAGCCCTACACGCTTCAATTTGTAAAAAACCGGCGGAATTTCGTCTGCGGTTTCTATCAGAGCAGCGTTTTTACACAGTTCCTGGGCAGTACGCAAAAGCCGCTTGGTATTTGCAGAATTTTTTCCGCCAATAATCAAAACACCTTCAACGTTCCGGCACAAATCAACCAGTGCTTTCTGCCTTTCCTGTGTTGCAGGGCAAATGGTATTTGCAACCTTCAAATCGGGTATTTTTTCCTTCAGCACGCTGGCAATGTTTTCATATTCAGCTGAAGAAATTGTCGTCTGGCTTAATAAAATTGCCTGTTCCGGCAGCGGATTCAGCCTTGCGGCTTCTTCATGGTTTTCAATTACCACGCATTCTGCACCGCTGGCACGGGCACAGCCGCTAATGCCCACAACTTCGCCGTGGTTTTTGTCACCGGCAAGCAGAACAGTATAGCCCCTTGCGCCAAAATCAGCCGCACGCTTCTGGCTGGAAAGCACCCGGGGACACGTGGCATTTATAACCTTGCATTTACTTTTTTCTAATTTTTCCATTATAACAGGCGGCACGCCGTGGGCACGAACAATTACCACACAGTCGCTGGCATCAGCAGGCAAATCGCTGGCATCGGCAGCAAGCACGCCAACGCCCATTTTTTCCAGAACTTCCAGAGCAGAATTATTGTGAATGAGCGGACCAAGCGTGTAAACTTTTTTATGTGCATTTTCAGCACAGGCAAGTTCCGCAGCTTCTACTGCCCGGCGAACCCCCATGCAATAACCTAAAATTTCGGCACGAAGAATTATCATAAGGGCATTTTAGCAAAAAAAAACCCGATTGGAAAGAATCCAAACGGGTTTTAATGTTCAGGCGTTAAAAGCCAAAACTATGCATTCAAAGTTACCTGCTGTTTAACTTCATCTTCAGGCTTCCAGTTTTTGCGGCATGCAACACTGAATGAACCTGCAATGAAAATTGTTGAATAAACACCAGAAATCAAACCAACAATCAATGCAAGAGCAAAGTCTTTCATAGAACCGGTTGTGAAAACGTACAATGAAAGAACAGCAAGCAAAGTTGTTACTGTTGTAATAATTGTACGTGTCAGCATTGAAGACTGTGAATAGTCCCACAATTCCTTGAAAGAACGAATGTTTGTAACTTTAATGTTTTCACGAACACGGTCAAGAACAACGATTGTATCGTTGATAGAGTAACCGATGATGGTCAAAATTGCTGCAATTGTAATAGAAGAGAATTCCATCTGTGTAAAGGCAACAAAAGAAACCATAATCAATGCATCGTGAATAATTGCAAGTACGGCACCAAGAGCCAAGTCCCACTTAAAGCGAATTGATGCATAGCCCCAGATAAGAATCAAGGTTGCAAGAACAAGAATGATTGAACCTTTTACAAGAGTTTTAGAGAAATTAGAACCGATGTAGTCTGTTTTAAGAACAGAAACATTTTCAGCACCAAATCTTTCGCTTAAAAGGTTCAAAACCTGCTGCTTGCGAAGGTTACGCATTTCAGGGTCACTGCCGTTGTCTCCAGTACGAATCTGGAAAGAAAGCTGTGATCCTGCACCAGTTGCTTTAATTGACATGTCGTTTACGCCTGCAAGAGCAGCACGAACTTCTTCAACGTTAGCCAATGGTTCAGCTTCCTGATAAAGATTGTAAGGTGTAGCAGATAATACGCTTGAAAGTTCCGAATTGGTAAACATGCCCAAAGATGATTTAGAACCGTCAACAAGTGCAGTTGCTTTTACGCCGTCAATCAGGTTGATGCCAGAAACAAGTTCTGAAACTGTAGGATACTGACCGTAATAGTAGTTAAATGTTGAGTTTTCAGCACCGATACCGCTAACAACAACAGTTACACCGTTAGTAGCAGTTTCTACCGAAACAGTTGCAGAACCATTGTAAGTTAAGCTTACTGCCGGCGGAACAAGACGAACTTCCTGAATCAAACCAGGTTCAAAGTCGAGGCCAAAGTTAATGCCTTTTGTACAAACAGTAACTAAACCTGCAACAATAAACAGAACACTGAAAATAACACAAGGAACGAAAGCTTTGCTAAAATGAATAATTTTCTTCATTATTTTACCCTCCAGCCGATGCTTACTTTTTCTTTGTGCAGAACATCTGTATTGAAGTCAAACATAAGATGAGATACGAACAAAGCGGTAAATACCGAAGAAATAACACCAATTGCCAAACTTACTGCAAATCCCTGAATTGTACCGGTTCCCAGCTGAGAAAGGAACAGGGCTGCGATAAGAGTTGTGATGTTTGAGTCCATAATTGCCCAGAATGCGTGCTGGAAACCAGCAGCAATTGAAGCAGCACGGCTTTTGCCAAGTTTAATTTCATCTTTGATACGTTCAAAAACGATAACGTTAGCGTCAACTGCCATACCAATAGTAAGAATCATACCGGCAATACTTGAAAGTGTAAGGGTAAGACCCAGAGCAGAAAGAACACTGAACATCATGAAAAGGTTGAGAATCTGAGCAACAACGGCATTTACACCGGCACCCATGTACCAAATCAGCATGAAAATCATAACGAGAATCAAGCCGAAAGTAATTGCCCTGATACCCTGCTGAATGGCAACGTCACCAAGTGAAGCACCGATAATCTGCTGGTTTTCAATTTCAAGCGGAACAGAAAGCCATGCAGTCTGCAAAACCTTTTTCAGGTTCTGTGCTTCTTCAAAGCCGAAACCGCTGATTGCAACCTGACCTCCGCCAATAGCTTCGCGGATTGTTGCATAAGATTTAAGCTTGTTGTCAGAAACGATACCGAGAATGTCACCAACGTGTGCGCCTGTAAAATCGGCAAAAATGTCTGCGCCTTCGCTGTCAAGAAGGAAGGTAACCTGCGGTTTACCAAGGTTGTCACTGCCAATATCTGCTGACTTAACGTGTTTACCGTCAAGAACGATTTCTGCACTTACAACCATGTAACCGGCACGTTCATCAAGACCGTATTCATCTTTTACGTAGTAACCGAAAACTTCAGTTCCTTCCGGAATGAGGCTCGGATCAAGAAGATTACCGTTAGCGTCGAAACAGCGTGCAGGGTTTTCGTTGTAATAAGCATTGAAAGCGTTAGAAGCTTCCATATCAACCAAACGGAAGTTAAGGATACCCTTACCCATGATGATTGAGTTAATGCTGTCAGCCTGAGCTGCACCAGGAATTTCTATATAAATGCGGTCTTCGCCCTGACGACGAACTGTAGGTTCTGTCAAACCGAAACGGTCAATGCGGCCTGTCAATGTTTCAATTGCCTGTGCCATTGCTTCTTCTTTAAAAGCTTCAACATTGGTAACAGCACCAGATTCATTCTGGCTTGCAAGGGCTGCATCAAGGTCAGCATGAACCAAAATGCTCATACCGCCGCTAAGGTCAAGACCAAGTTTTACGGAACGTTCGTATTTGCGTTTTGTAGCAAGAATGCCTTCGCGGTAATTGTTTTCAATAGCAGAAATCAATTCACCCTGACTTGCAAAACCACCGAGAACTGCGGCAGCATTCCAGTTTGAAGGTGCTGTTTTGCCGTAAAGCTTGTAATTCTTTTTGGCTGCTTTTTTCAAGTAATCGAATTCAGCAGGCAAGCTAGCATCGGCATTACTACGAACTTCAGCAGTCAATGCATCAACATCGGCAGCTGCCATAATCCGTGAATAATCTTTAATTTTTTCAAGTGAACTTAGTGCCAGCGTTTGGGCATCTTTTGGTGTTAAGAAATACCAAGAAATTGACGGCCACAAGAACGCAAAACAAACTACCAGAACCACAAGAAGAATGAAAAAACGACTGCGTTTACTCATTTCTTTTTTTTCTCCAGATATTTATTTATTTTCTTCTGTTTTAGAATCGGCTTCTACAGCCTTTGTTTCGTTTTCAGATTTGTCCTGTTTTTTGTCTGCTTTTTCGGCTTTAGCTTTTTCATCAAGCTCTACAGAAGCAATTGCAGAACGCGAAAATTCAATTTTGGTATTGTCGTCAACTTTAACAATTACTGTTTTTTCTTTTGTAGAAGTAACAACACCGTGAATTCCACCGATTGTAACGATTTTGTCGCCTTTTTTAAGAGCGGCAATCATTTTTTCTGTTTCTTTCTGCTTTTTGTTCTGCGGACGAATGAGCAAGAAGTAGAAAATAACGAAAATCAACAAAATAGGGAGCATAGACATTAAACCGGCTGCACCACCGGCAGCGCCAGCACCTGTCAAAGGCAAAAAGGCCATATTTTTCCATCCTTTTGAAATTTAAACTAGTCTAATGAAATTAACACGATACATGAAGTTGAGTCAAGGCGTGTGCTGCTCACTGGTAGAGAAACTGCCGAATTATCTGTGCACACGGAGTAGTTTTGCAGGCAAAACTACTGAATTGATCTTGAAATGAGGTGTGCTGCTTTATTTTTGAAAAAAATCGAAGTGATGAACGGGTTTCCAGTTTTTCTAAAAAATAGCAGAGCCTTGCAAATACAAAACTCTGCTGAGCAATATCAGGGTTTCAGTTATTTAATGGTTATGTTTTATACGTACGCCAATTATTTTATATGAATCACCAAGTTTTATACAATTTTCAGGTTCGTCTTTTGCAGATTGTGCAGATTTAAAGACACTTTCTATAAAATCTACAAAAAAGACTGGACCTTTGTCAGAATTATCGTTAATCCACAAATCAAACGAAAATGAAAAATCAGCTCTTTTATAAAAAATGGAATAAATATGACCTGCACCTTTTGAATACTTAAAATACGGTAACAGAGATGTATAGTCCAGACTTAGGGCTTTTTCTATTATAGATTTCATTTTTTCATTTTGATAATACAATCCGCCCTTAGTTATTATAATATTGCCGTCAACATCAAAATTATGTATGTAACATTTATATCTGTCATTTAAGTTCTTTTCAATTTTTAAGGAGCATGTCTTTATTTCCCCTTTTTCTGTTACACCTTCACATGTCTTTTTTAATTCCAATATTTCTACAGGTTTATCTTCTTGCTTGTTTTTATTTTCTTTTTCGTATTCGTAAAATTGTTCTTCAAAACTGCAAGATATAAAATATTGATACAAATCCTGAAAATAAAGCAGAAATATAGTATTTTCAATATCTTCCCATTCAGTAAGATGCTTAACGTTTTTAGTTAAAATCATTTCACTAGTAATAATATTTGCAGTCTTTGATTCATTTATAGCAGTTTCCAATGAAAAACCTTCATATAGTTTATCTTCTATGCTTCCCCATAATTCAGAACAAGAATCTCCAATCAGCAGTAATTTTGTAGAATCAAATATTCTTACAATTTGATCCATTAGATATAATGTTTTAAAATCGTATTCAGAGAATCCTTTAGTAGAATCAGTAATATTTCTTACAAATGAATGCATTCTCATACCGAAGGAAATATCCCAGCTGTTCCAATCTAAAGTTTTTTCTCTAATGGTAATATCAAGGCCTTTAAATTTTATAAATGAAAAATTAATTTCAATTTTGTTGTCTTTAAGCAAGTCCAAAATATTTTGAGATAAATCGTTAATAGAGTTATTCTCATCTTCTATATCTAGTTTATAGGTAAACTTATTAATTACAGTTCTTAATTCATTTTCATCTATTTGTTCAAATTTATTTGAGGTGTATTTCCAGTATGTTTTGTTTTCATAATTATCCGTATGATGAATTATACATATTTTTTTTGAAAGAAACCGTTCAAGCCTACAAACAAGTTCATTCAATGAAGAAAAAGAAAGATTATTGTCAAACCAATAACAAATATCAACACCCATAATTTTATAATCCTGTGATAATTTATGCGCTCAAGGCATTATCATTTACAGTGCGAATAATAGTAATCAATCGTTTCTGAGCATCCATTCCAAACAGGCTGAAAAGTTTACCAGGTCTATCAAATGGAGGTTTACCAGAACCGAGACGTTCAAGATTAATTTCACCTTGCTCAATAATGTTTTCAACAATTACTTTCACAAATTCAATCTGCTTAATGTTCAAATTAAATTCTGCAATAAAGTCTGCAAACATTTCATTTGTTGCTTTTCTATCCATTTTTGCAATAGAGCGGACAAAAACACCTAATGGCTTACCATCTCTAATTTTATCAAACTGTTCCTGACTGCCTAATTCCTTAGTAAATACCTCATTAAGCTTGTCATAATCAGACTGTGAAAGCTTAACATTATTTCGGAGTTTGAAAATAGCCTCATCTTCCAGATGTTCATTTATGTAAGAATTAACTTTCTTCTGATAAGCTTCAAAATTTTCTGCAGTATATACAGGTTCACCTTCGCCAATATACAAAGTTTTGTCTATATAGTTAGTGTAACGAACCTTTTTGGTTTTAATTTCTACAAGGAACTTAATCAAATCTCTAATCTGATTTCTCATCTCTTCAAGATTAAGAATTGTAGCATTAGGGAAATAAGCATCATCTATCATTCTTGTAAGTAAAGGAATCTGCTGCTTAACCTGGTCTATAGTAGCCTTAGTTTTTAAAAGCAATTGAGCATCTTTTACAATTTCAGCTTGCTGTCTAGAATAAGTTTTTTTCTGCATTTTAAGAACTTCAAGACCATGCACAATGTTATCAAAACCTTTTGCGTATAAATCAGTCTCATCCATATAAACAAGTCCTGCTACATGTTTTGAAAGATTATCTACATCAGATTCTTCAAGATTCTTGAATGCATCAATATTCTGGAATTTCAAAACATGCTGTCGAACAAGGTGTACAGGAGTCAATTCTAGATTCAGTTCTGAAATTTGTTTATGTACAATACCTACAAGTTCATTTCGGAATGCTTCATATTCAGGAGTCTGGAACTCATAACTTTGTAACTCTTTAATAAGTTCAATTCTGCGAATAAAGATACTTTCTGTAAGGCTGGTAGTTTCAGAACCTTTAACTCCATCTTTATGCACTCTAAAAAATTCAAAGTTTCTAAGCCAGTCAAAAATGTAAAAGTATTTCTTTCCTTCATAAATACCATTTTCACCATCACTGCAGGCAAGATCAGGACAAAGACGAGTACCACGACCAATCATCTGATTGAACTTAATCTTACTCATTACTTTCTTA
>JAZRVO010000014.1:0-89494 GCA_045599185.1 Treponemataceae bacterium | reverse complement strand
CCCAATCAACAGCCAACTTAGGGATTCGAACCCTAGACCCCGAGATTACAAATCACGTGCTCTGGCCAGCTGAGCTAAGTTGGCATAACTGACGAAAACTAGACTACACTATATGAAAAAAAACGTCAATACCGCCACGCGCTTTTTAAAAAAAATTATTGGCAAATGCACAGATTGCTGATTATAAAAAAGACAGTTCCGCAACCCTTTTCAGTCTGGAGGATAAAAAAGTCCGCATTGATAAAGTTATGGATGAAAACTATATTCAGAATGTTTGTGGCGCGTGCCTGTTTTTGAAGAAAAAGATGCAGAAACAGGTTCGGCATCTTTTCCCCGGAACAGCGAACTGTAATTGGCGGCAAACCGATGCCCCGGAACGTATTTTTGTGGTTACTGTCTGTAAAGAGGCATGTAATGATTGCGGATAACGCTGTCCCAGGTGTAGTTTTTTTCTACGTAAGCACTTGCATTCATAATCATCTGCTTAAGGCAGTCCGGGCTGTCGTTAAGTTTTTCGGTAAGTTCAATAATTTTACCGGCCAAAACTTCCGGCGAATTGGGTTTGTACAAAAAGCCTGTTTCACCGTCTATAATTTTGTTCAGGCCGCCGGCAGCGTGGGCAACCGGCACCGTGCCGTATATCTGGGCAATAAAGTCTTCCAGTCCGCATGGTTCAAAAAAACTTGGCATAAGCAAAAAATCGCCTGCAGCAACGCACAGCCGGGCGTACATTCGTTCGTAACCGTGAATGTAAACGTAACGGCCCGGATATTTTTCCGCCAGTTCCTTCTGTATGTCTTCAAGCCGCGCTTCGCCCTGACCAAGCACGATAAAGCAGGCATTGGGATTTTTATCCATGACAGTTTGTGCCGCATTGCTTAAAACTTCAATGCCTTTCTGTCCGGCAATGCGCCCGTGGCTGGAAAAATAAACGTTTTCAGGCTTTGCTTCGATATAACCGTAACGCGTCAGTTCCGGCACGTTCAGGCTGGCATTTTTGGCCAGCCGCTGCAAAAGCCATTCACGGCACCTGTATTTGCCTTCAAGGCTGCCGGTTGTCGGGTTAAAGGCAAAAGGCAAAAGCGAAATTTCAGTATCGTCCGGTGAATATTTAAAGGCATCAATGCCGTTGGTAATTCCAATAATCTGTATGTTCTTGTTTACAAAGTATTTGGCAAGCTCGCCGGAATAAGTGTCATTTGGGTTGGTAATTTCTTCGGCGTACCATGGCGAAACAGTAAAAAGCCGCGCATAAAAGGCAGAAATTAAAAAAGGTTCAATCTGCTGGCCAACAACGCCTGCAAAAAGCATGGGCATCGGCAGGCCTGTAAGTTCGTAGGCTTCCTTTAAAGAATGAAACTGCTGGTGATAGCCTACGCCTGCATTGTGAATGGTTACAAAAAAATTGGTTTTTGCAAACATTTCGCTTAATTTTGGCGAAGCCTTTGCAAAGGCAGGCACAAGCGCGGTGTGTGCGTCCTGACACTGCATTACGTCGGGCGCTTCGCCCGTGTGCTGGGCATAGGCAACCACCGCTTTTTGAAAGACAACGTTAATAATGTTTACGTCGTGATGCCCGTTGCCGCGCCTGTTTTCCGGGTTCTGTTCTTCTTCGGCCTTGGTGTAGGTATAAACGGCCTGTTTTTCTTCAAAAATTGGGTGTTTTACCAGCACCAGCCGCACGCCGGCCATAAAACCCTGAACGTACGAAACGCCGTAAACTTTTTGTCCGCATGGAATTTCTGACGTGATAAAGGGAACTGGCGAAAAATCGCTTAATTTTGAAACATCCGTACAGCCGTAAAAAGGCATAAAAACCGTTACTTTCTGTCCGGCGCGAACAAGCCCTTCTGCAAGGGAACATGCCACGTTTTTTACGCCGCCAGCTTCGGCAATTCCTGCATATTCACGTACAACCTGCCATATGTTAAGCGATTCTTCCATTTTTAAATACTCCCAAAGTGTTCCGCTGGGGCTGCCCCGTTAGTTTTGTTCTACAGTAAACAGATTCCGAACCGGGTTCGGAATGACACCATGAACTGTTTTTTAGGACAGCTCCTTTTGCTTTTTTTGCAGAAAAAGGAACAGACTTTTAAAAGCTGCTGCAAACAGCCATTTAACAATTTACCAAAATATTGCAATTTTTGCAAAGCCGTTTAATCCTTGCAAAAGTCCGGCGGCTTTTTTTCCTTCAATTTAAACCTTAAAACCAAGCAGCCCCCTAAACAGCCGCACCCGGCCCGAGGGAAAGCAGGTTTATGCCGGCAGAAAACAGCAGAAAAACTACGGCAAAAACCACGGCAAAAATACTGAAAAAAAGCGTTGGCAGATAAATGCATGTTTTTTGTACAACGGAAAAAGTACAGCACAAAACAAGTTTTACAAAACCTACCAGCGCCAGCAGTACCGAAATGTAGGAAGTCAGTTTAAGAATCAGCAGGATTGAAGAATCCAGAAAGTGCTGATAGTTGCCGAGGCCGTAAAAAAATAGCAGCAGCAAAAGATAAACGAACAGAAAACCTTCCGTGCGCTGAAAAAGCCTGATAAGCAATATTTTTTCGCTTTTCTGTTTCACATTTTCTCCTGCAAAAATAGTTGCGGCCTGTTTCTGGGCAAATTGAATATTTGCGTTTTTACATCTATAATGGAAAAGAATTGCTATTGCCTGTCACTGCCGGAAAAAAACGGCATGACTTTGTAAAAGTTCTTTTCACCTTGGAAATTTACGGTAATTTTTAAGCGTAAATTAACAAAAAATTAAGGAAATCTGTGAAAAATAAGTGCAGGTTTTGGGGACTGTTTTATGAAGAAATTTCTTTTAAGCCTTTTCATTATTCTGGTTTTAGCCGCAGCCTGTTTTGTTTGGGGCTGGGTTCAGCTGTTTGTGCCGCAGGGCAGCGCCGGCGTGTTAATTACCAAAACCGGCGGCATTAAGGCAGAACCAATTGTTGCTGGCAGCGACGGCTTTACGTGGTACTGGGAACGGCTTTTGCCGACGAACACCAGGCTGATGATTTTTGAATTAAGCCCGAAAACTTTCAGCCACAAAATTACCGGCACCCTTCCTTCTTCCGAAATTTACAGCAAGCTAAGCGCCGGTGAACCGGATTTTAGCTATTCAGTTGAAATTGAACTTACAATGGCGCTTAAAACTGAATTTTTGCCGGAACTGTGTGAAAAATTCAATTTGAAAAACCAGGAAGACCTGAACCTGCTTTTTGAAACCCAGGGCAAGCTGATTGCGCAAAAGGCCTGTCAGGCGGCGCTTGATTTAAGCCTTATTGATGAAGATGCAGACGCAAAAGATAGTCCGAAAGTGTTTGCCGTAAAAAGTGAAGACGTTATGGCAAAAATTGATTTAAGCGGTATGGACTTTTTGGAGATTTATCTGGTTGAAGTTAAAAACGCAAGCCTGCCGGACATCAATCTTTATCAGAATGCGCGGGCAACTTATCAGGCGTACCAGGCACAGGCCGACCAGATTATTGCAAAAACCAAGCTTGAAGAAAATGCACAGGCTGCGGCGGAATATGCAGAAATTGAGCATTACAAAAAAATCGGCAAGCTGCTGAACGAATACCCCGTTCTGCTGGAATATTTTGCCGTGCAGAAGGATGATTTGCCCAAGGCTTTTGAAGAACTGAACACGGTTAAGAGCTACCGGCAGGAACAGCTGAACCAGCAGAAGGATGCCGGAAAGGCAACAGCTGAACCGGCAAAAGCTGCGCCCGTTAAGGAAGAACAGAAAGCCCCGGAAACTGAAAATGTTCCGGCAGAGAATAAGGAAGCAAGCGAGGAAAGTTTATGAAAAAAGAAAATTCTGCAAGCAGCGAAAACAAAATTACCGTTAAAAGCGGTTTTTTCATTTTGCTTTCGCTTGCAGTAAGTTTGCTTATTACGCTTTTTGGGGCGTGGCTTAAAGGCACAAGCGGTTTTGACGGCTTTTTAAAATTCAACAAGGAATGGCTGAACATTTACAACGGCATTCTGTTTTCTTCGTGGCTGCCGGTTGTTTTTATGCTGGTTTATGCCGGTCTTATTCAGACAAAGCCGAAAACGGCAAAAACAGCCCGCGCCCTTTCACTAGCCTATTCTGCAATCATTCTGCTTTGCACCGCAGCCGGATTTTTTTACGTTTCTTCAGTTGCGGTGGCTTCTACAAGCGGGCTTGCACCAATTTCAATTTTGTCTGCCGGCAATTCTTTGGAAGACCGCAGCCTTTATGCAAAAAAATATGAACCGCTTTTGCGCATTGGCATTAGCAGCGACCCGATGTACGGCGATCCGGACGCGGCCAAGGCTGAACGGACGGCAACTTTGCAGAACATGAAAGCCCAGAAATATGACGCGGTTTTTATTTTAGGCAATTTAAGTCATTTTGGGCTTGATACCGAAGCTTACCGTGAAGCCGCAGACGAAATAAGCGAAATTATGGAAGGCCAGCCGGTGCGTTTTGTTATGGGCGGCCGCGATGCGCTTATAAACAACAGGTACCGTTTTGCCAGAAACTTTTGCGGCAACGACAGGGAACCTTTTTACAGGATTGACGCAGGTCCGGTGCATTTGATTGTGCTGAACCTTTTGTACGATACGGCTGAGTTTACTGCAAAACAGAAGGACTGGCTTATAAAGCAGCTGGAAGGCATTCAGCAGGCGGATACTACTATTGTGCTTTGCCACAGCTACATGGCATCGTCGGGTTATAAAACAAGCACCGGCAAAATTGCCGCCGACAGTACCGATATTTTAGGCCGCGTAAGCCCGATTCTGGAAAAATACCACGTTGATTTGGTTGTAAGCGGAAGAAACCATTTTATGGAATATCTTGAAAAGCACGATGTAAGCTATGCGGTTGTAGGCACTTTGGGCGCGCCGCTGGAAAAAAACATCACTTATTTTTCGCCATATTCAAAGTGGATTGACAATACCCACTACGGCTGGCTTGAAGTTGAAGTTTATACCGACTTTTTCATAATGACTTTCTATTCAAGCGACGGTCAGGTTATCGGCCAGCTTTCCAAGGACACGGTTATAGACCAATAGTTTTTGCTGCTTGCTCTATCTCTAACTATTGCTTGGCGTGTGCAAAAAGCAACGTTTTTTCGAGGAAGGGACAGCCTGAAGGTTGCGAATATACGATGGATGCTGTGCGCAGCCGCCGAAGGCTGACAAATTCAGCATGACAAAGGCATTACAAGCTGCTTTAAAAACAGAAAAACCCTTAAACAAACCGCCGCTTTTTTAGGCAAACGGTTTTGTTTAAGGGTTTTCTGTTTTATAAGTTCCCTAAGCGCTTAAGCCTTGTTCTTGTTCTTGCGGGAAAGAACAATACTCTGAATTAGCAGGAACAGACAAATCATGAAAGCAACCGTAATGTTTGTCCACCATGCGTCGTCAAGACCAAGTGAACTAACAATGTTTTTAATGGTTGCAAGTGACATAACGCCAAAGAACGTACCAATAATGTTACCAACACCACCGGTAAGCATTGTACCGCCGATAATTGAAGATGCAATTGCATTCATTTCGTAACCGCTTGCGTGGCTTGGAGAACCAGAACCAACGTGCATGAAGTATACGAAACCGCCGATTGCAGCAAGCAAACTACAGATGAAGTGTGAAAGGAACTTGGTGCGCTTTACGTTGATACCAAGCATGTTTGCACTCTGCTGGTTACCGCCAACGGCATAAAAACTGCGTCCAAGCTTTGTCCAGCGCAATACGCAGAAAAGCAGAACTACAACAACCAGTGCAACAACAACGCCAGGTTCAATGTAGGCGTTTACGTAAATGCCCTTTTTGTTTACCGAACCCATGCCCGGAATGATGATGCGTGCATACATTAAGTTTTCAAATGCAGCGTTGCTGACGTTAAACTGGGTTGGGTTTACAATGGTAGTCATGCCCTTGGCAAAGAACATACCGGCCAAAGTTACGATGAACGGCTGAATGTCAAGGTATGCAACTAAAAAGCCCTGAACGGCACCAAAAAGAACACCAATCATAAGGGCAATTAAAATTGCACCAAAAATAGAACCGTTACCCATGCCGGCATCAAGATGAACGGCACAGCTCATGCAAACCAGCGCAGTCATGTAACCAACGCTAATGTCAATGCCGCCGGTAATCATAACCAGACTAAGGCCGCATGAAAGAATGATAAGGGCTGCGTTATTGTTCAGCGAGTTGAAAAAGGTTTGAGGCTTTCTGAACCCGGCACCCAAAAACACAACTGCACAAACGTACATTGCAATAAAAACAGCAATAGTAATAATCAAAAGCAAGTTTGTGTCAGAAATAGAGCGTTTTTTTGCCAAAGGATTATCATTAGCTTTTGCAAAACTCATAATTAATTACCTCCCTTTGCAGCGGCAGGTGCTTTTACAGAACCTTTTTTACCCAGTGCGCTCATTTTTTCGCGTACAATCGGGCAGCTTAAAACAACAAGAATAATAACAACCACGGCCTTGTAAGCAGGCAAAGCAGTAGAATCTACATCGAACTTGTAGAGGGTTGTTGTAAGGAACTGAATTACATAAGCACCAAGAACAGAAGCCCACATGTTAAACTTACCGCCGCTCAAAGCGTTTCCGCCAAGTGCAACAGCAAGAATGGCATCCATTTCAATGTCTTTTGCAATAACAGAATAGTTGATGGTAGAAAAGCGGCTAACCTTGATGAAACCGGCAATAGCAACGCAAAGCCCCATAATCACGTAAGTGATGAACTTAATGAATTCTGGGTTAATACCATTCAGCCTTGAAGAAGAAGCATTGATTCCGACAGACTGAGTGTAAAGTCCGATATTGGTAAATTTAAGCAGAATCATAACAAGCACAACACAAATAATCGCAATGAAGATTGGTGTAGGTACAGGAATGCCCGGCAGGAAGTTACCGAAATAAGAGAACACAGGATCAGTAACAATCGGCAGGCGGTTCATGTTAATCCATGCTGCAATGGAACGGCCGGCTGTAAACAGAATAAGAGTTGCAACCATAGGCTGAATCTTAAAGTAAGCAACCAGCGCACCGTTGAAGGCACCAAAAATCATTGAAACAACTGCACATGCAAGGAATGCCACAAAAATTGAACTCTGAAGTTCTGCCGGAGAAACTTCGCTGCCGCAAAGCATGCGGAGAACTACAGAACCGGCAATGGCAATGCCAGCACCAACAGAAATGTCCTGACCGCCAGAAGCAGCAGTAACAAAAGTCATGCCCAAAGCAAGAATTACCAGTTCCGAAGCATTGTCAAGAATGGTAATAAGATAACCAGTCAAAACCGGAAAACCGCCGCTGCTTTGACCAAGGCTGATTCTAAAGAACGAAGGATCTGCAATAAGATTGAACAGAACCAGAATTACTAAGGCCGCAATAGGAATAAAAAGCTGCTTGCGAACCAGAGAAACAGCCATTTCCTTGAAGTTTTTATTTGAACTCATTTTTCTCCTCCGGCAATAGTTTTCATAATCTTTGTCTGAGTCAAATCTTCACCGGTTAATTCACCAACCTGCTTAAGGTCGCGCATAACGACAAGGCGCGAACAAGTGCGGAGCATTTCATCAATTTCCGAAGAAATGAAAGTAACGCTCTTACCTTCGCCTGCAAGTTTCAAAACCAGTTCCTGAATTTCGGTTTTTGTACCAATATCAATACCGCGGGTCGGTTCGTCCAGAATAAGGTATTCCGGGTTAGAAAGCAGGGCGCGTGCAAGAAGTACCTTCTGCTGGTTACCGCCGGACAAAGCCTTGATAGGAGTTTCCGTAGAAGCAGTCTTAATTTCAAGAAGCTTGATGTATTCGTCTGCAAATTTTTCACTTTGGGCACGGCTTATAGGCTTAAAGAAACCTTTAAGAACCTGATGTGCAAGAATAAGGTTTTCGCGTACCGAAAGGTCGCCGATAATGCCGTCACGCTTGCGGTCTTCCGGCAGGTAGCTGATGCCGTTTTTCATGGCGCTGATAGGCTTGTTAATCTTTACTTCCTTGCCGTTAATCTTAACCTTGCCGCCGGTAACTTTGTCTGCACCAAAAACGGCGCGCACCGATTCACTGCGGCCGGAACCAAGCAGGCCGGTAAAGCCGTTAACTTCGCCCTTGTAAATTTTAAAGTCGAAAGGCTTAACGCCAGCCACGCTGCTGAGCTTTTCTGCTGCATAAACAGGCACTTCGTCTGCACTGCGTACAACGGCTTCACCCGGCTTTTTCATGTCCGAAAGCCCGTCAAGTTCCTTGCCGAGCATTTTTGAAACAAGTTCAACCATCGGCAGGTCTTTAATTTCGTACTGACCAACAAGTTTGCCGTCGCGCAGAACCGTAATTTTGTCACAAACTTCGTAAACCTGTTCCAGAAAGTGCGTAACAAAGATAATTCCTACGCCCTTGGCTTTAAGGTCGCGCATAAGGCGGAAAAGCTTTGCAACTTCCTGTTCGTCAAGCGAAGAAGTAGGTTCGTCAAGAATAAGAATCTTGCATTCCATGTCTACGGCGCGTGCAATGGCAACCATCTGCTGAACGGCGATGGAACAAGAAGAAAGCTGCTGGGTAGGTTCAGCCGGAATGCCCAAATCTTTCAGGATTTTTCCGGCCTTTTCGTTCATAGCCTTCCAGTTGGTAAAAAGACCTTTCGATCTTCCGATATACATATTTTCTGCAACGGTAAGGTTGTTGCAGAGTGTAATTTCCTGATAAACGGTACTGATACCTGCATTCTGTGCATCCTGCGGCGAGCGGATGTTTACTGCTTCATCAAAACCTTTAACAAAAACAGTACCCTCGTCCTTTTGATGTACACCAGTTAATACTTTAATCAATGTAGATTTTCCGGCACCATTTTCACCCATCAGTGCGTGAATTTCACCTTCTTCCAAGGTAAAATCAACGTTCTGCAGGGCTTTAACACCCGGAAAAGTTTTATAAATTCCACGCATTTCCAGAACGGATTTTTCCTGCATGGCATCCTCCTTAAAAAACCGCAGGTTTTCCCTTTGCCAAAGATAACCCGGGAAAAACAGCCTTTACATATCCCCTGTTGCTTTTGGGAGTGTTAACTGCCGCAAAAGATTGTAAAAACTGTCAAAAAAAAACACGAGGTTCGGACTTTGTATCCGTCCCCCGTGTTCATCACCTAAAACCTAATCGTTCAAGTTAAATTAGATTCCGTAGTTAGCAACGTCTGCTGCTGTGATTGTTTTAGCATCGAAGCCTTTTTCATTCATGATAACAGTCTTTTCTTTAGCACCGTTTCTGATGATGTCGTCGATGTAAGCAGCCTGGAATGGGTTGCACTGCTGATCAAAGTTCCAGTTTCCTTTAAGAACTTCTTCAAGTGCCCATTTGTTGCAGTCGAAACCGATAACGATAACTTTACCGTTTACACCGTGTGAAATACCGGCTTTGTCCAAAGCTGCTACAGCACCTTTAGCCATATCGTCGTTTTCAGCGTAAATTACGTTGAAATCTTTTTTAGAATCGATAACTGACTGAACAATCTGCTGTGCGTTTTCTGCGTTCCATTCAGCTGTCTGCTGTTTAACGATTTTCCAGTTTTTCTTGTTCTTTTTAACCATGTCGTTCAAAGCACCAGAGCGGCCTTTCTGTGCAGCTGAACCCATTACACCCTGAATGTGGATGATGTTGTATTTTTTAAGGTTCTGAGAAGCAAGCCATGCAACTGTGTTTTCGCCTTCTTTTGCCATATCAGAAATGATAGAAGCTTCGTAAAGGCTTGGGTCTGCATCGATTGTGCGGTCAAAAAGAATAACTTTTACGCCGTTTTCCTGTGCTTCGCGAAGAACACCAGTCCAACCAGCTGTACCAGCAGCAGAAAGAAGAAGATAGTCAACTTCGTCCTGAATCATTTTGCGGGCAGCATCAATCTGTTCGTCATTTTTCAGGCTGTAGAAGAATGAAGCGTCATAACCGTTGTCTTTAGTGAAGGTTTTCTTCATGTCTTCAACGTTTGCTGTGCGGTAACCCGATTCGTTAGGGTCGTTGTTGATGATACCAACTTTGATTAAGTCAGCTGCGAACATTGGCAATACCATTGCGGCTGCAAGTGCAATTGCTAAGATTTTTTTCATGTTTTCTTTCCTCCGAAAAACTTTTTCAAGCTGTGCTTGATTTATGGTCTTAATATAATGCCATAAGCCCCGAAAGGAAATTAAAAGATTTATGAAATTTCGTTAAAGTTTTTAGGAATTTTTAAATTAATTTTAAGGGCGCAATTTAAAAAAGGTTGAAAATTTTATTTCAAAAGTTGAATATTTTAAGTGCACCCTTAAAAATGCCGGTTCCGGCGTAATTTTTTACCCTTTTTACTCTTTTTTTACCGGCCGCACCCAATGCCAGCCAGTTATGCGCCTTTGCGCTGCTGGGCTTAGTCTTCCGGGGCGGCGCTTTCGTTGTGCATGGTACTGCGGTATTCCTTTGGCGAAAGGCCGGTGTTTTTTTTGAAAATAAAGCTGAAATAATGAGGATCGTTAAAGCCCACTTCGTATGCAATGTCCGTGCTTTTCATTTCGCTTTGTGCCAGCAGCGTTTTTGCGTGTTCAATCCGCACCGCCGTTAAATATTCAATAAAACTCTGGCCGCATTCCTGCGAAAAAACCGCGCTGAAATGGTTTGGCGAAACAGCCACGGCTTCTGCAACAAGGCGCAGGCAAATATCCTGATCGTTGTAATTTTCGTCAATGTAGCGTTTTGCCTTCATTATCATGTCGCCGTAGCGGCTGTTCATTTTAGAATCCCTGTAGCGCAGAACCTTGTTAAGCATAAACCGGCTCTGGCGCGAAAAGTCGTCCACCGATTTTACAGCCCCGGAAACAAAGTTGCTGGTAAGCATTTCCGGGCATACGTCTTCTACCTTTCCGCCAAGCTGTTCAATAATGCGCGAACACGCACTTATAAGTTCAATTATTAAATAGGAACCCATTACCGTAAACTGAAAGGGATTGTTGCCCAAAAGTTCAATCTGCCTGGCAATAAGCTGGTCAATTTCTTCAACAAGGGCATATTTCAGCTTGTCTACAAATTCGCCGCCGCTAAGGTTCAGCAGGGTTTCTGCATTTTCGCTCTGCAGGTCTACGGCACTAATCAGCTTGCCGCCGCCGTTCTGCACTGCCATTTGCAGGGCTTTGCTGGCTTCGTTAAAGGATTCGCTTAATGAAGCAAGGCGTTCTACCGTGTGGCCAATGCCAATTCCGGCGGCTTTTATGCCCTGCTTCAAAAGCTGGTGCTTTACTGCATCGGTAACGGCAAATACGGCTTCTTCAGCCCCTTCCTTTGTGGAAGTTTTTACCATAAGGCAAAGTTCGTCCTTGGCGGATAAAAACGCAAGGGCGCTGGTGTCGCTGCTGCGGCCGGAATCTTCTTCGAAAAGGTTTTTAACAAATGACTTGATTGAAAAAAGTTCCGTTTCGCCAAAGGTTTTGCCGTTCTGTTCGGTTTTTATTAAAAGCATGGTGTAAAAGCGGCTTAAAACTTCTAGGCCGTAGGTTTCTGCACCCTGCAAAAAGTCGCTTAATGGAATGTGACCGCGGGCAAAGTCGCTTAAAAAGCGGTCTTTTGTAATTTCTGCCTGGCTTTCTACCTGTGCCTTAAGTTTTGCAATGTCGGCTTCCTTTCTGGTTTCTGCTTCTATGCGTGCGCCGGCTTTTTTTAAGGCTTCAATCAGTTCTTCTGCGGTAAAGGGCTTTAAAAGATAGTCGTCTATGCCAATGCTTATGGCCTGTTTGGCGTATTCAAACTCATCGTGGCCGGAAAGTATTATTATTCGTATCCACGGCTGAATTTTCCGCACGATGCGGCACAGTTCAAGACCGTTCATGAACGGCATTTTTATGTCGGTAATAAGAATGTCCGGTTTAATTTCGTGTATCATGGAAAGTGCCATTTCACCGTCCTGGGCTTCGCCTGCAAGGGTAAAGCCCGGCTGGTCTGCAAGGCAGCTGCGTATTCCGTCGCGCACTATAATTTCATCATCTGCAAAAAAAACCTTAAACATTTTCTATTTTTCCTTCTTTGGGGCCGCTTAGCGGAACTTCAAAGCTTACGGTTGTGCCCATTTTAAATGTACTTTCTATTTTAAGTGCGGCCTGCTGGTTGTAGTAAAGGTAAAGCCGCTTGTTTACGTTAAAAAGTCCGTAAACCGAAGGTTTTTCGGTGCTTTCTGCCCGGTCAAAACCGGTGGAAAGTTCCTTTGTTACCTGTGCAAGCCTTTCTTCCGTCATGCCCATGCCGTTGTCTATAACTTCAAAATGCAGCATGTCGCCGCTGCGCATGGCGTTTACCTGCAAAAAGCCCCTGCCGCGCCGGTTTTTTATGCCGTGATAAAGTGCGTTTTCTACCAGCGGCTGCAAAACCAGTTTAAGCATGGGGAAATTGTAAAGGCTTTCGTCGCAGTTTATTTCGTAATCAAGTATGTCGCGGTAGCGTATTTCCTGAACCGTAAGGTAGCTTTTTATGTGTTCAATTTCTTCGCCAACGGTAATCCATTCCTGTCCGCGGCTAAGGCTTATGCGGAAAAAGTTGGAAAAGGCTTTGGTCAGTTCCACAACCTGCTTCGTCTGGCCAACTTCCGCAAGCCATATAATCGTATCAAGCGTGTTGTATAAAAAATGCGGCGTTATCTGCGCCTGCAATGCCTGCATCTGGGCTTTCTGTAAATTTTTCTGTTCCCGTATGTTTGCGTCAATAAGCTGCTGAATTTTGGTTGCCATAATGTTAAGGTTGCCGGTTAAGTGTTCAAATTCTTCAATTGAAGCATTTGTTATGCGCCTGTCCAGCTGGCCTGCGGCAATCTGGTTGGAAAAATCTTCCACTTTTGAAATTGCGTCCTGAATGCTGTTGCTGAGGGTGCGGCGCACGATAAAGGCTAGCACAACCGCCGCAAGCAGGAACACTAAAAGTGAAATTGTCATTATGTTCGTAAGGTGCTTCAAGTGTTCGTTTGCTTCGGAAGAACTTTTTATTTCTTCAACAATGTATTCCTGAAGAATTTCTTCAATAAGGCTTGCAACGCCGCGCACTTCTTCAAGAATTACTTCATTTTCACTTACTGCCGCGCCCTGCCTTATCTGGTCTCCCAAAAGAAGCACGTAATTTTCCAGCGTGTCCAGTGCACGGCTTGCAACTGCCAGAAGTTCAACGGCCTCGCCGCCTTCGCGCTGCATTTCCTTTATGCCTTCACGCACCTGATGAATGTACAGAATCTGATTGCCGGAATAGAAATACTGCTGGCCTGCAACAATTTTCCATATTTCGTCAGGTATTTTTACGGCAACGGTTTGGGAAAAATCGTTGGCGCGGCTTACGTTGGTAATTATTTTGTCGTACTGAATGGTTTGAAAGCCCGTTAAAAGCAAAACGCCAACCGGTACAATGGAAAGAATGCAGATGATTATAACAATGCTTACCAGCACCTGCCTGTTAAGGCTTTTGGGCTGTTTTATGCGGCAGGGCTCTGCAATCGGGTTCGCTTCAAAAGCGTTTCCGGCCTGTTCTGTCTGCCGCTTTTTTAATTTTTCAGTTTTAAATTTAATAAATTTATTAAATGGAAAATGCTTTTTCATAAATCAGTATCCGCGTGGTTTTATGCTGTCCAAATCGTCGTTTTCGGTAAAACAGGTTTCGTTTACGTGGGTAAATTTGGGTATTTCGTTGCCTTTCAGTACTTCCTGCACCAGCCGGATGACTTCTTCGCCGAAATCCGGGTTGCATTCTACGGCGCAGTTTATCTTGCCGCTTTTAAGTGCATCAATGGCAGCCTGTTCTGCGTCAATTGAAACTATCACCACGTCCCTGCCAGGTTTAATGCCGCGTTTCTCCAAAATCTCCAGCGCACCTAAAGTCATGCTGTCGTTGTGCGAAAAAATTGCATCAATTTTGTAGCCCTTGCTGATGCTTTCGTCTAAAAACTGGTTCATAACTTCGCGGCCGCGGCTTATCAAAAAGTCGCCGGTTTCGCTTGCGGCAATTTTAAAGTTAGGATACTGGTCTATGATTTCCCTGAAACCTGCGTACCTTCCTTCGGAAACGGAAGAACCGTCGGTGCCGCGCATTTCTACGATGTTTACAGTTTTTTCAGTACCGAATTTTTCTACCAGAAACCTGGCTGCCAGCCGGCCTTCTGCATAGCTGTCCGTGCCTACAAAACCTGCAAACAGGCTGGAATCGCTGCACGAAAGCTTGCGGTCTGTTACCAGAACCGGTATTCCTGCGTCCTTTGCTTCTTTAAGCACATTGTCCCAGCCGTTCTGCACTATGGGCACAAAAACAATGGCATCAACCTGATACGCTATAAACGAGCGCAGGGCTTTTATCTGATTTTCCTGCTTCTGTTCGGCGTTGGCGTAAACCAGCTGAATGCCGGCGTTTTGTGCCGCGCTTTGCATAGATTTTGTGTTATAGCCGCGCCATGCACTTTCGGCACCAACCTGCGAAAAACCTATGATTATTTTGCGTTCGCTGTTCTGCGTATTCTGGTTTTGTACCGTTACTTTTTTTGTGCATGCGCACAAACTTAACAGCATAAAAGGCAGGCACAAGGCCAAAAGGGGCTTTGTGCTGCACTTGCTGACTTTTACGAGAGATAATTTTATTTTCATGGGTACATACAGAATAAAGCAGAAATTAAACTTTGGCAAACTAAACAGAAAGCATGCACGGCAAAAACTATTGCGTGCCGGGCGCATAAAATGTAATTTGAATGCATGAAAAGCGCAAAGGCAGATTCTGCATGTTTGAATGTTAAAAACCCAATTACTGAAGGCAATATTTTAAAAGCCCTGCTCTATTTTTTCTTTCCAATTCTGTTTGGTACTTTTTTTCAGCAGCTGTACACAACCGTTGATGCAATTATTGTTGGCCGCTTTGTAGGCACGCAGGCGCTGGCTTCGGTTGGCGGCGGTTCTGCGGTTTTTGTAAATCTTCTGGTTGGCTTTTTTATGGGCATTTCTTCCGGGGCAGGTGTTGCAATAAGCCAGTTTTACGGTGCAAAAAACCGGCGCGACATTTCTGCTTCGGTACACACTTCAATTGCGCTAAGCATTGCCGGCGGAATTATAATAACGGTTTGCGGCCTTGTTTTTGGCAGGCCTATGCTGGCTTTAACCAAAACACCGGCAGAAATTATGGAAAATTCGGCACTGTACCTGCACATTTACTTTTTGGGCATTATTCCAATGTTTTTGCAGAACATGGGTTCAGGCATTTTGCGCGCCGTAGGCAATTCCAGAACGCCTTTAATAATCCTTATAATCGGCTGCCTTTCCAACATTGTGCTGGACCTGCTGCTTGTAGCTGTTTTTGGGCTTGGTGTTGCAGGCGTTGCCCTTGCAACGGTGTTTTGCCAGGCAGAATCTGCGGTAATTACACTTGTTATTCTTGCGCGCTCAAAAGGCGACTACCGCTTCGTTCCCAAACTTACCGGTTTTACGCCTTCCATTTTAATAAAAATTCTTAAAATTGGTTTGCCAGCCGGCCTGCAGGGCACGCTTTACACCATAAGCAATTTGATAATACAAACCAACATAAATACTTTCGGCACAACTTCTGTGGCGGCATGGGCGGCTTACGGAAAAATTGACGGCATTTTCTGGATGACTGTAAGTGCCCTTGGCATAGCAGTTACAACTTTTGCCGGGCAGAATTTTGGCGCGCAGAAATACGGGCGCGTTAAGAAAGGCATGTACATTACGCTGGAACTTTCCGTTGCGCTGACCCTTTTTATAAGCTTATTTTTCTGGAATTGCAGGGAATTCCTTTACGGCCTGTTTTCGGACGACCGGGAAGTTATTGAAAAAGGCGTTGAAATACTGAAATTTTTAGTGCCTTTTTACATTACCTACATTTCAATTGAAGTTTTAAGCGGTGCTACCCGGGGAATAGGAAAAAGCCTTTGTCCGCTTTTAATTACTGTTTTTGGTGTTTGCGCATTACGTTTAATATGGCTTTTTACCGTGGTAAAAATTAAGCCGCAAATGCAAACCGTTTTAACTAGCTACCCTATTACGTGGGCAGTTACATCTGCGGCATTTTGGGTTTACTGGTTTATATGCTGCCGCCAGATGAACAGAATGTCTACCCTTGCAGAAACTGTGTCATGCTGAACTTGTTTCATCATCCGGTGGCTACGCACAGCATCCGGCACTAACTTACATAAAACGGGGCGTAGTTTTTGAGAATCAAAAAATAGGGGCTTTTGCGCTCATAAAGCAGCAGCTAGAAACAAAGTAAGCAGCAAAAGCATGGATTCCGAAGCAAGTTTGGGATGACAAGTCTTAAAACTGGATATTCGACCTGATAATTTGAAATACGGTATTTTAAAGGTTTTTCTTTTTTCCTTTAAAATATTTTATTTTAAAGGAAAAGTATCTTTGCTGCTTTAAAATAAAATATTTTAAATGAAAAAAGCGTTTTGTCGCTTTAAAATATTTTATTCGTGCAGTCGGGTACAATTTAGGCGGCAGAATACTAAAAAAACTTCAGGTTTAATTCGGGTTTTAGCGGCAAAACCAGCACAAATCGGCCGTTTTCGGCGTTCAGTTCCAGTGCTTCGGTTTGAGCTGCAACACGGTTGCTTAAACTGTAAAAGCCTTTCTGCCATTCAAGGCTGTCAAGTTTCCATACAAGGTTTCTGCTTCTGCAAACGGGTTTTACGGTTTTGCCTGCGCTTTCAGTACCAAAATATGGCGGCACCGTAACCGCAAAAACAGAAACCGCGTCTTCCGGGACTAAACCTGTTACGCAAATTTTGGGGTTTGTTTTGCAGTCCAGGCAAATAAAAATGTTTTCTTCCGCAAACCAAACCGAAGGATGGTTTTCCTGGGCAAACATTGCAAAAAGTGCCAGAAAATGGTCCATTCTTCCACCGCTGCCCCCAACTAAAATGTTAAAAATGCAGCCGTTTTCTTTAGCCTTCATAAAGGCCAGTTCCGTATCAGAAAAATCTTTGTCTTTTTGAAAGGTAAAGGTTTGCAGGTTTTTGTATTGTTCTGCCAAATCCTGCGGCACGCTGTCCATGTCGCCCAAAAAATAGTGGCAGTTTAGACCGTAGTTATGGGCGCACGCAAGGCCGGAATCGGCGGCAATTAGAAGCGCGCCTGTTTTTTGACCACTGGCTGAAATGCTGAAATTTGGGCAATTGCAAAGGCCTGCCAGAATGCCGTTTATAAGCGGCAGGGTTTTTTCTTTTGCAGGAAAATTGCCGCCTGCAAAAATAATGGAACATTTTTCAATTTGCATGTTTGTTTTCATGCTTTAAGCCTAGCTTTTTTTTTCAGTTTTCACAATGAGGAAAATGCCGGCAATGAAGGATTCGCCGGGCTGTTCATTCTTTCAGTTTGCGCCCAAAGGCTTAGCCCCACGCCCTGCATGAAACGTGCCGGCAAGGCAGGCAGGTGCATTTGCAACATGCGGCACAAAACTATATAATTTTTCCATGAACAAAATACGTATTCCAAACGAATTGCGGCAAATGCACGGTTTTTTTGAACGTGCAGGTTTTTCTGCCTATTTAGTGGGCGGCGCGGTACGCGACATGATTATGGGTAAGCCTGCCCACGACTGGGATGTTGCCACCAATGCCCGCCCCGAAGAAGTTTCTAAAATATTCAAAAAAGTAATACCAACCGGCATTGCCCACGGTACGGTAACCGTTATTTTTATGGGCATTCACATTGAAGTTACAACTTTTAGAACTGAAGCCGATTACAGCGACGGGCGGCATCCGGATAAAGTAGAATACGCTGGCAAAATTGAAGAAGACCTTTCGCGGCGTGATTTTACCATGAATGCAATTGCCGCCGACTTAAAGGACGGTACGCTGGTTGACCCTTTTGAAGGTCAGAAAGACATAAAGGCAAAAATAATCCGCTGTGTTGGCGAACCTGCAGAACGTTTTAACGAAGACGGTTTAAGGCCGGTGCGTGCCCTGCGCTTTGCTTCCCAGCTGGGTTTTTCAATTGAAAGCAGAACGCTTGAAGCAATTCCTTCTGCACTGCCGGTTTGTGCCAAGGTTGCGGTAGAACGGTTTCATGATGAACTGCTGAAAATGGTGACGAGTGCGAAGCCTTCAATTGGCCTTAGGCTTATGGAAGAATGCGGAATTATGCAGCTTTTTATACCTGAACTGTGTGTTTGCCGCGGCGTTGAACAGAAAGGTTTTCACAATTTTGATGTTCTTGACCATCTTTTCTATTCCTGCGACGGTGCGCCAAGTTCCCGGCCGGAAGTTAAACTTGCCGCACTTTTTCACGATGTGGCAAAGCCTGCTGTGCGTGCCGTTGGCAAAGACGGCGTTTACACTTTCTATCAGCACGAAAATGAAAGCGCAAAGCTTACGCAGAAAATTCTTGACAGGCTGCATTTTTCAAAACAGTGCAGCACTTACGTTTGCCACCTTATTAAGCAGCACATGTTTTTTTACGAAAGCACGTGGACTGATGCTGCGGTGCGGCGTTTTTTAATGCGCATTGAATATGCACAGAACAACGAAGTTTTAACCGATTTGTTCGATTTGCGTTTTGGCGACCTTTACGGCATGAACTGCCAGCCTGCAAGCCCGGACCATCTGAAAGAGTTTTCCTGTCGTATTGAAAAGATTCTGACGGAACAAAGTGCCCTTGGATTAAAAGATCTTGCCGTAAACGGCCGGGATTTGATGGATTCAGGCATTCCGGCAGGCAAAATTATTGGCCAGATACTGAATGAACTTTTGGAAACTGTTGTTGATGACCCGGATTTTAACCAGAAAGAAAAACTTTTGCCTTTGGCGCAGAATCTTTATGCCCGGTACAATGCTAGCAACGGCAAGTGAAAGGAAAAAATGATGATAGACGGAATTATTTTTGATGTTGACGGAACTTTGTGGGATACCACCGAAGTTGTGGCAAAAGGCTGGAACAAGGCACTTGCAGAATGCGGTTTTAAGGAACGGGTTACGGCAGACAGGCTGAAAGGTCTTTTTGGGCTGCCGATGGAAACGATTATTGAAGACATTTTGCCCGATGCCAGCGATGCAGACCGGGCAAGGTTTAAGCCCCTTTGCTACAGCTATGAAGAAGCCGCAATTGAAGAAGAAAGCGGGCGTTTGTACCCTGAAATTGGTGAAACTTTGACTGAACTTGCCAGAAAGTACAGGCTTTTTATAGTAAGCAACTGTCAGGCCGGTTATATTGAACTTTTTACAAAAAAGTGCGGTTTTGAAAAACTGTTTGCTGACCATTTATGCCCCGGCGATACCGGCGTGCATAAGGCTGAAAACATAAAATTGATAATGCAGCGCAACAATTTGAAAAACTGCGTTTATGTTGGCGATACCGGCATGGATTTTGAAGCCTGCCAGAAAGCCGGTGTTCCTATGGTTTTTGCAAGTTACGGCTTTGGCAAAGTTGCAAACCCAGCGTGGCAAATTGCAAAACCGGCAGATTTGCTGAAAATTCAGTTTTAAAAAATCCGGCAAAGTGCAAATTGAAAAGAAAAGGCGCGCTGATGCTTTAAGTTTATGCCTTTGTCTTTGCCGTGTTTACGGTTTGCAACAAACGCGACAAAAATAAAAAAAAAGCCCAGGTTTTAAAGCATTTTGAACTGCTTTCATTTTCCGGGGCTTTAAAGTGCGGCTGAATATTCTTTCAGTGCTTACTGTTTGGTATAAGTAGCGCTAGAACCACCGTATTTTAATGTTACTTTGGTCGGGTTTACGGTTTTGTCAAAATTAAAGTTTATTTCATTGTTCCCGTTCAGCGCTTCACTTTTAATAATTCCTGTGCGTCCGCCATCGGCAATGTTTGTCAGTGTGTAGGTCTTGTCTTTAGAAACATCGTTGCCACCAGCTTTTACAGTTAATTTCTTGTTTTTAAATACCAGTTCTGTTGTTCCGTCTTTCCATGTGTGGTTGTTGAAATGGTCAATGGTCAAAGCCTGTTCTACTGCGTTGGTTGAAGTGCTGCCACCGCCGCCACCAGAACATGCAGTTAATAACAGTGCAAAGCAAGCTGCAAATGTCAGCATCAAAATCGATTTTTTCATTTTTTACTCCCTTATTTATCAATTAAATTTTTAGCGTTCAGTTTGCAAAATATTGCACTAAATGTAATGTTTTGCAAAATTTTACAATCAAAACATACATTATAAGCGGCTTTTGTTCAATAATATTAAATGAATAAAAATTAGGTTATGTTCCAGAACATTAGGGTTCTTGCCGTTTTAAGCAGTTTTTACTGTTCGTGGGCGCGGTTTTCAAACTTGGTGTAAGAAGGCAAAAACATAATGTCAACGTCGCCAATCGGGCCGTTGCGCTGTTTTGCAACAATCAGTTTTGTTTCTATGCCTAATGGTATTTCGCCTTCGCCGGTGCTTTTCTGCCTTTCACGGTGAATGAACATTACTACGTCGGCGTCCTGTTCAATAGAACCGGATTCGCGCAAATCGGCAAGGGTTGGTTCTTTCTGTTCTGCATCGCGCTTTACCTGCGAAAGTGCTACAACCGGAATGTTCAGTTCGCGGGCAAGGCTTTTCAGCGAGCGTGAAATTTCTGCAATCTGTTCGTGGCGCGGCAAAAGCGTATTTTCACTTGTAATAAGCGTAAGGTAATCAATGAAAATAATTTTTATGTCGCACTGAAGCTTCATTCGGCGTGCAAGCGCGCGCAAATCAAGCAGTTTCATGTTCGGTGCGTCTACAATGTATAAAGGTGCTTCGTAAATTACGCCGGCGGCATCGGCCATGCGCTGCATTTCCTGCATGGATAAAAGCCCGGTACGCAGTTTCTGCGACGGTATGCGGCCTTCGGCGGCAATAAGGCGCTGCATAATCTGCATGTCCGCCATTTCTAGTGAAAAAAATGCCGCAGGAATTTTCTGCTTTATGCAGATGTGCTGAAGCATTGAAAGTGCCATTGCGGTTTTACCCATTGAAGGGCGCGCACCAATAATAATAAGTTCCGAATTCTGAAAACCACTGGTCATGGTGTCCAAATCGTGCAGCCCTGACGGAATGCCCGTGAAACCGTTTTTATTTTGATAAAGTTTTTCAATCATATCAATGGTTGAAAAAACAATGTCTTTTGCTTCTTTGTAGCTTACAGTGTGGTTGCTGTCGGTTAAATCAAAAATAAGTTTCTGTGCTTCTTCCAGCACTGCCCGGCTTTCAATTGATTCGTCGTGAGAATTTGCAATAATCTGGTTTGAAATTTTTATCAAATCACGGCGCGTAGACTGTTCAAGTACAATTTTTGCGTAATATTCAACGTTGGCACTTGTAGGAACTGTATCAGTAAGTGTTGCTATGTATCCGGGGCCGCCAGCTGCATCAAGTTCATTCGATGCCCTCAGGTCGTCTGTAATTGTAATAAGGTCGCCGCGCTGCCCGTTGTTGTACATACGCAGCATTGCGGAAAAAATTTTCTGATTTTGTAATGAATAGAAATTTTCAGGCCGTAAGTACCGCAAAACAGTACCTACGGCTTCCCAGTCAAGAAGAAGAGCACCTAAAGTTGCCTGTTCCGCTTCTAAATTTGAAGGCGGAATTTTATCCTTGAGCTGGGCCATAAAGCTTACTCAGCTTTTGTTTCTGCAGCAGCAGTTTCAGCAGCTTCTTTTTCTGCCTGTTCCTGACTTTTTACAACAAAGCTAACTTCTGCAACAGCAGCTTCGTAAAGGCGAACTGTACATGTATATTTACCTGTTGACTTGATTGTTGCACCAGGGATTTCAATGCGTTTGCGTTCAATTTCATAACCTGCTTTTGCGAATGCATCAGCTACAGTCTGGTTTGTAACGGCACCATACAGTTTTCCGTTCTGGCCTGCCGGCATAACGATAACAAGTGCTGCACCTTCAAGTTTCTCTTTAAGAGAAGCAGCATCCTGACGTTTTGCAGCTTTTTTAGCTTCAATTTCAGCTTTGCGGCTTTCAAAGAAAGCAACTGTCATGTCGTTGTATGGAACAGCCAGATTGCGTGGATACAAATAGTTACGTGCGTAACCATTAGCTACGTTTTTAACGTCACCTTCTTCGCCCAGGTGTTTTACGTCTTGATTAAGAATAACTTTCATTTTACAAGCTCCTTAATGAAATAATATAAAAATGAGCTTAACCGGAGTACAGTCAAGCTCATCATTTTAAAAATTTATCTGCTTAGTCAGCAACAAATGGCAAAAGGCAGATTGCACGTGCACGTTTAATTTCAAGTGCAAGTTTTCTCTGGTGTTTTGCACATGTACCAGTAATGCGGCGTGGAAGGATCTTGCCGCGTTCTGTTGTGTAACGGCGCAAAGCATCTGGATCTTTGTAATCAATTTTGCTTGCTTTGTTAGCACAGAAACGGCACTGCTTTTTGCGGAAATATGTTTTGCCTTTTCCGCCACGTGCTGCACGTTCGTCAGCATCGCGCATAACGTCTTTCATTTCAACATCTGGTGTTGTATCAATGTCTTTATTTTTAACGTCTGACATGTAAGTTCTCCTATTCAAAATTAAAACGGTATTTCTTCAGGAAAATCACCATCACTGCCGTAAGACTGACCTGCGTCATATTCATTATACTGCTGCGGCTGAGCATTCTGACGCGGTGCCTGGTAAGACTGGGCTGGTCTGTTCTGGCTATAACCCCCACCGGCCTGCTGCTGCATTCCGGAACTGCCTGAATTTCCACCCAAAAGCTGAACGTTGTTCGCAACAATTACAATTTTGCTGCGGGGCTGTCCATCCTGTTCCCACCTGTCCTGGCGTAATTCACCCTGAATTGCTACCTGCTTACCTTTTACAAGGTACTGGTTCAGTGATTCAGCAGATTTACCGTATAGGTTAATTTCAAAGAAACTTGCTTCTTCAACCCACTGTTCACCGTTCTTGCGTCTGCGATTAACGGCAATAGAAAAGCTACCAATTGCAAAACCGTTAGAGGTATACTTAAGTTCAGCATCCCTGGTAAGTCTGCCAACAATAACTACTTGATTAACATCAGTCATGCCGTTTCTCCTTCCGCAATTTATTCGTCAATGTTAACGAACATGAATTTCATCAAATTGCTTTCAAGCTTGAACTTGTGGTCAATGTCGATGATTTTTGCAGGATTTGCTTTAATGTTGAAAAGATAGAACTTTCCGCGGTTTCTTTTCTTAACTTCGTAAGTAAGTTCGCGTTCACCAAAGAAATCTTCTTTTTCAATTTCTGCACCAAATTCTTGTAAAATCCCACGGACATTAGCAAGACTGGCCTGACATACATCTTCTTCGATTGGGAAGATTGTCATTAATTCGTACTTTCTCATGGTCACTCCTTATGGACTTTTGGCCCTTGTAGGGCAAGGGGTCAAACTGAATATAGCTTTTTGCGGCATTTTGGTCAAGATACGCGGCTGGTTCATCAGGTTTATGGCAGAAAGTTAATAAACGGCTTGTACTGCGGTGCAATTATACGTCTTATTTTCTATTGAAAGAAGATTGGAATTTGGTTAAACTTAAAAAAAGAAAAAAATCTTTATTTTCTCTAATTTTTATTTTTTTTCAGTTTTTATGCTGAATTACAAGCGAGGCGACTTTGCGTATTACCGGCGGAACATTATGCGGAAGACAGATTAAATGCCCGGACGGAATTATTCGGCCGGCAATGGACAGAATGCGCGAATCACTTTTCAGCATTCTTGGCGATTTAAGCGGCAAGTCATTCCTTGACCTTTTTGCCGGTTCGGGCATTCTTTCACTTGAAGCAGCCTCGCGCGGTGCTGAACATATTGTGCTTGTTGAAAAAGACAAAATCAAGGTAGAAACAATTTTTGAAAACGTTTCAATTTCGCCTGTAAAAATTAACTGCCACTTTATGGCCGTTGAACTTTTCGTAAAGCGGAACAAGGAACAGTTTGACATAATTTTTCTTGATCCGCCCTTCCCTTACAAATTTCATCAGGATCTGGTTCTGCGCTGTTCCAAAACCAATGCGCTTAAAAAGGACGGCGTGCTGCTGATTCACCGGCCGGCGGAAAAGCCGCTGGACGAAAATATTGGTAATTTTTACCGTGCAGACCAGCGCATTTACGGGCGTTCGGTTGTTGACTTTTACAGGGTTAGGCAGGACTGAAGCCGGATTTCCGGTTTTTACGTGGTGCCGTAGGGTGAATAATTTTTAACAAATTATAAAAAATCAACTTGAAAAATTTTATTCTTGTGGTACAATTGAAAAGAGAACGCAAATGAAAGATGATTTAAAAAAGGTTTTTGATGCTAATAAGGTTAATGGCTTCATAAAAGTCACAGAAACACCTACAAAAACACTTACATCCGAAGAAAAAGCTATTCTTAACAGAAAAGGTAATGTTCTTTTCAATTCTGGTGACATAAACACTGCCAGGCGAATTTATCTTGCAACGGGTTATTCCGACGGCCTTGCCCGTGTTGGCGATAACTTTTTGAAAAGTGGTGATGCGCTGACGGCTTTGAAATATTACCTTCTGGCACATAACAAAAATAAAGCGGAAGCGCTTATTCAAAAAACTGCAAACTTAATTTCTGCGGTAATAGCAGAAGAGGAATAAAAAATTATGGACGATTTTGATTTAATCAATAATCCTATGGGCTTTGACAAGCCGGCAGAAATTACTGGAAATTCGGAAATTGATGCTGAACTTGCTAAAATTTCTGATTTGTCGAAAGAAGGCTATGCCCTGTTAAAAGATAACGATGTTGCTGGTGCCCAGAATTCTTTCAATAAGATTCTGGAAATTGATGAAAACAACAATTATGCTTTGGTTGGTTTAGGCGATGCTGCTCGTAAGCAGCGCAATTTCTTAAAGGCAACGGAATATTACAACGCTTGTCTGCATTATCATCCGGGAAATAATTATGCCCTGTTCGGTCTTGCAGACTGTTACAAGGCCATGAACCAGTACCACAAGGCGATTGAAATCTGGGAAAAATATCTTCGTCATGACGATAAAAACATTACCGTTTTAACCCGTGTTGCAGATGCTTATCGCAAGATTCGCGATTTTAAGAAATCAAAGAACCTTTACATGCGCGTTCTGGATATGGAAGCAAACAATGCCTATGCGCTGATTGGCCTTGGACACCTTCACTATGACTTTAAGGAATACTGCGATGCTCTTTATTACTGGACACGCATGTATGAAATTGCCGAGGAAGAAGTTGACATTCGCGTTTTAACTTCAATTGGCAACTGCCACCGCAAGCTGAAGACTTTTGACAAAGGCGTTTTCTTTTTTGAACTTGCACTTGAAAAAGACCGCAACAATTTTTATGCCCTTTTCGGTCTTGCAGACTGCTACCGCGGCATGAACCTTCAGTCAAAGTCAATTCAGTACTGGAACCGTATCCTTCAGATGGATCCGCGCAATAAGGTTATTTTAACTCGTGCCGGTGATGCATACCGCAGTATGGGCGAGTATGATACTGCTACCGAATATTACGAAAAAGCACTTGAAATTGAATTCGATATTTATGCAGTTCTTGGGCTTGCTATGATCAGCAAGGCTCAGGGGCGGTATGATGATGCGATTTCAAGCCTGGTACGCCTGATACAGAGCGATCCTAAAAACTATCGTCTGTATCTTGATCTTTCTGACTGTTACATGCAGTGCGGTGACCGCAAAAATGCAGTTGAAACATTGCAGAATTTTCAGAAACTGGGTATTCGCTGCCAGCTGGTAAACGAAACTTTAGACAAGTTGATGGCTTAAGCGCAAATGCCGGAAGATATTACCGGGCTTTTGCCTGATGAACTTTGTGATTATTTAAAATTAGACGCAAAATTCCGCGCGAAACAGATTTTCAAGTGGATTGCCGATGGTGCAAAATCTTTTGACGAGATGACAAACTTGTCAAAAGATTTGCGTGCTTCCCTTTCTTCTGCTCATTCTTTGTATTCTACAAAAATCAGTAAAGAACTTGTTGACCCGGACGGTACGATTAAGCTTCAGATTGAACTTGATGACGGCCGTCTGATAGAAACGGTTCTGCTGACCGATGCCGAACAGCGGAAAACCGCCTGTGTTTCGTGTCAGGCTGGCTGCGGCATGGGCTGTGCTTTCTGCCAGACTGGAAAACTTGGTTTTGGTCGCAATTTAACGCCGGGCGAAATTGTTGAACAGTTTTTGCATCTGGAAAGCCGCGCCGGAAAACTGGATAACATTGTTTTTATGGGTATGGGCGAACCGATGCAGAATCTTGATTCAATCCGTAAGGCAATTGCCGTACTTTCAAATGAACAGGGTCGTAATCTTTCTAAAAGGCGCATTACCCTTTCTACTTGTGGCGTTTGTTCCGGCATTTACGACCTTGCCGATAACGGGCCTCTTTTACGCCTTGCAGTTTCTTTAACGACGGCTGATGAAGATTTGCGAAAGGAACTGATGCCTGTAGCAAAAGGAAATTCGCTGGAAGATTTGAAAAAGGCAATAAAATATTATACTGAAAAAACCGGTACCCGCTGTACTTTGGAAGCCGCACTTCTGCATAACGTTAATACCGGCGATAAAAGTGCTGACAATTTAATCAGTTTTGCAAGAGGTTTAAACGTTCATTTCAATCTTATTCCGTGGAATCCTGTTCCGGGACTGCCGTTTACCGAGCCGAGTGCCGCAGAAACCCATGCACTGGTTAACCGGCTGGAAAAAGCCGGAATTTCTGCAACGCTGCGTACACGGCGCGGCAGGACAATTGGCGGTGCCTGCGGTCAGCTTGGCCGTTCGCAGGTTGCAGATAATTAAGTTTGCTTTTTGAAAAATTCTGGATATGGATAGGAAAAACGGCAAAGTTAAGGTATTAAATGCGTGAAACCTTGATTTTGCTTTTTTTTGATGGTTGCTGTAACCCAAAAATAAAAGGTTCTGTTTTTAGCAGAACCTTTTGTTATTATTAAATGGAATTAGTTCAGCGGTGTAACACCTGCACCACTGATTGCGCTGTTGATTGCGTCTTCAATGCCGGCTGTTCCTTCATCGAAGTTTACAAGAACCTGCATCTTAGCTGCTGTAGCAGTACAACTTACTACGCCTGCAACCGCAGCTACCGCACCTTGAACCGCACCCTCATTTGAGTCGTCCAAACCTTCTACATAAATTTTCTTTTCCATAGGCAAATCCTTTGAAGGGTTTTACTTTTTTTTTACCATTGCAGTATAAAGTATTTTACACTGCTGTTCAAGGTACTTTGCTGCTGCTAGTTTTGTTATTTTTACGGTTGCAGGCGTTTGTATGTCCATGCAGAAATTACTAAAGCGCAGTTTGTCCCGAAAAAATCGCTGCTGCTTACAATTGCAAAGTCATCGCCAAAGGCGAAAATGTTAAACTGAAAAGTTTTGTGCAATGTTTCAATTTTAATCTCCATGCACGGAATCTGGTTTTCAAACTGCTGTTTGTTTGTAAGGCTGGAACCTCTGGCACTTTTCAATAAATTCAGATAATCGTTCAGTGCGTTTTGATTCGCGTTAAAATCAGCAGTTTTTTCGCCGGTTAGGTTTTGAAATTTTTCATTATTGATTGTGCATTGCAAAACTTCTTCATTGTAAAAATTGCCTGTTTGTGTTTTTATAAGCTGCAAGTCTGCCCAATTATTCGCTTGTATGTATAAAAAAGTATAAAAACTGTCTAAAGTTTGTAAAATATTATTATTCTTGCTGCTTCTTAAACTGATTAAACTGCCGTTAAAATTGCTTTTGCCAAAATACAAATCTGCCGCAATTGTCTGGTCGTTCAGCAAAGCCTTAACATTAAACCCGTTTTTTTCATCCAGCCCGTAGTCTTCAAAAAGTGCTGCGTTTGCAGAAACCTGATAAATGGTTCGCTTGCTGCATAATTCTTCCTGCAGGCGTTCAATTTTTTGCGCGTCGGCTTCAAAAAACAAACCTTCACTTTGGCCAAACCAAATGCCGTTTTGCTTTAGCAGGCGCAATTCTTCATCGTCAAGCCTTAAACGGATTTCGCAAATTTCAGCTTTGTATTTTGGATTTAATATCACACTTTCCTTTCCAACCAGCCCTTTTTCCTGGGTGGAATTACCCGGAAAAAGCGTTAGGCTCAAAAAAGCGCACAACGCCAGAAGAACAAAAAAAAAGTTTTTTTGCCTGCTGATTTTTGAAATTGTCATAAAAACTTCCTTTTGTGGCGCAAAATGCCGGTTACTGCCCAAATAAAACCAACAATCAGGCATGGCAAAATCAGGCAGTCAAAAATCGTGCGGTTTTTTGCTTTTGCCAATTCATCTTTTTCGCTGATTTTTTCCAGCGAATTGCTGCGCATTCCCTTGCTTCTAATCTGCAAAAGTTCGTCTTCTCCGTTTAAAAAAAGCATTACGTTCGTAACAAAATCAAGGTTGTTCGGGCTGTTCGTATATTCAATCATTTTTGAAGGCAAAAACTGGTCGCCGCAGACAAATAATTTTACCGGCTGGCTTTTGCCGGTTGTATAAAAACCGTTCAGCACGCCCTGCGCACTTGCGGCCAGTACGTGTTCGCTTTTTGCACCTTTGCCTGCACCTTTGTTGGTGAATGGATCTGTGTCAAAAGGTTCGGCCATTAACCATGCGGCAGGCGATGTTTTCAAAAACGGTTCAATTTTCAGTTCGTTGCTTTCAAAAAGTTCCATTGGGCTTGGCCAGTAAAGTTCTGCACCGTAAAAAGCTGCTGCAAGCGAACCTGCCAAAGCCGTATTCTGGGCATTTTTCGTTACAAGCCAGAACGGGTAATTCAAATATTCGTTGTAAGTGCCGCCTTCGGTAGTTGGGCTTTGCATGGTAAGACGAAAATTGGCCAAATCCAGCACAAGTTCATTCTGAATTTTAAATCCCCAAAAATCCAGAAGCTGCAAAAACTTTGTATTTCTGTCTGTTTGCGTCTGCCAGTCGCTGAAAGCGTTAACCGTATTTGGGCTTGTAAAAATTGCCGCGTTTGAACCGGCCATAATGTGGGTTTCTATTGCAAAAATGTCGTCATCGTCCAGTGCATTGCTGCCAATTATTAAAAGCGGCGTGCCTGCGTCAATTAAAGGCAGCTGCCTGGGCAAAATTTCGCCTGCAATAAAACCGGCACTTTGCAGCCAAGGCAGCAGGTACGGGTAAGTTTCGTTTATGTCCTGATTATTGCCAATAATTACCGCCGCCCGGCGCTGTTTTCCGGTTGCCATGTATTGCAGGCGGCTATCCAAATCGAATTCCAGGCCGGTTGTGCTTAGCAGAAAAGGAATTGATTCACTTTTTCCCGAATATTCAACAACAATTGCAGAAAAAACTGTTAAAAGAGAAGTTTCGTCCTGACTGCTGCTTTGCAGCTGCTGCGGCAAAATTCCCATTTGTTCAAGAATTCCGGCAGAACCGTCTTTTTGCGGGTCAACAATTTTCAGGCTTATTTGTCTTGAATAATTGGCGTAGGCTTTTAAAAATTCAGCAATATCGGTGGTTTGCGGATAGAGATTTTGGAGTTTTTCTGATACATAATAAGTTATCTGCATTTTTTCGCCCAAAGTGTCCAGCAATTCTTTTGTAAAAGACGAAAGCGTATAAAGTTTGTCGTGCGAAAAATCCTTTCTGAAATACCATTTTGAAGAATTTGCAAAAAGCAGTACAAAAAGCAAAAATAAAGCAAAAATCAGGCAAATCCGCGAATGTTTTTCAAAAAAGCCCAAAAAAATGGTCTTTTTCTTCTTTTCTGTCTGTGTTTCTTTCATGCTTTTTCCTTTCGCCATTCAATAAAAAAAATGCTTGCAATTAAAAAAGCTGCGGCGCAAATTGAATAAAAAAATATGTCCCGGCTGTCAAGAATGCCCTTGCTTGCGGCATCAAAGTGCCATGCAAAACTTACGGTGTTTGCAAGTTTTGCCATAGCCTTTGCGTTTGCAAAATAAAGCGGCACCAGATGCACGCAGTTTGTCAGTGCCAGAATGATTGTGCATAAAATTGCGGCGGTTACCTGATTTTTTGTTACCAGCGAAAAAAACTGCCCAAGTGCGCAAACCGCTGCAAAATAAAACAGAATTACAAAATTTGCCGTAAAAATCTGTCCCCAGTCCACTGCGCCAAAACGGTTCACGCATACTGGCACAATTAAAAGAAAAATCTGGCACAGCACTAAGATGATAAGGCTGCAAAGCCATTTGCCAAAAACTAAGGCGCTTGTGCTTAGCGGCAGTGAAAAAACAAGGCCGTTAATTTCGGCTGCCCATAAGTGCATTGTTAAAACCGGAATGATTACAATGCAAATATATGGAAAAAAAATGTAAAAAATGCGCAAATCGCTTGTGCCCTTGCCTTCAATAAAAAATTGCCCGGCAATAAAAAAATTTACGCCAACGGCAATAACAAAAAGCAAAACTGCAATGTAAACCGCCGGCGATAGCAGCGAAGCCGTAAGTTCTTTTTTTAGTGCAACACCAAGCTGTTTAAATTGAAAATTGGGTGAAATTGCCGTTTTTTTGTTATTATCTACATTGGTCTGAATGCAATCAGGCTTTTTTCGCATTTTTTCAGTTTTATCGCTGTCTTTCATTTTTTCAAAAATCCTTTTTCCGGATAACTTTTCTGTTTTTTTTGCAGAATTATTTTTATGGATTAAGAGCCTTTCTAAATTTTTTCATAAAATGGCGTTTTTTTACCGTGCAATTGCAGACTAAACCCATCGCATTTTTTAAGTTCCTTCTAAAAATTTATAATTTGGCAAGCCTTTTAATTTGTGTTTTGGGCTAACGCTTTGCGTTTTTTTTGAATTGTGTGCCGGTTTTTCATTGGGTGCTGCTTTGGTTCAGCTGCAAAAAAGCCTTGTCTAAAGTTTCGCATTTGGTAAGGGATAGAATTTGTTCTTTTGTGCCGCTTGCTGCCAGTTTGTGGTTTGCCAGAATAAAAATGTCGGTGCAAAGGGCTTCAACTTCCTGCATAAGGTGGGTGCTTAACAGAATTGTTTTTTCGTTTTCAAGGCTTTTGATAAGCGTGCGCATTTCCTGAATTTGAACCGGGTCTAAACCCGTGATTGGTTCGTCTAAAACCAAAACCGGCGGATTGTTTATTAACGCACAGGCAAAAGCCAGGCGCTGGCAATAGCCTTTAGAAAGTGTCTTGATTTTTTTCTGCATAACCTGCGCCAGCCCGCATCGTTCTGCCCATTTTCCGGCTTTTTCAATTTGCTGAATTTTAGAAATTTCCGGCATTTTTATGCTTGCCATTAAATGTAAAAATTCTTCTACGGTAAAAAAATCATAAAACTGGGGATTTTCGGCAACATATCCGATTTTCTGCTTTGTCAAAATCGGCTGGTCTTCTGCCGAAATGCCTTCAATTAAAACTTTTCCGCCTGAAGGATAATGAATTCCACAAATTGCCTTGATTATCGTACTTTTTCCTGCACCGTTTACGCCTAAAAGGCAGGCAATGCGCCCTTTCTGCACGGTAAACGAAACATTCTGTACGGCACAGGTTTTTCCGTAATTTTTGCTAAAATCAACCAGTTCAATCATAAAAGTTTTAATTCAGGCTAAAAATTTTTAGTCTTCGTAAGGCACGTCAAAAATCATGCGGTCTTTTGAAAGTACAGTATTTGGAAAAATTGCCTGTGCTTCGTCCAAAAGCGGCTTCAGCTCTTTGTCCGTGTAGCGCGGGCTGTAATGAAGCATGGCCAGCTGCTTAACTTTTGCGTCGCGGGCAATAATTGCTGCCTGTTCAGCAGTCATGTGTTTTTTTTCTGCCGCGGTTGACTGCAACGCTTTTTCAAACATGCCCTCGCAGAAAAGCAGGTCAGAACCCTGAACTTCTTTTGCAATAGAAGGCAGATACAAAGTGTCCGTTACGTAACTAACTTTCCGGCCGCTGCGGCTTGGTCCCATAACCTTATCCGGCGTAACAATTGTGCCGTCACTTGCCTGTACCGATTCGCCGGATTGCAGTTTTGCCCACAGCGGTCCAACCGGCACGCCAAGTTCCCGTGCTTTTTCAGGCTTAAACTCGCCAGGGCGCGGCAATTCTTCCAGTGTGTAGCCCACGCAGGTTTTTGTATGCTGCAAAGGAAATGCACGAACGTAAAAATCTTTTCCTTCGTGAACGATTCCCGGTTCTGTAATTTCCTTTACGATAACTTCGTAATTGATGTACATGTCCAGAACTTTTCTGCTTGTTTCAATATATTCTGCAATTTTTGGCGGCCCGTAAATGTACAATGGTTCATCACGGTCAACCTGCGAAGAAAGCATCATAATGCCCGGCAGGCCGGTAACATGGTCTGCGTGGGTATGCGAAACAAAAATTGCGTTGATTTTTTTCCATTTAAGGTTCAGCCGGCGCAGAGAAACCTGCGTGCCTTCTCCGCCGTCAAAAAGAAAAAGATCGCCTTCGCGGCGTAAAAGTACCGAAGTTAAGTGACGGTACGGCAAAGGCATCATTCCGCCGCAACCTAAAACAAATGCTTCCAAGTTCATAAATTAACCTAAGAAAGGCACTAAACGCTAAACAGAAATTTAGTGCCAGCTTTTTGAAATTAAACGTTTTTGCCATGTTAAAAAGGCAAAACGCGCAGAATTTTTTTCAGCCAAAGTTAGCTGATGTTAAATTTCAGTGCTTATTGCAGTTTTTATTCCCTGCAACTTAAAATCTCTCAAAATATCGTCGCCCAGTTTTTCGTAACCTTCTACGTCGCTGGTACAATCGGTAAGAATCGTAATTTTTTCTGGCGGAATGTAGGCAATAAGGTCGCGTACCGTGTTGGAAAGGCAGTGGCTTAAAGCTTCTCCGCAAATGTAAATGGTGTCAGCGTCTTTCAGGCTGTCAATAAAGGCAAAATTAGTTCGAGTTGTCGGGTCATTTTTATCCGGCACTTCTGCCTGTACGGCGCTGTAATGTTCCGTAAACGGGTTTGAAGTTTTAGTAACGTAATTTACAATTCTTCCCGGTGTTTCAAGTTCCCAGTTGGCGGCGGCGTGTGCAATTGAATCTACCACACAAGCCCCAGGACTTGCCGTTAAGCAGTGCGGCGGCCAGATAATGAGATTGTAGTGGCCTTTGGTTTCAAGCTCCATTATGTATTCTTCAGTGCGCTGCTTTAATTCACTTAAAACCGGCATCCAAATTCCTGCCGCAAAAGTTTCGTAGGTTATTACGGTATACGGCGGCGGGTTGTTGCCCTTTTTGTTAACCCAAAAAATCGGGTGTGCAATATGAAAATTAGGGTGTGAATCTAAAGTTATATGAATAGAATCAATTTCTGATGAATGTTTTGAAATAAAAGCCGCAATACGTTTTGCATCCTGGTCTGCACCCGGCACATAAAGAGACGCAGAAGGCAAACAAAAGTCGTTTTGCGGGTCAATGATAAGAAGCTTGGTACTCATTTTGAAAATTTAAAATAATATCCTTAATATGTCAACTGCTTTAATCATCAAAAAGCATTATATAGAAAGAAAAATGCTTAAATAAAAACAAAAATATCCAAAGTCTCCAAAAACTCAAATTATCAAAATGAATTTTCAGAGACTTTCTGCTTATGGATTCAAACAAATTTTCTATTCTTTCTTTTTAACAAAAAGCTTTTTAATTTTTTTAAACCAAATTAATCTTAGTTTTTCAGCCACTGCGTAAGGCACGTACATCGGCGAAAGGCTGACATCTATGCTGCCAGTACGGTGAACAATTTCGCCGCCAAAACCAGTTTTGAAACGATATAAACCGTGCATCGGGTGGTTTTCGTCGTCCGTTGGCGGTATGCCGTAAAAGTCGTAGTTCTGGCAGCCGTGGTTTTTTGCATCCTGAATGGCCTGCCACTGCAAAAGGTAGGCAGGCATTAAGTTGCGGTGACTGTTTGAAGATGCACCGTAAAGGTAAACAGCCTGATTTTGGGTAAAAAGCGTAATTATTGCTGCAAGGTTTTCGCCTTCAAAACTTGCTATGTAAAGCGAAACAAGCGGTTTTTCTGCACTGGCAGTGCTTGCGTTTTGTGCGCATTCAAACAAATCTTTGTAGTAATTTTTTGAATGCAATGCAATTCCGTCGCGTTTGGAAGTTTCGATATAAAGCTTGTAAAAATCGTCAATTGCTTCTGCATCAAAGTGGTTAACTTCTACGCCCTTTTTCTGTGCCAGCCGAATGTTATACCGCCATTTGTTTTTCATGCTGGCAAGCAATGTTTCTGTATCCGGGCTAAGGTTTAATATTACCGTGTCCGGCGGCTGAATGTCGGAAACGGGCTTCTTGAAGCCGGCTTTTTTACAAAGTTTTGTAAACTGCTGTTTCTGCAAAGGTTCAAAATATCGTAATGGTGGATCAAAGCGTATAAAAATTGTTTTGTGTGGTATGTTATTTTTTACTAATTGTGCACTTTTTTGTACTATCGATAAATATTCTTCGATTTTTTCTTCGTAAATATCGGATGCGATGTTATTTTCACCGTTTTCTTCTGTTTTGGGCGCGGTAAAAATATCCAGCTTGCCCTGCCCGTCTTTGCCGTTTTCCGTTAAATACAGGGCAAGGGGCACGTAAGCCACGTTAAAAAGCCCTTTAATTGATCTTACTAGAACCTGCAGCGGATAAATTCCATTGGTAAAAAACTTGCTGTTTTGCAGGCAAACTTCAAATTTATAAGATTTCCAGCCGTGGTTTGACTTAAAACCAGCCCAAAAATTGCTTTGCAGAAAATGAGGATTTTTAATTGTGTCTGTTTGCCAGTTTTCAACGGGTTTTATATTAAGTTCAAACATTTAAATCTCCAAAAAGTCTAAAATTCAAAAAAAACGGACACTTTTTCTTCGCTTTTTTTGCTGAAAAAAAGTGCCCGATTTTCATCAATAATTCAATTGTTAGCAAACTTCTGCGTTTTTAACGTTAGTCATTGCAATTCCTTTACCGTCGGCCAAAAGTTTTGTACCCTGCACACCCACAACCGAATCTTTTACAGTAATTTGAACTGCAAAGAAAGTGTCGGCATCGATGGAAGCAGGTTTTTCAGCACTTTCTGCGCCGTCAAGAACAAGAACAGTTCCTGGCTGTGCCCAAGGTGCCTGCAAAACTTCTACGCATTCTTTGCCTTCAGCATCGGTGTAATCGGCGGCAAGAAGCATACCGCGGCTTTCAATTCCGCGCAGTTTACGCGGTTTCAGGTTGTCTGCAATAATTACGTGCTTGCCTAAAAGGTCTTCTTCCTTTAAGTATGGAACAAGACCAGAACAAATTACGCGTTCAATACCAGTGCCGTCATCAAGTTTTTCAACGTAAAGTTTTTCAGCATCCGGGTGGCGAGAAATTTCAACAATTTTAGCCACTTTCAGCACGATTTTTTCATTGAAAAGTGCTTTCTGAGCTTCTGGGGCTAAAGGTTCCGGTTCTTTTTTCTCTTCTTTTTTAGCCGGTTTTGCAGCTTTATCATTTTTGGCGTTTTCTGCTTCCTTGCGTTCTTTCTGGCTGCCGGAATAACGTTCGCGGTAAGCGTCGGTTTTTGCATTATCCATCGGGGTAAAAATAATTTCTGTTTTCAGAACATTTTCAAGGCCTTCGGTTTTGCCCAAATCGTTCCAGTTCAAGGCGTCGGCAGCAGAAGCTACGCCGATGTGACCGTTTACGACTGTTTTTCCAAAGAAAGACAGAATTTTTTCTGCGTACTGCGGCATGTAAGGATGAACCATAATCATCAGGTCCTTAATTACGTAGCACAAATCGCGAATCAGGCTGGCTGCTTTTTCCGGGTCCGTGTTGCGGGTTTTCCATGGTTCGCCTTCCTGAAAAGCCTTGTTTGCAATTGAAGAAATTTCAAAAGCTTCGTGGAAAGCATCTTTCAGTTCTGCCCATTCCAAAAGTTCTGTTGCTTTTGCTTCATGTTCCTTAATCTGCTGCCACATTTCGGCGTTTGGTGTTCCTTCAGGAATTTTTCCGTCGTAGTAGCGGCTTACAAAAGTTAAAGTGCGGTTTACAAGGTTACCAAGGTTACCAATCAGCTCGCTGTTAAGCTTTTCCTGAAAGTCTTTCCATGTAAACTGAGTATCAGATTTTTCCGGGCGGTTGTAAAAAATATAGAAACGCCATGCATCGGCAGGAATTCCAGATTCTTTTGCGTCAGTGCCAAAAACACCAATTCCCTTAGACTTACTGAATTTTCCGTTTTCGTAGTTCAAATATTCACTTGAAGACATGTGGTAAAGCTTTGTCCAGTCTTTGCCAGAACCAATCAAAGTTGAAGGGAAAATTACCGTATGGAACGGAATGTTGTCTTTCCCGATGAACTGGAACAATTCAACCGGCGGCTTCGTTTTGGCTTCTTCGCTTTCAGAAGGAATCCACCAGCTCTTCCAGTCGAAAGCGTCTGGTGTACCTGCCATTTTGTCTGCAAGTTCTTTTGTAATTGAAATATAGCCAATCGGTGCATCAAACCAAACGTAGAAAACCTTGTCTTCGTAACCGGCTTTTGGAACGGGAATACCCCATTTCAGGTCGCGTGTAATGGCGCGTTCGTGCAAACCGTCGCGAATCCAGGCCTGTGTCATCTGAACGGCGTTTTTAGCCCACTGGCCTTTTTCCGAAGCTTCTTCCATCCAAGGCGCATACTTGCTCTGAATGCCAGGCAAGTCGATGTACAAATGTTTGGTTGATTTTACTTTTGGTGTTTTTCCGCAGGTTGAACAGCGCGGTTCTTTCAAATCCGTCGGGTCCAGAAGTTTTCCGCAGTGTTCGCACTGGTCGCCGCGTGCATCTTCATAGCCGCAGTGCGGACAAACGCCGCGAACATAACGGTCTGCCAGAAAGCGTCCGCATTCTTCGCAGTAAAGCTGTTCAATTGTGTCTTCTTTTATGAAGCCGTTTTTTTCAACGTCAAGAAACATCTGCTGAACAATTTCTGTTTGCTGCGGCGTTGAAGTACGGCCAAAATGGTCAAAAGCAATGTTGAACCATTCGTAAATTTCTTTATGAATTTTATGATAATAATCGCAAAGTTCCCGTGGTGTTTTGCCCTCTTCCTGGGCACGTGTTTCGGTTGCAGTACCATATTCGTCAGTACCGCAAACATACATTGTGTCGTAACCGCGGCTGCGGCAATAGCGTGCAAATACATCTGCAGAAAGAACTTGAATTAAATTTCCCAAATGAGGAACGTTGTTTACATAAGGTAAAGCTGAAGTAATAAGTCGTCTGTTCATAAAACTAATTTTATGATTTTTGCGAATATTGTTCAAGTCGCGCCAAAAATTTGGGCAAAACACGCCCATGCATTATATAAAAAAACTGGTGCGTCGAATATTATTTTTCAATCTGGAGAAAGATTTTTATTGGCAGAAACTAATCTTTATATTTTTCAGCGAGTTTTTCAATTTCTGCCAGCATTGCATTTTTTAGTTCCGGCGGATTTATAATTGTTACTGCGCTGCCAAAACCCAGAACCCAGCTGAAAACCTGCTGTTTCTGGTTTGATTTGAATTTCAGCAAAACCGAACCGTCTTTGTTTTGCTTCATTTTTTGCCTGGAATGCCATTCTCGTTCAAGAATGTAGTTTGCCATTGTAGAACTGAACAAAAGTTCGTATTCCACCGGCTCTTCATGGTTGTTCCAGATGCCGAAAGACAAATCGACGTATTTTGAAACATCAAAATCTTTAGGAATTTTGAAAGTTTCGCCGGTAAATTCAAGGTTTTTCATTCTGGGAAGTGCGTAAACCCTGAAATCTTCTGCACCGTGGTCGTAACCGAAAACATACCAGTTGCCTTTCTGACAAAGCACGCGGTAACTGTCAAAAGTTTTTAGCTTATATTCCTGCGAACTTACGCTACGGTATTGAAAAGTAAGAACCTGCCGGATTTTTACCGCCTTAAAAATTGCGTTAAATATTTCTTCGTCAATTTTTGGCAGCGGGTCGCTTATAAAACTTATGTCTTCGTTCAAAAAACTGGTATCAACACAAACCTGCGCTGGCAGCATTTCGGCAATTTTTACCATGATATTCTTAAAAGAAGCTTCCAGCGGCGTATTTTTATACTGTTCCATAAGCGGCATTAAGGTAGAAACCGTAAACAAATCCCCTTCCGTAAGCAGAACATTCTGAATCATAAATGTTGGGTCTGTATAGAAATAGCCTTTTTTCACCCGGTCTGATTCAACCGGGGCATTATAGCGGTCGCGCAAAAATTCAATGTCGCGCAAAATTGTGCGTTTCGAAACGCCGTATTCTTCAACCATCTGCTGAACCGAAGGATAAGCGCCGCTTCTAATCCATTTATCAATCTGAATGATTCTGTGGGTACGGAATTTGTCTTCTCTTTCTGTCATAATTTAATTTTAGCACAAAATTTATAATTCCGGTGGCATTAAGTAGCGGTGAAGTTAATTAAACTTACAGCCACACTGTAAGCAATGATAATTTTCCTCCAGTTGCATAAAATCCATTTATCAGTTTGAATACATAGTATTTTTATAAGAATAAATTAACTAATCATAATATTGTGCCCCTGTTAATAACTACGGCGAAGCCAAGTCTATAAATCTCAACTTACCTTGCCCTCACCGTTTTTCTAAATTGTCATCTGAACAACTGTGTCTCTGTAGCTGATTCTGCAAAGTTTGCCCTTGTAGCTCATTTTTTCTTCTTTTGCTTCGCGGATTACTTTTGCAGCCAGCGCCCGGATATGACCTGCTTTTTCAAGTCCGGGATTGCCGGAAATTTTTGCTTCGATATTTTCAATGCAAACCATAATTGCGTTTTTATCAAACTGATTGTATGGTTCTGCCTGAACGGAAGCTTTAAGTGAAGTGTAAAAATCATGCTTCGCTTTTCTGATTTTTTCAGCTGCTCCAAGCAAATCTTCGCAATTCAAATTGTCTGTAAGTTTTTCAAGAACTTCCGGCGCAGAATCCCAATGATAAAAACTCGTTCCAACCAAAGGCATTGTTAAAGTTACTTTATTTTCCTTAATATAGCGAATAAAAGCCTGCTCCAAAGTTTCTTTTTCCGGTTTGTAATCAAGCTTCTTTTTGGCAGAATTGAAAATTAACGGAATTGTTTCAGGTTCAACATTCTGCATTTTTCCAAAAGAAAGCGAAAATAAAATTTCAACACACAAAGGTTCCATAATATATTGAACAAGCGGTGCAAATTTTTCAAAAACAGACTGCCTGCGAAGATAAAGTTCACCGGCCAAAAGAGAATCCTTTGCTTCAATTGCCGAAAGAATTGCCCCGATATGCAGCAAAAAGCTGTAAATGTCTTTATCAGAAATATCAACATCTTCGGCAACATATATTTGAGGGTTATTGTTCAAACTGTCCTGAATATAGGTGTACCAGCTGGGTGAAAAATAAGTGCTCGATTCAATTTCCTGATATTCATCAGTTTCCGGCAGCGAATAATTTTCAATTTTTCCTTCATAATCAAGCTGTCCGGTTTTGCTTTTGGAAAATTCAAACCAGTTTTCACCACATTTTATAATAATCTGCTTATCCATATTATCCTCCCTGGCTTTGCCATTCGTTAATTTTTATAAAATTATAAAACCCTGCGGTGTCATAGAATGTCACTGAAATAAAATATTTCAAAAAATTAAAATTTTTTCGTATTCCGCTGCTTTTATAAAACTTTCTACGCAGCCTTTCCTTCTCCGTTAGAATATTTGCTCATTATAAGTTTCAGCAAACCTTCGCCGTGAACAATAGAATTCAGTTCTTCGTAATTGTATTCGCTGTTTTCTATGCCCAAAAAATCGCACAAAAGGGCGCAGCTAACCTGTTCCTGTGCTTCAAACATTGTAGAATCTTCTGCCTGGTATTCAGTTTGCAAATTAAAAATAGAACCGTGACAGCGCCACAAATCTTCCGGAAAATTGGAATTGGCCGGAAAATATTCAAATTTAAAGTCGGGCTCGCATATAAAGCCGGTTTTAAAAAGCAGATTCAGCTGTTCGGTACATGTTTCTTCTGCAACCGGTTCTTTTTCTGCCAGCAATTTTAAAAGATTGTAACCCTGCCTGCTTGCCGAAATTACTGCAAGCTGTTCTTTCGCTCCAAAACCTATGATTTCGCACGCTTTTCCGTTAATCAAAACGCAGCTGCGGCATTTAATTCCGTTTGAAGCCTGAATAAATTGCCAGCTGCTTTTGCAAATCCTGTGTTTCCACAGCAAGTCTTCAAAAGCTTCAATATAATTGAACTCAAAATTATCCTGAAATTCTTCAAAATCAGCAGAATTTTTGTCAGCCATCATCGACACATACACTTTTTCAATTGTTTCCAGATTCCAGTCAGAATCGATTGCAACTGCGCCCAAAATAGCCTCAAATAAATCTGCCTTATTTTTCAGCGTAGTTTTTTCCCTCGGTTCTTTCACCTGAATGTATTTTGTAAGTCCAAGCTTTGTAATTTGTTCTGCAAGCTTTGAATTTTTCACCAGTTCTATATCCATTTTACAAAATTCGCTAGCACTAAAAGCAGAAACGAATTCATTTTTGTTGTTTATCTGGCAAAATTGCAGACAAAACTTCCTGATAACAGCAAAATCCAAAATCCTGTCACCAAAAAACTCCATAATTTCGTTATTTACGCCGCCATAAAACGCCGAATAAGATTTGCGCGTAAAAGCCTGCTGCAAAAGTTTTTTATTCGTAAATTTGTAATTTATTTTTGCCTGAATTTTGTTGATTTCGCTTTCTTTCAGCATAGATGCCCCCGTTTTTTTTAAGACTTGTAAATAAATTATAAAGCCCTGCGGTGTCATAGAATGTCACTGAAATAAAAAAAGCTTCTGAATTTTATCCAGAAGCTTAAAATTTGCGGTTTGTTGAAAATTTTAAGAAAATTGAAATAAATGCTTTTGGCGTGCGCGTGTTTTGTCCCGGTGTTTTTTGCAAAAAATAATTAAATAAAAAATGTGCGGCGAATATTATTTTTTGCTGAATTTTTTATCTTTCTGCCCGAATTTTATGTACATCGTGATTGTACGGCTAAAAACCTGGCCCGGTAAAATAGAGGCTTTCCAGAAAAGTCCGGCACTTGTTGCCGAATACTGCTGGTTTTCGTAATTGGGGTACGAATAAAAGCCGGCCGGGTTGCTTGAAGAAATGGTAAAACAGCTTTCGTTTGGCAAATCGTTTAAGCGAACATAAAAAATGTCTTCTTTTTGGCGGCAAAAAGCACTTTTGCCCGAAAATTTCTGCAAAAATGTTTCGCCGGAACAATCGGCGTTTAAGTTTTCTTCAGAATTGTCCGCAAACGAAAAATTGTTTTCTACTATAAACCAAGCAACCAGCGGCTTGTCACCGGTGTTTGCCATTTTATAGTCAACGCGCACAGAATCTTTTGTGAACTTAAATTCCTTCAGTATTTTAAGGCTTGCGTTTTTCCCGAATTTTGCATCAGCTTCCAGTTTTACGCATTTTTTTATGCGGTCAAATTTAGTTTCGCTGTACAGGTTCTGGCTTAAAACCGGCACTGATAAAAGATTTTCGCCGCTGGAAAGTGCTTCAAATTCTTTTTCCGTTGCAAGGTAATCGGTAAAAATCTTCCGCTGAATGTTTGTGCACATCAAATTTGCAAAATTCTTGCAGCATTCAAATGCGTCAAACTCGTAAATTGTGCCGCCAAGTTTGCTTAAAAATGCAGAATACTGGTCAAATTGGGCAACATATTCCTTTACACCATCACAATTTACGTCCAAAGTGCCTATTGTTTCCGTAAAGTTGCCTGCTTCTCGTGCAAGTTTTTCAGTTTGAATCAGGGTCTGGTATGTTTTTTGCCGCAAAAACTGGCTGGAAATTCCGTCTTTGCCCAAATAATTGTAAATTTCGCCGCATTGAGCCTGCCATAACATTTGTTTTGCAGCCTTTTTGCGCATTTTGTCACTGTGACACTGGTTCGTTAACGTTGCAGTATAAAGCATTCGGGAATATAAATTCAAAATTTCCGGGTATAAAAGCAAAAAATCCTGAGAAGTTTTTCTGGTACTTAGTTTGGAAGCTTTTACAAAAGGCTGCTGTGCCCATAATGCGGCACTTCTGCTAATGCCCGAAGCTACACTGATTTTGTTTGGTTTTACCGCTGCCTTTACGCTTTTGTAAGGAAGAGAAAGTTCCAGATTGCAGTCCGGTTTGTTTTTTAAATATTCTGCAATTTGTGCAAAAAAACCGTTTTCAAGCAGTTTCTGTAATTTTTCAATTGAAAAAAAGCAGCATACATTTGCATTTTCCGTGTTTTCCGGCACTTTTTCCATAATTTGGGTAAAAAAACTTTCGGCATCTGTTTCTGTGTCCATTAAATCGCTGTGGCTTGGCAAAATTAAAATGGATTTTCCCAAATCGTCTGCAATTGCCGGCTGGTATGCTTTTTTTTCGTTTTCGCTTGCAAAAAGCGTATAATCCAGCACCGCATATTCCATGCTGCCGGAAGTAAGGCTTGAAATCATTGAATTTTCCCAGGCACTTGTAAAAAGCCATGCCCCTTTTGGGCGTTTTTTAAACACCTTGCGCTGAAAAGCATTTAAAAATTCAATCTGACCTACCCGGTCAAGATGCGGCAAAAGCGGCAAAAGCGCGTTATAGTACGCGCCACCTAAAATTTCTACCTGCTTTCTGTTTATAAGTTCTTCTATTATAACAAAATATTCTTTATGTGCCTTTTGAAGCCATTCCAAAACAGGCCCGGAAAAGAAAAAAGAAAACGGAAAATCCGGATTTGCGTACAAAAAAGATGCAATTGGTTTGTATGCTGTTTTGTACAAAATTGCAGAAGAATTCTCAGAATCACAAGTGGATTCCGTGTAAACTCCTAAGCAAATACTGATTTTTCCCATAAAAGTTCCGTTTGTTTTGAATTTTATTCAGTTGAAAGGATTAGTTGTGCCTGCCAAGAAACATATTATAGCACTTTTGCCAAAATTTAAAGTCTTGAGCTGCAGTTTTTTGAACCGGGCTCACTACATCCTGTTCGCGCACATCAAGGGCGCTTAAAGGTTCTTGGGTAACAGAATTAATGCGTTTAGGACAGGCTGTTGAACAGATTTCCTGCATTTCATCACTCTGGCATGCACAGGCCGCATAATATTCTGTTGATTTTGGAACAAGTTCAATCAAATTGTTGGGACAAACATTAAGGCATTTGCCGCAGCCGTTGCAGGTTGAACCGATTACGGCAGTGTTGTTTATGATTTTAATCGCGTCCTGCGGGCAAAAAGAAACGCAGGTACCAAACCCAATGCAGCCCCAGTGGCAGTTAGATGCACTTTCATACAGATTTTTAAAAACCCGGCAGTCCTGCAAATCGTTGTATGTAAAGCCGCGCATTTTTAAGTTGCGTTCACTGTTGCATTTTACAACTGCCTGTTTTTCAACCTGCGACGGAGCTTCGTTTTTAACTAATATAATGTCGCGTTCTTCTTTTGAAAAAATTTCTTTTTTTATGAAAATATTTTTTGTTTTTAAGAAAACCGGCATTAAACGGTACAGCACAAAAATAATTGCAGAAATGCAAATTACAAACAAAAAATAAAGTAAAAATTTCACAATCATTTAAGCATCTCCTGGTTAAACCACGAAATATGCCATGCGTACAAGGCAAAAAATATAATTGCCGTGGTAAAAAAAACTGTTATCGGTATTTTGAATTTCTGCGGATAGAAAGCCATGCTTAAGCGTTTGCGGATGCAATAAAACAGCGGAATTAATGCAAAAACTGCTGCAAGTATTGCCAGCGCAATGCAATATGCTTCTTTCATTGAAAAACTTTCGTTTATTGCAATAAAAACCAGCGGCAGCGGTAACAAAATGCCGCTTGGCGGCTGTAATTTTGCCAGAAGCAAAACACCGTCGTAAATGCGAACTACGACAAGCATCACAAGAATTAAGAATAACGGAAAAATTTCAATTAAACCGGCTGGTACCAAAAGCCAGCTGGTAAATGCGTAAACCGGCGCAATGCACAAAAACGTGCAAATTACTATTTTTATTGAATAGGACAAATAAAAACGCATGGTTTTGGAACGAATTGTTGCCTGTTTAAGACCTATTCCGTATGCAAAAACACCAGAAGCGCAAAAAACATAAAATAAAAATAATTCAGCGTTCATCTTCGGCCCTTCTTAAAATGGTGAATTTGTGGTTTATATAGGCAAAAAGGCAAAATGCAAGACCCAGCACGATTAAAGAGCCCGGAATTGTTGCCAGAAAATGACCAAAATAATTTTCTTTCGGTGTAAAAACCTGCATAATTTTTAAGCCGTATTTTGCCGGTAAAGTTATTGTACCATAAGCAATTATGTCACGAATTAAAAAGAAAAGCAGCGTAACAACGGAAAAAGTTGAAACACGAATGGCAGTTCTTTTAAAGTGGTCAGCCTGTTCAAAGCCTAAAGTGTCCAGCAGGTTGCCCATTAAATAAGACGAAAAAGTAATTAAATAAATGGCAAAACCGCAGTTAAGCGCAATAACAGGCGCACAAATGTTCAATATCATTTTAAACAGAATTGTGAATACCGTTGCGGTAAAAAATAAAATTACGGATGTAAACTGTTCAAGCTTTAAAAAGCCCATTAAAAATTTAAGGCCTAAACCGCTGTAAATTAACAGGTTAAGCAGTAAAATGCCTGTAAGTGCGTATGCAAAGCGCGGCGGTAACGAAATTACAAACGAAAGAACTGCTGCAATGTAAATGGTGTAATAATTTTTTGTCATATTTGCCCCTGTTGCTGGCACTGGCTAACCATAAGTTTTGCACGTTTCTGCCAGAAACTTACGGTTTTGTAATTCAAGCCATAATCAAAAAGTGCCTGTGATTGCAAATCGATGTCCGTTAAGTTCTTTTCTTCTTTTTCAGTTTCTTCTGCTGTTTTGCCCTGCGCAATTTTGCCGCAATTGCCTGCAATACCGGCAAAAGTTTCTGTTGTGCCGTCAAAAAGGTAAACCAGCGGTAATGCCCCGGCAAAACCCGTAACCCTTACCATTACAGCAAAAGAATCATCTTCTTCAATTTTTTTATCTGCACTGTTTTTTTTAAGACTGAATACTGCCGCAGACATTGTAAGCGGTGTTTTTACCGGTAAAAAATCGTTTACCGTGTAAAAATCACCATATTTTTCAGTTAAAACCGCCTGTGTTGCAATTTTCAGGCCTTCATTACGCTTGTTCTGGCTTGGAATGGCAATAAAAAACAAAACAACCGGCAGTAAAATAAAAAAAATGCCAACGTGAACAGCCTGAACAATCAGTTCTTTTTTTTCAGTTTTATCGTTCATTTTCTTCCCTTGTTTGCAAAGTGTCGGTTTTAAAGAAAGTATAACATTTTTCTTCCAGGAATTGAATAAGCGGCGAAATGGCATTTACTGCAATTACCGTAAACACAGAACCAACGCTTGATAAGCCGCAGCCGCTGATTAAAAATGCAAAAATTCCTGCAAGGCATGCGTAAATTGTTTTGCCAATTGTACTTAGCGGCATTGTTCCGTAATATGGCAGCATGAAAAATGCACAGAAAAGCGTACCGCTAGTTAAAAAAGCTAAAAAAATGTCGCCGTTGCCTGTGCTGCCTGTAAACGGCATTAATGAAAAGAAACGTACCAGAACACCGTAAACCAGCAGGTAAAGCGCCGGCACAAGGCTTTCCATCATGTTAAAGGAAATCAGCAGAATTGAAGCAATAAGGGTGAACAAATTGAACCTGAAAGCTGGAATCAGCGAATGGCTGTCCCAGAAAAGCGCAGAATAACCGTCCGGAATCATTATGCCCATGTGGCTGAACACTTTTCCGTTGATAAAGTCCGTAAAAGCGCTTGTCTGCCCCTGATTTGGCAGAATGCCCTGGGCAAAAAGTGCTGAAGCCGGGTTTGCGCTTTCCAGCATGGTTCGCGTAATCTGGCTTTGCGGAAAAAACATGCTGCCGCAAAACCACGCAACAATAATGGTAATTGCCATTGGGTTTGCCCAGTTTGAAGCAAGGCCGCCAAAAAAATGCTTGAAAATTAAAAGTGAAATGAAAACTATGAAAAAAGCTTCAACAACCGGAAAAGTTTCCGGCAGGAACATACCGATTATTAAACCTTCGGACAAAGCTGTTAAATTGTGCAAAGTGTTTTTTCTGAACATGCGGTTTGCAAGAATTTCTGCGGCGTAACTGGCCAGAATGCTTGCAAAAATAACCAGCAGCGCCGAATAAGATTTCTGTACAAACAAAAACGCCAGCTGCGGCAGTAACAGAAGACTTAGCACCATTGATGTAGTGCGTATTGACGGCGTAACGTGTATAAACGGTTCAACTCGCAGGCGAGTAAAATTATTCTTCATTTATAAATCCTTCGTTTTTTGAAATTTGTCTTATTTGTTTTATTGTCTGGTGCAACGGCAGGCGCGACGGGCAGACCATGTTGCAAAGCCTGCAATCGGCACAAAGCTGTGCAGTTTTAGCTTCCGCTTCGCTAAGCTGCAAATTTTTGTTGAATTTTATAAAAAGCGTGTCCGGGTGCAGCTGTGCAGAACAAATTTTCCGGCATCTGCCGCAGTGAACGCATTCGCATGGCTGGGCGTCAGGCAAAATATCGTTGCCGGTAATTGTTACCGACTTTGTTGATTTGCAAACCGGCGTTGCCAGATCGTGTATTGCCCTTCCGCCTAAAGTTCCGTTAATTATAATTTTTCCCGGTTTTTCTACCAGACCGCCGCATTCCTGCAAAAGGTTAAAAATCGGCGTACCAATCCGGGCTTTAAAAACTTTCTGCATGCCCGGTGCATTGCCGCAAACCGAAACAAAACGGGTAATTACAGGCTGGTCAATTGTAGTGGCTTCGCTTATGCTGTAGGCACTAACCGGGTCAACCATTAAGTCGCGGGTGGAAACTGGAACGGCAAAACTGTTGTTCATTGCGTTTTTAATTGCGCCAATAAGTGAATTTTTGTTGCCGCGCGGATATTTTGAAACATCAACAGGAATGAATTTAAACGGCACAGTGTTAAAAAGGCTTCGCACCGCAACAATCGTTTCTTCCATGCTTACCGTTCTGTCGTAAAGCACATAAACCGAAGACGGTGCAAAAATCGTAGACAGAATGCTCATGCCTTCAAGCACTTCCGGCAAAAAGTTCTTTGCTACAAAAGAATCGGTACAGCTGGTTGGGTCTTCGTCAAACAGGCGCAAAATAAGGTTACAGTTGCCAAAAGAATTTTTGCGCTTGGCAATTTCAACAGACATTGGAACAGGATTTTCAAAAGTATTTATAACGCCTTTATCGGCCAAAAGCCTTATCAGCTGGTCGCCCGAAAGAAAATCCCAGGACTGTTTTTTATGCGGTTTTCCCAAAAATGAAAATTCGCCTTCCGTAATTATGGAAACGGCAGTTCCCCTTTTTCCGCTTGGCAACGGAATTTCCTTTATTTCTTTAACAATGCCTGATACGCTTGAGTGAACGTTGCAAAGAGCCTTTGAATCTCGTGCAATAATCTGGCCTTCTTCAATTTTTTCGCCAGCCTTAACCACAACGCTCATTTTAGAAAAATCATCCTGGTCAATGGGAATATGCACTTCGGGCGGTAACCACGCGTTTACGGCTTTTTGTTGAATCTTCGGCAAAACGTCGTTTAGCTTATTAATGGAAATCATTTACAACCTTCATTTTATTAAACTTTTCAAACTTGATAAAATATTAGTGAAAATATTTGTAATTAACCGTTACAAAATGTCTCTGGGCAAACAGCAAATGTTCTGCGCCGTTAATTTTGCCCAAAGCAAGTTCGTCCAATATCTTATTATAATAAGCTTCATCAAAAGTGTACATAATTTTTCGTTCTGTTGTAACCCTGCCCGATTTATCCTGATAATTGAAGGCAGGCACGCAAACTTCGTTACCGGCAAAAGGCCCTTCAATATTGGCGTAAAGCGGCACGTATGGAAAAGTGTCAGTCTGCCAGCGCAAATCGATGTAACTGCACAAATCGGGCAGTTTTCGCTGGGAAGTTTCGGAACTTGCCAGCAGCTGGTATGAATTGAACGAAAAATCCTTCGATTTTATATATTCTTCCGGCACCGGAATTGTTAAGCCCGACAAACCGCCGGTAGAAAAAAAACGCGAGTTTGCAATAAACGCCAGGCTTAAAACAATTGCAGAAAAAATGACAAGCCCCGTAAATTCCAGGCGGCGCCTTAAACTGAAAGAACAGACCTGCGCCGAATTGATGAATATAAAGCCTGCGTTTTTTTTTGACTTGTCGATTGCGTGCAGTGCAAAAAATATTAAAAAACCGGCAATAACTGAAAAAATGCCGCCGGCTGCAATTTTTATTCCGCCGCCGTAAAAAACAGCCGCAATTGAAAATGAAAGTACGCAAACAAGCAGAAACTGGCAGAGCAGGTCTTTAAGCAGAAAGTTAAGCCAGCCTGGTTTTTTCCAGTAAAACTGAATTGTGTAAGCCAGAATTGAAAAAACAGAAGCGCAGAAGCACGGTACAAAACTTGGCGAACAGACACAGAAAAACATAAAAGGTGCCTGCATCAGCAGAAACATAAGCTTTCGTTTTGAAGCAATAAAAAATGCAAGGCTTAAAAGTGCCGGCAAAATTAAAATTAACCTTGAAAAAGTAGAAATGCGTTCAATTTTCCAGCCGGAAACATCATCCTTAAAAAGTGCAGAAATTTTGGCGCTTAAATCCGCATTTTCTTCTATGTAATAAATCTGGTGGGCTCTGTCAAAATCAAAATAGAAACTTTTTACTGCGCCGGCATAATTCTGCCCAAAATCCGTCACCGGACACATCGGGTTTGTGTATACGCCGTCCTGCAGGCTAAGGCTTAATACGCTGTTAATTCCGTGGTTTTTCAGTTTCTGCAAAACCCTGTCTTCTCCAATGTGTGCAGGTACGGCCAAAACTCTGTAACCTTCCCACACGGAAGACGTAAACTGGGCTTTAAGAAGAAAAATTGCTATAAAAGCTGCTAAATAGAATAAAATTGGAAAAAAAATACTTAAAAACTTTTTCATTCTTAAAAATTATTACAAAATTGCAAAAGCCGTACCAATTGAAATGCCCAAAAGGCAACCTACAAAAACTTCAATTGGTTTGTGCCCCTGCACTTCTTTTATGGGGTTAAAGCTCATAAGTGAATGGTTTTGCATTGCGTTACCAATTTTGTTAATTTCTTTTGCCTGTATGCCGCTTGAACGGCGCACGCCGACGGCATCGCGTACAGTTACCAGCGCAAAGCAGCAGGCCAAAATGAAAAGGTCAGAATTTATGCCGTTTCGAAAACCAATGCTGGCGCAAAGTGAACAAACCAGTGCCGAATGAGACGAAGGCATTCCGCCGGTTTTCCACAGCAAAAGAGAAAATAATTCACCCATGGACGTTACTTTACCGGAAATCAATTTAATTATTGTTTTAATAAACTGTGCCGAAAGCCAGCTGAAAACTGCTGACAGAAACACCGGGTTTGTTAAGAAAATTTGTATTTGACTCTTTGCAGAAACATCCATGTAAATAAGTTTGCCTTGCATTTTTAATTATGTCAATGGTTGTTTTAAAACAAAAAAGCACCTAAGTTTTTCGTTCTTAAGTGCTTTTTACGGTTAATTATGCTTTATTTATTCAAAAATTACAAACTTGCGGCTGCTTTTTCTGCTTTTGCAAGTTTTCTGTCATGTTCCGCCATAATTTTAACCAGCTGTTCGTAGCTGGTTTTCTGCGGGTTCCAGCCGAGCACGGTTTTTGCTTTTGTAGGGTCACCCCAAAGGTTATCAACGTCGGTTGGGCGCAGCCAGTTGGCATTTACGCATACAAGCATCTTGCCGGTTTTTTCATCGTAGCCTTTTTCATCAGCGCCAGTACCTTCCCAGCGGATTTTAATGCCGTTTGCAGCAAAGGCTTTTTCTGTAAAATCACGCACGGTGTGCTGTTCGCCGGTTGCAATTACAAAATCTTCAGGTTTTTCCTGCTGAAGGATAAGCCACATGCATTCAACGTAATCTTTTGCATAGCCCCAGTCGCGTTTAGAATCAAGGTTACCCAATTCAAGATGATCCTGCAAACCTTCAGCAATGCGGCCTGCTGCCAAAGTAATTTTGCGCGTTACGAATGTTTCGCCGCGGCGTTCAGATTCGTGGTTAAAAAGAATGCCCGAACAGCAGTACATGTTGTATGCTTCGCGATATTCCTTGACAATCCAGAAACCGTACTGTTTTGCAACGGCATACGGGCTGTACGGATGAAACGGCGTAGTTTCGCGCTGGGGAACTTCTTCAACTTTTCCGTACAGTTCAGAAGTAGAAGCCTGATAAATGCGGCATGTTTTTTCAAGGCCTGCAATGCGAACGGCCTCAAGCACGCGCAGAACGCCTGTAGCAACTACATCAGCGGTATATTCTGGAACATCAAAAGAAACCTGCACGTGGCTTTGTGCAGCAAGATTGTAAATTTCATCAGGCTTAACTTCCGTTACGATTTTTACAAGGCTTATTGAATCGCTCAAATCGCCGTAATGCAGGAAGAAATTCTTGTTGCCTTCAATGTGGGCAATACGGCCTCTTTTTTCTGTAGAAAGGCGGCGTACAATACCATGAACTTCGTAACCCTTTTCCAGCAGCAGTTCTGCCAGATAACTTCCGTCCTGACCCGTAACACCTGTAATCAAGGCTTTTTTCATATTCTTTTCCTTCTAATTTAAGTCGTATTTTATTTTATCACTGGCGTTAATTTCTTTACCCAGCTGAACTTCCAGAATCTGCAAATCGCTTTTTGCAATTATCGTATGTTTGCACAAAACAGGAATTTTTACTATATCTCCGGCCTTTACGTTCTGTTCTGCGCCGTCAATAATTACCGTTCCTTCGCCGCTCACAACATTCCAAATTTCACTGCGGTTCTGGTGTGCATGATAATTCATTTTGTGACCGGCACGCAAAGTAACTTTTACCGTCAAAGACTCGCCGGTTGAATCAATAACCTTGTATTCGCCCCAGGATTTTTCCGCAAATTTCACGCTTTCCTTAAGCGAATCAACCAGCGGCTTCATGTAGCTAGACTGGTTTTTGTCTGCAACCAGAATACCCTGCACGCTTGCACTGATTACCACGTTTTCAAGCCCCATGCAGATAACCGGCGCATCAAGCTCGTTTACCACGTGAACATTCCTGCAAGTTTTGTCAAGAATGGCGTTGCCCTGCACGTTTTCGTCCATTGCTTCGGTTAAAGTGTTCCACGTGCCAAGGTCTTTCCAGCTGCCGTTAAACCTTAAAACCTGAATGTTCGGTTCTTTTTCCACAACGGCGTAGTCAAAGCTGATTTTTTCAAGTGTTTCGTACTTGCTGAAAAGGTCGTTATAGTCAGAAAAATCAATCAGTTCGTGGCATTTCTGCAAAAGATAGCCCATTTTAAATGCAAAAATACCGCCGTTCCACAAAGCACCGCGGCTTATGTATTCTTTGGCCGTCTGTAAATCCGGCTTTTCCTTGAAGCATTCAACTTTGCTTACATCATCTTTGTTCTGCGGAATAATGTAGCCGTATTTTTCGCTTGGATAAGTCGGTTCCATTCCCATAAGCGTAAGGTTGGCATTGTTTTCTTCTGCAAGTTCAGAAAGCTTGCTAAGTGCTTCAAAATAGGAAGCGTCAACATACGGGTCAACGGGACAAATTACCACCGGTTCGCTTTCGCTTACATTGCCTACGTCGTGCAAGAATGCAACAGCCAGCGCAATTGCCGGAAAAGTGTCCCGGCGGCAAGGTTCTTTGCTGATTTGAACGTTTTCGCCAAGCTGGTTTTTAATAGAAGAAATTTGCGATTTTGAAGTTGCAACGGTAATTTTTGCAGCCGGATCGGCCGTTTTTATACCTTTGTACATGCGCTGAAGCATGGATTCATATTCGCCGTTAGAATTTTTGAAAATTTTTATAAACTGTTTTGAGCGAACATTGTTTGACAGCGGCCAAAGCCTTTTGCCGGAACCGCCGCTTAAAAGAATTACATTCATAACTAAAAATTTTGCCTTTTGAAAAATTTATAAAAAACTGCTTAAGTTTAAATGATTTTTTTTATTTTGTTAAGTGGGCGCGAATGCCGGTTTTTTATAACGGCATTTAAAAAAATTGAATTTCGTGTTCCATGTACGAATTTCATTCAGCTTTTGATTTTGCAATTTTTTACCGCGTTTGCGTAAAAACATTGTTTTTGTTAAATTGAATTTATGGAATTTGAAAAATTTGCCTGTGGCGCAGACGATGAAGAAAAACGCATTGACCGGGTTTTGCGACGGTTTTTGCCTGAAATGCCTTTGGGCACTATTTATAAAAACATTCGAAGCGGTTTTATTCGCGTAAACGGTAAAAAAGTTAGCCAAAATTACCGCATTCTGCCTGGCGATGAACTTTGGCTTTCTTCAGTTTTAATGGGTGCAAACAGCAAAACGCAGCCAGCAAAAATTGAAAAAACAGAAAAAACTAACCAAATGGAAAAAACAGGCCGGTCTGAAAAAATGCCGGATTGCTTAAATAAAAGCGAAACACAAAAAGCTCAAAATGCTGTAAATGCCGCAAGTTTGGACATTGTTTTTAAAAACGAACACCTGCTGGTTGTTAACAAACCTTACGGCATTTCCAGTCAGGGCGGCGAAAACACCAAAAATGGCGGCGAAATTTCGGTTGATGACATGGTTAAAAAGCTTTTCGCTGCTTCAATCGCCCAAAATGCTGAAAATCCTTCCGCTTCCCTTTCTTTTTCCCCCGGTCCGCTGCACCGTCTGGACAAAAATACTTCCGGGCTTTTGGTTTTTTCCCAAAGCACTGCCGGGGCGCGCTGGTTTAGCGAAAAAATTGCCAGCCACAATTTGCAGAAAATTTATTTGGGCGTTGTGCAGGGCAATTTGCCGCAAAAACAGACATGGCAAAATTATATTTTGCAAGGCGATAATAAGGAAAAAGGCTTTAAAACCGTAAAAATTGCCGGTAAAAATAATGCACAAAATGGAAAAATTGCAATTACGCACGTTACACCGCTGGCATACGGCAATGTTAACGGCACAAACCTAACTTTATGCCAGTTTATAATTGAAACCGGACGCAAGCACCAGATAAGGGCGCAAAGTGCTTTTAACGGTTTTGCCCTTGCCGGTGACAGCGCCTACAAAAGTGCCGTTACTTTGCCACCCAAATGCGGCAGACAGTTTTTTCTTCATGCTTACAAACTGGTTTTTGCCCAGAATGATGCAAAACGTGAAGAATTAAAAGTTCCGTTAAATTTTCAGGCAAAATTACCTAAAGATTTTAGAGATTTTTTAGATTTTGCACATTTTGATTTTTCAGAAATAGAATGACAAAAAGCGGTACAATAATTTTTGTATAAAATTCTATTTTTATTTTTCAATATGCTGGCCTAAAACCACTAAAAGTTTTGCCGTTAAAATGTCCTTTAACATTATGCTTGACAAAATGCTTAAAAGTGTCAAAATGTAAAGTGCCGCAGTAAATTATGGTGCTTGCGTTGTAATTTTTTTGCGCTTTGCCTATTTTACATATAGAATGTATTCAGCATGCGCGCAATTTATACGCGGTTTTGAATTTTTTTTAATTTTTCGGGTACTTTATTTGCAATGAAACTTTACGACTTATACTGGTTTTTAAAACGTGTCACAGTTTATGCTCTGGTTGGCGAAAGCGGAACCGGCAAAAGTTTCCGTGCAAAGCTTTTAGCCGAAAAATACGGCATTCAGCTGCTTATTGACGACGGCCTTTTGATTAAAGACGACAAAATACTTGCCGGACATTCTGCAAAGCGTGAAAAAACTTATCTTGCGGCAGTGCGCGTAGCAATTTTTGAAGACAAAGCCCACCGGGACGAAATTGCAAGGGCTTTGCAGAAAACCGATTTTAAGAAAATCCTGATTTTGGGAACTTCTGAAAAAATGGTAATAAAAATTGCCAACCGCCTGCAGCTGCCCCAGCCTACAAAAATCATTCACATTGAAGACATTGCCACGCAGGAAGAAATTGAAATGGCACGCCGTTCTCGCCACATTGAAGGCAAGCACGTTATTCCCGTTCCTTCAATTGAAATAAAGCGCAACTACCCTAAAATTTTTTACGACAAACTGCGCCTTACGCTTAAACGCCAAAAAGCTTCAATTATACCGGCAAAAAACAAGGTTTTTGAAAAATCCGTTGTTCGGCCAGAATTTTCCAAAAAAGGCAGAATTGAAATTTCTGAAGCGGCGCTTATACAGATGGTAATGCACTGCGTTAATGAGTTTGACCCTGAAATTAAGGTTAAAAAACTTATAATTAAAACTGACCCTGAAAGTTACCGCATAATCATTACCATTGACGTACCTTTCGGCACGCAGCTTTCGGGCAAAATTCATACAATGCAGAAGTATATAATTGAAAATATTGAACGCTATACGGGCATTTTAATAGAAGAAGTAAGCATAATTATTGATAAAATTACCCAAACCGACGCAAAAGCTGTAGAAAGAAGCGTCAAAAAAGGAGGTTCAAATGAAAAGAAACGTTAAAATTGCTGTTTGTTTTGCACTTTTCTGTTTTTCTGTTTGTTCACTTTTTGCCAATTCCAGCATGTACGATGTAAGTTACAATGGTTCGGCGGCAGGCAGTTCTGAATATTTTGCAATTTTGGACACTTGCTACGAGCGTTTTAATTCTGTCTTTCACTTCGATTCCGAAGGACCGGGCTTTAGATACCCGGTAAGCCTTTTTAGCGATGAAAACGAATACCGGAATTATGTTGCAGAAAAAACCGGTTCTGCCAGACCAAAAAGCGATACGGTTTTTTTGCGCTATTCTGCAATTGCCAAAAGCGAAGTTGCCGCAATTGTTTCGCCTGCAAATAAAAATACTTTTATCCGTCAGCTTTTTACCCAGTACATTTACAGTTTCATTTCCAATCCGCCGGCGTGGCTTTGCAACGGTTTTTCGCTTTATTTTGAAGAATATGAAAATGCCTTTGAAAGTCCGTGGCTTGAACCGGCAAAGGCGCTTTATTTGAATGAAAACAAGCGCATACCTGTTCAGCTTATGCTTGAAGCAACAAAAGACACTTATACGCCTGATGTTTTTTTGCCCCAGACGTGGCTTTTTGTTACTTTTTTAATGCAGACACCTTATGCGCGCGATTCACGCTTTTTGTACGACGGGCTTGTTGCTGCCGAAAAAAATTACAGCGACACCGACTGCTTTATTGAATATTACAACAAATGGATTGACAACCAGCAGTTTCAAAAAGACTACGACGAATTTGTAAAATCCCTGCATTCGGTAAAGGAAGATTTGTCGGCCGGTATAAAGGCTTACAGCAACCGGCAAAATGAAGAAGCAAAAAAACTGTTTATGCGCGTTTTACAGGCGCAGGCAAATAACTACACTGCTTCTTATTATTTGGCATTAACTGCTTATACGGAAAAGAATTATAAAGAAGCAGACCAATGGTACAAACGTGCCTTACAGGACGGCGCAGACCCGGCGCTGGTAAACTGGGGCTTGGGAGCTTCTGCCTATGCCGACAGGCGTTTTGAAGAAGGCCGGGTGTACTTGCTGAAGGCCAAGCAGCTGGACGAAGCTACTTACGGCAAAAAGGTTGACGACCTTATTCAGCAGATGCCAACTAACGGAAGGTAAAAAAAGCCCGTTTGAAAATTAAAGTGATTTTCAAACGGGCTTTTTTTGTTTTTTTTACCTGAAAAATTTTTAAATTTTATGGTTTGCAATAAACCGCAAACACGTTAAATTCTTCGCTTCAAGTGTCAGCGTGTTTTTGCTTCGCCGTGTTTTTTGGCAGTTTCAGCCGTTCAGCATTTGCTTAAAAAATATTCCAAAACCCTTGTGTCGTTACCAAGTTCGGGATGAAAGGAAATGCCGATTTGGTTTTTGTATTCAACGGCAACAATTTTTCCGTCCACAACTGAAAGAATTTTTACGTCCTTTTCAGCTTTGGTGATAATCGGCGCCCTTATGAAAGTCATTTCAACGTCTTTCATTTCGCCAAAATCAGAAGAAGTTCTGAAACTTCCCAGCTGACGGCCGTAAGCGTTTCTTTCAACTGTTACTGGAAGCGTCTGAAAATGCCTTTTGTCATCGTTTTCGATTTCTTCAGCCAGCAAAATTAAGCCTGCGCAGGTTGCAAGAACAGGAATGCCGCCATCAATAAGTTTTTTCAATGGTTCAAACATTCCAAGTTCCCTTAATAATTTTCCCTGCACCGTGCTTTCGCCGCCGGGAAGAACAAGGCCGTTCAAGCCGCAAATGCTTTCCTTGCTGCGAAGTTCAACTGTCTCGCAACCCAAACTGCAAAGCATTTTTTCGTGTTCGGCAAACGCACCCTGAACGGCAAGAACACCGATTTTCATCATTTGCCCCTTTCTTCCATAATCAGCTTAATTTCGTTTTCGTTTATGCCAACCATTGCTTCGCCCAAATCTTCCGAAAGTTCTGCAATAAGTTTTGCATCTTTATAATTTGTTACGGCCTTTACAATGGCTGCGGCACGTTTTTCAGGGTTGCCGGATTTGAAAATTCCTGAACCGACGAAAACGCCTTCTGCGCCAAGCTGCATCATCAGCGCGGCATCTGCCGGAGTTGCAACACCACCGGCAGCAAAGTTTACAACCGGCAGCCTTTTATTAAGGTGAACATACTGAACAAGTTCGTAAGGAACCTGAAGCTGTTTGGCGGCTTCAAAAAGTTCGTCTTCGCGCATAGAAGAAAGCTTTGCAATTTCCGAATTCATTTTCCGCATGTGGCGCACAGCCTGTACGATGTCACCTGTTCCAGGTTCACCTTTTGTTCTTATCATAGAAGCACCTTCGTTAATGCGGCGCAGGGCTTCACCAAGGTCGCGAGCACCACAAACAAACGGCACTTTAAAGTCGCGTTTATTGATGTGGAAAACATCGTCGGCAGGCGAAAGAACTTCAGATTCATCGATGTAGTCAATTTCAATTGCTTCAAGAATCTGGGCTTCAACAAAATGGCCAATGCGGCATTTTGCCATTACTGGAATTGAAACCGCATCCTGAATGCCTTTAATCATTTTCGGGTCGCTCATTCTGGAAATGCCACCGGCGGCACGAATATCCGCAGGAATTCTTTCCAGTGCCATTACAGCACAAGCACCAGCCGCTTCGGCAATTTTTGCCTGTTCCGGCGTGGTTACATCCATAATTACACCGCCCTTAAGCATCTGTGCCAAACCCTTGTTCAATTCATACTGTGTATCATTCATTGCATTACTCCTAAAAGGCCGAATGTCGAGTTTATATAAAATGTTCAAAAACAGCCTGCGGCTTTTTTTTATCACATTAATAAATGTCTATTGGCCTTTTATACAAAACTTAAAATTTTAGCTGAAAAAAACTATGTTGAAATAATGCGCAAAAACTGATATTAAATAAATATTCAAATTGAATAAAAATTAGATGCCAGAGGACTTTTTTTCAAATGCTTACTTATGATTTTTCGAATATTGAAGGCCCAATTTACAAGGAACTTTACCAGAAAATAAGGCAGGACATACTGAAAGGCGTAATAAAAACGGGTGAAAAGCTTCCTTCAAAACGAACCCTTGCCCAGAACCTTGGCATTAGTACCATTACGGTTGAAAATGCCTATGACCAGTTGATAAGCGAAGGCTATTTGTACAGCGAAGTTAAGCGCGGCTATTTTATAAGCGACATACAGAAAATTTCAAATCCAAAAATCATACAGAAACCGGAACTTAACATCTGCACCAATAAAAAAACATCTTACGACTTTAATTTTTCTTCCAACAATGTTGAAACAAAGAACTTTCCATTTTCCGTATGGGCAAAATTAAGCCGGGAAGTCCTTTCCGACATGCAGGCTGAAGTTCTGCAAATTTCCCCAAGCAACGGAACTGATTCACTTAGAAAAGCCATAGCCCAGCATCTGCTTTCTTTTAGGGGAATGAGCGTAGACCCAAACCAGATAATTATTGGTGCCGGAACGGAAAACCTTTACGAAATACTTATCAAGCTTATTGGTGACAATAAAACCTACTGCATCGAAAATCCGGGCTACGTTAAAATCCGAAAGGTTTACGACATTAACAAGGTAAAATATGTTTTTGCTAACCTTGATGAAAACGGAATTAAAATAGACGAGCTGAAAAACGCAAACGCGGACATCGTACACATAAGTCCAAATCATCATTTTCCAACGGGAATAACCATGCCTGTTTCTCGCCGCTATGAAATTTTAGGCTGGGCAAATGAAAAAAAAGACAGGTACATAATAGAAGACGATTACGACAGCGAATTCCGCCAGAACGGAAATCCAATTCCAACTTTACAGAGCATTGATGCCTTTGAAAAAGTTATCTACATGAATACGTTTTCAAAATCAATTGCGTCCACAATCCGTATCAGCTACATGGTTTTGCCGGAACATCTTGCAAACCTTTACTACAAAACCCTGGATTTCTATTCCTGCCCCGTTCCAACCTTTGAGCAGTACACTTTGGCAAAATTCATTGATGAAGGTTACTTTGAAAAGCACATAAACCGAATGCGGCTTTATTACAGGCGAAAAAGAATTGCAGTCCTCAACGTGCTTAAAAAAAGCCTAAGCGAAAATGAATGTTCCATCATTGAAAGTGACTCCGGCCTTCACCTGATTCTTAAACTAAGCTGTGCAATTCCCGATGTTGAATTAAAATCCGCACTTTTAAAAAAGAATATAAACATCAACATGCTTTCAGAATATTACAATTCCGGCAACAAAGAACTTTCCCACATGTTCCTGCTGAACTATTCAAACATTAACCTTGAAAAATTTGAAACAACCTTAAAAATTTTAAAAGCCATAATAACCGAAAAATCCGCCGTATAAGTTTTTATTATTTTTCAGGCAAATTAAGGCTTTTTAAAACTGCTGCCAAGTATGCTTTGCAGATATTGACAAGTTAACTTGGTAATATTATATTCAATTGTAACAAGTATACTTGGCAACAACCTAAAAATTTTTAAAAAAACGCAGTTTGGCTTTTATTTGAAATATTTTGGTTTGCGCCGGTGCAGAGTTTTTAAGGAGTTTCATCATGGAAAAAACAAAACTTCAGAAACTGCGGAAATTTACCCTGATTTTGGCAATGCTGCTTTTCCCGGTAACAATCTGGTATTTTTCGCCTTATTTAATAATTAACGCCGCGCTGGAACACGTTATAAACGGCAGTTTTATAGTTTTTACATTCATGTTTGTTTTTGGAATGTTTTTTGGAAGATTGTGGTGCGCTTTTTTGTGCCCTACAGGCGGAATGTCAGAATGCTTTTGCGAATTTAGTGATAAAGCGCCAAAACAGGGCTGGCGGAATTACTTAAAATACGGAATATGGCTTGTCTGGGTTTCCGGCATAATTGTCTGCCACGTTTTGGGCAAAGGCAGTTACAGAATAGACCCGCTTTACATGACGGATCATGGCATTTCAATTTCAAATATTTACAGCTACGTAATTTATTACGGAATCGTGATTCTTTTTCTTGTTCCGGCAATTATCTGCGGAAAACGTGCCAACTGCCATTACATTTGCTGGATGGCGCCGTTTATGGTTTTGGGGCAAAAGTTTGGCGCATTGCTTCACCTGCCGCAGCTGAAAATTAAGGCAACCACGGCAAGCTGCACCGGCTGCGGAAAATGCAGCAAAAACTGCCCGATGAGTCTGGACGTAAAGGCAATTGCCCAAAGCGGTTTTATCCTTTCCAGCGAATGCATTAACTGCGGCGAATGTATTTCGGCGTGTTCCGCCAAAGTGCTGAACTACAAAATGACCGGCAGAAAAAACAAATAGCACCTGCGTGCGTGCGCGTGCACATGCATTTTGCAAAAAAAACGTGCGCAAAGTGAATATTGCAGAAATTTATGCTGCTGGCATTTACCGCTGGCACTTATCGATGCCGCGATTTTATAACAGGAGAAGGAAATGACAAAAGAAGAAATTTTACAAAAAAGCCGGAGCGAAAACAAAAACAAGGACATTTACGATTTAGAAATTCAGAATGTTGCAGCAACCACCGGCTTTTACACAGTTCCGGCACTTTGCGCCCTTGTTGCGGTTTTGCAGTTTGTTTTTACAAAAACCGTAAGCGCCGGCGTTTGGTGCATTTATTCCGGCATGCTTTCGGTTACCTTTCTGGTAAAGTTTGTAAAAATGCACAAAAAGCACGAACTTTTTGTTTTCATCGGCTATTCAGTTATTTTTGTGTTTCTGCTGGTAACTTTTATTTTTCAGCTTTGCGGCAAAATTTAGTATTAGGGTGAAAAAATGGAAGAATCGCTTACGCTTAAAAATCACCTGAAAGAATTCAGGGCAGAAAAGAAAATTTCCCAAACCGAACTTGCCCAGATGGTTGGAGTTTCGCGCAATACAATCAGTTCAATAGAAACCGGCCAGTTTTGCCCTACTGCAAAGCTTGCACTGATAATTTGCATTGCGCTGGATAAAAAATTTGAAGAAGTGTTTTTTCTTGAATAGCCGAATTTAGGCACGCCAGCGCCTAAAGCCCTTTACTTTTCAGTTTTTAAGGCTTACTTGGCATAATTTTTGCATAATTCGCATAAAAAAAAGCAGAATTCTAGTGAATTCTGCTTTTTTGTGTTTTTGCTTAGTCGCTGAACATTGCTGTTGAAAGGTAACGGTCGCCTGTGTCTGGAAGGAGAACTACAATGTTCTTGCCCTTGTTTTCTGCACGTTTGGCAATTTCAATGGCAGCCCACAATGCAGCACCAGAAGAAATGCCTACAAGAACGCCTTCTTTTTTACCAATCAGTCTGCCGGTTGCAAAAGCGTCGGCATCGGCAACTTTAACAATTTCATCATAAATCTTTGTATCAAGAACATCAGGAATGAATCCTGCACCAATTCCCTGAATTTTGTGTGCACCGGCAACGCCAGTAGAAAGAACTGCTGATGTTGCAGGTTCAATTGCGGCAACTTTTACGGCCGGGTTTTTAGACTTAAGGAATTTTCCTACGCCGGTTACTGTTCCGCCAGTACCAACACCTGCAACAAACCAGTCAACTTTTCCGTCAGTGTCTTCCCAAATTTCCGGGCCTGTTGTTTCAAAATGTGCCTGCGGATTTGAAGGGTTTACGAACTGACCAGGAATGAAAGAATCAGGAATTTCCTTGGAAAGTTCTTCTGCCTTGGCAATTGCGCCCTTCATTCCTTTTGCACCTTCTGTAAGTACAAGTTCTGCTCCGTAAGCTTTCATAATCTGGCGGCGTTCAACTGACATTGTTTCCGGCATTACGATAATAATTCTGTAGCCGCGTGCACTTGCAATGCTTGCAAGGCCAATTCCGGTATTTCCAGAAGTTGGTTCAATAATTACCGAACCTTCCTTCAGTTTGCCTGCTTTTTCAGCGTCATCAATCATTTTTTTTGCAACGCGGTCTTTTACAGAACCTGCCGGGTTGAAGTATTCAAGCTTTGCGTAAATTTTTGCTTCAAGGTTAAAGTGTTTTTCAATTTTTGTTAATTCTACCAGTGGTGTGCCGCCAACAAGCTGGTCTGCCGATGTAAAAATTCTTGCCATAATATAACTCCTCGTGAAGTAATTGCTGTGTTTAATTAACCTATATATTCAGTAGGTATAATAAAGTTATACATTCTTATCCCTAGCAAGTCAATAGGTATATTTATATTTTTTTTCACAAATAAAAAAAACGGCATTTTTAACCTTCATTTTTTTTCCTTTCTGCTGCAACCATTTGAAGGTTTTTAAAGCCTAAAACCCTGTTGCCGCTAATTGCAAATCCGCTTTTTTTAAGCCTTTTTATGAAAGTCCGCATGAAAAAACCGTGGGTAACAATTACGCAGTCTTCGTTGCGCTTCATCAGTTCAATTATTGCAGAATCTGCCCGTTCAATTGTCAGTTTTCTCGGTTCCGGCTGGCGTTTGCTGTTTGCAAGCCACTGAACGCGCCCAAAAAAATCCCACACCCAAAGCGGTATTTCTTTTGCCGTATCGGTGAAGGATTTTACGGGTACTTCGCCCACGTTCAGTTCGGCATATTCTTCGTTTGGAAACAGCATTTGGGCAGTTCTTAAACTTCGGTAAAAACTGCTTACGTAAATTTTTTTATATTGAATGCTTTGGGCCTGAATGTTCGCGGTGGTTTTTCCGGTTTGTTCAGTTCTTTCGGTTTTAATTATGTCAGATTCGTCGTAGTTGCGGCAGGCCTGGTCAAAATCTGCCGAATTGCAGTTTTCTGGCCATTTCATGTTAACTTTGGCGTGCCTAAAAATGAAAATTTTCATTTTTGAATGATAGCATTTATGAAATATTATTCAAAGATTTTTGAAAAACGCCAAAATAAAAAAACATAGACTGAATGTAAAGTTTATATGAAATGCCTTAAAAAAAAGCCTTTCGACAGTGCCCGCTACGAAAAAAACATAAAAAAGCACCGGCAAATATTTTTACCGGTGCTTTTTCTAGTTTCTGCTTTTTTTGTTTTTATTGGGCTTAAACTGCCATTACAGCCTGTGCAAGCTGGTCTGCGCAGGAAGTCGGGCGGCGGCCGCAGATGTTGCCGTGAAGTTTTTCATAAATTTCTTCAGCCTTCATTCCGTCCAGAAGTTTTGAAAGTGCCTTAAGGTTGCCGTTGCAGCCGCCTGTAAAGCTGATGTTTGTAATTGTTCCGTCTTCTGCCTTGTCAAAAGTAATTGAAGAAGCGCAAGTATCTTTTGTTTTGTATTCGTGTGTCATAAAAATCTCCCGTATTATAAAAATTGTATTTGCATCGTGCCCGGTGCACGGCTGCGGTTAAGGCTGCGGTTTTGCCGTTATTTTGCCAGTTCCTTTGCAATAAATTCGTCAATAGATTCAGGCGTGTCCGTAGGCGCAAAGCGGTTAACAACATCACCATTTTTTGCAACAAGGAATTTTGTAAAGTTCCATTTAATTTTAGAGCTGAGTTTGCCGCCCCGCTGAGATTTTAGGAAAGTGTATAAAGGTTCTTCGTTTTTTCCGTTAACTTCAATTTTAGCAAACTGCGGAAAAGTAATGCCGTAACGGCCGGTGCAGAAACTGTGAATTTCTTCTTCGCTGCCCGGTGCCTGACCCAAAAACTGGTTGCACGGAAAGTCAAGAATCTCCAGACCTTTTTCCTGGTATTTTTCGTAAAGATCCTGCAAACCGTCGTATTGCGGCGTAAAACCGCAGCCAGTTGCTGTGTTGACAATAAGCAGAACTTTGTTTCTGTAGTTTTCCATTGAAACTTCCGTTCCATCCATTGCCTTTACTTTGAAATCATAAATGCTCATAAATACCTCTCGTTATTTATTCAAGTTGCATGTTTCAATTGAGTTAAATTAGATTGCGTACAACTTATATTTAGAATATAGCAGAGCGTATTGATTTTGTCAATTGAATTGTGTACAATTTATTTATGAATTCTAATAATTTAACACAATTAAATTTGCCGGAAGACTTTAACCCTCTGGCACTGGAAAATCAGGTATGTTTTTCCCTGTACGTATGCTCAAAGGAAATTATCAGAAGCTATGAACCGCTGCTGAAACCGCTGGGCTTAACATACACAGCCTACATTACCCTGCTTGCCCTTTGGGAAAAAGACAACGTAAGCGTAAAGGAACTGGGCGAAAAGCTTTTTCTGGATTCGGGAACGCTTACGCCTTTGCTGAAGAAAATGGAACAGCAGAATCTGGTAGTAAAAACCCGTTCAAAAGAAGACGAGCGCACCGTTTTGATTAGCCTTACGGACGAAGGAAAGGCACTTAGAACCACGTGCCTTGAAATTCCCCAGAAAATGATGTGCAAAAAACTGCTTGAACCAGAAGACGCGGCAGACCTGATAAAAAACCTTCACGAAATTATGGGCAACATTAAAAAAGAAGCCTGATTTTACGCGCAGACATGCGTAAAAAAGTAGGGAAAATTTAAAGAATTCCGTACTTTTTTCTATTGAAATTCAGCGTAAAATCGTTTATAGTTTATGCATTAGTTAGTTGCAAAGGCGCACTGTTTAACAGACAGTGCGCTTTTCTTTTTTTACTGTTAGTTCAGTTGCAAAGGCGCAGAAAGAACATAAATCTTTCTGCGCCTTTTTTGTTTTCAGGAGGATTTACATGGAAAATTTGATTTCAAATGCAAATTTAATTAACAGCCAGCTTGCCCGTTATGGCGTTAAATTTGGAATTTACAAAAACGGCTCATTCAACGAACGCCTGTTCCCTTATGACCCGATTCCACGTGTAATATCCGCCGGAGACTGGGAAAAACTCAGCCGCGGTCTTGTGCAGCGCGTAACGGCTTTAAATCTTTTTCTTGCAGACATTTATTCTAAAAAGCAGATAATTGCCGACGGCGTTGTGCCGGAAGATTTTGTATTTTCGTCTTCTGGGTATCTGGCACAGGTAGAAGGAATTATGCCGCCCGGAGGAATTTATTCGCATATTTCGGGAATTGACCTTGTGCAGGGAAAAGACGACAGCTGGTTCATTCTTGAAGACAACCTTCGCATTCCAAGCGGTGCATCCTATCCGCTTATTGCCCGTGGCCTTGAACGCAAATGCGCGCCCCAGACATTCATCAACAACCATGTGGTAGACAACCGCAATTACGGAACGCTGCTTAAAGACGTGATGGACGACATGAACAGAGGCGGCATCAATGTTGTGTTTACGCCGGGCAGGTACAATGCCGCTTATTTTGAACACGCGTATCTGGCAGAACAGACCGGCAGCGTTTTGTGCCAGCCGGAAGACCTGTTTGTTGAAAACAATACTGTTTACTGCAAAACGCTGAACGGAAAGGAAAAAGTTGGTGCAATTTACCGCAGGATTTCTGACGAATATTTGGACCCGCTTACTTTCGTGCCGGAATCGCTTATAGGAATTCCCGGCGTAATGAGTGCCTACCGGGCTGGCAATGTTGCACTTATGAATGCACCCGGCAACGGTGTTGCAGACGACAAGGGAATTTATTACTTCGTTCCAAAAATGGTTAAGTATTATTTGAACGAAGAACCAATTCTTAGCAATGCACCAACCTATCTGCCGTTTTACGAAGAAGACAGAAAGTACGTGCTTGATAAACTTGAAACACTTGTAATAAAAGACGTTGCAGAAGCAGGCGGCTACGGCGTTATATTCGGAAGGGATTTGACGGCTGAAAAACTTGAAGAAATGAAAACGCTTATTAAGGAACAGCCGCGCCGCTGGATTGCGCAGGAAGTAATTGATTTTAAGGATTTGGAAATTATGGACGAAGGCCAGAAGGTTGAACGCAAGGCAGACCTTAGGGCGTTTGTTTTAAGCGGAAAAACCTGCCAGGTATGGCCAAGCGGACTTACACGCTTTTCCAGAAACCCGGCAAGTTTCGTAGTTAATTCATCACAAGGCGGAGGATTTAAAGACACATGGATTTTAGAGAAATAAAATCGGCAAGAACCAGCGAAGTGCCGCTTACACTTAAGCAGGTTGATTCAATTTACTGGCTTGGACGCTACACGGAAAGGGTTCTGACAACGCTTAAGCTTTTTATGAACGTTTACGATTCGCAGCTTGATTCAAATTTTGACTACGCAAAATATTGCGATGATTTGGACATTTACAACGGTTTTGCTTCAATAACGGATTTTTGCCAGCGTTACGCTTTTGACAAAAACTACGCAAGTTCAATCATTTCAAGCATGAACCGTTCCTACGACAACGCAATAATGCTGAGGGAAACTATCGGAAGCGACGCATTGAGCTACATTGAACTTGCCCTGCGCAGAATGGAAGATGCCCAGTTCAGCCAGACGCCGGTGCTTGTTTTTCAGGAAGTAATCGACTGCATCATGGCTTTTAAAGGGCAGGTTTTTGACGCAATAACAGACCACAACGTAAGGCACATTCTGCTTACCGGGCTTACGCTGGAACGGCTGGACATGTACCTGCGGCTGAACATGAACGAAGACAAGGTTGCATTTGAATGCAGGCGGCTTACCCATTCAATTGAACGCACGGACATAAACTGCGACCGGCTTGCCCTGTCTAAAGTTTGCGGCGAACTTTGTGAAAACAGCGATTTTATGGACAATGCAGACAAAATGATACTGCTTCAGCTGATAGACAGCCTGTTCATAAAAATTGATATTGCGGCTTAAAGCGGCTTTTTTACAGGAAGTGCCAATGAAAATTCTGGAAATTGATTACACTACCCGGCATGAATTTACGAATTCGGTTTCAGACCATTACTTTCTTTTGCGGTGCGTACCCGTTTCCCGGGACGGCCAGACCGTAATTGCAAGAAACCTGAAAATTACGCCGGAAACCCCATTGGTAACTTCCCGCGACATTTTCGGCAATACGGCCTATCAGGGAAGGATTGATTTTCCCCATGACGAATTTTCCTTTCATTCTACGGCCAGCGTAATTGTAGACCGTAAAAACGGCTGCCGCGAATTGTGTTACCCCTTTTACAAATTCAATACGCCGCTTACAAAATGCAGTGCGCAGATGAAGGATTTTCTGTTTTCCGTGTTTGAAGGCAGCATTATTGAAGAAGCTTTTGCGGCAGGAAAACTGAAAAAGCGTGATTTTCATCTTGCGGCAGAACTTTTGATGAATGCCGTTCACGGTAAAATTGAATATGCGTCAGCTTCAACAACGGTAAAAACCACGGCGGAAGAAGCTTTTTCTTATTCAAAAGGCGTGTGCCAGGATTATTCCCACATTTTCTGTTCCCTGTGCCGCGAAGCAGGAATTCCTTCCCGTTACGTGGCAGGTACAAGCAGCGGCGAAGGTTCTACCCATGCGTGGGCTGAATATTTCGTTCCAGACGGTGAATTTGTAAAAAATGACGGGCTTGCAATGCAGGGGCGCTGGTTCGGCGTTGACTGTACGCGCAATAAAAAAGTTGATGATTCCTATGTTCTGCTTGCTTCAGGAAGGGATTATCTTGACTGCCGGGTGGACAGCGGCATTTTCAGGGGAATGACTGACCAGAAAATGACGGTTTTTGTAAAGACCAACGAAAAGGAATTCAGGAAAAACCGGAATGACGGGGAAAGCCCGAACATGCTTTTGGGCGGCAGCAGTTTGGACGAGCAGATAAAAATGCTGAAGCTGAAAAACCAGCAGCAGCAGATGTAAATGCAGAATAATTTTGTAGGCCGAATGTCAAGTTTATATCACAATTAATAAATGGCTTTGGACATTTTTATAAAACTCGAAATTTGACCTTGTAAGGATTTTAAGATGATAAAGACAGTTACTTCGGCGCAGATGCCGGTAAACGAAAAATTCCTGATTCAAAAGCAGGTAATAAAAAACGGAAAAGGCAAGAAAAGAATATGCGTTGTTTCGGGCACCCACGGCGACGAACTTGAAGGCCAGTATGTGTGCTGGCAACTTATTCACCGCATTAAGGAAAAAATGGAATGCCTTAACGGAATTGTTGAAGTTTATCCGGCGCTTAACCCTCTCGGTATAAACTCAATGACCCGCGGAATTCCTCAGTTTGATCTGGACATGAACAGGATTTTTCCCGGCAACGAAAACGGCACTTTTGCCGAATACACGGCAGCAAAAATAATAGAAGACATTTCCGGGGCTGATGTAGTAATAGACATTCATGCATCAAATATTTTTCTCCGGGAAATTCCTCAGGTACGAATCAATGAAATTTCGCAGGAAACACTCGTTCCGCTGGCAAAGCTTGTAAACGCGGACTTTATCTGGGTTCATTCAAATGCAACGGTTCTTGAAGGAACGCTGGCCTATTCCTTGAACATGACGGGCACGCCGTGCCTTGTAGTGGAAATGGGCGTAGGAATGCGCATTACCGAAAGCTACGGCCAGCAGCTTGCAGACGGAATAATAAACCTGATGCACGAAATGGGTATATGGAATGGCGAATGTCCTGAAATAAGGCAGCCGGTAATAAGCAAGGATGAAAAAGTTTCCTTTTTGAACGCAAACGAAAGCGGCGTATTTTTGCCAACCGCCAAGCACAGCGAAAAAATAAAGAAAGGCGACGAAATCGGAAAAATCATAAATCCGTTGACTGGCGACATTCTTGAAAAAGTAGTCAGCTCCGTAGACGGACTGCTTTTTACCATAAGGGAATACCCGGTTGTTTACGAAGGTTCGCTGATTGCACGAATTTTAGGCGAATGAAAAAAGCTGCGGCAGTTTTTGTGCCCAGCAGATTGAAAATTGTTTAAATAATTGTACCAAAAGCAAATATAATTGGAAGATAAAATGCGTGAAGAAATAATATTCAAATTTAAGACACCATACAGAGAAGAAATTGCGGTAAAAGGCTACCGTTTTGGCCACGGCAAAAAAACGGCGTGCTTTGTTGCGGGCCTTCGCGGAAACGAAATTCAGCAGATGTACATTGCAGCCCTGCTTGTAAAAAGGTTTAAGGAACTTGAAGCAGAAGGCCTGCTTTCTGATGACAACGAATTCCTTATAATTCCCTGCATCAACCCGTTTTCTATGAATATTGGAAAACGTTTCTGGCCTGTAGACAATACGGACATTAACAGAATGTTCCCCGGATATAACCTTGGCGAAACAACCCAGCGTATCGCGGCGGCAGTATTTGAAAAAGTGCGGGATTACAGTTACGGAATTCAGTTTGCAAGCTTTTACCTTTCCGGCAATTTTGTTCCTCATGTCCGCCTTATGAACACCGGCTACGAAAATCCGGAAATTGCCAAAGAATTCGGTTTGCCTTACGTACTGGTACGCGAACCAACCCCTATAGACACTACAACGCTTAATTACAACTGGCAGGTTTTTGAAACTGAAGCATTCAGCGTTTATACAAAGGTAACAAACCACATTGACGAAGCAAGCGCAATGACGGCGGTTAATGCGGTGCTGCGTTTTTTAAGTGCTTTCAACCTGGTGTACGCACGGCCGCCGGTGGGCTATGCAAGCGAAATTGTAAGGGAAGATAATTTCATCACGGTTTCTGCACCGGCCGGCGGGCTTTTTAAAGTTCACGTTGGGGCTGGCGAAGAAGTTAAAAAAGGCACGGTGCTTGCAACAATTTTAGACCCGTTAAACGCCGAAACCAAAGAAGAAATTCTTTCGCCGGCAGAAGGAATTGTTTTTTTTGCAAAAGAATCGCCAATGATTACTGAACACGAAACAATTTTCTTCATCAATCAAAACTTAAGCAAAGAAAAATGAGTTTTGAACCGGTAAAGCTGCCTCCCGTAGGGCTTCGCATAATAAAATCGGCGGTGGCTGTTGTTTTGTGCTACGTTGTGCAGGTTCTTAGGGGCGGCAGCGGAATTGTTTTTTACAGCCAGCTTTCGGCCTTGTGGTGTATGCAGGCTTATGTTTCTACAACCCGAAAAAATGCTGCCCAGCGCATTTTGGGAACAATTATTGGCGCTTTTTTCGGGCTTGCGGTTCTTCTCATTTCCATTTCTGCCAGAAATTTTTTCAATTTTTCTCAAAATGCGGCGTATGTTTTTAACGCCCTGCTTATTTCGGCAACGCTTGTTCCCGTTTTGTGGACGACGGTTGCCGTTAAAAAGAAACAGGCTTCGTATTTTTCCTGCGTGGTGTTTTTAAGCATCGTCGTAATTCACCTTTCCGATGAAAACCCGTATCTTTTTACGCTGAACAGGTTTCTGGACACAATGATTGGAATTGTCATTGGCGTGGGTGTAAACCTTTTCAGGCTGCCGCACAAACGGAACGTGGACACGCTGTTTATTTCCGGGCTTGATGACACGCTTTTGAACAAAGACTACCACATAAACGATTACTGCAAGGTTGAACTTAACAGAATGATTGACGAAGGCCTGCATTTTACCCTTTCTTCCATGCGGCCGCCGGCTTCCATTCTTGAACCGATGCACGACATTCGCCTTAAGCTGCCTGTAATTGCCATGGACGGCGCGGTTTTGTACGATACGCAGCAGAAAAGGTATCTTAAAAAAATTCCGATGACAATTTCTGAAAAAAACATGGTAATGGAAATTTTCAGAAAATATGAAATTCATAGTTTTGCAAACATTGTAATTGACGACACGCTTTTAATTTATTACGGCGAGTTTCAGAACGAAATTCAGAAGCGTCTTGTAGAAGAACTGCGGGCTTCGCCTTTCAGAAATTACATTAAACGCCCCGTGCCTGATGAAGAAGTTATTTATTTTATGCTCATTTACCCGGATGAAAAAATTGAAGAAATTTATGAAATTCTGAATGAAAATAAAATTACCGAAAACCTTAAGGTGCTGAAATATAAATCCACCGATTACAACGGGTATTCGTACATAAAAATTTACAACAAGTGTGCTACGCGGCAAAACATGATTACGCTTTTAAAGCAGGAACTTGCCGTTGAAAAAACAGTTACTTTTGGCACAATTCCCGATGTCTATGACTACGTTGTTGAAGAAGGAAACACGAATCAGGTTGTTCAGAAAATAAAGAAACTTTTTGAAAGCTGAAACACCCCGTAAATTTTCTCCCAAGCCTTAAGAGATTTTATCTCAAAGCTTAAGATATTTTGTCTTAAGCCTTAATTGTGAGGCGGAATTGCCATAGTTCTGCTGATTTATTTTGAAATGTTAATGTACTTGTAAAGTTGTATGCTTGCCTATTTTGGTATTTTTTTATATTCTATCAATTGTGCTTTACAGATATTCAGCAAATGACCGTGGCGTGCCTGTTAAAAAGGCCGTTGTATATACCAAAAACGAACATAACATTTCACTTGAAAAAATAGACCAAGACGCATTGCGCATTGTTAAATATTTGCGCGACAACGGTTTTGATTCCTATATTGTTGGTGGTGCTGTGCGCGACTTAATTGTTGGCCGCACGCCGAAAGATTTTGATATTGTTACTGATGCAACACCAGCCCGCATAAAAAAACTTTTCCGTAATTCAAGAATAATTGGCAAGCGTTTCAGGCTTGTTCATGTTTTTTATGGTACAAAAATATTTGAAGTCAGTACTTTCCGTTCAACTGAAGACGGAACTGTCGGCAACAAATTCGGTACTATTGATGAAGACGTTAAACGCCGCGACTTTACGCTTAACGCCCTTTATTATGACCCTATAAAAGAACAGATTATTGACTATGTTGGCGGCATTAAGGACATTAAAAACCGCCGTATTGAACCGGTTATTCCTTTGAACGTAATTTTTAAGGATGACCCGGTGCGTATGCTGAGGGCAATTAAATATGCCGCCGGTACGGGCTTCCATCTGCCGCGCCGGGTTAAGCATGCAATCTGCAAATCGGCAAAACTGCTTGCGCCGGTTTCTCCTTCACGCTTAACGGAAGAACTGATAAAAATTCTTAACAGCGGCAATGCCTATGACATCGTTACGCTGGCACTTCAGACCGACCTTTACATGCACATTCAGCCGGCAGCCTGTGCGTTAATTTATGCAGATTCTGATTTTGAACGGAAATATATGAAAAGCCTTCAGGAACTTGACCAGATGATTGCTGGCGACAGCGAAGCAAGGCTTGGCAAAAAACTTTCTTATATTATTCAGGATTTTATTGAAAGCCTGACGGACTGGAAAAAGGAAATTGCAGAAAATCCGAATCCTTCGGAACTGTATGCCAGAACATGGACGCAGTGCCGAAATTTTGTACTGCCAATGAATCCGCCGCGCGTTGAACTGGAATTTGCGATTAGGACATGCCTGAAAAAACTTGGCGTTAATACAAAAATTCCAAAAAGTGCATTTACTTCCAAAAACGTAAAAAATGCCGGTGCAGGCAGCAGCGAACAGAAAACTGCAAAAGCGCGTACCAGCGCAAGCCGAAAGCACCGCAGCAGGAACGGAAGAAGCAAAATGGAACTTGCCGACGGAAATGCCAAAACCATGCAGAAAAATACTGCTTCGGCATTGGCTTCTCCTGTTGCAGGCACTGCCACGCAGAAAAATTTGGCTGTTTTATAATGTTTTATAATAATTGAGTAGTTGACCAAAAACACCAGCCTTTGACTGGTGTTTTTTTTATGATTTTCAGCTATTGCCCGGTGCAGCTAACCATTCACGGATAAAAAAAGAACGAACTTTGCTTCAAATGCGTGGTTCGTTCTTTTTTAAAAAATTGTGTTTTTAATTCTTAAATCCGCGTACTAAATCCGGCGGCGGAAAAAAACTTTTACAGTTCCAGACCTTCGGGAATTGGATTAATGCTTTCAATTACATTTTCATCCTGAACATTCTGCTGAACATCAAGTTTGTTGCGCTGCAATTCCTTGTTAAGCCATGCAAAAATATCAGCCAGAACTTCTTCCCGGTTTGTTTCGTTCAAAAGTTCGTGGCGCGCACCCGGATATTCCTTGTATTCAACTTCGGTCATGCCCTTGTTTCTGTAAATTTCAACCAGCTGCTTTACGCTTTTTGCATAAGAACCAACCGGGTCTTCGCTGCCGACGATAAAATAAACCGGGAAAGAAAGGGAAAGGTTTTTAAGCGCGTCTTTACGGTGAATGCGGCTTAAACCGTCAAACAAGTCCATATAAAATGCCAAAGTTGGCGTAAAGGAAGAATAAATGTTGCCCTCTTCCTTTTTCATCAGTTCCCTGTCACGGGTCTGCCATGCGGTAGAACCTTCTTCCTTTGGAAAATGGCTGTTGTATCCGGCAAAAGACATGGCCTTAACAAACTTTGAACGGCGTTTTTTGCCGCCAAAAATTTTCAGAATGTTAACTATAATTTTTCCGCCAACAACTGCTGCGCCTTTTGGACCGGAAGTTCCGCACAAAATTGCGCCGTCAATGTCGTGCGAAAACTGCTGAATGAACGACTGGCCGACGAAAGAACCGAAAGAATGGGCAAAAAGATAGGTTTTTTTACCCGGAAAATCGTTTTTAAGTCGTTTGGTAACTTCGCGCAAGTCTAAAACAACACGCTGAAAACCGTCAATGTTTGCAAGATAACCCAGATTTTCCGGGCTTCCGGCAGTTTCACCGTGTCCGCGGTGGTCGTGGGCGTAAAGAACAAAACCGGCGTTTGCCAGTGCTTCACCAAATTCATTATAGCGCATCGCATATTCAATCATGCCGTGGCTTAACTGTACCAGACCAATTACAGAAGATTTTTTATCCGGCATCCAGCGGTGAACGGCAATTTTCTGACCGTCGGACATATGCATAAAAATCGTATCTTTCTTCATTATTTCCTCATTTTTTTGTTGGTTTGGCAAGAATGCTTTGTAAAAAACGGCTTGCCCTAATTCTTAAAAAAGTACATCATAAAAGCTATGATTGCAACTGGTATTATAACACAAAAAATGCTTGCCGGCGGTTTTTGTCTTGGTAAGATAAACGGAAAAAACGTACTTATTGAAAATGCATTGCCTGATGAAACTGTAAGCGTAGAAATTACTCAGGATAAAGGCGATTTTTACTATGCAAAAGTTACGCAGATTGAAAAAACTTCTGACCAGCGCATAAACAGCACCTGCCCTTTTTACGAAAACTGCGGCGGCTGTAACCTTCAGATTACTTCGGTACAGAACCAGCGCAAACTGAAAGAAGAAATAATGAAAGACGCGCTTGTTCGTGCCGGCTTAAGCGAAGACAAAATACCAGAAATAACGACCCTTTTTGCAGACGAATGGCATTACCGCAATCGTTTTCAGCTGCACGACGGCGGCCTTAAAAAGCGAAAATCAAACGAAATAATTAAAATTAATCAGTGCCCGGTTGCCGTTGCCGAAATTAACGAATATTTGAAGAATAATGACGGCACGGAAAATACTGAAAAAATATCTGAAAACTCCAAAAAATCCAAAAATGTTGAACAGAATCAGCGCGTTCACCTTTTTGCGGCCGACGGAAAATTAACCGTTGCCCGGCCAAAGGAAAAGCGCGGAAAATTTGCCGGAAGCCTTATTGATGAAGCAGAACTTTGCACCGTGAATATTCTGGGCAAAACCTTGCAGTTTTCGGTACAGGGCTTTTTTCAGTCCAACTTGCAGATGCTTGAAAAAACAATTCAGCTTTTGTGTAAAAACCTTGGCGGCAAGCGCTGTGCTGACATTTACAGCGGTGTCGGTACTTTTTCAGTTTTTATGGCCGGGCTGTTTGACGAAGTTTATTTAATAGAACACAACCGCGATGCCCTTGTGCTTGCAGAAAAAAATCTGGCAAGGCTTAAGGCAGTAAATGCGGAAATTGGAAAGCATTTTAGTTTTGGCATTGCAGGCGAAAAATGGCCGCAAATGGCAGACAGCAAAAAAGAATTTGATGCAGTGGTAATTGATCCGCCGCGTTCAGGCATGGAAAAACCGGTGCGTGAATGGCTGAAGGCAAAAAAAGTGCCGCAGGTTCGTTCTTTAAGCTGCGACCCGGTAACTTTTGCCCGGGATGCGGCCGATTTGTGTCAGAACGGCTATGTGCTTGAATCGCTTACCCTGCTCGACTATTATCCGCAGACCAGCCACATTGAATCTTTGGCAAATTTTGTTTACCAAGCTTGATTTGTGTTGTATACTCTTACGTATGAAAAGTTTACGTCGATTGGCAGCGCTTATTGCATTCGCTGCGGTTTTTCCTCTTTTTGCAGTTGAAGTTTACAGAAACGAGCTTGAACAGACACCAAGTACAGAAATTCATTTTAACAGTTATTCAGGACCGGTAACAGTTTTCAATACAATGGCGCAGATTCGCGGCATTGGTACGGCGCTTGGCCAGCAGATTGCGGCCGGTGCAGTTGTTGCAGGCAATTCTTCCCGCTATCAGGTTTTGCATTTAGTTGAAGAAAATTCCAAGGAACTTGATGCTGATATTTTTGTAATCGGGCCGGCAGCAGGCGTTGATCATATTCGTAACCTGCGCGCAATTGTAAGTGCCTACCTTGTGGCCGCTTACGATTATTCGGTAGAAGATGCAGACACTTTGGCAACTTTTATTACCGTTTATAACGCGGTTTACCGCCTTGACATGAACAACATCAGCGGCAAGTATACCCAGGCCGTTCAGGATGCTGCCGATTCGGCAATCGTAGGGCTTTCTACCGATTATGCCGACTGGCCAGGCATGACGCAGATTATCATTCCGTTAACAGGCCGTACTTTAGGCGGTTTAAGCACAATTGACACGGCCGCAATCAGCGACAGCAATGTTGTTGAAAACATCCGTGAAGACAACAATAAAGGCGTTGACATACGCGGCGATATGGCTGATTTGAAAACCCGCGAAGCTGAAGAAGCTGCACTTAATGCCAAGGAAGCCGCAAAGGCTTATGCAGATGCAACTGCCGAAGTAAAAGAAGCTGAAAAAGCAGCAGAAAAGGCAAATGCTGATGCAGAAAAAGCAAAGAATCTTGCAGACGCAAACCCTGATGATAAGAATTTGCAGAAAAAAGCAGACGAAGCACAGGATGCCGCAGACGAAGCAAATAAAAACCTTGCTGATGCAAAGGCAAATGCTGCTGATCAGGCTGCAATTGCCAAAAGTGAGCAGGACTGGGCTGATAAAAAATTGAAGGAAGCCCAGACAGATGCAAAATACATTCAGAAAGACATTGAAACTTTACCGCCGCAGGACGAACTTTTGGAAGCTTTTTACGGGCTGAAAATTGCTGATGCTTCAAAAATGCTTAGTGCGCTTGTTCTGCTTGACAGCGCAACCGGCAAGGAACTTAAAATTTCGCCTGTTAACGTTATACGCGGCAGAACCGTTTTTGCATCCGGAAGCAATTTTATTGCAATTGCCGGTAAAAATGGCGGCAATGCGGCTATTCGCCTGATTATTATTGATGGCAAAACTTTGGAAATGGTTAAGCAGAGCGAAGAGCCGGTAAGTGAACAGGCTGTTTTAACTGAACACGACAACGCTTTTTATACCGTCATTAAAAGCAACGGCGAATGGAAGCTTGCTAAATACGATTCAAAATTGAGGGTTTTGGCAATTTCTGAAATTTCTGTTTTAGAAGCAACACCGATTTTTGCCTACGGTAAAACAATTAGTGTTGTAGACAGCAAGAACACTGTTCGCCTTTTGAATACTGAAAACTTAAGGGCATTTGCCGCACAATGAAAATAACGAAAGATGCAATCATTCAGTTTATTAAGTATTTCTTTTCTGCCGGTGCGGCTGTAATTGTAAATGTTGTCAGCCGCATAATTCTTACGGATTTTTGCAATGTGCCTTTTGGTGTAAGTGTTGTAATTGCTTACTTTATTGGTCACATTGTAAATTATGCAATTTCCGTATTTTTTGTTTTTACAAAGGACGGAAGGCAGGCTTCGGTTAAAACTTTTGCAAAGTTTACGCTGGTTGCACTTGGCGGTTTGCTGGTAACTTTTACGGTTTCGGTACTTCTGCGCAATCTGTTCTTCGCAATTCTGCCCGATTTCAACAAATCGTTGCTGGAAACTGCGGCACATATTCTTTCTACCGGCTGTTCGTTTCTGTGCAATTATGTTGGCCATTTGTTTTTCAGTTTTAGAAAAAGTAAAAAAGCAGAAGAAAAAGCATAAAGCTGTTTTTGCCAGGCTTGCTGAACTGGTTTTAATCTATAAAGCTTAAAAAAAATGGCAGGTTCTGTTAAGCAAAGTTTTTCTTGAAAATGATGAGAAGCTAAAAAAACCCGGATTTCGTTAATACAAGAATCCGGGTTTTTATTGCTATTTTTTACTGTTCGCTGTTCTGTTGTTTAGGCTGTTTAAACAGTTTGTTCAAGTCTTTTACATCAAAATTGTTAATTTTATCAACAATCGCATCTGTTGGAACCGGCGTATCTTTCAGCGATTCTTTCACCTGTTCAGTTAGCTGCTGCTTTGCCTGATCCGTTGCCTGGTTAACAGCCGCATTTGCCTGTTCAGTTAAATATGCCTTAATTTCTGCCATTTTGGCTTCTACTTTTTCGTGCATATTGTTAAAGCTTGAAGTATCACCTTTTACCAGAGCTTCAACATCAATAAAATCACCCAGATACATTTGCAGCTGGCTGGTTAAACCGTTAAGCTGTGCCGTAACATTTTTTATCAGTTCAGCCTTGATATTTGCAACTTCCTGCTTAAACAGTTTTGAAAGGTTGTCAGCAAGAATTTTATCAATGTCTGTAACAATGTTCATTTTCAGGCTTGTTACCGGTGAAAAATTTGCCAGCGCATTCAAATTAAGCTCGCTAATGTTTTCAATTGCACGGCTGTAAAGCGAATATGCAAATGCCGGTTCAAAAGGCTTGATGTCTAAAATTGCATTCAGAACATTTATGCCGCCGTTAATGTCAAAGCTCAAGTCCGTATCAATGCCTATGTTTGCACTGAAATTCGCCATGCCGCTTAATGCCGGAATGGCTGCCATAGCCGCCGCACCTGCATTACCAAGGTTTGACATATTTGGAATGGTTAAGTTGCTGAACGACCAGCCTTTTGAAACTACGCTGGCAGAAAAAGCCTTAACGGCGCGGTTTTTGCGCATGTCAATCAGTGCCGTAAGCGTTTCAGTTTCGCTGCCGTTGCGCGAAAGCCCCATTTTAATGTCGATAGGCTTGTTCAGCTTGTTGCAGTCGCTTGAAATATTGCTGATTGTTCCGTAAAGCCCCCAGCTGTTTTTAGGCAGCACACCCGATAAAGAAATTTTACGAATCAGAACGTCTGGAATTGTGTCGGCACGATATTCAATTGTGCGGCCGGCCAGACGGTTTGTTTCGGTTTTTTCTTTTTTAGGTTGTTTTTCCTTGTTGCTGCTGTAATTCTGAAATTCTTCAACTTTTGCAAGCACGGTTTGTGCAACCGGCAGATATGTACGCAGCATTTGAATTGCCGGTCCGTCAAGCTCAGCAGAAAAAAGGTTCGCCATATCTTTCAGATTGATGCTTGTTAAAGCGTTAATCTGGCTGTTTACAAGGTTAAGGTCATTCTGCACTGCTTCCTGCATCGATTTTGAAATGCTTCCGATGGTCTGGGCATCAACCTTTATCTGGGTTGCAGCGTTTTCAACAGAAACTTTAATGACTTCGCCATTTTTGTAAACGGTCTGAAGGTTTTCAAAAACTTTTCTAAGTTCTGCCGGATTGTTTTTAATGGCTTCAACGTCAGTATTTGCCAGTTCGCGGGCAGCATTTACAAAATCCTGAACATTTTTATTCAGTTCGGCAGATGTGTCCTGCCATCCTTTTACCAGTTCCTCCGCCTGCGGCTGCAAAGACCGGATTATTTCAGGCGATTCCATGCTTGTGTAAACGGAATTTACAATTGTTTCCGGGTTAAACTGGGCAAAAACATTTGTAAAACTTTCCCTGTCAAGCCCGGTCTGTTCCTTTACAATTTTCGCAATCTGTGCCTGAATCTCTTCCGGCGTGGTTTCTGCCAATGCAGCTTTTTTTGCGGCCTTTTCGGCTTCTTTTTTCAGCTGTTTTTCGGTTTTTTCAATTTCGCCGGAAGTCTGCCGCTGGGTACCAACCTGAATTCCTTCAATTGAAATTTCATCAGAAACGAAGCGGCCTTTTAAAAGCTGAACCAGGTCAAAATCAACAACAAGGCTTGAAAATTCTGCAAGGTTGGTCATCGGTTCTTTTTTGTTGGCAACCGCAAACTGGTCAATTTCCAGCCGCGAATCCAGAATTCGTAAATCCAGTGAACCGATTTCGCATTTTGCACCGGCGGCATCCTGTACCACGGCGGTTAAAACTGACTTTAAGATTGGGTTTTTAAAGGCAATTACGATTGAAAAAAGTGCAAAAATTACCAGAACCGTGCACAAAAGCGGCAGCCATTTAACCCTGCCCTTTTGTTTTTTCACCTGTTTTGCAATAAGTGCAAGGCGTTTTGCGTCCCTTCTGCTTATAATCAGCGGAGATTTTGGTGTAATTAAACCTTTTTCGTTCTTCTGGTAAAGGCTTTGAATGAAAATTTTGTCTTTGGGAACATAAATTCTATTTAAAACGCGTCTTTTAAACTTTTTTTCGCTGTAAGTTTTGCGGAAAATTTTCGGCATTTTAACTTTTACAGCTTTTCTGCCTTCTTCTTCGCTTAACGTTGCAGGCAGTTTGCTGTCGCTTACTTCTTCTTCCGCTGCGTTTTCCGCAATGGCTATTTCTTCGGAACTTAGATCGCTTCCGGCAATTTCATTTTCCAGTTCTTCTGCATTCATACCGGGTTCAGCGCTTAAAATTTCTTTCTCCAGCTCCTGCATTTCCATGCTTTTTGCTTTTTCTTCATTTTCTTCCATAATTAAAGCTCCACTTTTTGATATGCAGTGATAACGGCTTTAACCAATGGCAGCTGCTGAAAAGCCTTAACCAGCGGATTGCGCGCCAGAAGCGGCTGCAAAGTATGCCGCCACAGGCGCACCAAAAGCCTTGCCAAAATGTAAAACGGTATGTATCCGGCAATTGAAAATACCAGTGAACCTGCCACAATTGTGTTGTTGAACCGGGTAAAAGCCACAAACGGTATGTCTAGCCAGGCACGAAAAAGGCTTTCCAATTGCGGAAGCATTAAAAACCAGTAGCCAATTTCGTCAAACGTTGGGTCTAAAAATGGCGCAGCGAGCGAACCCAAAATAATCATTAAAAAGTACATACCTTTATTTATGCGCAGAAACAGGGCAAAAATAAAGAATATGTACCATAAAACAGAAGTTTTGGGTAAAAAACCTAAAAGTAAACCAAATGCACACGCATGGGCAATTTCACCCGGATGCGAGTTGGCATTTAGAGATTTTAGAAGTTTTACAAAATATTTAAGCATTAACTAAAACCTTTTTTGAATCATCTCGTAAATTTCGAGATATTTGTTTGCAGAAACGTCCCATCCAAAACTGCTTTGCATTGCGCGTTTCTGCATTGCCTTGATATGGTCTTTTTTGTTGTAGTAAGCGTACATTGCCCAGCCTACGGTGTCGTAAATGCTGCTTGGCGTTAGGTGGTTAAGTACAAAACCGTTGCCTTCTCCTGTCTGTTCGTTGTAGTTCTGAACGGTGTCGGCAAGGCCACCTGTGCGGTGTACAATCGGCAATGTTCCGTACAAAAGCGAATACATCTGGTTTAAGCCGCATGGTTCGTAACGCGACGGCATTAAGAAGAAGTCGCTGCCTGCTTCAATTAAGTGACTTAAGCTTTCGTCATAACCGATATATGCGCGCAAATTCGGCAGGTTATTGCTGAGTACGCGCAGTTCGTCTTCGCACCAGCGTTCGCCGCTGCCCAAAACCACCAGCTGAAGTTTCATGTCGGTACACATGCGGTATGCACAGCCGTAAGTTGGTGCAAAAAGTTCTGCAACGCCTTTCTGGTCAGCAAGGCGGGTAACAATTCCAATTACAGGAATGTCCGGATTTACTTCCAGCCCCATGCGTTCCTGCAAAGCCTTCTTGTTTGCGGCTTTACCGGCCATGCTTTTTGCGCTGAAAGTTTTTTCGATATATTTGTCTTTTGAAGGATTCCAGACATCCATGTCAACGCCGTTCAAAATACCGAACAAATCGCCGGAACGCTGGCGTAAAATTCCGTCCATTCTGAAACCGTTTTCGGCGCTCTGAATTTCCTGTGCATAGGTTGGCGAAACAGTTGTAAGCACGTCTGAAGAAATAAGGCCGGCTTTCAAAAAGTTAATCTGGTCATAATCTTCAAAGCCTGAAGAATAGTAATGCTGCCAGTCAAGCCCCAGAACCGGGTAATTGTGCTTGCTGTACCAGCCCTGATAGCCCAAATTGTGAATTGTGAATACGCTTTTTGTGTGGGCAAACTCGCCGTGGCGTTCGTTAAAGCGCAGCAAAACTGGTGCAAGAGCGGCAGACCAGTCGTGTGCGTGAATGATGTCCGGATACCAGCCTAATTTGCGGCAAAGCTGAAATGCACCGTGGCACAAAAGCGAAAATCTGTAAGGGTTGTCCTGAAAATCCGGATCAAACGGCGTGCCGTAAACACCGTCGCGGCCGTAACAGTTTTCGTGGTCAATAAAATAAACCGGCAAATCTTTGGTGCCGGGCATTGTTGTGGTATAAACGGCAGTCCATTCTTCGCTGTAACCGCAGTAAACGCCCATAGGGCCTTCAAGTTTAGTCAGTTTGTCGCGGTTAATTTTGTAATAGCGCGGAATTACTATGCGCACATCATGACCAAGTTTGTTAAGTGCGATAGACAGAGCAGAAACAGCATCAGCTAAGCCACCAGTTTTTGCAAAAGGTGCCGCTTCGGCAGAAACCATTAAAATACGCATAGTTCACCTCGTTTCGGGCACAAAGCCCGTATTTTTTTCTTTCGGTTGTGCCGCTTTTTTATTTTTGCGGCGCAATCAGCAATTTGTAAAAAAACATCTAAAAAATGCAATTTTTAGAAATGTTCCTAAATATTCAGTTGTATTAAGCATTAAAACCGGCGGCAAATTCTGTTTTTTACGGCCGGTTTTTTTAGCCGGAACAAAGCTTTTGACGTGCCTTGTCCCGGCTTAATTTATTTTTTCCAGTTTGCAACGGCATCTTTCCATGCCTGTGCGCTGTTTGCAATTGTCTGTTCGCTTACGCAATAGGCAAGGCGGAAATATCCTTTTTTACCGAACCCAGTGCCGGGAACGCCAAGAATGTGCTGTTCAAGCAGGCATTTGCAGAAATCGTTTTCATCGGTGCTGCCGTTTTTGCCTTCCGGTACTTTGCAGAAAAGGTAAAAAGCGCCTTCCGGTTCACCGTATTCAATGCCGGCGGCGCGCAGATTTGCAGTAAGTGCATCACGGCGGCGCAGGTAAGAAGAATAATCAACTGGTGCGTTCCAAACTTCTGCACAGACACGCTGAAAAAATGCCGGTGCGTTTACGTAGCCCAAAACGCGCGTACAGTAAACAACGGCCGTAACAACCTTGTCCGCATTCGGGCAGGCCGGGTTTACGGCAACATAGCCCAAACGTTCGCCTGGCAGGCTTAAGTTTTTGGCAAAAGAAGAAACTACAATGGAAGAATTGTAAACATCAAAAACTGAAGCAACAGTTTTGCCGCCGTAAGTAATTGCGCGGTAAGGTTCGTCGGCAATCAGAAAAACTTCCCTGCCGGTTTTTGCCTGATGTTCTTTCAGGGCGGCGGCAAGTGCACAAATGTCTTCCTTGCTGTAAATTTTGCCGCTTGGGTTGTTCGGCGAATTGATTAAAACACCGGCGGTTTTTTCGTTTAATGCGGCTTTAATTGCATCAATATCAAGTGAAAAATCGTCTTTTGTGCTTACCGGTACAAGCGTGCCGCCGTGGTTTGCACAGTAAAAAGTATATTCTGCAAAAAATGGCGAAGGAACGATGATTTCTTCACCCGGGCTTAAAATTGCCTTGAATACGGCATTAAGGCCACCGGCGGCTCCGCAAGCCATTACAATGTTTTTTCCTTCAACTTTAACGCCCTGTTCTCCGCTAACCTTTTCGGCCATTGCGTTGCGGGCAAAATCGTAACCGGCATTTGGCATGTAGCCGTGCATGCCTTTTTCAGTGCATTCGGCAGCTTTTTTAATTGCAGTTTTTACTTCTGCAGGCGGTTCAAGGTCAGGGTTTCCAAGCGAAAAATCGTAAACATTTTCTGCGCCAAACTGTTTGCGCAGTTTCAGTCCTTCTTCAAAAGCCAGTCGAATGGCAGAAGAAGATTCCATTGCTTTAATAATATGTGGTGCTAATGGCATTTTTTTCTCCAAATAATTTCTTTTTTATATGCTGAAAATAAAAAACAGCATCATCAGTTTAGCATAATAAACGCGTTTTTGTTAAGAAAAATCTTCAGGTAGAAACAAATGAAAAATTTTTCATTCAAATACAGGCACCAAATGATGAAACCTTTTTTTGTTTTGATTGCTTATCTATCAAAACAGGCTGCAAAAGTGGTTCCTAAAAAAATTACTTTTCGTGCTGCCTGTTCTGCAAAGTTTGCTTATAACGTACCGGCAAACTTTTAATTCTTGTCATTTTTAGCCCGTTATTGCGGCGGGTTTTAATAGGGAGTTTTTATGAAAGTTTTAAAAAGCAGATTATTTTATTCTATTGTATTTAGTGTTTTTGCAGTGGCTTCTGCCCTTGCAGGTGATGTTCCGTTGAAGCTGTCAAATTTCAGTCCTGAAGAACTTGTAAAGCTTGAAGCTGGTGAAGTTTTAATCAGAAATATCGGCAATGCCAAAAAAGTTTCGCTTCGCCAGGTTAACAAAACAGCCACCCAGCTTGTAGACACAATTAACGAACTTAAACCGCCTTACCTTGTTGAAATCATTCAGAAAATTCCGTACAGCGGAAACGAGGCAGTTTTTGATACATTGAGAAAAGAACTTACCGACGTAGAAAGTTATGTCGGCATTCCGTATTACGGCGAACGCACCGGCCGCTGGTACAAACTTTATTCTTCTGCCGTTGTAGAAAGCAAAACCGAAGACGCTGCCAGAACCGACATGCAGACACGCCTTGAAATGAGTCCGTTCGGTATCATTCCTACGCATATTTCCATTGAACAGGGAAAAGACGAACTGTTTTATGCAAGCATAAATACAGAACCTGTAAAAATTCAGGATTCCGGCGTAAAAATTGTAGACGGAATGACATGTGCAAAAGCAGAAAAAATGAAATCTTTCGTTTACGCTTTCCGTGTTGATGACAGCATTTATTTGTACGGCCTTGGCGGCGTAGATGCACCGAATGTGCCTGTTCTTAAAAGCAAAATTGACAATTCATTCATTAACCGCGTAACAACTTTCTGCAAGTTCATTTTTGAAAAGCTCTAAGCTGCGTAAACCGGTTAAAAATTAAATTGAAAAGCTACTGCAATATGCGGTAGCTTTTTTTATTGTTCATTGCAAACCGCAACTACAGGCAACCACAACGAAGACATTAGGATTTTGCGTGACTTTGTTTGTTGTGCTGACGGTGTTTTTGTTTAAAAACTAGAACAATATTATGCAAAATAAAAATGTCATTATATTTAAATGGCTTTTTTATGCCTGTATCATTTTTGGCATGGAAGAGGTCAAAGAGAATTTTGCTGCGAATGTTTATTATTTCCGCCGGTTAAGGGGCTTAACGCAGGCAGAACTTGCGGAAAAAGCTGGCGTAACCACCGGTTTTATTGGCTGTATAGAAAATGCCCGGTCAAATGTTTCTTTCGATATTATTGCAAAAATTGCAGATGTTTTGAATACAAACGTAAAAACGCTTTTTGAAATTCCTCCAGAAACTTACACAAACAAAGACCATATTGACGAACTTGTTCTTAAAGAACGTGAATGCGATTATTCCATAACGCCCAAACTTGCAGACAAACTTTTGCAGATTATCTACGACGCAGACCCAACCGCTTTTGACCGGATGAAAGAAATTGACGATAAAAACAGGTGATTTCTGTTTTTTCCGGCTTTGCGTTTAAAGGCAAAAACAGAAAAATGTGTAATTGAAAAATATTGGCGATTTTTGGCAAATATTGAAAGAAAAAAAGGCTAAAAAAACAGCAAACTTTGCAGCAAATTGAAAAAATAAACGATGGCAAACAGTCCCACAAATTTAATTGAGCATGCTTGCCGTGCACGTATATAACCGCTGAAAAATTTGAAAATTACAAGTCCGTTGCTATTTCCTTTTATTCTATGTTATAGTTATTTAAATTTTGTGCGCATGCGCATATTCGTTTACAGGAATTTCTAAAACATGACAACCGATATTACAAACCTTCCAGAACAGAAATGGGATAAACGCCTTGATTCAAAGCACAAGATGCTTGATTTTAACATAAAAGAACTTATTCAATACAAAGACTTGATTTTTCTGTTCATTAAACGCGACTTTACAACCCAGTACAAGCAGACTGTTTTAGGCCCTGTCTGGTATGTGGTTCAGCCTTTGGTAACAACAGTCATCAATACTTTTATTTTTGGTAATCTTGCCCAAATTGGTACGGACGGTGTGCCGTACCTGCTGTTTTATTTTGCCGGTACAATGCTTTGGACATTTTTTACGAATGCCTTGAATACGGCGGCAGGAACTTTCAGTAATAATCAGGGAATTTTCAGCAAGGTTTATTTTCCCCGTCTTGCTACAATAATTTCAAGCCTTGCAACAAACGTAATAAAACTGGGCATTCAGTTTGCCTGTCTGCTGGTTTTCTGGATTTATTACCTTATAATCGGCCAGTCAGTTCACCCTACACCCTGGGCTTTGCTTTTCCCTCTTATCATTCTGTGGCTTGGTCTTTTGGGCGCAGGAATGGGAATGATTTTTTCTGCATTAACAACCAAGTACCGCGACTTGAATCATTTGCTTGGTTTTGGCCTTGGGCTTGCAATGTACATTACGCCGGTTGTTTACCCGCTTAGCGAAGCACCGGCAAAATTTTCGTGGCTTTTTTATATTAACCCGGTCAGCGCACCAATCGAAATGTTCCGCATCTGGTTTTACGGTGCAGGCTATGTGCCGCCGCTAATGGTTTTGTGCAGTCTTGCAATGACGGCAATTTTCGTTTTCTTTGGGCTGGTACTGTTTAGCCGCAATGAACGTACCTTTGTAGACGTAATTTAACAAAATTCAATTAAAGCAGAAATTGTAAAGGTATATTTATGACAGAAATTGTTTTAGACGGAAAAAGAAAGAAAACATTGACGGCTATTTTGGGAATTGCCCTGTTTTTCAGTTTTATCTGCATGCTTACGTTTGTGCAGAAGTTTATATACGATTTTGCATTTGTAAAAATCCTTCATACATCCGGTACATTTGAATTCTGGCGGCAGATTCTTCTGCACATAAGTTTTATTACCACGGCGCTGATTGCACTGGCTTTTCTGCTTGTAAGCCGCAGTGATTCGCTTAAAGTAACGAGTTCAAATGTTTTTGCAACTGTTGTTTTGCTAAGTTTTGCCCTTGCCCAGATTGTAATGATTTTTGACCGCTGGAATATGGGCATAAACGACAGCCGCTACGATTTCGGCGATTTTTTCACGGCTGCATCCTGTTCAATTCAAATGGGCGAAGATATTTGTCCGCCGGTTTCCATGCTTATTTACCAGATTGCACGCAACACCTTTCCCGGCTTAAACGGAAATCCCTGGGCTGACTATTCAACAATGATTGACAGTTTTGTTGCCGGTTACTACATTCAGCTGTTTTTCATTTTTTCTTTAGCGCCTCTGGCAATTCTTATTTACAAAAACATAAACGGCACTGGCCTGCAGAAAGCTTTTTTTGCCGTAGCAATTTTTTTAAGCCGCCCGTTCATGATTGGTTTTCAACGCGGAAACAGCGTTATGCAGGCCTTAATTTGCGTAATGATTTTTGTAATGTGCTACAAATCTGGCGACAAACTGATAAAAGAGATAGCCCTGCTTGCCCTTGCCCTGGCGTTCTGCTTTAAAATTTATACGGCTGTTTTCGGCGTTCTTTTATTGAAGGAAAAAGACATAAAAAGTGCCGTGCGCTGTGCAGTTTATGCGCTGGCTTTGTTCACTTTGCCGGTATTCTGCCACACAACAGGCGTAGAAAGCATGATTCTGTACATAAAAGCCCTGTTCGGTTATGTTTCAGAAACAACCCTTTCAAGCCAGCTTTCTATTGGCGGCATGCTGAAGCTGCTGTGCAAAAACTTGGGCATGGAAAGTTCATACCCGGTTGTTTTTCCTGTTGCAATGGTGCTTTTTGTTGCAGCCTGTGCCTTTATAATTATAAAAAGCAAGAAAAAGTGGCAGATTTATTTTGCCTGTGCTGCGGCCTGCGTAATGATTCCAACACTTTCGTGGCCATACACCGCCATTTATTTTTTAATTGCAATTATTGCCATGCTTAACGACAAAAATAAAAGCTGGAACGAGTATCTGGTTTTATGCTGTTTTATGTTCGTTTACACTTTCAATTATTACAAGCTGTGCAGATTGACTGAAATTGTTTTTGGCGTTGGTTCTTGGGGCGTTTATCTGCTTGTTGCGTTTATTGCGGTTGTTGCAGACTGCTGTTTGCAGACAAAAACTGAAAAAGCAGTAAAAGCCGGAAAATAAAAAAAGAAAACTTAAAAAAACGCAATTTTTTGGAATTTTTTTATTGGATTTTTGATAGCAGAAAAATTCATTCAATTTTGAATTTTTAAGGCTTTTTGCCGCAAATAAGAGGGGTTTTATGAAAGGAATTATTTTAGCTGGTGGTTCAGGAACCAGACTGTACCCGATTACCAAAGCTGTTTCAAAGCAGATTTTGCCTTTGTACGACAAACCGATGATTTATTACCCTTTGTCAGTTCTTATGCTGGCAGGAATTCGCGAAGTTTTAATAATTTCAACACCACGCGACTTGCCCTGCTTTAAGGAACTGTTTGGCGACGGCAGCCAGCTTGGAATGCGCTTTGATTATTGCGTGCAGGAAAAACCGAACGGACTTGCCGAAGCCTTTATTCTTGGCGATTCGTTTATTGGCGATGATTCTGTTGCGCTGGTGCTTGGCGACAATATTTTTTACGGTCAAAGCTTTACAAGAACATTGCAGAAAGCCCGAAAATCTGTGGAAGAAAATAACGGTGCCGTAATTTTCGGCTATTACGTAAAAGACCCTACTCAATACGGCGTGGTAGAATTTGCAAAAGACGGCAAGGTAATTGGCATTGAAGAAAAACCAAAAACGCCAAAGTCGCATTATGCAGTGCCCGGACTGTATTTTTATGATAATTCGGTTATAGAAATTGCTAAAAACGTAAAGCCTTCTGCACGTGGCGAAATTGAAATTACCGCCGTCAACAACGCCTATTTGCAGAAAATGCAGCTTTCCGTAGAACTGCTTGGCCGCGGCATGGCGTGGCTTGATACAGGCACTTACGACGGACTTTTAGACGCTTCCAACTTTGTTTCTACCATTCAAAAACGCCAGGGCTATTATGTAAGCTGCATTGAAGAAATTGCCTACCGCAATGGCTGGCTTAGCAAAGAAGCACTTTTGGAAACCGCAAAAACTTATAAAACAGATTACGGTGAATATCTGCGCTTTATTGCAGAAGAAAATTAACAGGCAGATATTTTTATAATTAAGAACGTTTAAAGATTTTGGAGATTTTTGATGATTTGGCTTATTGGAAACAAGGGTATGCTGGGCACACAGCTTGCTGAACTTTTGGAAAACGACGCAAAACTTGATTTTGTAGGAAGCGACCGGGACGTTGACATTACTGACGCCGATGCAATTGAAACATTTTTGGCCGGCTGCGACAAAAACGGTAAAAAAATTACATGCATAATAAACTGTGCCGCCTATACAAACGTAAACAAAGCCGAAAGCGACATTGAATTGTGTACAAAACTAAACGTAGAAGGTCCCGGCCTTGTTGCCAGAGCGGCAAAAAAATGGGGCGCAGTTTTAATACACATTTCAACCGACTATGTTTTTGACGGCAAGGCAAACGTGCCGTATACCGAAACCATACCGAAAAATCCTACCGGCGTTTACGGCACTACAAAAGCTGGCGGCGAAGACCAGATAGAAGCAAATTGCAGCGATTTTTACATTCTGCGCACGGCCTGGCTTTACGGAAAATATGGAAACAACTTTGTAAAAACCATGCTTCGCCTTTTTGAAGAAAACGGCGGTGCAAAAGTTGTATGTGACCAGTTTGGTACGCCAACCTACGCCAAAGATTTGGCACGTTCAATTGCATTTTTTGCCAAAAAAATTGAAAAATGCCCGGCAGAAAAACCGGCGTTTGGAATTTACCACTGCACAAACCTTGGTCAAACCAACTGGCACGAATTTGCCTGCAAAATTGCAGAACTTGGCCTGAAATATAAAAAAATCAGCAGGAATGCAAACGTTGCCCCATGCAAAACGGAAGAATACCCTACGCCTGCACCGCGCCCGGCTTATTCAGTATTGTCAAAAGAAAAAATCAGCAAAGTTTTAGATTTTTCACTTCCCCAATGGCAGGAAAGTCTTGAAACATACATTAGAGACGACGTTTAAAACAGAAGGAATTTATGAGCGGCACTGTCATTACGGTTTTAATGTCAACCTATAACGGTGAAAAATACGTTAAAGAACAAATTGATTCTATTTTAGCCCAGACAATCTGGCCGCAGTGCAAGCTTTTGGTACGAGATGACGGTTCTAAGGACAAAACCACAGCCATTTTGCAGGAATATGCAGACAAAGGCCTGATAACTTTTGTAAAAGGCGAAAACCTTGGCTTTGTAAAAAGTTTTTTTTACCTTATGCAGAATGCAGAAAAAATGGCAGACCCTTCCGCTTATTACGCCTTTTGCGATCAGGACGATTACTGGCTGCCCAACAAGCTTGAAACAGCCTTGAACAGCCTTCAAAAGCACGCCGAATTAAACAAACCCCTTCTGTATTACGGCAATATGGAAATTTGTGATTCAAACTTGCAGTTTGTATGCAAAAACGAATTCAGAAAAACACCGCCGGATTTTACCGAACTGTGCCTGAATTCAGTTTTGTACGGCTTTACCTTTGTTTTTAACGATATTCTTCTAGAAAAAGTATGCCGGCTTGACGGCGCCAAAATTGACGGTCACGATTTTATTCTTGCTGCAACGGCCGCAGCTTTCGGCACAATCATCAGCGACGAAACCGTGACGGCCAAATACCGCCGTCATGATGCAAATACGTCTCAAAGCAGAAAATTTACGCTTAAAGCACTGGTTTGGAAGATAAAGCGTTTTCTTA
>JAZRVO010000013.1:0-48269 GCA_045599185.1 Treponemataceae bacterium | reverse complement strand
CGCTCATAACTTTTGCAAACATAATGGCATTGGTAATCGGTATAATTTTTTTCTCGTCTTTCATATAAACCTCCAAGCCTTATATACGCATAAAAAAAATTTTTTAGCATTTTTTCTGTAAAAAAGTTGAAAAAAAAGCGGCCGTTTACTTTTACTTGACAAAAGCCCAAAAGCGGTTAATGCTTATATCATTACAAAATACAAATTTATAAGAAGGAAATGATGATTTACAAATACACTTTCGGCGAACCGTTTGCAACAGATTCCGTAGTAAACGAACCTGCCGGAATCAGCCGGATTAAATGTCAGAACCTGAATCAGATTCTTGCTTTTGGCAATGTTTCAATAAATCAAAATCTTTTACAAAACGGCAATTCGTACACGCCTTCTGCCCTTAATAATTTTGCATTTACATATAATTACCAGCTTGCGGATGATGACCTGATTTTTGGTCTTGGTGAAACAACCCGCGGAATAAACAAGCGCGGCTTTGTGTACAAAAGCTGGTGCAGTGATGACCCGATTCATACCGAAGACAAAACTTCACTTTACGGTGCACACAATTTTTTAATAGTTTACACGCCTGCCAGCAAAACAAACGCGCCAAAAGCCTTCGCCCTGTTTTTTGACTACCCGGGCCTGCTGCAATTTGACTGCGGCTATACAAGCAAAAATACGCTTACCGTTTGCGCCCCCAGCGCAGACATGAATATTTATATAATTGAAGAAAATAATAATTATGTACTTAATTCCATCTGCAAAACTTTCCGGCAGATGATTGGAAAAAGTTATTTGCCGCCGTTCTGGGCTTTCGGTTACCAGCAAAGCCGCTGGAGCTATTATACGGCAGATGAAGTGCGCAGCGTCCTTAAAAATTATCAGGATGCGCGCATTCCGCTGGATGCAATTTACCTTGACATTGACTATATGCAGGGTTACCGGGATTTTACCATTGATGAAGAAAAATTTCCCAATTTTGCATATTTTGTACAGGAACTGAAAGATCAGGGCGTGCACCCCGTGCCGATAATTGATGCCGGCGTAAAGGCCGACCCGGATTATTCGGTTGATGCGGAAGGTTTGCAGAAGGGTTATTTCTGCAAAAAGGCGAATGGGACTGTTTTTACCGCCGGTGTGTGGCCTGGCAAATCCCATTTTCCGGATTTTTTGAATGAAGAAGCACGTGCCTGGTTTGGCGACTATTACACGTTTTTAACCAAAAAAGGCGTTGACGGTTTTTGGAACGACATGAATGAACCTGCGCTTTTTTACAGCGAAGACGGCGTAGAAAAGGTTTTTGCCGAATTAAGGGAAAGCCTTAAAGATACAAATCTTGACATAAATTCTTTTTTTGAACTGCGCGATAAAGTTTCTAAACTGGCAAACAACCCGAAAGACTATGCAAGTTTTTACCACACGGTAAAAAATGCTGCCGGGCAGACGGTAAAAGTTAATCACAGCAAGGTTCACAACATGTACGGCTACATGATGACCCGTTCCGCCGCCGAAGCCCTTCAGCGCAACCTGCCCGGCAAGGAAATCCTGCTGTTTTCCCGGGCGTCCATGGTTGGAATGCACCGTTATTCCGGCATTTGGACAGGCGACAACTGTTCGTGGTGGGAACATTTGCGCCTTAGCGTGCGCCAGATGCCGGGTTTGAATATGTGCGGCTTTTTGTATTGCGGCAGCGATATTGGCGGCTTTGGCTGCAACACCAGCCGGGAACTTATGCTGCGCTGGCTGGCTTTTGCAATCTGGACGCCTTTAATGCGCAATCACGCCGCCGCCGGTACGCGCGCTCAGGAATGCTATGCCTTTGAACAGACGGAAGATTTCAGACAGATTATCAGTTTGCGCTACCGGCTTATTCCCCATATTTACGGTGAATTCGTTTATGCGGTGCAGGAAAACGAACTTCTGTTTAAGCCGCTGTGCTTTGAATATCCTAAAGATAAAATTGCTCTGCAAATAGAAGATCAGCTGATGTTCGGCCGTTCCATTATGATTGCGCCGGTTGTAGAACCAAATGCCAGCGGCCGTTTTGTTTATTTGCCGGAGGCAATGCAGATGGTTTTCTTTGCTTCTTCGGAATGCGGACTGGAAAGCGGCCTGCCGCAGCTTACTGAAATGGAAAAAGGCGTGCATTTTGTTGAATGCAAACCGAATCAGGTGTTTTTCTTTATCAAAAAGGGGCATTCTGTGCCATTGGCAATGCCTGCACTTTGCACCGCAAAACTTAACCGCGAAGATTTAACATACATAGGAAAGTAATTTAAAAATAAAAAAAGGGGAAAAAATGGTGGGAACAGAAGAAAAACTTGGCGAAGAAGAAATATCGCTTATAATGCAAAGCGTGCCATGCGGTGCGCTGCTTTTCAGGCTTGCCAATGGCCAGCTTGGCGTTGCAAATGCAAACCGGAATATGCTGGATTCTCTTGGTTTTGCCCGGAATGATTTTTTAATCCGCAATGCTGAAAACTGCAAAAACCTGCTTTCGCGTGAAGAAACTGCAAAAATTGTTTCTTTGTTTGAATGTTCCGGTGAAACTGCCAGTCTAAAATTGCAGTTGAAATTTAAAAACAGCACCGGCAATGTATGCCACTTCGACAGCCGTTTTTCCTTTGTAAATGCCAAAAATGAAGATTCGCCCCTGCTTTTGGGTATTTTTGAAGATATTTCTGAAATAATTGAAGAAAAGCACAGTGTAGAACAGAAAAACAAGCTTATTTCAAAATCAAAAGTTCTGCTTATGCAGGAACTTGAATACGAACGTTCAATTAAACGGATAAACGCCGAATTTTACGAATACATAAACGAAGCCGACCTTACAAAAGGCGTGATGATTGGCAGGGATTCTGCTGATTTTCTGCACGACATGGGCGTAAGCGAAGAAAACCTTGATTATGACGAGTGCCTGAAGCAGATTGGCGAAAAAAACATTCACCAGAACAACCGCAAGCAGTATTTTGAAATTTTCAGTCGTGAAAACCTTATAAAATGCTTTAACGAAGACCAGAAAACGGTGCATTTGCAGTGCCTTGCCACCGATGACAACGGTTTAAGCTATTACTGGCTGGAAATTACCGGCAAAATATTTCTGCACCCGATGACCCAGACCCTGCGCCTGATAACTTACCGCCGCAATATCGACAAGCTTAAGCGCAACGAAATTACGCTTCTTGAAAAAGCCCAGCGAGATTCCCAAACATTGCTTTACAACAAGCGCACCACAGAAACAATGGTTGAAGAATTTTTTGCAGGCAGCGGTAAACACGGCAAGCACGCCCTGATGATGATTGACCTTGACAATTTTAAAAAAGTAAACGATTCCCTCGGTCATGCTTTCGGCGACAAAGTTATCATTGAATTTTCAGACGAAATGAAGCAGGCGTTCAGAAGTGACGATATTCTTGGACGCATTGGCGGTGACGAATTTCTGATACTTATAAAGAATTATGGCCGAATAGACACCCTTAAAAAACGCATTCACGAACTTTGCGCCAAAATGATAAAGGTTTACGACGGCAGGATTGACAAATATACGGTTTCTGCAAGTTTGGGCGTGGCGCTTTACCCGGAAGACGGCAGAACCTACCGCGAATTGCAGGAAAAAGCCGACAATGCCCTTTATTATTCAAAAGGGCACGGCAAAAGTACCTGCACTTTTTACTGCGCGGAACTGGATTCTGACAATACCAGTTTTTTCAGGGAAAGGGATTTAAGCGAACTTATCAATTCTTCTACTGACGGCGTGGCAAAGTTTGCTTTTGACGATGGCCTTTCGCTTCTGTTTTTTAACAGGAAATTTCTGGAACTTTTTGGTTACGAAAAAAGCAGTTTTGCCAATGGTGACAAACCCCAGGCGGCAAAAATGCTTTCTCTGGAAGAACGCGCCGAATTTTTCGGCATTTTACAGGAAGCCTACGCCAAACGCCAGATTTTCAATTCCATTCTGCGCATTCCAACCCAAAACGGCAAGGTTCTTTCCGTCCGCGTAAAGGGCATGTTTACCGAAGAATTGCACCTTGAAAAAGTTCCGGTTTTTTACTGCCTTTTTATGGATGTTACAGACCTTGTTGAACTGAATGAAAAACTTTCGATTCAGCAGGAAAAAATGGGCATAATCAACGACATGACGGAAGACATTCTGTACGAATATGACCCCCACGAACACCAGCTGAGCATTCTGGGCAAAAAAACGGAAGACCTGATGAACATAAACAGCACAAACATGTTTCCTTCCCGTGAATATTTGTGTCCGGCCGACATTTACGCAAAAAACGAAAAACTCATTCTGGAAATTTTCAGCGAGAAAAAAGATTCTTACGCCGAAAGCCTTTATCTGTACCACAACAAAAAAGGGCAGGTTCCTTTCGTTTTGTACGGCAAAAAAGTTAACAGCACAATTGAAAATCAGAAAACCGTAATCGGCAAGCTGGTTTGCAAGGAAGAAGAAATGCGCCAGCGGCTGGAACTTGATACCAACAAGCGGATGCTGGCAGGTTTAAGCCGCATTTCTACTTTGCTTATTTCGTCTTTCCTCGGCTCTTTTGAAGAACGCTTGCAGAGAAGCCTTGCCGTTCTTGGTGAAATCCTTAACCTTGACAGCGTAAGCATCTGGCGCTACGACCGGGACGACAATGGCTGTTTCTATTCAATTATGATTTACGAATGGACGCAGGAAATTGAATCGCACCGGGGCATGATTGTTGCCGACAATCAGTTTTCTTCGGAACTGCTGGCCGAAGTACGGGATTTTCAGATGCACAACAGGCCGTACATTTACAACAAGAACAAAATGTCTTCTGCCTGCGACCTTGAAGTTATGAACCGGCGCGGAATGTTTTCCATCTGTTCAATGCCTTTTTTTATTGACGGCGAACTTTGGGGCTTTATAGATTTGGGCAGCTGCGTACGAAGCCTGAACTATACTGACCACCAGATTGACATTTTGAAAATGAACAGCGCCCTGCTGATTGCAAGCATTCAGGAAAGGCTTTATTCCTGATGAATTGCGTCCTGCAATTTGTAAATTTAAAAGATACCACAATTTGCAGTTTGGGCTTATAATTAGTTTATGGCAAAAGAACGTTCTAGCGGCATAAAAAATCGCCGTCAAATGGAAATAGCTGAAATCATACAAAGCGGACGCTACCCGAACAGCAGTACCCTTGCAAAGCATTTTGAAGTTACACCCCTGACAATTAAACGCGACATTGAATATCTGCGCAATTTTTATTCTGCGCCAATTGAATATGACCACAACCGTCACGGTTACTATTACACCGATGAAACTTTTTTCATAAAATCTTTCATACTTTCGGAAGGTGAGCTTTTCTGCATGTCGGTAATTCAGCCTTTGCTTGAAAACTACCGTAACACGCCTTTGGAACAGACAATTGGCGGCATTTTTAACAAGCTTTGCGAGTTTATGCCGAACGAAGTTAGCGTTGATACAAGTTTTTTCAGCGGAAACGTAAGTTTCATCAGCGACCCTTTGGCCAAAATAAGCGAAGAAATTTTCAATACGCTTTTTAAGGCGTTAAAAATGGCGCGCCGCATCAGTTTTGAATACAAAAACTTAAGCGATTCCGAATATTCTTTCCGCGAAGTAGACCCTTACCACATTGTCTGCCAGAAAGGCAGCTGGTATCTGCTTGGGCTTTGTCACAAAAACAACGATGTGCGCATTTTTTCGCTTTCGCGTATGCGCCGGGTAAAAATTAACGATGAAGAAGCGCCGCTGCCGGCAGATTTTTCAGTAAAAAAATACATTGATTTGTCTTTTGGCGCGTGGGTTAGCACTAAAGACCCGGTTTTGATAGAACTTGAATTTTCAAAAAGCATTAACACCCTTATTATGGAACGCCAGTGGCACGAAGACCAGACTTTGCGGCAGAATGAAGACGGTTCTGTTTACCTTGCATTTAAATCGAACCAGATGCAGACGGCCATTCACTGGATAATGAGTTTTGGCAGCGCAGTAAAAGTGCTTAATCCGCCGGAACTTGTGGAACTGATAAAGGAAGAAAGCCGGAAAATGGTAGAAATGTACAAATAATTTTTCATCCCGAACAATAACCCGTCATTCAGAATAAGAAAATGTCATCCCGAACGATGCCCGTTATTCAGAATGATGACGGCCATTCCGAACTTGGTTCGGAATTCTTTTTAGCTGCTGAAAGATAAAAAAAGCCGGAAACTTTTTAAAAATTCCGGCTTTTTTGCGTTTTTCTGCTTTATATGCTAGTTCTGGTTTTTAACTGCGCCAAAAACCTTTTGAATGATGCTTGAACCGTATTCCATCGGGTTTCTGCGGATGGATTTTTCTTCGTCTGCAATCTTCAAAAAAATTGCGTCCAAAGCCTTGTTCGTCGCATATTCCGCCAAATCGGTATCAATGGTTTCCATAACTTCGTCTTTGCCAAAAATTGAACCGATTTTGTTGGCACTGTTGCCGGTTTTGTTGTACAGGGAAACAAGTTTGTCCCATGCGTCGTTTGCAGACATGCTGCCTACAAGGTTCTGGTCAAGGGCGGCAGCAATCTGCGGCTTGTAAAGGGCTTTAAGCTGGTTGTAGGTTTTGTCTTTCAAAAAGTTAGTTGCGGCGTTTTGTTCGCCTGTAACAATGCTGATTCCGTCGCTTACACTCATTCCGCTTATTGCTTCAACAAAAATCGGAACAATTCCTGCGGCGCAGGCTTCGGCAGTGCGGTTTAAGCGAATGATTACGTTTTCTACGGTTTTTTTGCCGTTTGGCAGTTTTTCTACTGTAGAAACAAGTTTTGCAGCTTCCGGCGGCATGGGAATGTAATAAAGCGGGTTTCGGTAATATGCGTCGGTTTTGTTCAGTTCTTTGGAAGCGGTTTCTGCGCCAATGTTCAGTGCGTTTTTAAGGGCATCAACGGCATCCTGGTTTGAAAAACTTAAATTGCCTGCGTTTCCGGCAACTCCGCCCAGAACGGTATTTATAACGCTGGTTGCCGTAATTTTATTTGAAGAATTATTGCCGGCCTGCTGGCTGGTATTTTGCGCCGGGCTGGTGTTCTGGTTTTTCTGTTCCGGCTGTTCGATATTTCCATTGTTTCCGTTGTTGTCGTTTCCCAGCACCTTGCGCGCATTTTTAAGCGAAGTATCCTGGGCACCAAGTGCAAATGCTGCATTGCCGGCAAAAACAAAAGCCAGCACTGCAAAAAAAAGTGATAATAACTTGTATTTCATGGTTTATCCTCCAATACTATCAATTATCTTCTATTTAATATAAAATATTTATCGTCAAAAGGTTATGTTTTATTTACGAAAGGTTCTGAAAAAGTATTTTTCAGATATTCATTTAACTTTTCAGGCTGGTTGCCGATTATAAAAGTGTCGACTTTTAAAACCACAGTGGAGCATTATGAAAAAAACATTTGCTTTTCTTTTATCCATAAGCCTCTTTGCATTCTGCACGGTTAGTGTCTTTTCGGCAGAAGATACTGCTGCTTACGATGAACTTACAGAATATGCCCGGCAGAACCTTATTATGAGCATTGATGAACCCTGTGCGCCTGTTGTGCAGGATGGTTTTATTGTTTTTACCGCCGCAGAAAATGCGCGTTTTGTAGGCATTGCCTTTGACTATGAAAATTTCAGGGTCATTCACCCGTTTCAGCGCATGGCACATTACGAATCTGGTGATGAAATTGTCGGTTCGGTACTTTTCTACATTGTCCGTTACCCCAAGCAGCTGGAACAGATTTCCTACCGTCTGGTAATAGACGGTTTGTGGACAACCGACCCTTTAAATGCAAACACCGTTTACGATTCAAAAACAAACACGGTGCTTTCTACCGTTTCAATTGAAAAACTGCCTGACCCCATTACCGAACGTCTGGAAAACGGTTATGTTCGCTTTGTTTATTACGGCAAAACCGGGCAGAACATTCGCCTTGGCGGAACTTTTAACAACTGGGATTCTTACATGTACATGCTGAAGGAAGTAAAACCGGGCTTGTATCAGATTGATTTGCCTTTGCCGCCAGGCACTTATTATTACAATTTTTACAACGGCATAAACGCCATCGTTGACAAAAAGAATTCCAACCGGGTATTCAGTCCGGACGGCAAGAGTGCTTCAGTTATTACTGTAAAATAATATGGAATGAAATGGAAAGATTGAAGGCAGCCTCAAAAAGGGTTGCTTTTTTTTGTACTTAAGTAAAATGAAACTTCTAAAAATTGCTGTTTTTTAGAAAAAACCTATTATAGAAAGTGTTTTCGGGCAAAAAAAAACCGCAACTGGTGTAAAGGAGTTAAAAACCAGTTGCGGGTTTCATCAAAAAATAGATTATTGCTTTTTCCGTCTTGCTTTTATACTAGAACAACCACTGTTCAAAAAATAGGTTACAGAAAAAAATAAAAAATTTTAATTTTTTTTATTTATGGTTTAGTGCAGGCCATAAACACGGCAAAGGCATAAGCTTTAATTTTCAGCGTGCCTTAGTTTGGTGTTTTTTCTGCTGTTTTTAAAACGACGTTTTATCGCCGTGATGTATTCACGCCTTAAAACTCGCCGGGCATGATAAAAAGTTTTTTTACGTGTCCGTAATATATTTATATTTCAAGTTTTTATAATTAACCAAAAAGATTTGTAAAAAAAGTATTTTTCTCTTGACAAGTAAACGTAGGTTAACATAAATTCTTAGTAAATGCCAAATTTTTTACGAGGTTACCATGGTAAAACACACGGAAAGCACGAAAGATTTATTTTTGAAAAAGGCATTACTACTTTTTGCCCAGAACGGCTATGAAGCAGTAAGTGTAGCGCAGATAGCCTATGATGTTGGCTGCACGGCTCCGGCGTTGTACAAGCATTATTCCAGCAAACAGGAACTTTTTGATGCAATACTTGAAGAAAGCATGAAAGGTTATCATGCTTCCATGGAAAAACTGCGGCTAGACTTTGAAAATCATCCTGAAGAAAAGGAAAAATTCATAAAAATGACCGAAGACGATCAGATTTCCCACGCAAAAGAAATGGTACTGTCGTCTTTGCACAATGAATGGGCAAATGCTTTCAGAAAACTGATGACTGTTGAACAGTTCAACATGAGCAACCTGGCAGAAATGTACAACCAGCGTTATGTGTTCCAGCAGTACCAGCATTACGAAACTATTTTTAAGGTTCTTATTGAAGCCGGAATATATAAGGGAACTGATCCGTACATGATGGCCGTTTCTTTTATTTCGCCGCTTACCGTTTTGATTGGCGTTATTGGCCGCGATGACACCAAGGAAGAATGGGCAATGGAAATGATTGAACGGCACATAAAAGAATTTAACCGCCAGTACCGGATTAAATAATGACGCGCGTTTATTTTGTTCGGCACGCCCAGCCCGATTTTAGCCATAAACAGGATTCCGACCGGCCGTTAAGTGCTGAAGGCAAAAAAGATTCGGCACTTGTGCTGGAAATTTTGAAAGATTTGCCGGTTGACGAATTTTATTCCAGCCCGTACCGGCGCAGTTACGATACGATTGCCCCGGCAGCTGAGTATTTTGGCAAAACCATTCGCGTTGTGGAAGATTTTCATGAGCGGGTGGCTGGCGAGAACGGCAACGTTAAAGGAATGTTTGAAAAGCGTTGGGCAGATTTTGATTTTTGCGAAGAAGGCGGCGAATCGCTGAACAGTGTGCAGGCACGGAATGTAAATGCACTGCATACGGTGCTGAAAGAAAACGACGGCAAAAGCATTGTTATAGGAACTCACGGTACGGCACTTAGTTCAATTTTGAATTATTTTAACCCGAACTTTGACGTAAACTGTTTTTTCCGCATAATAGACTGGATGCCGTATATTATTGAGCTTGATTTTGACGGTACAAAACTTGTTGGTCAAAAAGAACTCGGCCACGTTTTGAAACCTTTTAAAAAATAATTCAGCCGGATAATTTTTCAGTTTTTAATAAGCTTTATATAACCCGAAAGTTTGCTGAAACGAACAGCAGTCTTTCGGGTATTTTTTTCTGTGCCTTAACTGCCATCGGTATTGACACTTTAAATGGCAATTAACTATAGTGGTTGCTTATACACCGCATTTTTTCTGTTTTCGCGCTGCAAAACTGCGCGTTTTGCGTTCAATTTGGCTATGTTTCATTCCCTGTAGCCAGAATAATTTTACATACACGGAGAATTTTATGACGAAAGAAAATTATAAAGATTATTTGAAGCGTCTTTTAGTTATTGCCGTACCAATAATTTTAAGCAACATTATCAGTCAGGTGCAGATGCTTATAGACCGCGCTTTTTTGGGACACGTGGACAATCTGTACATGAGTGCATTGAGCAACGTTACTTCGCCAATCTGGACAACCATGTCGTTCTGTTTTTCGCTGGTTGTCGGTGCGTCTATTATAATAAGCCAAAAAGTTGGCGCAGGCAAAAAAGACCAGACTGAAGAATATGCCGCCGCAATGATGAAATGGAACAATGTCATTCCCTTTGTTCTGTTTGTTTTCTGGGCATTGTTTGCAGAACCGGTGTTCAGAATTATGGGCGTTTCCGAAGCCTTGATGCCCATCTGTCTGGAATACGCCCGTTATTTTATACCGTGTTTTCTTATTCTGGGGCTTGAAGCCTCTTCTTCCGTTATCATGCAAACTTCCAACTATACCAAGCCGCTGGTTTATTTTGGAATTGTCAGGGCTGGCTTGAACCTGTTTCTGGACTGGGTGCTGATTTTCGGCAATCTGGGATTTCCGGCAATGGGCATAAAAGGCGCCGCAATTGCCACAACCATTTCGGAATATGTGGGATTTGTTTACTGCTGGTTTATTTTTGTAAGCAGCAAAAAACTGCCAACCCGCCCGCGGTTAAAAACCACGTTAAAAGCGCCGTTAAAGCCTTTCATTGTTTCTGCAAAACTGGGCTTAAACACTGCACTTGAAGATTTTGCATGGAATTTCGGCAACCTGATGATGATTCGCATTTTGAACACGATTAACGACATGGCAGCCGGAATATACACAATTGTTTTCAGCGTAGAAATTCTGGTTGTTGTTGTTTTCGGTGCGCTGGGGCAGGGGACAATGACTTTGTCCGGCGAAGCAGTGGGCAAAAAAGACCGCGACCAGTATAAGGGCGTGTGCATTGTTGCCTACGCAATTTCGGCCGTGGTTGCGCTTATTCTGCTGGTTTTTGCCCTTATCATGCCGCAAAAAATCATTGCAATTTTCACCAGCGACCAAAACATCATTGCAACGTGCAGCCTGTACCTGCTGATGATTTGTCTGAACCTTTTCTGCAAGGCAGGCAACATAATTATTGGTAACGGCATACGCGGCAGCGGCGACACGGCCTGGATGTTTTTTACCCAGATTTTCGGTACTGTGGGCGTAATTGCGTGTGCTTCGCTTTTTGTGTTTGTGTTTAAATGGGGAATAAGCGGTGTTTTCGCCGCCGTTATGCTGGACGAAGCCGTAAGAACCTTTATAAACCTGTTTAAGTACATTGGCATCAGCAAAAAACTGCCGGCCGCAGTTGAAGCATAAGTTGAAGCCAAGGCGAAAAATTTTCAAATTCTGCGTCTATTGACAATTTGCCTTTTTACAAATATTCTAACGCAAACTTGTTTTTGTCTTGTTCAAGCGGAAGAATTTGCCGTAACTTGAATAAGTGCAGAAATTGAAAGATTGGGGGTGCACCGGTTTCGACGGGTGTGATTCGTGATCTTAAGTTGCAAGTGAGGCTGCCTGTCCTCCAAACAGACAAAAACTATAATTGCCAATACTGACAATTCTTACGATTACGCATTAGCTGCATAATCGCGGACTTCGGATTGCGCCGCTCTGAGCGGTCCGAAAGTCTGACGCTGACCAGGGCTTGCCTAGGGTGGTGTCTGGTACGCCTTAGGGACTTTTACCGGAATACGGAGACGACGCTTGCGGTGCTGCTACCGTTTCCCGACAACCACCTCGCACCGCTAAACTTGTAGACGCTTTTGGTTCGCACATTCGGACGCGGGTTCAATTCCCGCCATCTCCAAAAAAGTCCCTTTTTAAGGGACTTTTTTTTATGCCCAAAATTATTCTTCTGCGTGATGCGCCGCAGCGGCAAGTGTTCATTATTGAATGGATTTGCAAAAATAGATACAATTGGCACATGCAGAAAACACTCAGACAAATTCTTGCAAATACAAAACTTTCGCCGCAAAACAGCGACCATTGGGATTTCAGCATTTGCGGTCTTGCCTTTGATTCCCGGAAAGTTGAAAAAGATTATTTATTTTTTGCCTTGCCCGGCGTTCATGTCGATGGCAATTCATTCATTCAAAAAGCAATTGAAAAAGGTGCAAAAGCCGTTGTTTATCAGGGCGAACTGCCGCAAAATATTACGCCGCAACAATATAGCAGCGTTGCATTCATTCACACCGACGACAGCCGTTTTGCAATGGCGCCCGTTTCCGATGCATTTTACGATTATCCGTGCAAAAAGCTTGCGGTTTTTGGCGTAACCGGCACCGAAGGCAAAAGTTCCACGGTTTTCTTTACGTGGCAGCTTCTGCGCCTTTGTGGCTATAAGTGCGGTTTTATTTCTACCGTAGAATACAGCCTTGGCGGCGATGCACTGCCAAACCCGGAACACCAGACTACGCCCGAAGCACCCCTTATAAACGAAAAACTTTACCAGATGATTCAGAACGGCTGCACCCACGCAGTAATTGAATCTTCTTCCCACGGTCTTTCCGTAAAGACAAACCGGCTTGGTTCAATTCTGTTTGATGCGGCATCTTTTATGAACGTTACCCACGAACATCTTGAATTTCACGGCAGTCACGAAAAATATAAAGATGATAAGGCAAATTTGTTCAGGAACTTGCCAGCCCACAGCCACAATAAGGCGAATGTTGAAGTAACACCCGTTGGCGCAGTAAACATTGATGACCCGGCAGCAAACTATTTTGCAGAAAAAGCCATGCCGGTAAATGTTGTCGGCTTCAGCATTAACCCGAATGTTTCTACCAAAAATCTGCCCCAAAGCCCAAACGTAAGCCGGGTTTTGTGCGCCAAACAAATTGAAGGCGATGAAGCAGGCTTTAATTTTGTAATTGAAGACTGCCAGCTTGCCGCAAACGACGGCTGGCACATAGAACAAAGCCTTAAATGCCGCATGAACACTCCCGGCGATTTTAACGCTTACAATGCAATGGCGGCGCTTATAATGGTAGAATCTGTCTGCAAGCGCCCGCTTAGCGAACTTGCTGCCTTTTTACCGCAAATTCAGCCGGTGCGCGGAAGAATGAGCAAAATAGAAGCAGGGCAGCCTTTTGAAGTTCTTGTTGACTATGCCCATACGCCGTCATCGTTCAATACTATTTTTCCGCCTTTAAGGGAACGGGTAAAAGGCAAAATCATTTCGCTTTTTGGCAGCGGCGGCGAGCGCGACACCGTAAAGCGCCCCCAGCAGGGCGAAATTGCGGCAAAATACTGCGACATCGTGATTCTTGCAGACGAAGACCCGCGCGGCGAAGACCCGATGGAACTGCTTGAAGACATTGCCGCTGGCTGCAAAAATCTGGTGCGCGGCAAGGAACTTTATTTAATCTGCGACCGTCCGCAGGCCATCCGTAAGGCTTTCTGTCTGGCACAAAGCGGCGACATTGTTTTGCTTTTGGGCAAGGGTCACGAAAATTCAATTATTTACAAAGACTATACGATGCCTTACGACGAAATTGCCGAGGCAAAAAAAGCACTGGCAGAAATGGGCTTTTCTAAATAAAGCTGCAAGCTGCGTTTCTGCAAGGTGAATTTTAAACATTCCGGGCACTGGTAAAATATTTTCCGGTGCCCGTTACCATACGGGCGTGCCCAAAGAGAGGAAATTTATGAATATTGCCATTGTTTATGGTGGAAAAAGCAGTGAACACGAAGTTTCTTTGCGTTCAGCATCGGCTGTGGTGCGTAATATAGACGAAAAACAGCACAATATCAGCCTTTTTGGCATTACCAAGGAAGGCCGTTGGTATTTGCAGTCTAAAACTGAACTTGACCGGGTTAAAAGCAGCCCGGATGCTGTTCTGACAATTAAAGAAAATCCTGACATGGTTCTTTCTGTTGTGCCCGGCGGCGGAACTGACGGCGGTTTCATTGTAATCGGTTCTTCTTTCGGGCCAAAAACCATTCCTGTAGACGTGGTTTTTCCTGTTCTGCACGGCACTTTTGGCGAAGACGGCACTGCACAGGGGCTTTTTGAAATGGCCGGTGTTCCTTACGTTGGCGGCGGCGTAATGGCAAGTTCTGTTTCTATGGACAAGGAAAAAACCAAGCAGATTTGGATGCACGCCAATTTGCCGGTTGTGCCTTTTGTATGCATGCGCCGCCGTGAATACAACGATGAAGGAGTGCGCATGCAGATTATTAAAAACGTGGAAAGGGATTTCAACTTTCCGGTTTTTGTAAAACCGTGCTGCGCCGGTTCTTCTGTTGGTGCAACAAAAGCCAAGGACGCGGTTGGGCTTTTGGCTTCGCTTAAAGAAGCTTTTGAATGGGACGACAAGGTTTTAATCGAACCGTTCATTGAAGCCCGCGAAATTGAATGTTCCGTTACCGGTAACGAAGTGGTAACCGCCTACACGCCGGGCGAAATTGTACCAAGCCACGATTTTTACGATTACGAAGCAAAATACACCGACCCGAATGGTGCTGCACTGCTCATTCCTGCCGAACTTGATGACGCAGACCTGCGCCGTGTGCGCGAAACTGCAATTAAGGCATATCAGGCACTTGATTTGACAGGTTTAAGCCGCGTTGACTTTTTTATAGACAAGCGCAACGGGGCTCTTTATCTTAACGAAGTAAACACAATCCCCGGCTTTACTTCCATCAGCATGTTTGCCAAAATGTGCGAAGCTTCAGGCCTGCATTATCCGCAGTTAATTGAAACTTTAATAAAACTTGCTGCCCAGCGTGCAAAAAGCCGCCAGCAGTTAAAGACGAGCCGCTAAAATGACACCATACGTTTATTCCAGCAAATGCCCTTTTGAAAGCCTTGCTGACATAAAAGGCAAAAAAATTACCGTTATGGGACTTGGACTTAATGGCGGCGGCACGGCTAGCGCAATTTTTTTAGCGCGCTATGGTGCCCGTGTCTGCATTACGGACATGAAAACCGAAGCAGAACTTTTGCCTTCAGTTGAAAAAATACGGAACACGCCGGACATTGACCAGAGCCTGATTACTTTTGCTTTGGGCGGCCACAAAATTGAAGATTTTGAAAGCGCAGACTGCGTAATTAAAAACCCGGGCGTAAAAATTGAAAACAACGTGTATCTTTCGGCGGCAAAGGCAATAGAAACTGATGTTTCGCTGTTTTTGCGTTTTACAAAGGCGCCGATTATTGCCGTAACCGGCAGCAAGGGAAAATCTTCTACGGTAAGTGCAATTCATTACGGGCTTTGCAAGGCCGGCTTTGAAGCTTTCCTTGGCGGAAACATTACCGTAAGCCCGCTTAATTTTTTGGAAAAAACAAACGAGCACACGCCGGTTGTTCTGGAGCTTTCCAGCTGGCAGCTTGCCGATTTGCGCGGCCGCGGCGTGCTTAAACCGAAAATTGCTGTAATTACCACCATCGTTCCAGACCATCAGAACTGGTATGGCGCAATGGAACCTTATGTAGCCGATAAAAAGCTTATTTACGCAGATCAGGACAAGGACTGCTACACGCTTTGCAAGTATAAGGACGAATGGGGAAGCGTTTTTGCAAGGGAAACCAAGGGCAAAATTGTGTGGCATGCAGAAGGCGAGGCCGGGCTGGAACTGGCTGCAAATGCGCCGGTTGAACTTGGCGAAAACGAAGCCGGCATTGCATGGGTAGACAACGGCGGTCTGGGGAAATTCCGCAGGCGCGGTACGGCAGTAAGCACAAGCCCAAAAGCTGAAACCATTTTGCCGGAAAAACTTTCCGTGCCGGGCACCCACATGAAGGAAAACCTGCTGAAAGCCGGTATCGTGCTGCGGCTTATGGGCGTGCCAAGCGACAAAATTGCAGAAATTCTTGCTTCTTACAGCGGCATACCACACCGGCTTGAAGCCTTCCATAAATGGAAGATTCTCCGTTCCCGGGAAGTGCGTTTTTACAACGATTCTGCGGCAACCGTGCCGGAAGCAACAATTGCGGCAATCAATTCTTTTGAAGAAAAAATAAGCCTTATTTGCGGCGGTACGGACAAAGACTGCAACTTTGAACAGCTTGCACAGGTTCTGGCTGAAAGCAAAAAGAACGGACATTTGGCAGGCCTGTACCTTTTGGACGGAACCGGCACACAGAAACTGATGACCTATTTGCCGGACAGCGTTAAAAAAGGTCTGAAAACTTATGACGGGCTTGAACCTTTGCTGCAAAAACTGAAAGCCGATGTGGAAAAAATCAATCAGGAACACAAGGATTTGCCTGTAGTGGTTTTTTCACCCGGTGCAACGTCTTTCGGCATGTTCAAAAACGAATTTGACCGCGGCAATACATTTAAGGACATGGTAACAAAAATGTTTTAGCCGCAGGTTAGACAGCCGGTAAAAACAAGCGCAAAGCAGAAAAAACTGAAAAAAAGCCTCGGAAAGTTTACTTTTTCCGGGGCTTTTTGCGTTTTGTTCACTTCAGCTTTTCTGCTACTGCCATTCGGCAAGAATTTTCTGCCATTTCTGGTCGCGTCCCTGTGCTATAAGAGCTAAATCATCGTCAGTAAGGTGCTTAAAACGCCCCTGCTTTTTAATGTACGCGCTGCAGTCGCTAAACTGGGCAGGTTTTTTATTCAGTTTAAATTTGCCGTTTTCGTATTCTGCCAGATACCACAAACCGCAGTCTACAACTTCTTTTGCAATTTCAATTGTGCTGTCGGTGGCAATGCCCCAGCCTGTAGGGCAGGGCGCAATTACGTGAATGTATTTTGTACCCTGAATTTTAGAAGCTTTTTCTACCTTGTTGATAAAATCCTGAATGTAGCCAACGCTTGCAGTTGCGGCGTACGGAATGTCGTGGGCGGTAACAATTTCAAACATGTTTTTTTTCTGTCGTATGTTGCCCCGGATATTTTTACCGGCCGGGGTTGTGGTAGTTTTTGCGCCAAAAGGCGTAAGCGAACTTTTCTGAATGCCGGTATTCATGTAGGCTTCGTTGTCGTAGCAGATGTACAGAATGTTGTCGTTGCGGTCAATTGCGCCGCTTAAAGCCTGAATGCCTATGTCGGCAGTGCCGCCGTCGCCTGCAAAACCAACAGCCGTAAAGTCTTTAATACCGCGGGCGCGCAACCCTGCTTCTATGCCGGTAAGCATGGAAGCCGTGCCTGCAAACATGGAAATAACCGAATTGTTGCTGAATGCCAGCTGGGGAAAGTTAAAGCCAACCGCACTCATACAGCCGGCCGGCAGTACTGAAACCGCGTTTTTACCCAGCACTTTAAGAGCCTGCCGCACCACCAGCGAACCGCCGCAGCCACCGCAGGCCTTGTGACCGTAAAAATATTCGTCTTCTGTTATGTTTTTTGCGTTAATCATTCGCTAATTCCTATAAAATTCACTTTAGTTGAAAAACTGCCGTCAAAAAGGCTTTTATAAATTCCTTCAATCTGTTCAGGCGTAATGTCTTTTCCGCCCAAACCGCCAATCCAGTTGGTTACCGGCAGGTTTATTCCGGCTTTTTGCAGTGCAGAACACACATTTGTGTAAACCGCACCTTCGTTACCAAAGGAAATGTCTTTTTCCAGTACGGCGCAGGCTTTTACGTTTGCCAAAACCTGTGCAATTTCTTCATTTGGGAAAGGGCGCATATAGCGTATGCGCAAAACGCCGCATTTTTTGCCGTTGCTGCGCATTGTGTCGCAAATTTCGCGGCAAAGCCCGGCAATTGAACCAAGGGTAACCAGTACAAAATCTGCGTCTTCGCATTGGTATGTTTCAATTAAGCCGGTATATTTGCGCCCGAAAATGCCTGCAAATTTTTCTTCTGCACTGGCAATAACGGATTTTGCGTTGAGCATGTTTTTGTGTTCATTGTACTTGAAAATGTAATTCTGTTCCGGCCCTGCGCTGAAAGCCATGTTTTTGGGCGAATCAAAATCAATTTTGTTTTCCGTTTCAAAAGGCGGAAGAAATGCATCGGCCTGTGACTGTTCCGGCACTTCAACCACTTCGTAAGTGTGGGTTAAAACAAAACCGTCAAGGTTTACCATTACCGGCGTGCTTACTGCCTTGTTTTCTGCAATGTAATAGCTCAGCAGTGCCAGATCCAGCGCTTCCTGTCCGTTTTCTGCATAAACCTGAATCCATCCGTGATCTAAAAGCGAAAGGCTGTCGCGCTGGTCTCCGTAAATGTTCCACGGCAGGGCAACTGAACGGTTAGCGTTCAGCATTACAATAGGGTAGCCACCGCCAGAAGCGTAGGTAAGGCCTTCTGCCATGTACAGAAGCCCCTGACTTGATGTAGCCGTAAAGGCGCGAGCCCCGGCTATGCTTGCACCCATTGCACAGCTTAGTGCCGAATGTTCCGATTCTACGTGAATGAATTCCGATTTAAGCGAACCGTCTTCAACAAATTCAGAAAGTTTTTCTACTACGATGGTTTGCGGCGTAATGGGGTAGGCCGAAATTACCTGCGGCCGTGCAAGGCGGATGCCTTCTGCAAAAGCTTCGTTACCGCTTAAAAATTTCCTCATTTTTCAGCCTCCATTGTTATTGCGCCAAAGCTGCACTGTTTGGCACAAATGCCGCAGCCTTTGCAGAAGTCGTAATCTACGGCAACCTTGCCGCTGTTTTTGTAAATCGTACCGTCCGGGCAAACCATATAGCACTGAAGGCATCCGGCGCATTTCTGTTCGTCTACAACCGGGCGCATGTTTCGCCAGCCGGCATTTTTGGTAGTTAAATAACCTGCCTTATAGCACGGCACCTGGGGGATGTCTTCAAATTTGGAAGGAATGAAATCGTAAAGCTGTGGCCTGTTCATTATTTTGCCCCTGTTTTTTCTAATTGTTCTTTAATTTGCCTGTAGGCACTTTCTACAGCCGTAACGTTTTTTTCGTAAAGTTTGGGTGCCATGGTATTTTTTATACCAAGCTGAATGTCTTGTAGTGAAACTTCACCGCTTGCCGCCGCAAAAATGCCCAGCATTATTGTGTTTGTTACCGGCAGGCGAAGAATTTCCAGTGCAAGGCTGTCGCCGTCAAACTGAATGATGCGGTCGTCGTTAAAATTCTGTCTGGTGTTCAGTAAAATTCTGCCGTTCGGTTTCAGTTCTTCAAATGCCGCAGGGCTAAAAAGCGTATCGTCCAGAAAAATAACGTAGTCGGCTTTCTGTACCTGGCTGCGGTTGCCGATGGGCTGGCTGTCAAGCTTGGTAAACGCCTTTATCGGTGCTCCGCGGCGTTCCGGCCCAAAGGTTGGAAATGCAATAGAAAACCTGCTGCTTTTGCTTAAGCAGTAGGACGCGCCCAGAATACGGGAAGCTGTAAATGCACCCTGACCGCCGCGTCCGTGCCAAATAATTTCCGTCATGTCTTATAAATCCTCTTGTTCTGTCTGTGTTCGGGTTAAAGGTAAAAAGCCGTCCCGTCAGTTCTGTCATTTAGTCCTGTCATGCTGAATTTATTCAGCTTTTGCACTATGAACCGTAATATGGGTACAGCCGCGCATAGTTCCTTATTTTTTCAGTTTGCTGATGTTTTCAAGCCTGTTTAATGCAGCAAGCAGGGTTTCGTCTTTTTTGGCAAAGTGAAGGCGCACCAGATGGTTTACGTCTTCCTTAAAAAAGCTTGAACCCGGCACTGATGCAACACCTACTTTTTTAATCAGGTCTTCTGCAAATTCCAGGTCGCTTTTGTATCCAAAATCGCTTATGTCCAGCAGAACGTAGTATGCACCCTGGGGTTCGGTAAAGCGCAGGCCAAGGTTTTTTAAGCCGCCGCAGAAAAGGTTTTTCATGTGGGTGTAATGGTTCTGAAGTTCCCTGTAGTAATCGTCGCCAAACTGCAAGCCAACTGTTGCTGCTTCCATTAACGGGGCTGCTGCCCCAACCGTCAAAAAGTCGTGGGTTTTCTTTACCCGGTCTATAACCTGCGGGTTGCCAAGAACATAACCAAGTCGCCAGCCGGTAATTGAATAAGTTTTGCTGAGTGAAGAACATTCAATTACCCGTTCCTTCATGCCGGGCAGGCTGGCAATGTAAACGTGCCTGTTCGGTTCGTACAGAATGTGTTCGTATACTTCGTCCGTAATTACCCATGCGTCGTATTTTTTTGCAAGGTCAGCAATCAGTTCCAGTTCTTTCAGCGTAAACACTTTGCCGCACGGGTTGGAAGGGTTGCACAGAACAAGTGCCTTTGCACCGGCTTTAAATGCATCTTCCAGCAGGTTTGCGTCAAAACTGAAAGACGGCGGAACCAGAGGAATGTAAATTGGTTCTGCTCCGCACAGAATTGTATCTGCGCCGTAGTTTTCGTAAAAAGGCGAAAAAATTGCAACCTTGTCGCCGGGGTTTGTAACGCTCATCATCGCAGCCATCATTGCTTCGGTAGAACCGCAGGTTACTACAATTTCTGTTTCCGGGTCGTAGTGCACGCCGCTGAAATGTTCCTGCTTTGCGCTTAATGCCTGTCTGAAATTTGGCGCGCCAAAAGTAATTGCATACTGGTGCGGCCCTGTTAAGGCTGCTTCGCTTAAACGCGCGGTAATTTCCTTCGGCGGATCAAAGTCCGGAAACCCCTGAGAAAGATTTATGGCTCCGTGCTGGTTAGAAATACGCGTCATGCGGCGAATTACTGAATCTGTGAAAGTTGCAGTTCTGTTAGAAAGTTGCATTTTGACCTCATTTGTTAATTTTTTACCGTATAAAAATATAATAAACCTGCTGTACAAACACAAGATAATAGCGCTGGTCTGACAGCCCGAAAGACTGCCAGACCAGCGCCGTTTTTGCCTGATGTTTTGTATTTTATGCTGAACGCCGTTTGCGCCAGCCGTTATTTCTGTTCGCGTTCGTCAATTACGCGGCTTGATTTGTGTTCGCTTCTTGTGTTAAGTCCGCCGTCCTGATGAACAACCACAGCCGAAGGCTTAACGCCGATTCTGCCTTTGAGGGCATTGCTTGTAAGGGCAGCAACTTCTTCGTCGCTTAATGTTACGCCGGCTTTCTTTTCAACTTCTACAGAATATTTACAGGTAAAATCTTTGTTGAAAATGCGAATCAGGTATTCGCCGGTAAGTTCCTTAATGTCGCGCACAACGGCTTCAATGTCGCTTGGGAAAACGTTTACGGCACTAACGATGAACATGTCGTCCTTGCGTCCCTGAATGTAGATGCGTCCGTGGGTACGTCCGCATTTACAAGGTGTCTGGTCAATGCGGCCAATGTCGCCGGTTCTAAAGCGGATAAGAGGGCGTGCGTGCTTGCGCAAAGTGGTAAATACAAGTTCGCCGGTTGAACCTGGCGGCAAAATGTCACCGGTGTTAGGGTCTACTGTTTCTACCAGAATGTGGTTTTCGGCAATGTGCAGGCCGTCGTGGTATTCACAGTGGGCAGCACATGCACCAAAAATATCAGAAAGTCCGTAAAAGTCGTAAACTTCTGCGCCCCAAAGGTCTTCAATTGCCTTGCGTGTTGCTGCAATTGAACCGCCAAGTTCGCCTGCAACGATAATTTTCTTAATGTTCAAATCTTTTTTAGGGTCAATTCCGGCTTTAAGTGCTTTTTCTCCAAGCTGCCATGCATAGCTTGGGCTTGTCCAGATGATTGTAGGCTGGTACTGTTTCAATACAAAAAGCAGGCGTTCGCTTGGCAAAGTGCCGCCCCAGATACAAAGGGCACCAAGGTTCTGTGCACCAATTACGTCAGGGCCGCCAACGTAAAGCGAAAAGTTAAGTGCGTGCACGTAACGGTCTTTTGGTCTCATTCCTGCCTGCCAGAACCAGCGGCTTTCCGTATCCTGAAATTCGTCAAAGTCCTTTTTTGTGAACGGTGAAACTGTCGGCACGCCGGTAGAACCAGACGACGTAGAAATGAAAACAACGTCTTCTTCCGGTACGGCACAAAGTTCGCCGAGGAATGAACCTACGCCCTGTGTATCGCGCTGGGTTTTTTTATTGATGAACGGAAACTTCTGAATGTCGGCAAGTGTCTGCAAATCGGCAGGTTTTACACCGGCGGCATCAAAACTGCGCTTGTAATATGGTGCATTATCGTATGCAAACTGAATCATTTCCTTCAAATCTTTCAGCTGGTTTTCTTCAATTTTATTCCGGGGCATTGTTTCAAGTTCTTCGTCCCAGTATTTATCGTTTGGATTTTTCTTTGTCTGTTCTGCCATATTGTACCTCTTGTGTATTTTTTTGTTTTTTTTGTTCAGCAAGTTGATTTATGATTACAGCATAGTGAAAAACAAAAACCTTGTATAATACTAGTTTTATATATTTGGTTATAGTTTTTTGCTATAGCAGTACAATTGAAATGTGTAATAACACGTCATTCCGAATGAAAAAAATGTCACCCTGAATTCATTTCAGGGGGCTATGATAGATGCTGTGCGCAGCCTCCGAAGGCTGACAAGTTCAGCATGACAAAATGAACCGTATAAGGTATTATAAAACCATGCTTACCGATGAAAATCCTTCCTTAAATTCACTTTTGTTTAGAAATATAATAAAATTTTTCACCATTGCGCTGCTTCTGTTTGTGTTCATTGATATGAACGTTAAGTTTTTAAGCAATCAGAATGAAATGCGCAAGGCAACATACCGCCTGTTCTGGCAGATTGAACAGCTTGTAAGGCAGAATAATTCGGAAATAAGCCAGGTGAGGGCAGAACTGGAAAAGGAATGCATTTCACGTTCCCAGACTGCGGCCTATTTTTTGCAGAATCTGGACAATTCTTTTATTGAAGTGAACAATTTAAGAATTCTGGCGCAAAAACTGATGGTTGACGAAATTCACATTTTTGATAAGGAAGGAAATCTTTTTACCGGCACAAACCCGGAATATTACGGCATGACCATGAATTCGGGCGAACAGATTAGCTTTTTTCTGCCGCTGCTGCACGACAGAACCCTTTGCCTGTGTCAGGAACTTGTGCCGAATACGGCAAACGCCAAAATAATGCAGTATTCGGCGTGCTGGGTGCCGGGCAAGGATATAATTGTGCAGATTGGCTATGATGCCCAGCGCATAAGCAGCTATATTGCCAAAAACGACATTGCCTATATTTTTTCACTTTTAACGGACAGCACCGATTCTGTAGTGCTTGCCGTTACCAACGACAATTATACGATTATGGGTTCTACCACCGGCATGTACCTTGGCCAGTCGCTGTACAATTTGGGGCTTACAAAGGAACGGCTTAAAAGGGCAGAAACCGGCATTCACTTTAAAATGGGCGACAAGGTTTATTACGGCATTTTTCAAAAAAGTGACGATTTTACCCTTGTAAGGATTGTTAATACGAAGGTTCTGTACGGCCGGGTTTTTTCCCAGTGCATGCAGCTTGTTATTTATGAAATTTTCATTTTAGGCCTTATACTTGTTTTAATTTCAAGATTTATTGAAAAAAACATAGTTTCTTCAATTAACGACGTTAACGACAGGCTTTTGCTTATTACCAACGGCGATTTGTCTACAAGCGTGCAGGTAAACAACACAAGGGAATTTAATAACCTTAGCAGTTACATAAACCAGATGGTAAGGCAGCTTAAAATTGAACTTGAAGAAGATTCCCTTACCGGCATCTGTACGCGCCGGGCTTTTTACCGCAGTTTGGAACAGCTGTTTGAAGGCAGCAGAACCGATTTGAAGTGTGCCGCAATGTTTATGGTTGATGCAGACGGGCTTAAAGCTGTTAATGACAGTTTGGGTCATGTTGCAGGCGATTTGTACCTAAAAAAAGTAGCAGAAATTCTGTGCATTGTTCAGGCTAAAAACAGGGTCGTTGCCCGTCTTGGCGGCGATGAATTTGCAGTTTTCCTTTACGGAGAAGACAACCTGCTGCGCATAATGGAACAGAACGCCCTTCTTGATTCGATGCGCGATTCTTCCGTTATGACAATTTCCGTACGCGACAAAGTATCCGTAAAATATTCCTACGGCATGGCAATTTTCCCCAATGACGGCGACAACTACCACATTCTGCTTAAAAAAGCCGACGAGCGCATGTACAAGGACAAGCAGAAACGCAAGGCCGCTGCCAAAACCGCCATGCTTGACGGCATATTGAAAAACGACTGATTTCGCTGTAAATCATAAAAAATTCCTGCATTCTGTTCTTCAATCCCGAATCTTGTTTCGGGATTTTTTCTTTTAAGCAGGGAAAAATTTAACTTTTTTACAGAAATATGGAAAATATAAAATTCGGAATATTTGAAAAATTGTTTGAAATGCAGGCAAAAACAAAGGCGGAAGTTTTAAAATTCTGCAATCTGCTGCGAATTCTCCAAAAGAGACTAGAATTCTAGTGTTTAGGAATTTTTTAAGGTTAAAAATTGAAAGAACATTGATGGCTAAAAAGTTTGACAAAGCTTTGAAACCGGGCTTACACTTTGAATATAGAGTGTTGGAAAACACATGAAAAAAACGTTCTTACAGTTGGTAAGGACACGGAGGATTTATGAAAAAGATTTTGGCTATTGCTTTGGTGCTCGGTATGGCATTCACAAGCGTTTTTGCAAATGGTGCAAAAGATGGCAACTCAAAAGGCGTTAAAGTTGGCGTTTCAATGCCTACTAAAGACTTGCAGCGCTGGAATCAGGACGGCGCAAACATGAAAGCTGAGCTTGAAAAAGCTGGCTACGATGTTGACTTGCAGTACGCAAACAACGATATTGCTACACAGGTTTCTCAGATTGAAAACATGATTACTGGTAACTGTGGTGTTTTGGTTATTGCTGCTATCGATGGTTCTGCTCTTAAGAACACACTTGACGGTGCTCGCAAAAAGAACATCCCTGTTATTGCTTATGACCGCTTGATTATGAACTCAAAAGCAGTTACATACTATGCAACATTCGATAACTACAAAGTTGGTACAATTCAGGGTGACTACCTTGTTGAAAAACTGAACCTTAAAGGCCGCTCAAAAGATGATCCTGCATATATCGAATTCTTCACAGGTTCACCAGATGACAACAACATCAACTTCTTCTTCGGTGGTGCTATGGACGTTCTTAAACCATACCTCGACAGTGGTGTATTGGTTTGCCGCTCAGGTCAGACATCTAAAGCTCAGTGTGCTACATTGAACTGGTCAACAGAAGAAGCTCAGAAACGTATGGAAAACCTTATCACATCTAACGGATACGGTCCACGCGGAACAAAACTTGATGCTGTTTACTCTTCAAACGACTCTTGTGCTATGGGTATCACAAACGCTCTTATCGCTGCTGGTTACACAAAAGCTAACTTCCCAATCATCACTGGTCAGGACTGTGACATCGTATCAGTTAAAAACATGATTGCTGGAACACAGGCTATGTCTGTATTCAAAGATACACGTACTTTGGCTTCTAAAGTTGTAGGTATGGTTGACGCTATCATGCAGGGTTCAAAACCAGAAATCAACGATACAAAAACATACGACAACGGAACAGGAATTATTCCTTCATACCTTTGTGACCCAGTATTCGGCGACATCAACAACTACAAAGCATTGTTGCTCGACACTGGATACTACACAGCAGACCAGCTTAAATAGTTCGTGTTGCTGACAAAACCGCTGAAAGACTGAAAAGCCTTTAGCGGTTATAAAGGCGGGACTCAGTAAGTCTCGCCTTTTTTTTAACAGCTGTTTGATTGTTAAGTGAAAAGAAAAGGAGATTCCAGTGGCAAAAGCATTATTGGAAATGAGAAATATTACAAAGGAATTTCCCGGAGTAAAAGCATTAAACGACGTTACTCTTACCGTTGAAGAAGGTGAGATTCACGCTCTTTGTGGTGAAAACGGTGCTGGTAAATCTACTTTGATGAATGTTCTTTCGGGCATTTATGGTTATGGTACCTATTCCGGCGATATTATTTACGACGGCGAGATTTGTAAATTTCAAAAAATTAAAGACAGTGAAAAGTTAGGAATTGTTATTATTCATCAGGAACTTGCCTTGGTTCCGCTGCTTTCTATTGCAGAAAACATGTTTTTGGGTAATGAACGCGGTTCAAAGTCTAAAATCGACTGGACTGATACGTTCCACAAGGCAGACGAACTTTTGGCACAGGTTGGCTTAAAAGAATCGTCTCATACTTTGATTAAAGATATTGGTGTTGGTAAGCAGCAGCTGGTAGAAATTGCCAAAGCTTTGGGTAAAAAAGTACGGCTTTTAATTCTTGACGAACCTACCGCATCATTGAATGAAACTGAATCAAAGCACTTATTGGATCTTATGCTTGAGTTTAAGAAACAGGGCGTAACTTCAATAATTATTTCACATAAATTGAATGAAATTTCTTACGTTGCTGACAAAATTACCGTTATTCGCGACGGTGCAGTAATTAAAACCCTCGATAAAAAAGTTGAAAACTTTTCCGAAGATACGATTATTTCTGCAATGGTTGGCCGCGATATTACAGACCGCTTCCCTAAACGCGAATCGCATGTTGGTGAAGTTTGCCTTGAAGTTAAAGACTGGAGTGTTGATCACCCGATTTTTGACGGCATAAAGGTTTGCGACAATGTTAATTTCAATTTACGTAAGGGCGAAGTTCTTGGAATCAGCGGCTTGATGGGTGCCGGTCGTACTGAACTTGCAATGAGTATTTTCGGTCGTTCCTATGGTGCAAATATCCGCGGTAAGATTATTCTTAACGGAAAGGAAATTGAACTGCCGAATGTTAAATCGGCCATCAATTCTGGTATTGCCTACGTTACCGAAGACCGCAAGGGCAACGGTTTGATTCTGACAGAATCTATTACCAAAAATACAACTGCTGCCAAGCCGGAAAAAATTTCTAACCATTATGTTATCAACTTTGAAAAGGAAAAACAGGTTGCCGAAGACATGGCAAAAGAAATGCATACAAAATGTGCTTCTGTTCTTGAAGATGTTGGTAACCTTTCTGGTGGTAACATGCAGAAAGTTCTGCTTGGTAAATGGCTTTTTGCCGATCCAGATATTTTGATTTTGGATGAACCGACACGCGGTATTGACGTTGGTGCAAAATACGAAATTTACTGTATCATCAACCGCATGGTTGCAGAAGGTAAGTCTGTTATTTTGATTTCGTCTGAAATGCCGGAAGTTTTGGGAATGAGCGACCGTATTTACGTTATGAACGAAGGCCGCATGATTGCTGAAATGGACGCAAAAGAAGCAAACCAGGAAAAAATCATGGCTTGTATTATTAATTCGTGTAAGTAAGTTATAAGGAACGATAAAGATGGAAGGATTAAATTCGTTAAAAAAATCACTTAAAGGCAACACCATGATTCTGGTTTTGCTTGCTGTTATTGTGCTTTTTCAGGTGCTTATTGTAACTGCCGGTAAAGGTTCGCTTTTTGCACCGTCAAACATTACAAACATTATCAACCAGAATGCTTATGTTGTTATTCTGGCAACCGGTATGCTTTTGTGTATTCTTACTGGTGGTAACATCGACCTTTCTGTAGGTTCTATTGTTTGTTTGGTTGGCGCAATTGCCGGTACTTTGATTATTAATCAGGGCTGGTCTGTTGGTTTGACCATTGTTCTCTGCTTGATTTGCGGTACTTTGGTTGGTGCATGGCATGGTTTGTGGATTGCTTTTGTTCACATTCCGCCGTTTATTTGTACTTTGTCTGGTATGCTTTTGTGGCGCGGTGTTTCACTGCTTATCCTTAACGGTATGACAATTTCTCCGTTCCCACAGACATACATGAACATTTTCTCTAGCTATTTGCCAGACTTGTTCCTTGCTCAGCCAACTGAAGACATGGCTGACGAACTGTATTTCTCTATCGTAGACAAAAATGCTCAGGTTACTTTTGCAGTAACTTTGGCTGTTGCAGTTGTAATTTGTGCCTTGATTCTTATCATGGGTTTTGCAGGCAGAATTTCTAAAAAACGCAAGGGTTATTCAGTAGGCAGCATGGGAGGTTTCCTTGCAAAACAGATTATCCTGTGTCTGCTTATCATTGTTCTTGGTATTCTTTTGGGAAAAGACAAAGGTATCCCGATTGTATTGGTAATCGTTGCTGTAATTGTTCTTGCTTATGCTTACTACACACAGAACACTGTACCTGGCCGCTACCTGTACGCAATTGGTGGTAACGAAAAAGCAGCACGCCTTAGTGGTGTTAACACAGATAAAGTAATGTTCTTTGCCTATACAAACATGGGCTTCCTTTCTGGTGTTGCCGCTTTGGTTGTTGCCGCACGCTTGAACTCAGCTGCTCCTACTGCCGGTCAGAACTACGAAATGGATGCAATCGCTTCGTGCTTTATTGGTGGTGCTTCTGCTTACGGTGGTACTGGTACTGTTGGTGGTGCTGTAATTGGTGCTATCTTCATGGGTATTTTGAACAACGGTATGTCTATCCTTGGTGTTGACATGAACTGGCAGCGCGCCGTTAAGGGTTTGGTTCTGCTTTTGGCAGTTATCTTCGACGTAACTTCTAAAAAACGCAAAAGCCACAAATAATTGAAAAAATAAACAAATCCTTGGCTTAGTGCTGAATAAGAAAAGAAAGCCCCCGGCTGGCCTGTCAATGGCAATCGGGGGCTTTTTTATGCTGGTTCATTATAAAAATGTGTCATCCTGAATTTGTTTCAGGGTTTTTGGTAGATGCTGTGCGCAGCCGCCGAAGGCTAACAAGTTCAGCATGAGTCGTAAATGCTGGCGCATTTTCTTAGCGCGATTTTTGCGATGCAAAACTTGCGCTATAGTTATTGCAAATGAAAACTGTCATTCCGAACTTTATTCGGAATCCTCGCTTTTGCTGTTTTTTCTTCTCTAACTATTGCTTGATGTAGGAAAAGGCCCCTAGTTTTTGCGAATCAAAAAACTACGTCTTTTATATGCAATAGAAAAAAATACGTCCATTTTTATGCTGGTTCAGCATGGAAGAACTTTAGAATCAATTTGCAATGTTTGCTGCTTTTGATACAACCGGAGAAATGATAATTGAATCGCCGGTTTTTATGCCGTTTGCATCAAACCAGCCCTGCGGCACTTCCAGCGCAAAACGCAAAGACCTTAAGCTGCTAACCGTTGCTTCGCTGTAAGGTGTCATATCATGCATTTCCCTTATTATACCCTTAGAATCGATGTAAGCAATGGAAAGGGCAGTAGGCGTGTTCTTCATCCAGAAATGCATCAACTGGTCGCGGTTAAAAACAAACAGCATTCCAGTACCGGCAGGAATGTTTTTACGCTGCATAAACCCTTTCTGCTGGCTTTCGCTGGTAATTGCAAGTTCGCATTTAAGCGTAATCTGGCTGCCGTCGCCGGTGTTTTTGCAAATTGTTAAAGTTTCTACCGGGTTTTCGCTCCGGCACGAAAGCAAGGCAACGCAGCAAAGCAGCAAAACCGTCCAGATTGTCCGCATCTGTTTGTTTTTCATAAACTTTCCAAAAAGCCCTTGCGGGTTACTTCTTCAGTAGTTTTTTTAACGCTGGAAGATTTTTTTATTTCGTCAAAAACCTTTGTGTCAATGTATTTCAAAACCAACGGCCGCTCCAAACTTAGCGTTACCGTATCGTCTTTCCAGACAATTTTTTCCGGGTCAAGGCTTGTCGGTTCGCCATATTTTTCCTGCAAAGAAGAAAAAAGCGAATAAAAATCAACCCGGTCCTCATCAAGCTTAAAAGTCATTGTGTAAAGCTTTTCATTATAAAACTGAAACCAGCTGCGGCTTAAAAACGAATTGCCTGCACTTTCAATTAAAACGCGGTTTTCCGTTGGCAAAAGCGAAACATCCCGTTCGCCCCTGTATCCGTAAAGGGAATCTTCCTTTAATTTCTGCTTTACATCATCAATTTGCATGCCAAGCTGTACGCCGCGGTATTCTTTGGGAAAAGGCAGCGGTTGTTTTGACTGGGAACTGTTGGAAGGCTTGCCGCCTGTAGAAATAGAAATTGAGGCGTGGGCACCGTTTTCGTCAATACCGGCGTCGGCATCAATCTTAATGTTCTGTGCGTTCAAGCTGAATGCTGCGCATAAAATCAGCGCAGCGGCTAAAAATTTACGGAATTCCATACTCTGTGTATCGGTTAATTAGTCCTAAAACTTCAAAAAAAATGGTTTCACACGGAAAAACCATGAAACCATTTTGCATGCTCTTCCAGTGAAACCAGTTCATTTTATTCTGCTTTTTTAGGTTTCTGCTTGCGGTAATAGGCAGAAATCTTCAGAATCTCTATAACGTCCGGCACAAACAGCTTGTTGCCTTCCTGCCGTACGGATTTATTTGCCAGAAGGTTTTTAATGGCCGTGTACTGTTCCGAAGGAGGAATTGCACACATATTAGCCAGTTCTTGCGGCGAAATGTTAAGCATGTAAGACATTTTTGCAGTGGCATTTTCAGTTACAATGCGTGCCTTTTCAATCTGCAATCCAAGCATATCAAAAAGCTTGCCAACATTGTCTGTAATAAGGGTGTTAGAAACCTGCCTGTACATAGACCACAAACGTTCTGCCAGAGTATTTGTCAGGCGAGAAATCATCTGTGCCTGAGTAGAAACCATTTGGTCAAAGTTCTTGCGGTTTATAACCATAAGCTGGCAGTCATCATGGGCAATTGCCGATGCTGAACGCGGAAGGTTTTCCAGCAGAGCCATTTCGCCAAAAAAGTCACCTTTTTTTAGCATGGCAAGAAGAACTTCCTTGCCGTCAATAATTTTGGTAATTTTTATCTGCCCGCTTTGAATTATGAACATGTCCTGACCGCTCTGGTTTTCTGCAAAAACCATTGTACCCATCGGGTAAAAGCGCTGGGTATCTTCCGTTTTGGGTTCAAGGTAAACGGCTTTAGACCTTTTCTGAAGGGTAATGAAGCGGTTTTTTGCTTTCTGCGCAAATTCGCCGTTGGGCTGTGCTTTCAGATACTGGTAATATGCGTAAACTGCAATGTCAATGTTACGCTGTTCATCGTAAAAAGAAGCAACGTCAAAAAGCTGGTCTTCTGTGCTTTTAGAAGCTGCCTTTAACGCCATTTTCAAAAGCATTGCGTTCATTTCGCGCATTCTTGCTGCAAAAACGCGGATGATTTTTAAGGCAACTGCTGTGTTCTGTGCAATAAGTTCGGGGTACTGGCTGCGTTTTACTGAAATTGCAACAAGATCGGTGAGGGCTACTACCGATTCAATCTGGTTTCGGTTTGCCATACACGGAATAACGCCTACAAAGTCTCCCGGACCGAGTATGTTATTTTTGCCTGTGGGATTGAAATCAATTTCGCGTACGCACTGGGCTTGCCCTTTCTGAATGATGAAAAAATGGTCAGAATCGGGTTTGCCTTCAATAAGCATATAAGAGCCGCGTCTGAAATTTACAAATGATAACTGAAGCAAGAATAGACCCCTTATCAAAATAGTATAAGGGGCACTTTCCCATTTGTCAAGAAAACGCGTTTTTGCGATTTTCTACCAATTAAACCGGTTTTGCGGCAGTTATATTGCCCCTCTTTTTAATTGTCGACAAATATTACTTCGCATTCAAGCTGAAAACCAGTTTTTTCTTCTATTTTTGCTTTTGTCAGGTTTACCAGTTCCTTTATCTGGGTGGCGGTTGCGTTGCCGTTGTTGATTATAAAATTGCCGTGCCACGGCGCAATCTGTGCACCGCCAATGGCAGTGCCTTTTAAGCCTGCGTCTTCTATAATTTTGCCGGAAGGCATTCCAAAATTGCGGTTGTTTTTAAAAACGCTGCCGGCAGAAGGGTATGAAAAATGACCTTTCTGCTTTCGGTCTTCAATATTTTTACAACTTTCTTCCATTATATTTGCTTTTTTGTCGGCACAAACTTTAAAAGTACTTTGCAAAATTATGCCGCCGTTCTGCTGAAAAGGAGAAACCTTGTATGCCCAGTCGTCAGGCGAAAACACGTATTCTTTAACTGAAAGCGTTTCAAAATCGAAATATAAGGCGGATTTTAAAACGTCTGCAACTTCGCTGCCGTAACAGCGTGCATTCATAAAACATGCGCCGCCAGCCGTGCCCGGCAGGCCTGCAAAGGGTGCAAAACCTTTCAGTGCATGGTCTGCACAAAAGGCAGAAAGGTCTGCCATTTTTACCCCGGCACCGCAGCGCAGGTAAAATGTTTTTCCTTCATTTTCATCATTTCCATGCAAATCATCCGGGCTGAATGCGTTGCCGGTTTCGTCCATTATTTCAATAGCGTTTAATTTTTCTGTACTTAAAATTACGCCCCTAAAGCCTTCGTCGCTAAAAACCAGGTTGGAACCGCCGCCCAGAACAAAAAAACGAATGTTGTTTTGCACCAAAAATACCGAAAATTGTATGAAATCTTCTATTGTATCTGGTGCTGCAAAAAAGTCTGCTCGGCCGCCAACTTTAAATGTTGTGTGCAGGCTAAGGCTTTCATTTTCAATTAAATCAATGTGTCGGTTGAAATTTTTAAGCAATTTACGTACAGTATTCATAGTTTGATTTTATAAAAAAGTGCCGAAAGTTTCAATTTTGGCAGGCATTTGCCTTTGGAGGATATTATGGGATTGAGATTGTTTAACACAATGGGACGTAAAATGGAAGATTTTGTTCCGATTAACGAAGGAAAGGTCGGATTTTACGGTTGCGGTCCTACTGTTTACAATTACGCTCATATCGGAAACCTGCGCGCTTACGTTTTCCTTGATATTCTTGATAAAACTTTGGCAATGCTTGGTTACGACATTACGCACGTTATGAACATTACGGATGTTGGCCACTTAACCGGCGACAGCGACGACGGTGAAGATAAAATGAAAAAATCTGCCGCAGAACGCCATCAGTCTGTTCTTGAAGTTGCAAAATTCTACACAGACGCATTCATGAACGATATAAACGCACTGAATATCCGCACACCTGATGTTGTATGCAAGGCAACAGAACATATCAATGAAATGATTGAACTGATTAAAAAGATTGAAGCAAACGGCCATACATACATGGCTGGCGGAAATCTTTACTATGATATTTCAACTTATGACGATTACGGCAAGCTTGCAAACCTTAACCTTGATGAACTGAAAGCTGGTGCCGGCAAGCGCAAGGTTGTTGTTGTTGATGAAAACAAGCGCAATCCCGGCGACTTTGTTCTCTGGTTTACCAAATCTAAGTTTGAAGATCAGGCTATGACCTGGGATTCTCCGTGGGGGCGCGGTTATCCTGGCTGGCATATTGAATGTTCTGCAATGAGCATGAAATATCTTGGCAAGCATTTTGACATTCACACCGGCGGTATTGACCACGTGCCGGTGCACCATACAAACGAAATTGCACAGAGCGAAGGCAGTTTTACAGAAGAAGACAGAAAGGCCGGACCTTGGGTTAATTACTGGCTTCATAACGAATTCCTTATTCTTGAAGGCGGAAAAATGTCCAAATCCAGCGGTCATTTTATCACTCTTCAAACAACTCTTCCGCCGGAAAAGGGTTTTTCTCTTAAAGACAAGGGTTTTGAACCGCTGGATTACCGTTTCTTCCTTTTGGGCGGACATTACCGCAAGCAGCTGGTATTCTCGTTTGATGCACTGGAATCTGCAAAAAGTGGCCGCGCTGCTTTAAGCCAGCGTGTTGCAAAACTTATTGCAAAAGCGAATAACGAAGAAAAGCTTGGCCTTACAAAAGAAAACTTTGCTGAAATTCTTGGAAAAAATGCATACGAAGGCGAAAACTACGCCAAATTCCGCGAAGGTTTGGAAAACGACCTTGCCACACCGGTTGCAATGGCCGCATTGCAGAAAGAATCTAACGGTAAGGGCGGTGTAAAAGCCGGCGATGCTTTAAGTGCCATCTTCAAAATGGATAAAGTTCTTAGTCTTAGTGTAATTGAAAACGGTTTTGCAGCTTTGGTTGAACTGGAAAAACTGAATGCCGGTTCTGCGGCCGATGACCACGCAGGTGACCCGGAAGCTGAACAGATAAATGCATTGATTGCAGAAAGAAATGCAGCCAAAAAAGCAAAAGATTTTGCAAAATCAGATGAAATCCGTAACCAATTGGCTTCTAAAGGTATTATCTTAACAGATACTCCACAGGGAACAACTTGGAAACGTTCATAATGTGGTTGTGAAAAAAAATAACAAATTGTTGTAACTAGTGGGGTAGACCTTTGTTTAATAATCAAAAGGCTGATTCAGAAGGCGATGTACTGCACGCCGGTAATGAAGCAGACTTTAAGAAAATTTATGACGCAACGATGCAGGTGCTTTTTAAGGTTGCCTATCGTGTTGTAGGAGATGAAGAGGCAGCAGAAGATCTGGTGCACGATTCTCTTATTAAAATGCACGAGAAAAACCTTGAGTTTCCAAGCATAGACGACGCAAAGTTTTGGCTTATTCGCGTTGTTAAAAATGCGTCGTTGAATTATGCAAAACGCAAAGGTCGTGAACGGCGTGCTTATGAAAAAGCCCTTCACGAAGACAGGCGTCAGGTTGATTCTGGTGAAACAGAATATTTAAAGACCGATGCCCAAAAGCGTGTTTTAGCCGCACTTGAAAAGCTTCCTCAAAACTTAAAGATGGTATTGGTTTTGAGGGAATACGCGGAATTAAACTATAAAGAGATTGGTCGCGTTCTTGGCATAACGGAAGGAAATGTTAAGGTTCGCGTTTTTAGAGCACGAGAGCAATTATCGAAGATAATAGGAGAAGAAGATGTCTACTTGCCCTGATTTAGAACTTCAATCTGCATTTTTTGATGGTGAAATTGGTTCACCTTGGTATGATGAAATAAAAAGTCACGTTGAATCTTGTGGTGATTGTAAAGAAAACATGAATAAAATGCAGACAATGCGTGAAGCTTTTTCTGCTGATTCTGCACGGATGAACCTTAGCCAGAAACAGCTGGATGAAAGTTTTGACCGTTTGCAGTCTCGCCTGCATTATACAAAAACTACTGCAAAGGCAAATGTTATCCATGTTGATTTTGCACGCAAGGTTATTCCTTATGCAGCTGCCGCAGCTTTTCTGGTTGCCGTAATTTTGCCTTCTGCAAATGTTCGTACACAGGTTAAACAGCAGATTGCTGACATTGCACTTATTACACCTGCACGTTCAGTTGAATTGATTGATAAAGCCGGTATTGCAGCTGATCAGAGCCTGAATGTTGCTGCCGTAAAGGTTTCTAATACGTCAAATACTTCGGCTGTACAGACAACACCGGTTGCCTTGCATATTTCTAACCTTACCAAGGTTGATATTTTTAAGCCGGAAATTTCTGCAAACCAGAGTGTAATAAATGTAACATTGCCTGATGTTAAGGCAATGCCTTTTGCTGATCCTTCGGAATTACCTTTAATAAATGCTGAAGGCGTTTATTCTGTGGATACATATCGTTGAGTAATCAGACATTTTCGTATAAATTGCGAAAATATCCCGCATTAAGAGCAGTGCTTGTGGTTTTGATAGCCGCTGTGCTGCTTTTTTTAATGCTTATTTTCACTTTTTCTGCACATAAAAATCCTGTAGTTTCTCTTATTGCCCCCAAAATTGCTAATCCGGGGGATGTTTTAGTTATTTATGGCCAGAATTTCGGCACTGAACAGGAAGACAGTTATGTTGAAGTTGGCGGTTTGCGTTTAACTGCAACCAGCTGTCTGGAATGGACTGATGAACGAATCCGCGTAAAATTGCCGGAAAACATAAAAGACGGTTTGGTTTTTGTTGTTACCCGTGGCGGCAGAAGCGAAGCAAAAATTTTTACCAATAAGGCAGCAGTACCCGTTAAAGTGGTAAGTGACCCGGCTTCGGCATTGCCGGTAATTTACAGCATGGATGAAAAGTCTCAGAGTGTTGGCAAGCTTGTTACCATTAATGGCCGCAATTTTGGTTCAATGCGCAGCAATGCGGAAGTTTTGTTTTCGTGGCAGGATTCTGAAACGGCGCAGAACAGTGAATACATTGCCTGCGGCGAAAATGATTACGAATACTGGTCTGAAGAAAAAATAAAGGTACGTGTTCCGGACGGCGCAGTTTCAGGTTCTGTCCGTGTTGTAACGGAACAGGGCAGAAGTAATAACTATCCGATGACTGTTTCTTCTGCTGCCGGTAAAAAAAGTTACGGCGAAAAAAGAACATACGTTGTTGATTTAACATTGGAAATTAAGGACGTTGTTTTTGATTCTGATGATGCAGTTATGATTTTCAGGGTTCCTTTACCGGCGTTAAGCGACAGCCAGCGTACTGTAGAACTTACGGAATCTTCGCCTGAACCGACGATTAAAAACATGTTTGGCACTATGATTCACCAGTTTGGCGCAAAAGATTTTGCCGGTGGAAATGTAAGTGCCGCCCATACTTTTATAATAGGCACACACAAAGTAACAACTCAAGTAAATCCGCAGAATGTTTCTGCTTATTCAGCACTTTGCAGGCAGCGAAATTACGCTTACTTAACGGAAGATTCTATTGTGCCGTGCAATGATGCCCAGATAAAAGCTTTGGCACAAAAAATTGGCGGAAAGAACAAAAATCCGTATCAGCTGGCAAAGCTTGTTTACGACTACATGACTGAAAATTTCACGGTTTTAGATACGATTCGTTCCGGTGATGCACCGGTTAGCGATTTACTTGCCATTCACCGCGGCGATTCCTACGATTTTTCAATAATGTACTGCGCCCTGCTGCGTAATTTGGGCGTTGCGGCCATGCCGGTTGCCGGTGTGCTGGTTGACAACAGCATGCAAAGTCAGCAGCACTGGTGGTGCGAATTTTACATAGAAGATTTGGGCTGGATTCCGGTTGATGTTGCTTTGGGCAGCGGATTAAAATACGACGGCTTTAATTTTAGCCGGAGTGAAGTGTCGAAAGAATTTTATTTTGGCAATTTGGATGCCCAGCACATTGCTTTCAGCCGCGGAATGAACAGACTGCGTCCTACGATGGCAAATAGCAAGGTTGTTTTTTTGCCAAGAACCTTTGCATTGCAGAGCATTTGGGAAGAAAGTTCTGAAAAAGTGCAGAGCTATTCTTCTTACTGGACAACGCCAAAAATTTCGGGCGTGTACTGATTTTGTGAAATTTTTAACCTGCTTAACTGCATGGCAATATTTTAAATGCTGAATTTATTTTGAGGAGATTTTTATGGTAAAAGTGCTTTCAGTTGGTGGTTCAATTGTTGCCCCAGACAAGCCGGATACAGAATTTTTGGCAAGTTTCAGTAACCTTGTGCGCAATTGGCTTGCTGCTGGCGAAGACCGCAAGCTTATTCTGGTTGTTGGCGGCGGCGGTCCTGCACGTTCCTACCAGAATGCGTATAAGGCTGTTACAGCGGCAGATGCTGATGAAGCCGACTGGATTGGCATTATGGCGACAAGACTGAATGCACAGCTTTTGAAGGCAATTTTCAGCGATTTGTGTAAAAATGAAGTTGTGTACAATCCTTCGGAAGTGAGCAGTTTTGACGGCAAGATTCTGGTTGCCGCAGGCTGGAAACCGGGTTTTTCTACTGACACTGATGCAGTTTTTCTGGCAGAACGTTTTGGCGCAAAAACCGTTGTAAATCTTTCCAATATTGAAAAAGTTTACACTGACGACCCTAAAAAGAACCCTGATGCAAAACCTGTTGATGCAATGAGCTGGGCTGATTTTAGAAAAATGGTTGGTGACGACTGGGTTCCCGGCAAAAACTGCCCGTTTGACCCGATTGCAAGCCGCCGTGCACAGGAACTTGGTTTGCATGTTATTTGCGCCGGTGGAAAAAACATTGAAAATATTCAGAATATTCTTGAAGACAAACCGTTTATCGGTACGGTTATCGGCTAAATTTCCCTTGTAAATTTGTAACACTATGGCTGCCATAAGTTTTTGCCATTAAAACTTTTGGCAGCTTTTTTTTATGTTTTCATTACAGATTTGAATTATTCAGGCAGGCGTTAATGTTAAAAGCCCTTGTTCAGCTTTTTGCTTATTATGCAAAACGTAAAAAAACAAAAAAACCGGCAGGTTTATAAGCCTGCCGGTTTTTTTGTTTACGCGGAATTTATAAAAAGAACCGCATTTTCACATTTTCAGAATCTGGTTAAAAATGTGCCAGTTCCTTCATAAAAGTGTAAATCTTTTTGTCGTAGTTTTTGTCTGCGGCCCATGCACCTGTTAAACCGGCCAGGGTTGGTGCTTTTCCGCGCGGATTTACGTATTTGTAGCGCGGATCAACCAGCGTTTGCTTAAGCTGTGCCTTGCTGCCGTAAGCCTGCAAGTGCTGAACATGGGCGCGGACACCCATTCTGTCGTTAGGGAAACTTAAACCGGGGTTCTGCTTTGAAACTGATCCCAGACCGCAGAAGTTATTCATGTCTGGCGTAACAAGGTTTCCAAAACGCAGGAAGCCTGTTTCGTGGCACATTTGAACAAAAGCCAGATCCGAGTTAACGCCTTCAATTGCACATTCTTCAACATAAAGCTTTGCAAGTTCTTTGGCACGCTTTAAGTCGCCGTTTGGATTTTTAGAAGCAAAATACTTGTAAAGCTGGTCTGCACTTTTCCGTCCGGGTGCCATAATTTTGTCAGAAGGGAAAGAATTAGGCCCGAATTTCAGAATAAGTTCGTTATACTGAGCATCTCCATAGTTGTAACCGCTGTAATCACTGTATTCCGGGCTGTTGTAGTCAACATAAAACTGGTTTGCCCCAACACCGCTTTTTTTGCCGGAATCCGTTCCGGTGTTCTGGCCTGATGCGGTTGTGCCGGCTTTTGTTTCTGTCTGGGCAGAATCCGTGGTGCTGTTTTTTTCTTCGTTTGCAGAAGAAGATGAAGCCCCAGAAGAACCGTCATTTTTTGCAATTGCCGAACCTCCGAAAATTACCGCAGGATTGTTCGTTTTTTCGGTTCTGTCACTTTCTTCTGCCGGGTAATCGTCAGAATAATCGTTGTTTATCAGCGAATCGTCAAAACTGTCGTCAACAAATCCGTATTCAAAACCTTCGTAATCGCTGTAAATATCATCGTAATCGCTTGTGTCAGCAGAAATGTATTCATTTTCCGGTACGGTAACAAAAACTTCCGAATCATCAAAATAACTGCCGTAATCATCGTATGATTCATCGAATTCTGTTGGTTCGGCGCTTTCAATTGCATTGCTGATTCCTGCTTCATCATAAGTTTCGGTTTCAATTGGTTCTGCGTAGGGTTTTGGCGGCGTTTTTACTTTTTTTGTCGACTTGCACGATGTAAAGAGAACTGCAACCGCAAGCAAAATTAAACCGGTAGTTTTTAAATTCATGAAAATTCCTCTAAAATGTGAATTTTTTTCAGCAAAAATTGCTGAAAAATCGTAAATTAGCGTATGTATATACAGGAGCCCCGCATGAAAATAGCTGAACACCCTGTAACCTTATCATATATCGGAAGAATTAAAGCCGATTGTGAGAACAAAAAACCTGATATTCGTGAACGTGCACAGAAAAATGGTTTTGACGTTTTAAATTCAATTGAACTGGCAGCACTGCTGATAGGCTGCGGCACAAAAGGCAATCCGGTAATGAATATTGCAAAGAAAGTATGGAACTGTGCGCTGAATTATCAGGACAGTGAAGAATTTATGCAGAAACTGCTGAAAATTAAAGGCATTTCTGCCAGCAAGGCTTGCTGCCTGGTGGCGGCCGTAGAACTTGGCAGGCGGCTTTTTGCCGGCAGTGGTGAAAAAATTACCAGTCCCAGAGATGCGTTGCCTTTTTTGCAGCATTACGCCATGCAGATGCAGGAACACTTTATCTGCATTTCGCTTAACGGTGCACATGAAGTGCTTAAACTGCGGGTTGTTGCCGTGGGTACGCTTAACCGCACGCTTGTTCATCCAAGGGAAGTTTTCAGCGGCCCGCTGCAGGACCATTGCGCTGCCGTGGTTTTGTGCCACAACCATCCGTCCGGTACAAACAAGCCTTCTGACGACGACATTCAGATAACCCGCCGCCTTAAACAGGCCGCAGACATTCTGGGCATTCTGCTGCTTGATCACATAATAATTACCAGAACCGATTATTTCAGTTTTGCAGAGCATTCCCTGATAGAATGAAAGGGCAGGGCAAGCGTGTGCTGAACGGAAGGATGGTTTTTGTTCAATTGATTGTTTGTAATACGTGTTACACTATGTATTACAAAAGAGAATGATTATGGCAATGACTGCAACCGCAACTTTTAGAACAACACCGGAATTAAAACGCAGAATTGATTTTCTGGCAAAAGAAACACATCGTTCTTCAAGTTTTTATTTCAATCTGCTTTTGGAAGATTATCTTGATGATTTGGAAGACGTTTACCTTTCTGAAAAAGTGCTTACCGAAATTAGAAGCGGCAAGGAAAAAACATATTCTGCGGAGGATGTTTTTACCGAGGCCGGTTTATGAATGTTTTGTTTGCTGACAGGGCTAGAAAAGAATTTTTAAAATTAGACAGACCTGTTCAGCAGCAGATACAGAAATTTATCTTAAAGCTTAAAGATCTGGAAAATCCGCGAACCAGCGGAAATGCACTGGCTGGAATTTATGCCGGATTATGGCGCTATAGGGTTGGCGATTATCGCCTTGTCTGCGAGATTAAAGATGAAGGAATCCTTATCACGGTTTTGCGCATAGCCCACAGAAAAGAAGTTTATTTCTGATTTCCCCAGGATTACCATTCACGTTTGCGTTTACGCATTCAAATTTCTTCTGTTTTACTGCACTTTAAAACCTTTTCAAAATGTTGTAAACTTTGGGCTATGAATAAATTACAGATTGGACAGGAAATCGTAACCGAAGTTGTGGCAATTTCGGGCGATACAGTTTTTCTTGATTTGAACAGCAAAAGCGAAGGCGTTCTGGAAAGTGCCGAATTGCTTGATGCTGACGGAAATTTAACGGTAAAAGAAGGCGACAAAATTAAAGCCTTTTTTGTTGGCGAAAAAAATGGCGAAATGCGTTTTACCACCAAAATTGCAGGCGAAAAAGCCGATAAAGACATGCTGGAAAACGCCTTTCAGAATCATATCCCTGTAGAAGGCTTTGTAGAAAAAGAAATTAAAGGCGGCTACGAAATCCGTATCGGAAACAGCCGCGCATTCTGCCCGTTTTCTCAAATGGGCGGCCGCCGCAAGGAAGAAAACGAAACCTTCGTAGGCAAGCACCTTACTTTTGCAATTCAGGAATACAAAGAAAACGGTAAGAATATTCTGGTTTCTAACCGTGCAATTACCGAAATGCAGCGTCAGGCCTTCATTGAAAACCTTCAGAAAACAATTGAAGTTGGTTCTGTCGTAAAAGGCACGGTAAAATCCCTTCAAAGCTACGGTGCTTTTGTAGAAGTTCAGGGTTTTCAGGCACTTTTGCCAATTTCAGAAATTTCACTCAGCCGTGTTGAAGACATTTCAAAGGAACTGGAAGTTGGACAGGAAATTACTGCAAAAGTTATTTCTACCGACTGGCAGCGCGAACGCGTTTCGCTCAGCTTAAAGTCGCTGATAAAAGACCCTTGGGACGACATTGCAGAACGCTTTGAAATTGAACAGAAAGTAAAAGGCACAATCAGCAAGATTATGGACTTTGGCGTTTTTGTTGAACTTGAAAAAGGCGTTGATGGTCTGGTTCATATCAGCACAATTGAAAAAGCCGGCGAAAAAACCAATTTGCGTAAGCTTTTCAAAATTGGCGAAGCTTACGACGTTCAGATTCTTGCAATTGATGCAGAAAACAAGCGCATTTCCCTGCGTCCTGCAACTTCTGCCGAACAGGATGAAAATTCTGCTGAATATTTAAGCAGCCAGAAAGACGACGGAGAAACATACAACCCGTTTGTAGCCCTGCTGAAGAAAAAATAAGGTTTTTACCGTTGCTGGTGTGGTGGCATTGTGGCTTTAATAGATATTCTTTACGAAGACAAATACATTGTTGTGCTGAATAAAAGTGCCGGGCTTCTTTCGGTGCCGTATCCGGGTTTTAGCGGCAAAACTGCTCAGGATCTTCTGTGCCAGCAGCGCCGTCAGCGCGGCATGGTGCGCGGTTCTTACCGCCCCCAGGCCGTGCACCGCCTTGATAAGGATACTTCCGGCATTATGATGTTTGCCCTTTCGCCCGATGCCCAGAAGCGGATAATGGACAGCTGGCAGACGATTGTTACCAGCCGCTGTTACCGCGCGCTTGCCGAAAATCCTACCGACAAAAGCCGCATTCTGCCGCCGGAAGGAACAATTGACGACCCGCTTATGATGAATCAGGCGCACCATTCCTATGTGCCCGATGCAAAAATGCAAAAGCAGCACGCCCGGCACAATAACGAAAAACTTATAAGTGCCGTAACCCATTATAAAACTGTTTGCGCCGGTACGCGCTATACCCTTTTTGAACTTGAACTTGAAACCGGCAGAACCAACCAGATTCGTGCCCACCTTGCCGGAAAGGGGTATCCGCTTGCCGGTGACAGGCTGTTTAAAAGCAGAACAAACCCGTGCAACCGTCTGTGTTTGCACGCACGTTCACTGGAATTTGTGCACCCTTATACCGGCGAAAAACTTGCTTTTTGCGTGGAAGAACCGAAAAACTGGGAAAGCTTTTGCAGCCGCTAGTTGTGAATGATTGCAGAAACCTTAAGGCGCAATAAAAAAGGCAGAAAGTTTTTAGCTTTCTGCCTTTTTGGCTTTTAAACCGGCTGTAAAAAACTTACGGCTGTTAAAGTTCTTCTACCAGTACGCTGTCGTCGTCTTCTTCAAAAACAGTTTTCTGCAAATCTTCAATCGTTACGGCTCCGGCAGTTTCTGCTGCCGGCACATCTTCAACCGTTTCCAAACTTTCTATATCTTCCAGTTCTTCAACAATTTCTTCTTTTTCTTCAACAGGTACAGCTGTGGCCGCTTTTATTATCGTGTGGGTTTTAAACTGGTTCAAATTGTCGCTAAGCACTGACATTCGCTGGCGGCTTTCGCTAGACATGTGGCTGACTTCAAGCATTCGCTTAACAATGTCTTCTGCGCCAAGCTTAATTTCGTCAATGCCGTTGCGCGAAATTGCAAAAACGTTTTCAAGCGAAGTCATTTCGGCAGAAACCGTTTTGCGCTGAACATTCAGTTTTTCGTATTCGGTGCTCATTTTTTCTGCAGCAGTTGTAATGTGTGCTGAATACTGGGCAACTTTTTCCGCTTCACCGGCGGCTTCGTTAATATTGTCCAGAATTTCTGAAAGTGAATTGTGGATTTTGTACGAATGGCCGTTTACCTCGCCAAAAGAAGCCGCCGCCTGTTCACTTAATTCACTTGCTTCCTGCATGCGCGAAGTAATCGTAAACAGGCTGTCCGAAATGCGCTTAGCGTTTTCGCCGGTAGATTCAGCAAGAATGCGGATTTCTTCTGCAACAACGCTGAAACCCTTGCCGCTTTCGCCTGCGTGGGCACTTTCTATTGCCGCATTCATAGAAAGAATGTTGGTCTGTTCTGCAATTGCGTTAATGAGGGTTACGATTTCAGAAATTGATTTAAGCTGGTTTGTAACTTCCTTCATCATTGCGTTGGATTCTTCAATTTTCTTGTCGCCGTAAGAAACGCTTTCCTGCATGTCTTCGGCATTGGAACAGTTTTCTTCTGCCATAATGCGTATTTTTTCAACCGTTGCCGCCATGCGTTCCGAAGCCAAATCTGATTCCTTGATGGCCTGAGTCTGGGAAGTGTTGTCCTTGATAAGAGCCTTTACTGCAAGAGACATTGTCGTAAGAGAAGTTGCCGAGCGCTGAACTGCGTTTTCCATGTCGCTGAACTGCTTGCGGAGCGATTCAATGCTGGCGTTAATTTGATGAATTGCTGAAGCCGTGTTCTGTGCGGCAAGGTCAATGCTGCTGCCAAGTTCAGCATTTTCGCTTGAAGAAACCTTAACCATTTCAAGAAAGTCGTTAAGATGGTTAATCGTGTCGGACAAAGTTCTTGCTAGACCGGAAATTTCGTCCGAACCGAAATGCAGCGAATCGAGCTTGCATGAAAAATCCTTTAACGCAAGCTGGCCTGAAACGTTTTCAAGCTTTTTAACCCGGTCAGTAATTTTGCCGGTAACTCTTTTTGCAATTGTAAAAATAACGATTGAAGTTAAAAGAATCGTTACGATGTTAAAAATCAGGTAGTCCATAAAAAGGCTCTGAACCCTGTCTTCTATGCTTTCGTTCAGTTTGTTCAAAAGGTTGGTGAACATTTTTTTAGAACTTACAAGAAGTGCCGCTGCCCGGTTAATTTTTTGCAGGGAAAACATCATAATCGGGCGGCGCGGGTCATCGCCTTCAAGGCTGTAAACAACAGCGTCTGCACCCTTTGCGTTCAGGGATGTTCTTTCCATGTCGGAAAAAGGCAGTTCCGAAAAGTCTCGGAGGGCGTTGGATACGGTTTCAATCTGCGGTGCAATAAGGCTCCACAGGTTTTTCAGGTTTTTCATATATTCCTGCTGTTCCTTGTTCAGCAGGCGGTCAAATGAAGGGTCAATAACCCGTTCGTACTGGGCACTCGCTTCTTCCAGCAGTTTTTCCCAGTCGGTATACATGCTAGAAGGTTCAAGCGAAGCTGCCGAAACAACCGAAGAGTAGGAACCGATTTCTGAAAGATAATATTCCATGCTCATTGTTTCTTTCTGAAAAGTCTGCAAAAGCCGCAGGCGCGTAAAAGAAGCAAAAATTGTGCCGGAAATTGCCATTGTTACCACAGTGAAAGCAAGAAGCAAAAATGTAAATTTGGTGTTCAGTTTCATAGCCGTTCCTATTGTTTGATGTACTTTTTTTCTGTTTTTGTTGGTTTACAACGTTTCAATTTTAACATACTTTTTTGTTTTTTATTAGTTGAAAATTAAAGATATTTTCATAATTTTCCAAAAAACCGTCCTGTTTTCTTCAATTGAAAAATTCCAGATTTTTTCATTTTATTTCACTTTTATATAGAAGAAAACTGAATGGCATGAGCATTTTGGGCAGGTGTTTTAAAAAACAAAAGGCACCATTTGCAGGTGCCTTTATTCAGCTTACGGCTTTATGCCTGATTAGTAGGCGGCAAGAATTTTTGCCAAACGTTCCTTACCGATGATTTTCATGAAGTTTGCAAGGCGCGGACCCTGATTTTTGCCGATTAAAGCCTGATAAATTGTCTGGAACAATGTTTTTGCATCAAGCCCCATTTCGGTTGCAATGTCGTACATGGCCTGCTGAAGGTCTTTGTCAACTGCAAAAGTTTCAAGCTTTGGTACAACTTCGTCGCGCACGCGAACCAGTGCCTTAAGGTAATCGCCTTCAACTGCTGCTTTTGTGCCGTCGCTAACCAGCGCAAAGCAGAATTCCGGTGCACAGTCAGGCGCACTTTCCGTAATCCAGTACCAGGCACAGGCTGCACGCTGGCGCAGTGTTTCTTCCTGTTCCGGCTTAACGTCGCCAAGATATTCAATAACCTTGTTAACGTCGCCGCTGTAAATTTGCAGAAGGGTTGTAAGCATGCGGAAAGAAATCTGATAAGGCATTGTTTCAGGAATTTTTCCGTCCATCTGGGAAAGCATGTAAATGCGTTTTTCCTTGTTAAGGACATCATCATTCTTGGCCTTGTCAACGCCGTAAACAATGCGTTCGGTTTTGTCGTAATCTTCGTAAATCTTAAGAACGTCCATGTCAAAACTGATGGAAAATTCTGTATTAGGGCGTGTGCCTGCAAAAATATAGCGCAAAACCTGCGGCTGGTAAACTTCCAGCGCATCAACAAGCGAAATTACCTTTCCTTTTGAAGATGACATTTTGCCCGGCACGCCTTTAAGCATTACAAAGTCGTAGCGCATTGTTACCGGCGCATTCCAGTCGTAAATCTTTTTAGAAACAAGTTTTGCAGTGTCATAGCTTCCGCCAGGACTGATGTGGTCTTTTCCGCCCGGTTCAAAAACTACTTTTTCTTCGTTCCATCTCATTGGCCAGTCTACGCGCCAGCCAAGTTTAATGCCGCCAAATTTGCGGATATCTACGGTTTCTTCGCAGCCGCATTCGCATTTATAGCTTACGCCGTATTCGCCGTCGTAGCCGGTAATTTCGGTTGTGTCTTTTGAACATTTACCGCAGAAAATTGAAGTTGGCCAGTAAACGTCGCTGTCTTTCATTTTGTGTTCGTCGTCGCGGTATTCGTTAAGGCACTTTTTAATAAGTTCACGGTTCTGCAGGGCTTTTTTCATGCCTTCTGCATAGCGGTTTGCCTGATAGCGCTGGCTTTGGTATAAAAATTCAGGGTGAATGCCTACGCGCGGCAGCTGGGTTTCAATGTCAACTTCGTGGTGGCGGGCGTAGTTTTCGTTGCGCTTGGTTGTGTCCGGCACTGAAGTAATAGGGTATCGCAGGTAGTTCTGCAAAATTTCAGGGTCGGGCATGTTGGCAGGCACTTTTCGGAAAACGTCGTAGTCGTCCCATGAATAGATGAAACGAACGTTCTTGCCGCGGTCGCGCAGGGCACGTACAACAAGGTCAACAGTGATGATTTCGCGGAAGTTGCCAATATGAACAGTGCCTGAAGGCGTAATGCCCGAAGCACATGTATAAGAATCTAATTCGCCTTTTTCGGCAATGATTTTTTCGGCCATTTGGTCTGCCCAGTGGCAAAGCAATGGATTTTTTTCAGTTTTTTTGTCGCTCATTTTTCTATTATATCGAAAAATAAAGCGATTCGACAAGCACACCGCTTTTGCCGTTTGTTTTGTCACTAACTGCCACTTGTTATAGGCAAAAGCCCCTAATTTTTTGCTTTGCAAAAAACCAGGTCAATTTATATGTATGTTGGCTTGTCATTCCGAACTTGGTTCGGAATCCATGGTAGTAACAGAACAATTTGTCAGCGTGCGCAATTCAAGCTTCTTCAAAAAGCTTTATCCTTCAAACCAGTCTTCCATTTTCAGGTAGTTTTTTTCTGCTATTGGTGCAAAGTTGGCGGTGTTGTGGGTTACCAGAACCATGCCGTTGGATATTGCAGTTGCCGCAATCTGGCTGTCTGAATAGGGGAGTGGATGCCCCGTGTTTTCCATTGTGCCGGTAAAGTTTCCGCATATTTCCGCAGAAAAGCTGTCGTATGGTATGATTGGCAAATCTTCCTTGTATATTTTCAGACAGTTGGAAATGTAATTTTTTCTTTTGCCTTCAGGCATTCTTGAAACGCCGTAAACCAGTTCCTGCCACGTAATTGAAGAAATGGCACACATGTTTTTTCTTGCTTTGTAAAATTCAAGAACATTCGGGTTAGGATATTCTTTTGAAAACTCTGAAACGATGTTTGTGTCCAATAAATAAACCTTGCTGAATTCTTTCATATTTTCTCTCCGTTTTATTCTTCAAAAATCTTTCTGTTTGGATCTGGATATACTTTAGGCGGTAAAGGAATGCCTTCATCGTCTAAAACATCAGCAAATTGTTTTTTCAATTCGTTTAGTTTATCCAGCATTGATGGTTTTTCGATTTTGCAATATTCGTCGTAACTGATTATGACGGCCACCGGCTTGTTGTAACGGGTTAATTCTACAGGTTCACCAGCTTCTGCCATTGCAACAAGATTTGAAAAATTGTTTCTCGCTTCGTAAATGGATGTCGTGCACATAATCGCCTCCGTCTTGGCCCTAATTTACAGTCAAAAATGAATATAGTCAAGAAATAAAATGTTAGCCAACTTGCGTTACAGCTTTTGCTTTTCACGTTGTCTCTAACTATTGATTAGTGTACGCAAAAGCCCCTAGTTTTTTGCTTTGCAAAAAACTACGTCAATTATTGTGTAAGTTGGCTGGTGTTGTTTACGTTGTCCTAAACCGCTGCTTGATGCAGGCCAAGCCATCTTCCACCAAAAGGGAGAAGTTTTGCTATCGCAAAACTTTTCCTCGTGTTTAAACCGGTGGCAGTAACAGACAAAGCAAACAGCACGCGCGCACGCGCGCACGCGTATTTTTCTGTGTTGTGTTATTCGTCTTATTGCCATATAATATAAAAAGTTAACTAATGTTAAACAAAGAAAACGTGGAAAGTATATTGACAATATAAAAAGGGCGAATTCCATAATGTTGAACAAGCAACAAGCAACAAGCAACAAGCAACAATAATAGAAGAAACTTTGCTTTTTTCTGCAAAACCACTTTTGTAAACGGAGGTGGCTTATGAAAAAGGCTGCTTTAACCTGTTCGGTTTTATTACTTTCAATTTTTG